>NZ_JBIYCT010000002.1:0-685139 GCF_044907945.1 Bacillus sp. RC240 | reverse complement strand
GCAACGGGAGCAACGGGAGCAACGGGAGCAACGGGAGCAACGGGAGCAACGGGAGCAACGGGAGCAACGGGAGCAACGGGAGCAACGGGAGCAACAGGAGCAACAGGAGCAACGGGTCCAACGGGAGCGACAGGTTCAACGGGAGCAACAGGAGCAACGGGAGCAACAGGAGCAACGGGAGCAACAGGAGCAACGGGAGCAACGGGAATAACGGGAGCAACGGGAGCAACAGGAGCAACAGGAGCAACAGGAGCAACAGGAGCAACGGGAGCAACAGGAGCAACGGGAGCAACGGGAGCAACGGGAGCAACAGGAGCAACGGGAGCAACGGGAATAACGGGAGCAACGGGAGCAACAGGAGCAACGGGAATAATGGGAGCAACGGGAGCAACGGGAGCGACAGGTTCAACGGGAGCAACAGGAGCGACAGGTCCAACAGGTCCAACAGGCCCAACAGGAGCAACAGGAGCAACAGGAGCAACAGGAGCAACAGGAGCAACAGGAGCAACAGGAGCAACGGGAGCAACAGGAGCAACGGGAATAACGGGAGCAACGGGTCCAACGGGAGCGACAGGTTCAACGGGAGCAACGGGAGCAACGGGAGCAACAGGAGCAACGGGAGCAACAGGAGCAACAGGAGCAACGGGAGCAACAGGAGCGACAGGTCCAACAGGTCCAACAGGCCCAACAGGAGCAACAGGAGCAACAGGAGCAACGGGAATAACGGGAGCAACGGGTGAAACAGGAGCGACGGGAGTAACAGGTACAAGTATAACTGCGACGTATGCATTTGCGAATAATACATCAGGAGCGGCAATATCAGTGCTTCTTGGTGGAACAAATGTCCCACTTCCAAATAATCAAAATATCGGTCCAGGAATTACAGTATCGGGGGGGAACACAGTATTTACGGCCGCAAATGCGGGGAATTATTATATTTCATATACAATTAATATAACGGCTTCATTATTAGTTAGTTCGCGAATTACAATTAATGGTGCACCGCTTGCTGGAACTATCAATTCCCCTGCATTAGCAACGACATCATTTAGTGCAACAATTATTACGACTCTTGCAGCGGGGAGTGCAATTAGTTTGCAGTTATTTGGATTGTTAGCTGTTGCCACGTTATCAACGACTACACCTGGTGCAGTTTTAACGATTATAAGATTAAGCTAAGTAACGTGAACTCTCTTATTCTTTTAAAATTAGGAGAGTTTCTACATATAATAAGAAGTTAAGGAAGTAAAGCATAGTTATAAAAAAGTCAGAATATTATGATTGTAACGCTGTTATGACTATAATATAATGAAAACAACTATCATGAATGAACATTCATTTATTTTCACAAGTATTGGAAGGGGGAATGAGAGTGGAAAAACCTTGGCTGCAGAGTTATCCAGATGAAATTCCAGGGACAATTTCTTATGATATTCAGCCACTTCATGGATATTTAGAGAAAATGGCTGCTCGTTATCCAGAAAAGAAAGCGCTTCACTTTTTAGGTAAAGATGTTACATTTTCAGATTTCCATGACAAGGTAAAGAAATTTGCGAATTACCTTCAAAGGCTTGGTATTGAAAAAGGCGATAGAGTTGCGATTATGTTACCGAATTGTCCGCAATCTGTAATTGGTTATTATGGTACTTTGCTTGCGGGAGGGATTGTCGTACAAACGAATCCTCTTTATACAGAAAGAGAGCTGGAGTACCAACTTCATGACTCAGGGGCAAAAGTTATTCTTTGCCTGGATTTAGTGTTTCCGAGAGTTACTAACGTTCAAACTGCAACAAAGCTTGAGCACATTATCGTGACCCGTATTGCAGATTTTTTACCATTTCCTAAAAATTTACTTTATCCATTTGTACAAAAAAAGCAGGCAAATCTTGTTGTGAATGTGTCGGAAAGCGAAACGATTCATCTTTGGAAATCGGTAGAAAGGGAAAGTAGTACTAATGTTGAAGTTCCATGTGATCCTGAAAATGATTTAGCCCTTTTGCAGTATACAGGGGGAACGACAGGGTTTCCAAAAGGGGTTATGTTAACGCATAAAAACCTCGTTTCGAACACTTTAATGGGAGCGCATTGGTTATATAATTGTAAAGAAGGAGAAGAGGTAATTCTTGGTGTTCTTCCGTTTTTTCATGTGTACGGGATGACAGCTGTAATGAATTTAAGTATTATGCAAGGATATAAAATGGTGCTTATTCCGAAGTTTGATATGAAAATGGTTTTTGAAGCAATTAAGAAACATAAAGTTACACTATTTCCAGGAGCACCAACCATTTATATTGCTCTATTAAATAGTCCTCTTTTAAAAGAATATGATATTTCTTCAATTCAGGCTTGTATTAGTGGTTCTGCACCGCTTCCTGTAGAAGTGCAGGAGGAGTTTGAGAGAGTTACAGGTGGTAAATTAGTAGAGGGTTATGGATTAACGGAGTCATCACCAGTTACACATGGGAATTTTTTGTGGGAAAAGCGTGTGCCGGGAAGTATTGGGGTACCGTGGCCGGATACAGAGGCAATCATCATGTCACTTGAAACAGGAGAGTCATTACCTCCAGGTGAAATTGGTGAAATTGTTGTAAAGGGCCCACAAATTATGAAAGGGTATTGGAATAAGCCAGAAGAAACGGCAGCTGTACTGCAAGATGGCTGGCTCCATACAGGTGATGTAGGATGCATGGATGAGGATGGCTTTTTCTATGTGAAAGATCGTAAGAAAGATATGATCGTTGCTAGTGGCTTTAACGTATATCCTCGTGAAGTAGAAGAAGTGTTATATGAGCACGAAAAGGTGCAAGAAGTGGTAACAATCGGTGTTCCTGATCCGTATCGAGGGGAAACTGTAAAAGCGTTTGTTGTTTTGAAAGAAGGCGCTGAGTGTTCTGAAGAAGAATTAGATCAGTTTGCACGTAAATATTTAGCAGCTTACAAAGTTCCGAAGGTATATGAGTTTAGAAGTGAGTTGCCGAAGACGACAGTCGGAAAAATTTTACGTCGTGTCCTAATAGATGAAGAGAAGAGAAAGAATGAGGATGAGCAAACGGGCTAAGGCCCTTTCTTTTTGAAAAAATAGGATTGACACTTTTCTAAATAGTCAGTATTATAAGAATATGAATGACTATTCATTCAGTCATCTTCTTGAAGGGGACAGTAAAGTGAAGAAAAATAGACCGAAATACAATCAGATTATTGATGCTGCAGTCATTGTGATTGCGGAGAATGGATACCATCAAGCGCAAGTTTCTAAAATTGCAAAGCAAGCTGGGGTAGCTGATGGCACGATTTATTTATATTTTAAAAATAAAGAAGATATATTAATATCCTTATTCCAAGAGAAGATGGGAGAATTTGTTGAAACAATTCGTCAAAAAATAGCAGGAATTGAAAGCGCTGTAGCGAAGTTATTCATGTTGGTAGAAACGCACTTCTTGCTGTTGTCACAGAATGATCCTCTTGCTATCGTTACGCAATTAGAGCTAAGGCAGTCCAATCAAGACTTGCGCCTTAAAATAAATGAAGTATTAAAAGGCTACTTACAAGTTATGGATGAGATTTTAGAGACAGGTATAAAGCAAGGTGAATTTCAGGCGGATTTAAACGTTCGCGTGGCAAGACAAATGATCTTTGGAACAGTAGATGAAGTTGTGACCAATTGGGTAATGAGCGATCATAAGTATGATCTGGTCGCACTTTCAAAAACGGTACATGGGCTACTTATTGCAGCTTGTGGTTATCGTAAATAATGGGAGGGATCATGTTGAAATTCCTATCTGTAAAAGTTGAAGATCATATCGCGGTGGCGACGTTAAACCATGCTCCAGCTAATGCGATGTCTTCACAAGTTATGCATGACGTTACTGAATTAATCGATCAAGTGGAAAAGGATGATAACATTCGTGTTGTTGTTCTACATGGTGAAGGACGCTTCTTCTCAGCAGGGGCAGATATTAAAGAATTTACATCTGTTACTGAAGCGAAGCAAGCAACAGAGTTAGCACAGCTTGGACAAGTTACGTTTGAGCGTGTTGAAAAATGTTCAAAACCAGTTATTGCGGCAATTCATGGAGCGGCACTTGGCGGCGGCCTGGAGTTTGCTATGTCTTGCCACATGCGCTTTGTAACTGAAAGTACAAAGCTTGGTTTACCTGAATTAACACTTGGATTAATTCCTGGTTTTGCAGGTACACAGCGCTTACCACGTTATGTTGGTAAAGCGAAAGCTTGTGAAATGATGTTAACAAGTACACCAATTACTGGCGCAGAAGCATTACAATGGGGACTTGTTAACGGAGTGTTTTCTGAAGAATCCATTTTAGAAGATACGCTTAAAATTGCAAAACAGATTGCTGGAAAAAGCCCAGCAACAACTCGTGCTGTGCTAGAGTTATTACAAACGACAAAATCGTCTCATTATTATGAAGGTGTACAGCGTGAATCACAGATTTTTGGTGAAGTATTTACGAGTGAAGATGGAAGAGAAGGCGTAGCAGCGTTTTTAGAAAAACGTAAGCCTTCATTTAGTGGTAGGTAATCCAATTATTTTTTTAATGCAAATTAACAGAATTTTAAAATTGATAGAATCTTTCTGAAAAATAAGGGGGTAAATGAAATGAACATCTACGTACTCATGAAACGAACATTTGATACAGAAGAAAAAATCGTAATTAAAAACGGTGCAATTTACGATGGCGAAGCGGAATTCATCATCAACCCTTACGATGAATATGCGATTGAAGAAGCAATTCAAGTAAGAGATGCACAAGGTGGAGAAGTTACTGTTATAACAGTTGGTGGCGAGGATAGTGAAAAAGAACTTCGCACAGCATTGGCGATGGGCTGCGATAAAGCGGTACTAATTAACATTGAAGATGATGTTGAGAATGGTGACCAATTTACAACAGCAAAAGTACTTGCTGAATATTTAAAAGATAAAGAAATAGATTTAATTTTAGGCGGGAACGTTGCGATTGACGGTGCATCTGGACAAGTTGGTCCACGATTAGCTGAAGCGTTAAATATCCCATACGTAACGACGATTACGAAGCTTGAAATTGATGGTACAAATGTGAAGATTGAGCGTGATGTTGAAGGGGATACAGAAGTAATTGAATCATCATTACCTATTCTAGTAACAGCGCAACAAGGTTTAAATGAACCGCGTTATCCATCACTTCCAGGTATTATGAAAGCGAAGAAGAAGCCACTAGAAGAAGTAGAATTAGATGATTTAGATTTAGAAGAAGATGATGTGGAAGCAAAAACAAAAACAATTGAAATCTATTTGCCTCCTAAGAAAGATGCAGGAAAAGTGTTACAAGGCGAGCTGCAAGATCAAGTAAAAGAACTTGTATCGTTGCTCCATACAGAAGCGAAAGTAATCTAATAAAATACGAAATTATATATGCAGGAGGGAAAATCTATGGCTCGTAAAGTATTAGTAATGGGTGAAGTTCGTGATGGATCGCTACGTAACGTTTCGTTTGAAGCGGTAGCAGCAGCAAAAACAATTGCAGAAGGCGGTGAAGTGGTAGGTCTTCTAGTTGGAGACAGCGTTGCCTCTTTTGCAAATGAATTGATTCATTACGGTGCAGATCGCGTTGTGACAGTTGAAAATGATAAATTAAAATCATATACATCTGATGGTTATGCACAAGCATTTTTAGCTGTATATGCTGAAGAAAATCCAGAAGGCATTGTATTTGGACATACAGCACTTGGTAAAGATTTATCACCAAAATTAGCAGCGAAGCTTGAAGCTGGTTTAATTTCTGACGTGACGGCTTTAGAAGTTGAAGGTGGAAATGTTATCTTCACTCGTCCAATTTACTCTGGTAAAGCATTCGAGAAGAAGATTGTAACAGATGGTATATTATTTGCGACAGTGCGCCCAAATAATATCGCAACTCTTGAAAAAGATGAATCTCGCACAGGTGAAGCGTCTTCTATTACAGTTGATGTGAAAGATCTACGTACAATCATTCAAGACGTTGTCCGTAAAACGGCAGAAGGTGTTGATCTTTCTGAAGCGAAAGTTATTATCGCTGGTGGACGTGGTGTGAAGAGTGAAGAAGGATTTAAACCGTTAAAAGAATTAGCTGACGTACTAGGCGGCGCTGTTGGAGCATCTCGTGGTGCTTGTGATGCAGAGTACTGTGATTATTCATTACAAATTGGTCAAACAGGTAAAGTTGTTACACCAGACCTATACATTGCATGCGGGATTTCTGGTGCGATTCAGCATTTAGCTGGTATGTCTAATTCAAAAATAATTGTTGCGATTAATAAAGATCCAGAAGCTAGTATCTTCAAAGTAGCTGACTATGGTATTGTCGGTGATCTGTTTGAAGTATTACCTCTTTTAACAGAAGAGTTTAAAAAGTTAAAAGTACATTCATGATTTGAGTACCCTTGAGTTCCAAGTGAAGTACCCCTATATATAGAAAAAGGTGAGAGATCCCCTGTCTCTCATCTTTTTAGTATTTCATCCATATTTTTATATAGTATAAAGGAACATTTTTTTGTTACAATACATAACGATACATAATATTCGCCACGTATAAAAGTTAATGATATACTCTTGGTAGAATATACTTGAAGGAGGAAATAAAATGGCAATTATAAATGCAAATGACCAAAGCTTCGCAGCTGAAACTAGCGAAGGTGTTGTACTATTAGATTTCTGGGCGCCTTGGTGCGGACCTTGTAAAATGATCGCTCCTGTATTAGAGGAAATCGATTCAGAGTTAGGCGAGAAAGTAAAAGTAGTAAAAGTTGACGTTGATGAAAACCAAGAAACTGCTCGTCAATTCGAAGTAATGAGCATTCCAGCTCTTTTCGTATTAAAAGATGGTAAAGTGGTTGATCAAGCGTTAGGATATAAACCGAAAGAAGCGTTAGTAGAATTAGTTTCTAAACACTTCTAAAATAAAGAAGCTACCAGTTGGTAGCTTTTTTTATTTTCTTTTTTACAACCTTTCCGTTACAATAAAAGAACGTATGTTGGGTGTTTTGGCATAGTATGTTTTTATGTGAAAATAAAAATGATAAGCATGTAGAAATGGAGGGAGACGAGTGCACGAGCATTTAAAAGAGAAGTTAGCAATTTTGCCCGATCAACCTGGTTGTTATTTAATGAAGGATAAGCAGGGAACGGTTATATATGTCGGAAAAGCAAAGGTACTCAAAAATCGTGTGCGCTCGTACTTTACTGGTTCGCATGATGGGAAAACACTTCGGCTTGTTGGAGAAATTGTTGATTTTGAATATATTGTGACTTCCTCAAATTTGGAGGCTCTTATTTTAGAGTTAAATTTAATAAAAAAATATGATCCAAAATATAATATTCAATTAAAAGATGATAAAACATATCCTTTCATTAAAATTACAGCTGAAAAACAGCCGCGCTTACTCATTACGCGAAATGTAAAAAAGGATAAAGGAAAGTACTTTGGGCCTTATCCAAATGCGCAATCGGCACATGAAACAAAGAAATTATTAGATCGTATGTATCCACTTCGTAAATGTTCAAATATGCCAGATAAAGTTTGCTTGTATTATCATATGGGTCAATGTTTAGCACCTTGTGTGAAAGAAGTAACGGATGAGCAAAACAAAGAAATTGTTGATGAAATTATTAAATTCTTAAACGGTGGGCATAAAGAAATTCGTTCAGAATTAGAAACGAAGATGTATGAGGCTTCAGAAAAGCTAGAATTTGAACGGGCGAAAGAGTTGCGAGATCAAATTGCTCATATTGATGCAATTATGGAAAAGCAAAAGATGATTATGAGTGATTTAGTGGATCGTGATGTGTTTGGATATGCAGTTGATAAAGGGTGGATGTGTGTTCAAGTTTTCTTCGTTCGAAAAGGAAAGCTAATTGAACGTGATGTTTCTATGTTCCCGATTTATGATGAACCAGAAGAGGGATTTTTAACTTTTATCGGTCAATTTTATGAAAACAGTAGTCATTTCAAGCCGAAGGAAATTGTTGTTCCAGGAAGTATAGATTCAGAATTAGTAGAGCGCTTTTTAGAAGTTGAAGCGACACAGCCGAAGCGTGGGAAGAAAAAAGATCTTGTGGAATTAGCAAATAAAAATGCAAAAATTGCACTAGAAGAGAAATTTCACTTAATTGAACGTGATGAAGAACGGACGATTAAAGCTGTTGATAATCTCGGGAAGCAACTAGGGATTGAAACACCATATCGTATTGAAGCGTTTGATAATTCGAATATTCAAGGAACAAATCCTGTTTCAGCAATGATTGCTTTTATCGATGGGAAACCAGCGAAGAAAGAATATCGGAAATATAAAATTAAAACGGTTCAAGGTCCTGATGATTACGAGTCTATGAGGGAAGTTGTAAGACGCCGTTATACGAGGGCGCTTAAAGAAAATTTACCTTTACCAGATTTAATCATTATTGATGGTGGAAAAGGCCATCTGGCCGCTACAAGTGATGTTCTGGAGAATGAACTCGGATTATATATTCCAATGGCAGGGCTTGTAAAAGATGACAAACATAAAACATCACATTTAATCATTGGAGATCCGCCTGAACCTGTGATGCTTGAGAGGAATAGCCAAGAATTTTATTTATTACAACGCATTCAAGATGAAGTGCATAGATTTGCAATTACATTCCATCGCCAGTTGCACGGGAAATCGGTCATTCAATCAGCATTGGATGATATTCCAGGAATCGGCGATAAACGAAAAAAGGTATTGTTAAAACATTTTGGCTCGTTAAAAAAGATGAAAGAAGCTTCCATAGCTGAATTTGTCGAAGCAGGTATGCCGAAAAATGTTGCAGAGATGATATATACTTATTTAACAGATAAGAAGACGTTGTAGTTTACAACGTCTTCTGTTTTTTGGTATAATTTCTGAATATTTAAAATAAACTCACCTGAATGAATATACAAAAAAGTCAACTAAACTTATATGTCTAGTTGACTGTAAGTAGATGCTACACTTCAATGAGATCTTTCATATCCCATTTAACAAGAAATGTAATAGAGTCTGAACGTTTTTTCTGTTCCTCATAGGACTCTGCAACGACGTTTCTTTGTCTTTGAATTTGCTCGGCGATAAATCCAGCTTCTAATTGATAAGATGAATGTCTTTTTTGTTTTTGACGCTCAGTAATAAGTGTACCTTTAAGTTGAAACTGCATTTCACGACGTTTATGTTCAATGATGCTTAAAGTGCCCCAACCAGCTTTTTCAAAAAACTGAATGACTTCTTCAATTGTTTCTAGCGGATATTTTCTCCCAAGGTTTCTACCGGCCCAGTATAAAATACCATCTAAATCGTTACCAATTAAATCAGGTAGTAATTCTTCACGTAGCAATTCATAAGCGAAGGCGTTCAATGAAACATCTTCTAAAGATGTTATATCGATTGTATTTTTGCTCACAATATTCCCCTCTTTCTATAGGGATTATTATATAACATTTTTCATTTATAAAAACAGATTTTTCTTTGGGTAAATCTGAATATATAAGAAAAAAAAAGAATTGGCAAATTATATGCAAATTATGTATACGTTTTCTTGACGCTTCGACAAAAATAGGGGTAAAATGAACTTGGAATCAAATTATGCTGAAATATTTTGAATAATTTTTTCAGTTTTTCTTATGCCAATAGTGAAAAAACATTATTGTTGTAAATTAATCTGAAAACAGCAGTCAAACATTCAAGGGGGTAATGGGGACATGAAAGGCCGCGAGTATACGTTTCGTAAGTGGCACTCATTAATGGGGGTCATCCCGGTTGGTGTCTTTTTGACGCAACATTTAATTGTAAACAACTTTGCAACAAGAGGAGCAGAGGCTTTTAACAAAGCTGCAGGCTTTATGGAGCTCCTTCCATTCCGGTATGCGCTAGAAATTTTCATCATCTTTTTACCTATACTGTACCATGCTATATATGGCTTATATATTGCATTTACAGCTAAGAACAATGCGGTATCTTACGGCTATTTCCGTAACTGGATGTTCGTCTTCCAACGAATTTCAGGTATCGTTACGCTGATCTTCATTTCTTGGCACGTCTGGGAAACTCGTATTCAAGCATTGTTAGGTAAAGAGGTAAACTATGATATGATGGCAGATATTTTAAACAACCCATTTATGTTTGGTTTCTATTTAGTTGGTGTTGTTTCAACAATTTTCCACTTTGCAAATGGACTATGGACATTCTGCATAAGCTGGGGAATTACAGTATCTCCACGTTCACAAAGAATCTCTACTTATGTAACATTAGCTATTTTCTTAGGTCTATCTTATGTAGGTGTGAGTGCATTATTAGCGTTCATCGATCCACAGCTAGCAAACCAGTAAGGAGTGGGAGAGCATGAAAGGGAAACTTATAGTAGTCGGCGGTGGCTTGGCCGGCTTAATGGCAACGATTAAAGCGGCAGAAGCAGGAGTAAATGTTGAACTATTTTCTTTAGTACCAGTAAAACGTTCACATTCTGTATGTGCCCAAGGTGGAATTAACGGTGCCGTAAATACAAAAGGTGAAGGGGATTCTCCATGGATCCACTTTGACGATACAATTTATGGTGGGGACTTCTTAGCGAACCAACCACCAGTTAAAGCGATGTGTGATGCAGCACCTGGTATTATTCATTTAATGGACCGCATGGGTGTTATGTTCAACCGTACGGAAGAAGGACTTCTGGATTTCCGTCGTTTCGGTGGAACACAACATCACCGTACAGCATTTGCTGGCGCAACAACTGGTCAACAATTACTATATGCATTAGATGAGCAAGTACGTCGTCATGAAGTAGCAGGACTTGTAACGAAATATGAAGGTTGGGATTTCTTACGAGCTGTTGTAGATGATGAAGGTGTGTGCCGAGGAATCGTCGCGCAAGACTTACAAACTATGGAGATAAAAAGTTTCCAAGCTGATGCCGTGATTATGGCAACAGGGGGCCCTGGTATCATCTTTGGAAAATCAACAAACTCTATTATTAATACAGGTACAGCAGCGTCTGCTGTATATCAACAAGGTGCATATTATGCGAACGGTGAGTTCATTCAAATTCATCCAACGGCAATTCCTGGAGACGATAAGTTACGTCTTATGAGTGAATCTGCACGTGGTGAAGGTGGACGTGTTTGGACGTATAAAGATGGTAAGCCATGGTACTTCTTAGAAGAAAAATATCCAGCTTACGGAAACCTTGTACCTCGTGATATTGCAACGCGTGAAATCTTTGATGTTTGCGTAGAGCAAAAACTAGGTATTAACGGTGAAAACATGGTGTACTTAGATCTTTCTCATAAAGATCCGAAAGAACTAGATATTAAACTTGGTGGAATTATTGAAATCTATGAGAAATTTACAGGTGATGATCCTCGTAAACTACCAATGAAAATCTTCCCAGCAGTTCACTATTCAATGGGCGGATTATGGGTTGATTATAAGCAAATGACAAGCATTCCAGGTTTATTTGCAGCAGGTGAGTGTGATTATTCTATGCACGGTGGTAACCGCCTTGGTGCGAACTCATTATTATCAGCAATTTACGGTGGTATGGTAGCAGGACCGAACGCAATTGAGTATATGAAAGGTCTTTCTAAATCATCTGATGCTGTTTCATCTACTGTATATGAGCAAAATGAATTAATCGAAACAGAGAAATTTAACAATATTTTAATGCTTGATGGTAACGAAAATGCATATGTTCTTCATAAAGAGCTTGGAGAATGGATGACAGATAACGTTACAGTAGTTCGTGAAAATAAAAAGTTACTAGAAACTGATGCGAAAATTGAAGAGTTAATGGCGCGTTACAAACGCATTAACATTAACGATACAGCAAGATGGAGTAACCAGGGTGCTTCATTTACACGCCAACTTGCAAATATGTTCGAGTTAGCACGTGTTATTACAATTGGCGCATATAACCGTAATGAAAGCCGCGGAGCGCATTACAAACCAGAATTCCCAAATCGTGATGATGCAAACTTCTTAAAAACTACGATGGCGAAATTTGAGGGAGAAGGAAAGGCACCAGCATTCCATTACGAAGAAGTGGATGTTTCATTAATTAAACCACGTAAACGTGACTATTCCTCAAAACATGATGTAGCTGCTAAGGGTGAAGAGAAGGGGGATAAACAACATGTCTGAGAAAACAATCCGCCTCATCATTACGAGACAAGATGGCCCAGATGCACAAGAGTTTGACCAAGAGTTTGAAATTCCATATCGTCCTAATATGAATATTATTTCGGCGCTTATGGAAATTCGCCGTAATCCTGTCGACTCAAAAGGGAACCAAACAACTCCGATCGCATGGGATATGAACTGCTTAGAGGAAGTATGTGGAGCATGTTCGATGGTGATTAACGGAAAACCACGTCAATCATGTACAGCCCTTATTGACCAGTTAGAGCAACCAATTCGCTTAAAGCCGATGAAGACATTCCCGATTGTACGTGATTTACAAGTTGACCGTAGCCGTATGTTTAACGCGTTAAAACGTGTTAAAGCTTGGATTCCAATCGACGGTACGTACGACCTAGGGCCAGGTCCAAGAATGCCAGAGAAAAAGCGTCAATGGGCATATGAACTTTCGAAATGTATGACATGTGGTGTTTGCTTAGAGTCATGTCCGAACGTAAACAGTAAGTCTGACTTTATTGGACCAGCACCGCTTTCACAAGCGCGTTTATTTAACTCGCATCCAACTGGTGAAATGCATAAAGCAGATCGCTTACGTGCAATTATGGGTGATGGAGGACTTGCAAACTGTGGTAACTCTCAAAACTGTGTGCAATCATGTCCGAAAGGTATTCCATTAACAACTTCAATTGCAGCATTAAACCGTGATACAACAATTCAATCGTTCAAAGATTTCTTTGGTAGCGACAATAACTATTAATAAATATTGCCTCTTCATGTTGAAGAGGCAATATTTATAACTTTATATTTCTGTTTATTCTGTTTATCCCGCATTAACGGGCAGTAAAACTCCCACCTCAAAATTCAGGTGGAGCAAAGAAGCTAGGTGGGAGATCAACTGCCCGTAAACGCCCGATTGATTCAACTAATAATCATTGGGGGATGAACAAAACCCCCACTGATTAAAGTTTCACTTTATTTTAAGGGCGAAAAGGAGAGGGAACGATGAAGAGAATTTCTTATATTGAAGACTTTGAGCAATGGGAAAGTGGTTTTTCATTTTATAATCCTGTCAAAGTTCGTTTTGGTGAAGTAGATATGTTTGGACATGTAAATAATGTCGTTGCTTTTACATATTTTGAAGAAGCGCGTATCGCATTGTTTAAAGAACTCGGATTTATGCAAGAATGGACACATGAATCATCAGAAACGATGATAGTCGTCGCAGATCTACAATGCAATTTTATTAAACAAATTTATTTTGATGAGCAGTTGAAAGTATATGTAAAGGCGGGAGCGGTTGGGAATTCCTCTTTAGATTTACACTATATGGTCAAAAATGCAGAAGGAGAAGTTTGTTTAGTTGGACGCGGTATGATGGTCCAAGCATCGAAAAAAACTGGAAGAGGCGAACCGTGGCCTGAGGAATGGAAGGAATTATTACAATAATAGAATAAAAGAAAAATAAGAGAGCGATTCGCTCTCTTATTTTTTGTCCTTCGTTGCCTCTTCTAATGTTAGGTGGTGCTTATATATGTATGCGGCATATGGATTGCCAACGTAGCGTAAGTGCCACGGTTCATATGAATATTCTGTTGTCTCTGTTTTATCCTCTAAATAATGAATGACAAATCCGAACTCATGGGCATGTTCTGCAACCCATTTTCCTTCTGCTGTCTCTCCGAAAATTGGTTCTAATTGGAATTTGGCGGATTTTGAGCTAATATCCATTGCTAGACCAGTTTGATGCTCACTTGTTCCAGGAATTGCACTTACCGAATCAGCCTCAGCTTTTCCTTGGCGTTTAATATATGTATTATGTAATGACTGTTGGCGTTTGTAAGAACGGTAACCTGAAACTGCTGTAAGTTCTAAACTTTCTTTTTTCGCTGCTTGGAACATTTTTTCAAGAGCGTCTGCAGCATCTTTGCGAAGTAATGTTTTCTCTTTATCTTTTGGACTAGTAAATGGTACGTTCGGTTTCGTTAAATCTTCTGGAATGTACCCATCTGGTAATTTACGATGTTTATTGACTAACACAAGAGCAGAATCTGGGTTTGTTACAACGGAAAAATTATCATCTAGTTTCTTTGCATTATGATCAGCTTTTGGGAAAGCAGGAATCTCTTCTTTTGGATGGTTACTATGTTTTTGACTTTCGACAGCTTTCGCCTCATTTTGCAGTGGTGATTTAGAACCAAAGTAAGCGAAAGATGTGATACCGATTACAATAGTAGTGACAGAAATAATTATTATCTTTTTCATGATACCTTGTAATCACTGTCCTTTCTTAATAAAATATGTATCGTTTTTATTATAAGTCTAGTTTATTGAAAAAGAAATATAAGAGTCATAACGTAATAGAAACGCAAAGAAAATGTCAGAAAATGTAGTGTTTTTTCATATAATTCATTTATTATCTTTCATGAAGTTCATTTTTTATGTAATATATGTATATAAGAAGATGTAGCGATTATTAAGGATAAAGGACTTCTTGTATAGACTAGGAGTGAATGGGAATGGATTTTGCAACAATTATTGGAATCATTTTAGGAGTGTTGGCAGTAGTAGTAGGAATGGTCGTCAAGGGTGCTGACATAACAGCCTTACTAAACCCTGCGGCAGCACTAATTATTTTCGTCGGTACATTTGCTGCAGTGTGTATTGCATTTCCGATGAATCAACTAAAAAGAGTTCCAAAATTATTTAAAGTTCTTTTTGGTTCAAATAAAAAAGATTTAAGTTATGAACAATTGCTAGAATTATTTGTTCATTGGACATCTGAGAGTAGAAAATACGGTATTTTGTCTTTAGAGCAACAATTAGATGAAATTGAAGATGAATTTCTTTTGCGTGGTATGAAATTTGTTATTGATGGTGTATCTGCAGAGGATTTAGAACAAATTTTAGAAGCCGAATTAGAAGCGATTGAAGAGAGACATGCAAAAGGGGCTGCTATTTTTTCGCAAGCTGGTACATATGCACCTACACTAGGGGTTTTAGGTGCTGTTATTGGTCTTGTAGCTGCACTTGGAAATTTAACTGATATTGAAAAGCTAGGGCATGCTATTTCAGGTGCGTTTATTGCAACGATTTTCGGTATTTTTTCAGGTTACGTATTATGGCATCCATTTGCAAACAAATTGAAGCAAAAGTCTGCTGCTGAATTAGAGAAGAAACGTTTAATTATTGATTGTTTATTAATGTTACAAGAAGGTACATATCCGTTTATTATGAAGAACCGTATTTTAGGTGCACTTTCTGCAACTGAGCGTAAAAAGCTAGAAAAAGGAGCAGAAAAAAATGCGGAGTAAGAAAAATAGAAGAGGTAAAAAGAAAAAACATGATGAGCATATCGATGAAACTTGGTTAATTCCATATTCTGATATGTTAACGTTGTTATTTGCATTGTTCATCGTATTATTCGCAATGAGTAGTATAGATGCTGCGAAGTTTAAACAGATGGCAGTTGCTTTTCGAAGTGAGTTAGCCGGTGGAACAGGAAATAAAGAATTTTTAAGCGATCAAAAACCAAATGAGGAAAAAGAATTATCAGCAAATAGCCTTGAGGCAGAACAAGCAAAAAAACAAGCGGAAGATAGAGCTAAAGAAAAAAAAGAAATGGATGAGTTGAAAGCATTACAAAAAAAGATTGATCAATATATTAATGAGAAACAATTATCCTCTTCTTTTCAAACTAAGTTAACTGAAAAAGGATTAATGTTAACGATATTAGAAAATGTACTATTTGATTCAGGGAAAGCAGATGTGAAGTTGGAATCGTTAGGGATTGCAAAAGAGATGTCTAACCTACTTGTTTCAGCATCACCTCGTGAAATTACAGTGTCGGGTCATACAGATACGGTTCCTATCGCAAATGCTCAGTTTGCATCAAACTGGGAGTTAAGTACACAGCGTGCAGTTAATTTCATGCAGGTGTTACTCCAAAATAAAGAATTGCAACCAGAAAAATTTAGTGCAGTTGGTTATGGAGAATACCGCTCAATTGCACCAAATGATACGCCAGAAGGAAAAGCGAAAAATAGACGTGTTGAAGTGTTTATCTTGCCTTTAACAAGAAATATGCAATAAAAGAGGATGGCGCAAGCCATCCTCTTTGTTATTTTGCATCAAATGATTTTAAGTTTTCATGACGAATTTTGTCTTTTTCTGCATCTGATTTTTTGAAATTATAATCGTATAAAGCGCCTTCCCAGTCACCGTACATTGGGTTAGGGAAAATGATGAATTTTTCACCAAATTGTGCTTTTGATTCTGCCACTGTTTCATTGCGATCTTTTACAGATTTTCCATCAAAACCAGTGAAATCAGATAAGTTGTCACCGAAGAATAGGACGATGTCATGTGTTTGAGAAACAAGTTCACGACGTTTTTCTTTCCCTTTTTCTTTCGGATCTTGTAATAAGATATGCTCTTTCGTTGCTTGAGGAGCCCCTACGCGCTCAAGGTTTTTAATAGTTGCATCTAGTTGATTCGTTTTGCGATTTGAGATGTAGTAAATATCTACACCTTTAGACTCTGTATATTTTAAGAAATCAATCGCGCCTGGAAGAGCTTCAGCTTCAGCTTTACTAATCCAATCGTCCCATTTATAAGGATAGCCTTTTCCTGTTTTTACGCTCATTGCTTGATGAGGACTGTTATCTAAAACAGTTTCATCTAAATCAAGTACGATAGCAGGTTTTTTGTTTGTGCCTTTTGCAAGAGCTGCATCAAGCTTCAATTGACCAATATTATATCCTTGGTAGTATAGTGCTTTCGTTTCACCAGCTGTTTGATACCATAAATCAGCCATCAATTGCTGGTCTGTTAATTTTACTTTTTCTTCTTTCGCCACTGTTTTCTCAGCTGTTCCTGAACATGCTACAAGCGATGTGGAAAGAACGGCTACAGATAATAAAGTGGTAATACCCCTCTTCATCTTCATATGTATCCTCCTTGATGTTAGTAAATCATTTAATATTATATATTAAAATATAATGCTTTTTATATTTTTTTTTATGAACATTTGCATATTGTCTTTTGTATATGTAGTAGTTTGTCCTATATTAGAAAGATGGGTTAAATAATAATAATTATTTTGACAAGTTTTATTGTCGTAATGACAATTATAATTGACAAAAACAGGATTTTTATTTACAATTTTAACTAAATGAAACAAATGATGGGTTAGATGTAGTGATACATATAAGAGAATGAAATATAGTACTATATTTCATTCTGAACAATCATAGGCTTTAACAGAGGGTACGAATGATACTAAAGGGGAGGCTTTATACATTGAGTTTACAAATTCAAAACTTAACAAAAATATTCGGAGAATCTAAAGCAGTTAATGGTTTGCAAATCTCGTTACCGAAAGGTGAAGTGTTAGGGTTACTTGGCCGAAATGGTGCAGGGAAAACAACGACAATTAAAATGTTACTAGGTTTATTAACGCCAAATGAAGGTTCTATTACGTGGGATGGAAAATCATTTGGTGATAGCGGGGTAACAATTGGATATTTACCAGAAGAAAGAGGATTATATACAAAAAGTAGAGTAATAGATCAGTTGCGATATTTTGGCAGATTAGAAGGAATGACGAAAAAAGAAGTGGATCTTGCAATTGATCACTGGTTAGAACGCTTAGCAATTCCAGAATATAAATTTAAAACGGCGGGAGAACTTTCGAAAGGGAATCAGCAAAAAATTCAATTGATTGCTGCTCTTCTTCATGATCCAGAACTTCTTATTTTAGATGAACCATTTAGCGGACTTGATCCAGTTAATGCGGGAATGCTAGCTAGTATTATTGGAGAACAAGTACAGGACGGAAAGACAATTATTTTATCAAGTCACCGTATGGAGCAAGTAGAGGCTTTTTGCCAACATGTATGTATTTTGAAAAAAGGCGAAGCGGTTGTAGAAGGACAGTTAAGTGATATTAAGAAAGAATACGGTTTTCGTAATTTAACGATTGAAGATACAGTAGAGAATGAAAAGGGATTAGAAGCTATACACGTTCCGTATGAAAAACAACAAGGCCTTCTTTATGTAAAAGTACAAGGCGATGCAGAAGCTCTAAAGATTTTGCAACAGTTGCAAGAACAAGGTGTTGGTTTACGACAATTTAAAATGTTAGAGCCGACGTTAAACGAAATCTTTGTAGAGAGGGCGAAATAAAGATGCGTAAATTTTCTCATGTATTTTCATTTTATTTTAAAGAAGCATTTTTATCTAAAAAATCATTAATTACGAGTGCGATTTTATTTTTGGTTGTGTTTGGGATTTTTGCATTTAATCATTTTACTTCAGGCGATGATAAAAATAAGGATAAAGATAAAATTGCAGTTGTAGTAGAGAGTTCCACATACAAAGTACAAAAAGAAGAGCTAAATAAGCTATTGCCATCAGCAAAAATAACGGTCGGTTCAAAAGATGATTTTGATAAACTACATAAGCAAGTAGAAGAGGGAGATTTAGATGGTCTATTCCATGTGACGGAAAAGGATGGGACTCCAGCAGTTACATATATGTATAATGGATTTCCAAGCCAAGCGACTTCTGCGATTATGGCGGGTTATTTAAAACAACAATATACGAAGGTGACGATTGCAAAAAATAATGTTTCACCAGAAATTGCGCAGCAATTACAAGCAGAAATTCAAGTGAAGCAAGAAGCGATAAAAGATCGTACATCTTCTTTCGGAATTGCATATTTCTTTACATTTGCTTTGTATATGTTTATTGTAGCTTTCGGAAATACAATCGCAATGAATATTGCATCTGAAAAGGCGTCACGTGTAATGGAAGTAATGCTTCCGAAAGTAAAGCCTCTTACGATGATGTATGCGAAAATCTTAGCGGTTGTTTCAACGGCGTTATTGCAACTTGTAATATTGGCTTGTGGTTATCTTATTCCTTATTTGTTAGGTTGGGTCGATTTAGAAAGTGCTTCATTATTTGGTGTTCCCATTGACTTTACAAAATTAGATGCAAAGGTTATAAGTATGTTCCTTGTTTATTTCATTACGGGGTATTTACTTTATGCGATGATGTACGCTGCGGCTGGAGCTGTTGTGTCTAAGACAGAGGATTTACAAGCTGTATCTTTCCCAGTAATGATTTTGATCATGGCTGCATTCTTCATTAGTATTAAATCATTAAGTGATCCGAATAGTACTATTGTTGTTGTAAGTTCGTATGTTCCGTTTTTCACACCGATGGTTACCTTCTCGCGGATTGTAGCTGGTGAAGCTGGTATGTTAGAGATTACGATAACATTAGTAGTTTTATTGGCGACGATTGGTATATTAAATGCTATTACAAGCCGTATCTATGTAAATGGTGTAATGAATTACTCTGATAAAGTGAAGTTTAAAGATTTGGCGAAATTTATAAAGCGTCAATAATGGGAGAAAAGCATGATTTTCTAATGGAATCATGCTTTTTCTTTACCCCGCATTAACGGGCAGTAAAACTCCCATCTCAAAATTCAGCTGGAGCAAAGAAGTTAGATGGGAGATCAACTGCCCGTAAACGCCCGATTGGTTCAACTAATAATCAGTGGGGGATGAACAAAACCCCCACTGATTAAAGTTTCACTTTATGTATAAATTAAAAATAGTATATAATAATAAGAGTTGTCTTTTAATAGAATGAATAAAAAGGAGGGTGTGCAGATGGGAATTAGTAGTCGTTTTACAGTAGGTGTTCATATGTTAACGTTACTTGCAATAGATCGAAACTCTCGCTGTACCTCTGAATGGATTGCTGGTAGTGTGAATACAAATCCAGTTGTGATTCGTCGCATTACAGGAATGTTGAAGAGAGCAGGACTTGTTGATGTACAAGCTGGTAAAGGTGGTACGACACTTGCTCGTGATTTAGATGAAATTACATTACTTGATGTATATAAAGCTGTGGAAGTTGTAGAAGAAGGACATCTATTTTCTTTCCATGAAAATCCCAACATTGAATGTCCAGTAGGAGCTAATATTCAATCGGTATTAGAGATTGTTTTAATACAATCGCAAGAAGCGATGGAAAACGTACTTGCAAATGTAACGGTGCAGCAATTAGTTACAAATTTAAAGTCGAAAATTAAAGAATAAAAAAAAGCGAGCTTCCTCATGATGAGGGCTCGCATTTTTTTATTCGGAAATATTGAAAATTCTATTTTTCAGTATTTAAAATAAACTTTCCTACAACAGCTGCTACGATACCACCAAAAATTGGGGCAACGATGAACACCCATAGTTGAGAAATTGCTTCTCCGCCAGCGAATAGAGCTGGTGCGATACTACGAGCTGGGTTAACAGATGTTCCAGTTAACGGAATACCTAATAAGTGAATTAATACTAATGTGAAACCAATTACTAGTCCAGCTAAAGAAGAACTTCCCTTTTTACCTGTTACAGCAACGATAACTAAAACAAATACGAAAGTTAAAATGAATTCAACTAAAAATGCTCCAGATAAACCAAGAGTTCCAAAACTATTTTGTCCTAAATTATCTAAAGGTAATTTAGCAGATCGTAAAATTGTTACTAACGTTGCAGTTCCTAATAAACCACCTAAAATTTGGGCTAATAAATAATAGCTAAGTTCCATAGCGTTCATTCTTTTATTGATGAACATAGCGATTGATACTGCTGGATTAATATGACACCCAGAAATTGTTCCAATACTATATGCCATAGCCACGATAGATAATCCGAAAGCCATAGCGATACCTAACGTTCCAATTCCTTCAATTCCGCCACCAATGACAGCTACTCCAGTTCCGAATAATACAAGTACAAATGTACCAATAAATTCAGCAATTGCTTTTTTTAACATAATTTACCTCCTATTAATGCGCATGAAACGTATTATAACATAGGTTTTAGTATAAATAGCTAATGAAATACTATTCTGATAAGGCGAAATAGGGAGACAATAAAAATGGATATGGTTCTATAAAGAAGAACCATATCCATTTTTATGCTGATTTTTTTTGTTTAATGACTGGAACAGAACGGTTTAAAACACTATTTACGACCATTCCTAGCATGATAATAATCATCCCAATCAGTGACAGACCGCTAGGGAATGAACCATTTAAGAAAATAATCTCACCAAGCACAGTGAAGACCATCGTTCCAGCTTGTGTTGCTTCAACAGCTCCAAGTAAAGCAAGATTGTTTTTTGCTAAGTCAGTAGCAAAGAAAAATGTCATCGTCGCAATAACTCCGGAACATAATGCTAACAAAAATCCTTGCATCATTTGATTTGATGATGGAATACCGGTAGTGGAAAATCCGTATATAGCAAGTAGAATTGTAATAGGGAGACTTCCGATTGCCATTCCTAATACACGTTGGAATGTATCAAGACGCCCGCCAACAAGTTCCATCATTTTTCGGTTACCGAAGGGATATAAGAAAGCTGCTAAAACGACAGGTAAAAAACCAGAAATGAATTGAGTCATTGTAATATGCCCTGCTTCAGTAGCTTGCATACAAAGTACACCAAGTAAAATAAATAAAGCGACGTATAAACTGCGCAGTGGGATTTTTCCACGTACAAGTTTTGTACCTGATTTTGTTTCTATTTTAATGAAGAATAATGGCGATAAAAGTAAACCTGCTAATATCGTAACTTGCCAAGTTCCAGCAACGAGCCAAGCTGGAGAAAAAACAGCTGCGAAACTTAATAAAGAATAGAAGCCGATGCCAGCGACAGAGCCCCACCCGATCCATACAAATGGATGTTTTTTTAATTCTTCCCATAAAGCTCCTAAGTTTTTGCGAAATAAAACGATAAGGAATAAAATAGGGAGAGCAAATAGAAAACGGAAGGAAGCAGTCCAAGCCCAGCTTGTTCCAGATACATTCATTGCTCTGTTAATAATAAAGGTTGCAGAAAAAAAGGCCGATGATAAAAGACCTAGTAGTATTGCGCGCATGAAGTATGGCACTCCTTTCGAAATTGAGTATTTATGTATAGTATAATATACTTAAAGTGAATAAAAGTAAACTATTTTATATTTTAAGGTGGTTTTATAGATGAAAGAAAATGAGGACATGCAAACAAAAGAAGTGATCCAGCAAGTAGGTCAGTTATTAAGACAAATTCGAAATGAACAAAAATTAAGTTTAGAAGATTTAGCCCAAAAAACAGGGGTTAGTAAATTAACATTAGGGAAAATTGAGAGAGGTGAAACGAATCCAACGTTAGCTGTCATTTGGAAAATAACGAAAGGGTTATCGATTCCTTTATCGAGATTAATGGTTGTTGGAGAACCTGTAGCTGTTGCGCGCTGCGGAGAAGGATTTGCAGTAGATGTAGGACAAGCATGGCATTTAGAAACGATGTTCCGTTACACGAAAGAAACAGGGATGGAAATGCACCGTGCTTGTTTAAGAGCGAATAGTATATATGAACCGGAAGCTCATCATGAAGGAGCAATTGAGCTTGTAACAGTAATGAAAGGGAAAGTTTCTATTCAAGTTGAGAATGACGTATATGTGCTAAATGAGTTTGACTCCATTCAGTTTGAAGCGAATAAGAAACATAGTTATAAAAATGAAGAGGATGAAGTGGCGGTATTACATTTAACGATGAAATATTCTTCATGAAAAAATCACCTATAGAAAAGAATTCTATAGGTGATTTTTTATATGCTCTTCTTACGTATATGGAATGATACCAGTTAGTACGCGCGTGGCATAAGTAATAAACAAATAAAATAAACTAAAAATCCCGTTCCAAAACATAGAATAGCAATGACCCAAATAATACGAATGAGAGTAGAGCTAATATCAAAATATTCTCCTAAACCACCGCATATACCAAATAACATTTTATCAGTTTCGGATTTATATAACCTCTTCGACATATTATGATCCTCTCCTTTTTATATCACCGCTGTTATGTATGAGTGATACAGTGTACTTTTATTCTATATGGAAATTTATCCCGCTATTTGTGGGCAGTAAAACTCCCACCTCAAAATTCGGCTGAAGCAAAGAAGTTAGGTGGGAGATCAACTGCCCGTAAACGCCCGATTGGTGAAGGCTAATAATCAGTGGAGGATGAACCCCCCACTGATTATAGTTTCACTTTATGAGAAGACCATTAGGTTATATTACATTTTTTTGTGAAAGGACAATACAGTGGATTAATTGTCTTAATTTTCAGTTGGTATTAAAATGAAAATGAGGGTGTGACGTATTTTCTAATATAAGGTGGGGAAATGGTAATGACATTATATTGGTTGACTAATGTAAAGCTTGAAACAGGTTATACATATGAAGAAGCGAAAATTTCACAAACGGAAACTGAGATATGCAGTCTTCTTATTGAAGATGGGCGAATTAAAAGAATTATATCGGGAATCGCCCAAGAGGAAGGGACGTTAACTTTTGATGCTAATCGTTTATTAGTTTTACCAGCTTTTGAAGAGATGCATATTCATATTGATAAAACATATTATAGTGGGCCTTGGAAAGCTTGTATGCCAGCAAAAAATATTTTTACACGTTTTAATGAAGAAAAAACGATTTTACCAAAGCAATTAGCAACTGCTCAAGACAGGGCGGAAAATATGCTAGAGTTATTGCTTCGAAATGGCGCAACAAATATTAGAACTCATTGTAATGTGGATCCGGTTATTGGACTTCGTAATTTAGAGGCAACGTTAGCAGCTTTAGAAACATATAAAGATCGGTTGTCTGGTAGAATAGTTGCATTTCCGCAACATGGATTATTGCGAAGTAATTCTATGCAACTTGTGAAAGATGCGATGCGTATGGGCGCACAATTAGTTGGCGGAGTGGACCCAGCTACAGTAGATAATGATATTGAAAAATCATTACATACGATTATGGACATTGCGGTAGAATTTAACGCGGATGTTGATATTCATTTGCATGATGCAAATAACCTTGGAACGTTTACAATGAAGAGATTGGCAAGTCTAACAGAGGAAGCAGGATGGCAAGGTCGTGTAACAATTAGTCATGCGCTTGGACTTGGTGGTGTTACTAATAAAGAAGCTGAAGAAGTGGCAGAAAGACTAGCAGCATTAAAGATTGATATCACTTCAACCGTTCCAATCGGTAAACAAGTAATCCCAATTCCGTTACTAGATCGAAAAGGAGTTAAAGTTTCATTAGGAAATGATAGTATTACAGATCATTGGTCTCCGTTTGGCACAGGTGATATGCTTCAAAAGGCAAATCGATTGGCAGAACGATTTGGTTGGAGTGATGAAAAATCTTTAGGAAAAGCTCTTCGTTTTATTACAGGAGGGAAAGCTACGCTAAACGATGAAGGCAAGAGATTATGGCCAAATGTAGGAGATGAGGCAAGTTTTGTCTTGACGAATGCAACATGCGCCGCGGAAGCAGTGGCTCGTCAAACAGAGAAGCGTGTAGTTATGTATAAAGGGAATGTTGTTATAGGAGATTTAGATCAAGTGAAATCTGATAATCTTGTATAGAGGAATCGTTTAGATGTTTTGAGAAGGGTTCTAATTGTGAAAATAGAACCCTTCTTTTTTATTTAGTAGAAACAGGGAAGTACTATACTTCCTTATAAGGAAGCAAGAAGGGATGAAAAGTTTGGACAATCAACATAATCAAAATCATATTATGGGAACTTTGCAATGGTTTATTTTTTTATTAGCAAACTCAATCGCGCTACCAATTGTTGTTGGCGGATTATTTCATCTTACGACGGAAGAAGTATTTTATTTAATGCAGCGTACGTTTTTCGTAGTTGGTATATCTTCTTTTTTACAAGGATGGCTTGGACATAAGCTTCCGATTGCGGATGGACCAGCTGGATCTTGGGTTGGTGTATTTACCGTGCTTGCTTATGCAACTGTAGGGCAGGATCAATTACATAGTACATTGCAAATTTTAGAATTAGGAATGATGGTTGCGGGAGTTGTTTTAATAGCGCTAGGAGTAACGGGAGTTATTGGGCGTATTTTATTTTTATTTACGCCGCTCGTGACAGGGACGTTCTTACTTTTATTATGTTTACAATTAAGTGGTGTATTTTTAAAAGGAATGCTAGGAATTACAGCTACTGTTTCTCAAATTGATGGATTTACAGCATTAATTGCTTTTGGCATATTTTTATTCGTAGTCATACTCTCCAACTTCGGAAAAGGGTTTGTTAAAAGTTATGCGGTTTTAATAGGGTTAATTAGTGGCTGGATTATTTTTCTCATTGCAGGAAAAGTGACGATCCCATCTCAAGTAACTCATTTTGTGCAACTTCCACATATATTCGCGTGGGGAATTCCAAAATGGAATACAGGTATGGCTGTATCAAGTTTCGTTATGGTATGTATTTTAGTTTCAAATACAGTGGCAGCTATTATAGCAATCAATCAAGCTACGATTCATAAAGCGACTATTGAACAAAAACAGTTGAGAAATGGTACGTGGGTCGGAGGGATTTCGCATATGATTTCCTCTTTGTTTTCAACTGTAGGTGTCGTTCCATTACCAGCAACGGCAGGTTTCATACGTTTAACAAATCAAAAGTACATGCGTTCATTCTTATTTGCATGTGTACTATTAGTCGGTATGTCGCTATTTCCAAGTATTATCCGCTACTTAGCCTCTCTGCCATCCGCGGTCGCATCTGCGGTTTTAATGGCTTCGTTCGTACAGTTAATTGGAATTGGGTTTCATAATATAAAACAAGTGCCAATGAGCGAAAGGAATATAACGATTTTAGGAGTTGCTATATTATTTGGAAGTGGTGTTATGTTTTTACCGTCTGGAGCACTCCAATCCTTGCCGTCTGTGATGCAATATATATTCGGAAATGGCTTGTTCGTAGGTACAGTTGTCAGCATATTACTAGAACAAATATGGCGTACTGAAAAGTAAGTGGATAAAAAGAGTGTACGCACTGTATAAAAGTCTAAAATAACATAAGAAATAAAGCCCATTTTCATTCACCACCTGCACATTTCGTTCATACAATATCTTGACTAAATAAACACCCAACTTACACATATACAGCTCTGGCTTAAGCAAGGAGGGTTATACCAGTTGAAGGAAAAAGCGTATCAATCTAAACCGTTACTCACAAAGAGAGAAAGAGAAGTATTTGAATTACTGGTTCAAGATAAAACGACGAAGGAAATTGCAGGTGAACTGTTTATAAGTGAAAAAACAGTACGTAATCACATCTCAAACGCAATGCAAAAGCTAGGGGTTAAAGGACGTTCACAAGCAGTTGTTGAGCTTCTTCGTATGGGAGAGCTCGAACTATAAGAAAGCAGCCGACTTTTATAAAAGAGGTCGGCTATTTTTCTATTTATTTCATGCTCCATATGAATGATAAGAATGTTTCCTACATAAATAGGTAGTAAGGAGGGGATATGTTGAAAAGGGTATTATTAGTTTCAACAAGCGCTCATAACTTGAATGGACACCCGACTGGTTTATGGCTTGAAGAGCTCGCAGCTCCGTATAATTTATTTAAAAAGGCTAAGTTCGATGTTGATCTTGTATCTATAGAAGGTGGAAGGGTACCTATTGATAGAGTGTCAATTCCAAATGGGATACCTCGTGAATTTAAGCAGGTAGCTACGATATTGCAAAATACGAAGCCGATTTCGAAGGTTCATTTTTCAGATTATGATGCAGTTTTATTTGGTGGTGGGCACGGGGCTATTGTAGATTTTCCTGGTAATACATATGTAGCGAATTTGATTGTAAATATGTATAACAATAACCGGGTTGTAGCGGCTGTTTGTCACGGGGTAAGTTCTTTAGTTGGTGTGAAAAATAAAGATGGCTCGTTTTTTGTTGCTGGTAAGCGTATAACAGGTTATACAAACGATGAAGAAAAAGCTGTACATTTAGAAAATCGAGTTCCTTTTTTGCTAGAAAGTAAGTTGAAAGAAGAAGGGGCATTATTTTATGTAGCACCTAATTTCACGCCGCATGTTGTAGTAGATGGGCGTTTGATTACAGGGCAGAATCCGCAGTCTAGTATGGGAATAGGTAAGGCTATAAAAAGAGCTGTAAATAAGTTATAGAAAAGGTGCCCGCTACTAACAAAGGTAGCGGGTACTTTTTATGTATAGCGTAGATTGAAATTGTAATAAACTAAAAAGACGTAATGAGTATAATAACTTCATTTATAAACATTCATGAATTTGCTATACTATTTTGTATGAACAAAAGAGGAGGCTCTTTTAAATGAGAAAAGTAGCGTGTGCAAATACTTATATTAATAAAATAAAGCCCGTTATTCGAAAGACGAGTTTTAGCCAATTAAAAATAGATGAAATTGCGAAATATATGGATATTAGTAAAGCTACTTTATATAAACGTTTTTCTTCGAAAGATGAGATTATTGAGGCAGTAGTAGAGGATTTTATAAACTATCTTCTTGAAGGAGATGCGGATAATCAAGATGAAAGTATGTCGTTTACAGAACGTTTCCAAAAGACGTTTATCCATTCTTTAAAATGTGTGACGTATATTTCGGATGTCTTTTTACAAGATTTGAAAGAAGCGTATCCGCATTTGTCGGATCAATTAGTCGCTGCACAACAAAATCGCAATCGTAATTTGCAAATGTTTTTTGAGTCGGGTATGGAACAAGGTTACTTTAATAAAATGAATGCGCAACTATTTATGGTGCAAGATGATGTGATGTTAAGACGCATTATAGATCATACTTTTTGCATTCAGTACGATATTACGTTAAAGCAAGCGATACTTGATTTCTACAATTTGAAGAAATATCAACTGTTTAAACCGGAATTTTTAGATGTAGTTGATGATTCTGAAATTGAAAAAGAAATTAAAGCTAATTTACAAATGATTTCGTAAAAAAAGCAGATTTCCCTTACTAGAGGGAAATCTGCTTTTTTAGTACATATTATTTTTGCAACTGTTTTAATACTAATTCAGCTACTGGACCACCTGAAGCAGGGTTTTGACCAGTAATTACACGATTATCTTCTACAGCGTAAGCTTCCCAAGGCTGCGCAGCTTTTTCGTAAAGCCCTCCATTTTTAATGAGTTCATCTTCTGTTAAAAATGGAACGAATTGATCCAATTCAGCTAGTTTCTCTTCTTCATTTGAGAATCCTGTTACTTTTTTATCGTTAATTAAACGATCCCCGTTACTTAATGTGATATGGAATAAACCAGCAGCTCCGTGACAAACAGAGGAAACAATTCCGCCATTTTCATAAATGTTGCGGCTAATATTTTGAAGTTCTTTGTTTTCTGGGAAGTCCCAAATAACTCCGTGACCACCCGCGTAATAAATAACAGCGTAGTCTTCTTGATCCACTTCACTCGGTTTCATTGTAGAGCCGAGACGATTCATAAATTCTTTCTTTTGATACCATTCCCAATCGATGCTCTCCGCCATCGCTAAACTATGCGGATCAATCGGTGTATAGCCGCCTTGTGGACTGACATAATCTACTTCGTAACCAGCTTCTTCTACTTTTTTAACGAAATGGACAGCTTCACCAAGCCAAAGCCCAGTAGCTCTATTTAAATTTGGGTATTTTTCTACGCTCGTTAATACAACTAACATTTTTTTCTTCATCATAATCCTCCTGTAATGTTTCTTCTATATAAAAGTTCTTTATTTACTTGATTTTATTAAGTTAGAAATTGCAAATTTGAATAACCATGTCAGTCCCCCTTATACCGGATTCGAAATTAGTGTATAACAATTTTTGGACAAAGTAAACTAAAAACACTAAATTAGTTTACTTTGTATATTTTTCGTTGACAAACTGTAATGCTGAAACTATGATAGTTCCATGAATATCGAACAACATAATGTTACGTTTCGAATTCAATTTGTCGCGCGATAAATTTATACATTTGATGAAGTTGTTTAGTAGTGATAGAGGAGCTAAACAACTTTATTTTTCATTTACAGTTACTACAATCAGAAGAGGTGTTACGCATGGGGAAAGATATAAGTAACCATTCAAAATGGTTTGTTTTCACATTATGTTTTATCGTTTTATTAGGACCGATGAATGCGGTTTTATTTAATGTAGCGTTAGAGGATATTGCTAATGATTTATCTATTAGTCAATAGAAAGTAAGTTGGGTTGTAGTAGGTTATTCCTTAGTTGTCGGTATTGGTTCGATGATATATGGGAAGTTGGCTGATCGTTATAGCGTAAAAAAACTATTGATTATTTCAATTATCATATTTGTAGCGGGTTCTATTATTGGATTTATGAATCAATCTTATGCGATTACCATTCTTGCAAGATTAGTGCAGGCGAGTGGGGGCGCGGCGTTTATTGCGCTTAGTATGATTGTAGTGGCAAAATTAGTTGCTCCTGCTAAGAAGCCTGGTGCATTAGCGATGATTAGTTCTTCTATTGCATTAGCAATAGGCATTGGTCCTTTAGTTGGCGGGGCTATTACAAATACATTAGGGTGGCCATATTTATTTTTATTTATGGTTATTTCAGTAGTTGGGATTTTCTTGCTTATAAAATTTATGCCAGAAGAAGCGCAGCATACGGATGAAGCGTTTCATTTTGATTACATTGGAGCGGCGTTATTATTTGCATTCATTACGACTGTTTTATTAGGTGTCAATATTAATAGTTGGCTATTTGTGTTATCGGTAGCTTTCTTATTTTTATTCACGGTTCGTATGAAGAACGCGGAGCATGCATTTATTGATATTGAGTTATTTTCGAACAAACCATTTCTTCGTTTAATAGCGGTCGGGTTTATAATTAATGTGGCGTTATGTGCTAGTCTATTATTATTGCCATCACTGTTAGGAAGAGTGCACGGATTGTCGCCATTCGTTATCGGAATTGCACTGTTTGTTGCATCACTCTTTGGTATTGTATCTAGTTTTATTACGGGAAAGATTGTCCCTTCGTTTGGAAATGTGAATATGATTTATGTAGCGTCTGTCATTATGATCGTTGGCTTTTTAATTTTAGGGTTTATTCCGAATGGAAGCATAGTCGTTATTGTATTGGCGATTATTTTAACATTTATGAGTTATTCAGCTATTCAAGTATCATTAAACACATTTATACCGAAAACATTACATCCAGCTAAAGTTGGAGTCGGTCTTGGTTTATATAATTTAATTAACTTTTTCGGTATGGCATTTGGACCAGCTGTAGCGAGCAAAGTTATGGAATCTACAAATAGTTATCGTTTGAATTTTATTTTAATCATCATTTTAATTTCTGCTCATTTCTTCTTATTAATAGGGATGTCTTCTTTCCAAAAAAAGATGGAGCAATAAAGTGAAACTTTAATTAGTGGGATAAATGCGTATTTTGTATGGAAGAAACCGACTTTCATATAGAAGGTCGGTTATTTTTCTGTCTTGCAAATTATGAAAAAAAGGAGCAAAATAAAAAAGGTCCTAGTCTATACAGGTACAAATGAAAATTTTCATACAGAAGCAGTTTAAGTGAGCGAACTTAAAGTGTATAAAATATAATGATAAAATAAGATGATGAATGAGAAAACGGGTGATTAAGTTGAATAGAGCGATCGGTGTTATTGATTCAGGAGTGGGCGGTTTAACAGTAGCGAAGGAATTAATTCGTCAGTTGCCGAAAGAACGTATTATATATTTAGGAGATACAGCACGTTGCCCTTATGGTCCGCGTTCTCGTGAAGAAGTGCGTCAATTTACGTGGGAAATGACGGAGCATTTATTAGATTTAAATATCAAAATGTTAGTTATTGCGTGTAATACAGCAACTGCGGTTGTCTTAGAAGAAATGCAGAAACAATTACCAATTCCAGTAGTTGGAGTTATTCATCCAGGATCACGTACAGCTTTAAAAGTGACAAATACGTATCATGTTGGGATTATTGGAACGATTGGAACAGTAAAAAGTGGCGCCTATGAAGAGGCACTAAAGTCTATTAATAACCGTGTTATGGTAGAAAGTTTAGCGTGCCCACCTTTCGTTGAGCTTGTAGAGAGTGGGAATTTCGAAAGTGAAATGGCGTATGAAGTTGTAAGAGAAACATTGCAACCGTTGAAAAGTACTGACATTGATACGCTTATTCTAGGATGTACACATTATCCGATTTTAGGTCCTGTTATTAAAAAGGTAATGGGGGATCAAGTACAATTAATTAGTTCGGGTGATGAAACAGCGCGTGAGGTAAGCACGATTTTATACCATAGTAAGATGTTAAATGAGGGAGAAGAACAAAGTGATCATCTCTTCTTAACGACTGGTAAAATAGGTCTGTTTAAAGAAATTGCATCAAAGTGGTTCGGTCAGCCGATTGAAAATGTGAAGCATATCAATTTAGAAACAGAATAATAGTAGATTCATATAAGAGAACTCCTGAGAAATCAGGGGTTTTTTCTGTGTAAGTAGCTATAGCTTGTTCTAAAATATGAAACAGCTCGTATACATAAAAGTACAAACTTAGATTTTAGGGGGGAATGGCATGCCTAAATCCACTTTTAAATGGGTTGTTGGTGCTACTGTGAGTGCGATTTTATTATCAGGGTGTGGCTTGTTAAATCAAGAGAAAGCGACAGAACAAATTGATCCGCCAAAAAAAGTTACGTATACAGAAGGTGAAAAGAAAGAAACTGCTAAAAAAGATAAACAAGAGCAAACAGTAAATAGAGAGTTATACCTCGTTGATAAAAATGGATATGTCGTACCGCAAACTATTGCAATGCCTACTCCGAAAGCGAATGAAGTTGTACAGCAAACGTTAGAGTATCTTGTGAAAGATGGACCAGTTACAAATTTATTGCCAAATGGATTTCGAGCAGTCCTTCCAGCGAATACGACGATGACCTTGAATTTGAAAAAAGGCGGGACAGCAGTAATTGATTTCTCTAAAGAAATGAAAAATTATTCAAAAGAAGAAGAACGTCAAATTGTTGAATCAGTAGCGTGGACTTTGACTCAATTTACAGAAATAAAACAAGTGCAGTTCCAAATAAATGGTGAAAAGTTAGCGAAGATGCCTGTTGCGGGTACACCGCTTGGTGAAGGTGTAAGTCGTGCGAATGGAATTAACTTTGATGATGAACAAGTAGCAGATGTGACGCATACAAAACCGGTTACACTTTACTTTATGGCGCAAAATAATAAGCAGCAATATTACGTACCGGTAACAAGGCGCGTTGCAGAAGGAAAAGAAAATGATTACTCGGCAATTGTGGATGAGCTTGTAAAAGGTCCGATTCAAGGATCACTACTAAATGATTTTAATCCAGGAGCTAAGCTTATTACGAATCCGAAAGTGAAGGACGGAAATATTACATTAAACTTTAATGAAAATATATTTGTGAACCCAGACAAAAATATGATTTCAAATTATGTGTTGAAATCGTTAGTCTTATCTTTAACGGAAAAACAAGGTGTGAAAAATGTTTCTATTGAAGTGAATGGGAAAGCAAATCTTATGGATGAGAAAGGTGAAAAGTTAATAAAACCTGTTAATCGTCCACAAAACGTGAATACAGGTAGTTTTTAATCGCGAATAATTTGATATACTTATGTAAGAAAGGGGAATTGCTTTTTGAGTTCCCCTTCTTTTATTGTTATACATATCGTACATTTAAATTTGGCTATACTAATGAGAGTATTTATGAGGGGGTTATTTTTATGCGAGTAGATGGTAGAGGAAAAGCAGAGCTACGCCATATACATATTCATACAAATTATTTAAAACATCCAGAGGGATCAGTACTAATTGAAGTTGGGGATACAAAGGTAATTTGTTCAGCGACAATTGAAGAGCGTGTACCGCCGTTTATGCGCGGAGAAGGAAAAGGCTGGGTAACAGCAGAATATTCAATGATTCCACGTGCGACAGAGCAACGTACAATCAGGGAGTCAAGTAAAGGGAAAGTAACAGGGCGCACAATGGAGATCCAGCGTTTAATTGGACGAGCATTGCGTGCGGTTGTTGATTTAGAAGCGCTTGGCGAAAGAACGGTTTGGATTGACTGCGATGTAATTCAAGCGGATGGCGGAACGAGAACAGCTTCTATTACAGGTGCTTATGTAGCGATGGTATTAGCTTTTGAAAAATTATTGCAAGCAGACAAAGTATCTAAAATTCCGGTGAAAGATTATTTAGCGGCAACGTCAGTAGGTGTTGTTGAAGAACAAGGTGTTGTTTTAGATTTAAATTATGCTGAAGATTCTAAAGCAGACGTTGATATGAACGTTATTATGACTGGAAAAGGTCAGTTTGTTGAAGTGCAAGGAACTGGAGAAGAAGCGACGTTTAGCAGAGCTGAATTAAATGAATTACTTGATGCTGCTGAACAAGGGATTTTCCAACTTGTTGAAAAGCAAAAAGAAGCATTAGGTGACATCGTATCTCATATAGAGTAGAGGTGGAAAATATGAAGCAAGTTGTTGTAGCGACGAAAAATCTTGGGAAAGTACGTGAGTTTGCTGAGTTATTTGAGAGATTTGACTTAGAAGTGAAATCTTTACACGATTTTCCTCATATTGAAGAAGTCGAAGAAACTGGTGAAACATTTGAAGAAAATGCAATTTTAAAGGCGGACAGTCTTAGTAGACAGTTGAATTCCATCGTAATTGCGGATGACTCTGGTCTTATTGTAGATGCCTTAAACGGGAAACCAGGTGTGTATTCAGCTCGTTTTGCTGGGGAGCCGAAAGATGATCAGGCGAATATAGATAAGGTGTTACAAGGGTTAACTGACTTCGATTTAGAAAAACGTACAGCTCGTTTTTACTGTGCGCTAGCAGTTGCTTTCCCTGAAGTGGATAAAGAGCCGGTTATTGTAAACGGAACGTGCGAAGGGAAAATTCTAGAACAGCGCCGCGGGGAAAATGGTTTCGGATACGATCCGATTTTTTATGTAGAAGAATATAAAAAATCGATGGCTGAGCTAAATTCGGATGAGAAAAATGCGATTAGTCACCGCGGACGCGCTCTTCGTAAATTAGAAGAAAAAATCCCAGAATGGTTTTTAGAAGAATAAGGGAGAGAGATTGATGAAAGCTTTAATCGTAAGCGATAGTCATAGCTCTGTGAAGGAATTACAGCAGTTAAAAGAGAATTACGAAGGGAAAGTAGATGCCATGATTCATTGTGGTGATTCAGAGCTAACGCCTGCTCACGAAGAGCTACAAGGTTTCCAAGTTGTAAAAGGGAATTGTGATTATGCTAACTTTCAAGATGAAATTGTAACTGATGTAGATGGAATTCGTTTCTTAGTTGTACACGGTCATCGTCATAATGTGAAAATGACGTTACAAACGTTAGCGTATCATGCAGGAGAAGTAGGAGCGCAAGTAGCATGCTTTGGACATTCTCATATATTAGGGGCAGAATTAATTGATGGGATTTTATTTATTAATCCAGGAAGTATTTTGCTCCCACGCTCTCGTGTGGAAAAGACATTCGCTTTATTAGAAATGGATGAAAATCATATAGAAGTTCGTTTTGAAACATTAGATGGACAGCTGGTGGAACAAGCAATTTTTAAAAGAGGATAAGAAAAATTATCCTCTTTTAAAAAAGTGTTGACTTTATAAGTAGTTATGAATATAATAAATATTGTCGATAGGGCAACGGCGCTAACGAAGAAAAATAAAATAACATATGCGGGTGTAGTTTAGTGGTAAAACAAGAGCCTTCCAAGCTCTGGTCGAGAGTTCGATTCTCTTCACCCGCTCCATGTCCCAGTAGCTCAGCCGGATAGAGCATACGCCTTCTAAGCGTACGGTCGGGAGTTCGAATCTCTCCTGGGACGCTAACAAAACCTTGTTATCTTTTGATAACAAGGTTTTTTGTTTGTTTTAAATTAGTTATTAATAAATTTTTCAAAGACAAAACCGTAATCTTTCACGTTATATTGCTTTTTCGTATCAACGAGCCAGTTAAAGGCGATCTCGTTCATCTCTTTAAACTGTTCTGCTAAATTTACTTGTGCATTTGAAATACGGCTGAAAGCGTTAGATGCCATATCTAAACTTTTATGTGCATACTGCAATTTAATGTCGTTGTCGTATGAAATTTCTTCGATTTTAAGAAGAGCCTTATATAAATCTTTTAATTCTTCAATATGTTTTTTATGAACATCAATTGAGTAATGCTCATCTCCCATTTGAAATTTAATTTCTACATCTAAATCAATCGTTCCTGCAGTTTCAAGTGCTACGTTTTTAATTTGATATTTACTATAGCTAAAGCGGCGTAATGTACGTTTTTTGCTTGTGGCACTTGTACCATCTAGGTGAATTAATCCTTTGTTTGTGAAACAATATTCATCTGATTTTGATTTAATAAGAAAGTAAATTTTCTCCCCATCTTCATGCATTACGTAATCATCAGCATCGACCTTATCGTAATCTTTTGGTGTGATAACGGAACCTACATCGCTTAATCCTAAAACGTCAGCTGCCATTTTTTTGAACATATATAATCCCCCTTGTAAATTAAATTCTTAATTGTACAAAAATATATTAACATGATTTTAAATCTATTTTTGAAATCTTACAATTCTGTAAGGTAAGTGTAAGGAAGTTCGATGGTAACAAATTACTAATCCTATATAATGAAGATAACAACGATAAATGAGGAGGAAGAGATGATGAAAGGATTAATCGTAACGGGTTTAACAGTAGCTTTTGGGTTTGTGGCGTATGAAAAGTTAACATATGTAATTGATGTTGTAAAACATTTAGTAGCGTAGAAAAAACTGCCATGAGAGGGAAAGGGAATGAGTGAATGAATGGAATGGTTATTTGGAATTATAGGTACTTGTAGTGTAGTTTTATTGTTCTTTGTCCCGAGTGGTATACTCAGTTCGACAACGAGTTTGTTTTTTTTAAGTTTGTTTGCTTGTACGATGCTCATTATTATGTTTTTAATGAAGCGAAGTAAACCAATCTTCTATTTTAGCATGATTGTTATGGCAATTATTGTTCTCCAAATTATTACCCTTGTTATATACCCCACAATTATAAAAGCTTTCCATTAATGATGAACCCTCTGCCGTCTGTTGCTGAGGGTTTTTGTTTGTGAAAAATGAATTTCATTTAGAAGTTTGTTGCTTTTTTGTTATGAAAATAGAATATTCCTATATTTCGAATAAATGATTTTGGAATGTTGTGTTCTCATTACGCATTTGATATATTTACTTTGAAGATCATTAAAATCTAGAAAAAGAGGCGGACGTATGGATAAAAAAGAAAATACGGTCGTATTGTTTCCGCAACTATCAGAACGCTATATTGATAAAGGTTTTTTAGCGTTGAAAGAGCGGGAATTCGAAGATGCATTGCGCTGCTTTGAAATATTACGTCAGTATAATGCAGAAACGGAACAAACAGAATTAGCTTCCGTTATTTGTTTGCTAGAATTAAAACGTATGGAAGAAGCGAAAGAAAAATGTGAGCAGTTGCTTGAAACAGGAGCTGTATTATTTGGTGATATTCTTGAAACGTATGTAACTATTTTAGTTCAAACAAATGATTATGAAGGTGTCATTGAAACTGTTGAGGAAGTTTTGCAAACGAAAGATATAATTCCTGAGCAAAAGGAAAAATTGGCGCAGCTTGCTTTGTTTGCGCAAGGGATGCTGAATGAAGAAGATAAACCGCTAGTGGATTCGAATTTTGAATTAGAAGAATTTACCGATGGGCTTTTTGGAGAAAACTTTGGTCAAAAGCTAAGAGTGATCCAGAAACTTTCGTTAAAAGACCTGGATCTCGCACTTCCTACTTTAAAGAAATTTTTAATAGACGAAGATCAGCATCCTTATTTAAAAACTTCTATTTTGTATAAAATGGTAGAAAATCAAATAGAAGAAGAGATAGAAGTAGAGAAGTTTGGAAATACGATAAAGGTGATTCCAGCATTTACAGGTCATAATGAGGAGCAATCCGATAAAATTATACATAAATTCTCAAACCGATTAGAGCAAAATTATCCAGATATATTTAGTACGATGGTTACATACTGGAAAGAATTACAAATTAGCATTTTTCCGTTCCCTCTATTAATGGATAAAGTAGAAATTTGGGCTGCTGTCTTAGAGAGAATTGGAAGAAAGCGTTTCGGATTGGCTATTGATGAAGAAGAACTTATGACAGCATACAATATTGAGTTTGAGGAATTTCATATTGCCTATCAATGGTTACTGCGCATTGAAAGAGAAGGGTATTTGCCCGTATAATTATGAAAAAGAATCGTTCAGTTATTGAAACGAGCACATTCTATGTTATAATGTAAGGGTTGCAAAAGGCAGAAATCTGCCTGTTTGTAAGAGAAGAGGAGTATAATTCTCTTACTTAATATGTTTCATATTAGTCTCGAACAAAATATACCGTAGTTGTCTTTTAGACAATTAGTAGATTGGAACATTGTATCTGAAAGCTTTTTGCTAGAGGGTTATTTGTACATTTGTTATTTCAAGAAAGAGATAATAAAAATTTTGATCTATAAAGGTATGTGCATACATTATTATAGTTGGAGGGAAAGAATAAATGTCTACAAAATGGGAAAAATTAGAAGGTAACGTTGGCGTTTTAACAATCGAAGTTGATGCTAAAGAAGTAAATAACTCTATCGACGCTGCATTCAAAAAAGTAGTAAAAACAATTAATGTACCAGGTTTCCGTAAAGGGAAAATGCCTCGTCCATTATTCGAACAACGCTTTGGTATTGAATCTTTATACCAAGATGCTTTAGATATCATCTTACCAAAAGCATACGGTGAAGCAATCGATGAAGCTGGTATCTTCCCAGTTGCTCATCCTGAGATTGACATCGAGAAATTCGAAAAAGGCCAAAACTTAATTTTCACTGCAAAAGTTACTGTAAAACCTGAAGTTAAATTAGGTGATTACAAAGGTTTAGCAGTAGAAAAAGTTGAAACAACTGTAACTGACGAGGATGTAGAAAACGAAGTAAAAGCTTTACAAGAGCGTCAAGCTGAACTAGTTGTTAAAGAAGAAGGAACTGCTGCAGATGGTGATACAGCTGTAATCGACTTCGAAGGTTTCGTTGATGGCGAAGCATTTGAAGGCGGAAAAGGCGAAAACTATTCTCTTGCAATCGGTTCTGGTACTTTCATCCCAGGTTTCGAAGAGCAAGTAATTGGTCTTAAATCTGGTGATTCTAAAGAAGTTGAAGTATCATTCCCAGAAGAGTACCATGCTGCTGAATTAGCTGGTAAACCAGCAACATTCAAAGTAACAATTCACGAAATCAAAACAAAAGAACTTCCTGAGTTAAACGACGAGTTCGCTAAAGATGCTGACGAAGAAGTTGCAACTCTTGATGAATTAAAAACAAAACTTCGTACAAACTTAGAAGAAGGCAAAAAGCACGAAGCTGAGCACAAAGTACGTGACGAAGTAGTAGAATTAGCTGCTGCTAACGCTGAAATCGACATTCCAGAAGCTATGATCGACACTGAGTTAGATCGTATGGTTCGTGAATTCGAGCAACGTTTAAGCCAACAAGGTATGAACCTTGAGCTTTACTACCAATTCACAGGTACTGACGCTGACAAATTAAAAGAGCAAATGAAAGAGGACGCACAAAAACGTGTAAGAATCAATCTTGTTCTTGAAGCTATCATTGAAGCTGAAAACATCGAAGTTACTGAAGAAGAAGTAACTGCAGAAGTTGAAAAAATGGCTGAAATGTACGGTATGCCAGTAGACGCTATCAAGCAAGCTCTTGGAAGCGTAGACGCTTTATCTGAAGATCTTAAAGTGCGTAAAGCTGTAGACTTCTTAGTAGACAACGCTGCATAATAAAATAACAAGGCGCGATTTTAATCGTGCCTTGTTTTATAAATATAGAAATATATTTATAAAACTTTTCGATGAAGAAGGAAAAGTGCCTTTGTAAGTCGAATATACATATTTCAAAAGTTTTAAAATTTTTTTATTTGTACATAACTAGTCATATTATTTGTATTTCTCGCTACGTAGTGACATAATATGTATTTACATACGATACATTTATCGTGTACATACGAAGGCAAGAGGTTAGCACTTTGTAAGGGGTGTGAAAATATGTTTAAATTTAATGATGAAAAAGGTCAATTAAAATGTTCTTTCTGTGGTAAAACACAAACGCAAGTTCGAAAGTTAGTTGCAGGTCCAGGTGTTTACATTTGTGACGAGTGTATCGAGCTTTGTACTGAAATTGTACAAGAGGAGCTTGCGAAGGACGAAGAAGTAGAATTCAAAGATGTACCGAAACCGGTAGAAATTCGTGAAATCTTAGATGAGTATGTCATCGGACAAGATAACGCGAAAAAAGCACTAGCGGTAGCGGTATATAACCATTACAAACGCATTAATTCTAACAGCAAAATTGATGATGTAGAATTAGCGAAGAGTAATATTTCACTTATTGGGCCAACTGGTAGTGGTAAAACATTATTGGCACAAACATTAGCGCGTATTTTAAATGTTCCATTTGCAATCGCGGACGCAACATCTTTAACAGAAGCTGGATACGTTGGGGAAGATGTAGAAAACATCTTACTAAAACTAATTCAAGCGGCTGATTACGATGTAGAAAAAGCGGAAAAAGGAATTATTTATATTGATGAGATTGATAAAGTGGCACGTAAGTCCGAAAATCCATCAATTACACGTGATGTATCTGGTGAAGGTGTACAGCAGGCACTTCTGAAAATTTTAGAAGGTACTGTAGCAAGCGTTCCACCTCAAGGTGGTCGTAAGCACCCACATCAAGAGTTTATTCAAATTGATACAACGAACATCCTATTCATTTGTGGTGGAGCGTTTGATGGCATCGAGCCTATTATTAAACGTCGCCTTGGTGAGAAAGTAATTGGATTTGGTGCTGAGAAGAAAAATGCTGATGTAAATGAGAAGCATGTTTTATCTCACGTTTTACCAGAGGATCTTTTAAGATTCGGTTTAATTCCGGAGTTTATCGGTCGTCTTCCAGTTATTGCGAACCTAGAGCCGCTTGATGAAGATGCTCTTGTAGATATTTTAACTAAACCGAAAAATGCACTTGTTAAGCAATTCCAAAAATTATTGGAGCTTGACGATGTTGAGTTAGAGTTTGAAGAAGGTGCACTAGTTGAGATTGCGAAAAAAGCAATTGAACGTAAAACAGGTGCTCGTGGACTTCGTTCTATTATTGAAGGTTTGATGCTTGATGTAATGTTCGAACTTCCATCTCGCAAAGATATCGAGAAGTGTATTCTTACGAAAGAAACAGTAGCTGATAATGAACCGCCGAAATTGGTGTTACAAGACGGTACTGTACTTGATACAAAAACATCTGCATAATTCGAAGAAGAAACAGCAATTTTTATAATTGCTGTTTTTCTTTATGTTTAGCACTATTCCTCCCAGGAAATACTAAAAGGTAAAACATAGCGGGAGGAAATGAATTATGAGCTGGACAAATATATTTTTACTTGTTCAACTTGTTTTTGGCGTAATTGTCGGATTGTATTTTTGGCATTTACTTCGAAATCAGCGAACACAAAAAGTTTCAATTGATCGAGAATCGAAAAAAGAATTAGAGCAGCTTCGTAAAATGCGTGAGGTTTCTTTAACAGAGCCGCTTGCGGAAAAGGTACGTCCTACATCCTTTATAGACATTGTAGGGCAAGAAGACGGGATTAAGTCGTTAAAAGCGGCTCTTTGTGGTCCTAATCCGCAACATGTGATCATATACGGTCCGCCAGGTGTCGGAAAGACAGCGGCAGCACGCCTTGTATTAGAAGAAGCGAAACGAAATCCGAAATCTCCATTTCGTACAAATGCAACATTTATCGAACTTGATGCGACGACAGCTAGGTTTGATGAGCGTGGTATTGCGGATCCATTAATTGGTTCAGTGCATGATCCTATTTATCAAGGAGCAGGTGCAATGGGACAAGCGGGTATCCCGCAACCGAAAAAAGGGGCTGTAACAGATGCGCATGGTGGTATTTTGTTCATTGATGAGATTGGTGAATTACATCCAATTCAAATGAATAAAATGCTAAAGGTGTTAGAAGATCGGAAAGTGTTTTTGGAAAGTGCGTATTATAGTGAAGAAAATTCGATGATTCCAACGTATATACATGATATTTTTCAAAAAGGTTTACCTGCAGATTTTCGCTTAGTTGGTGCAACGACACGTTCACCAGAGGAAATTCCTCCTGCAATTAGGTCGCGTTGTTTAGAAGTGTTCTTCCGTGAGTTAGATACAGAAGAAATTCAAAAAGTAGCGAAAAATGCAGCTGACAAAGTGGAGATGCAAGTAGGTGAGAACGGTATCGAAATGATTGGAATGTATGCAAGAAATGGACGAGAAGCAATTAATCTCGTGCAAATTTCTGCTGGTATGGCGATAAATGAAGAACGACCTTTCATTAAAGATGAAGATATTGAGTGGGTTGTTCATTCTAGTCAGCTTACACCAAAGTACGAAAAACGTATTTATCCAATTCCGAGAATCGGTCTTGTGAACGGGCTTGCTGTATATGGGCCGAATACAGGTGCGTTATTAGAAATTGAGGTAACAGCTATTCCTGCGAAAGATAAAGGATCAGTAAATGTCACTGGAATTGTAGAAGAGGAAAGTATTGGAAATCAAACGAAATCAATCCGCCGTAAAAGTATGGCGAAAGGTTCTGTTGATAATGTGTTAACAGTACTTCGTTCTCTAGATGTGTTGCCAGAAGGATATGATATACATATTAATTTTCCTGGTGGTATCCCGATTGATGGTCCTTCAGCAGGTATTGCTATGGCAACAGGTGTCTATTCAGCAGTGCATCGTACGTATGTGAATAATGAAGTAGCGATGACAGGTGAGATAAGTATCCACGGAGAAGTGAAACCTATTGGTGGTGTGTACGCAAAAATAAAAGCTGCGAAAAAAGCGGGAGCTAAGAAAGTCATCATTCCGGCTGAAAACATGCAACCATTTTTGTATACAATAAAGGGAATTGAGATCATTCCTGTTCGCAAATTAAAAGAAGTATTTGAATTAACATTTATGCAGGAAAATATGCATCGTGAGCTTGATGCACATAATGATTTGGACGAAACAGATGCACAATCAATGTGAGAATATACAATAATAAAAATTTGCCAGACTTCGTTTAAGTTTGTATGCTTAAGCGGAGTCTTTTTTCTTTTCGTGAGGCACAAAAAAACAGGGGATTAACAATTGCGAAGAATCTCTGCAATTGCATCTAGATGTATTGTAATATAAAATAGTTGAACAGGAGTTTAATTTATTATGGAGGTGCTATGTCTAGTATGAATACGAATGAAAGAATTGTGCCCCTCCTACCATTAAGAGGCATTCTCGTATATCCAACGATGGTTCTGCATCTTGATGTAGGACGTGATAAATCGATACAAGCACTAGAGCAGGCGGCAATGGATGAAAATATCATCTTTTTAGCAATGCAAAAAGAAATGAATATCGACGATCCGAAAGAAGATGACATATATAGTGTAGGTACAGTGGCGAAAGTGAAGCAAATGTTAAAATTGCCGAACGGTACGCTTCGTGTCCTTGTAGAAGGTTTACATAGAGCAGAAGTAGTAGAGTTTATCGAAGAAGAAAATATAGTGCAAGTTTCTATTAAAACGGTAACGGAAGAAGTAGAAGATGATTTAGAAGAGAAGGCTCTTATGCGTACGTTACTGGAGCATTTCGAACAATATATTAAAGTTTCGAAAAAAGTTTCAAATGAAACATTTGCAACGGTAGCTGATGTAGAAGAACCGGGAAGACTAGCTGATTTAATTGCTTCTCACTTACCGATTAAAACGAAGCAGAAACAAGAGATTTTAGAGATTGTATCTGTGAAAGAACGACTACATACACTTATTTCAATTATTCAAGATGAACAAGAGTTACTTAGCCTAGAAAAGAAAATTGGACAAAAAGTGAAACGTTCAATGGAGCGCACGCAAAAAGAATATTTCTTACGTGAGCAAATGAAGGCAATTCAAACTGAACTTGGTGATAAAGAAGGCAAGGGCGGGGAAGTTGAAGAACTTCGTGAGAAAATTGAACAGTCAGGAATGCCTGAAGAAACAATGCAGGCTGCACTGAAAGAATTAGATCGTTATGAAAAATTACCTGTAAGTTCTGCTGAGAGTGGTGTCATTCGTAATTATATTGATTGGTTATTAGCTCTCCCATGGACAACAGCAACAGAGGATATGATTGACCTCACTCATTCGGAAGAAATTTTAAATAAAGATCATTACGGTCTTGAAAAAGTGAAAGAGCGAGTACTTGAATATTTAGCTGTACAGAAGTTAACGAATTCATTAAAAGGGCCAATTCTTTGTCTAGTAGGACCTCCTGGGGTTGGGAAAACTTCGTTAGCACGTTCTATTGCAACATCGTTAAATCGTAATTTTGTACGTGTTTCTCTTGGTGGTGTGCGTGATGAATCTGAAATTCGTGGTCACCGTCGTACATATGTAGGAGCGATGCCAGGACGTATTATTCAAGGTATGAAAAAGGCGAAAACAGTTAATCCAGTCTTCTTATTAGATGAGATTGATAAAATGTCTAACGATTTCAGGGGAGACCCATCAGCGGCGTTACTTGAAGTGTTAGATCCAGAACAAAACCATAACTTCAGTGATCATTACATTGAAGAGCCATATGATTTATCGAAAGTTATGTTCGTTGCAACTGCTAATACACTTGCAAGTGTTCCAGGCCCATTGCTTGACCGTATGGAAATCATTTCGATTGCTGGTTATACAGAACTTGAAAAGGTGCATATTGCTCGTGAGCACTTATTGCCGAAACAATTAAAAGAGCACGGTTTGCGAAAAGGTAATTTGCAAGTACGTGATGAAGCGCTTCTTGAAATTATTCGTTATTATACACGCGAGGCTGGTGTTCGTACGTTAGAGCGTCAAATTGCAAAAGTTTGCCGTAAAGCAGCAAAAATTATCGTTACAGCAGAACGCAAGCGCATTGTTGTAACAGAGAAAAATATTGTTGATTTACTTGGTAAGCATATATTCCGTTATGGTCAAGCTGAAAAAACAGACCAAGTTGGTATGGCAACAGGTTTAGCTTACACAGCAGCGGGCGGCGATACACTTGCAATTGAAGTGTCTGTAGCGCCAGGAAAAGGGAAATTAATTTTAACAGGGAAACTTGGGGATGTTATGAAAGAATCCGCACAAGCCGCGTTTAGCTATATTCGTTCTCGTGCAGAAGAACTTCATATTGATCCGGATTTCCATGAGAAAAACGATATTCATATTCATGTTCCAGAAGGAGCAGTTCCAAAAGATGGACCGTCAGCAGGTATTACGATGGCAACGGCACTTATTTCTGCACTAACAGGTATTCCTGTAAGTAAAGAAGTTGGTATGACAGGTGAAATTACACTTCGTGGTCGTGTATTACCGATTGGTGGTTTGAAAGAAAAAACATTAAGTGCTCACCGCGCGGGATTAACAAAAATTATTTTACCGGCGGAAAATGAGAAAGATTTAGATGATATTCCAGAGAGCGTAAAAGAAAACCTTACGTTTGTGCTTGCATCTCATTTAGACGAAGTATTGGAGCACGCATTAGTAGGAGTGAAACAATGAAAGTAACAAAAGCAGATATTGTAATTAGTGCCGTTAAACCGGAACAATATCCAGACAGTGATTTACCAGAAATTGCCTTAGCAGGTCGTTCTAATGTCGGGAAGTCTTCCTTTATTAATAAAATTTTAAATCGTAAAAAGTTAGTACGTATTTCTTCTAAACCAGGAAAAACGCAAACGCTGAACTTTTTCTTAATCAATGAAATGATGCATTTTGTTGACGTTCCAGGTTATGGATATGCGAAAGTATCTAAAACAGAGCGCGCGGCATGGGGCAGAATGATTGAGACTTACTTTACAACACGTACGCAATTAGACGCAGCTGTATTAGTAGTTGATTTACGTCACCAACCAACAAAAGATGACATTATGATGTATGATTTCTTAAAGCATTATGAAATCCCAACAATTATTATTGCAACGAAAGCCGATAAAATTCCGAAAGGGAAATGGCAAAAGCATTTAAAAGTTGTAAAAGAAACGCTTGCTGTTGAAATTGGCGATGAAATCGTTCTATTCTCTTCTGAAACAGGACTTGGAAAAGAAGAAGCATGGAAAGCAATTCATAAAATGACAAAAACAAAAAACGCGTGACGAATGTCGCGCGTTTTTTTTATTTACTAAATTTTTAGCGTACGTTTAATGTAACTTCAATATTTCCTCTTGTTGCTTTAGAGTAAGGACATACACCGTGAGCGGCTTCTACAAGTTCTTGTGCTTCGGCATGAGAAACACCAGCAACATGTACGTCAAGTACAGCAGATAGTCCGAAACCACCATCTGTATCTTTACCGATAGAAACGTGTGCAGCCACTTCTGTACTTTCCACCTTCATACGTTTTGTACGAATTACAAGTTGCAATGCACTATCAAAGCAAGCTGCATAACCAGCTGCAAATAATTGTTCTGGATTTGTTGCTTCTCCGCCTGCGCCACCTAATGCTTTTGGCATTTTTACATCAAGATTTAATATGCCATCATCTGAAACTACCTTACCGTTTCTTCCACCTGTTGCTGTTACTGAAGCAGTATATAATTTATCCATGTTTATTCCCCTTTTCTGTCATTAATTTTTTTCATTGTTTCAATTAATGTGTTTAATTGGATTAATAAAGAATGATATTCTTGCTCTGTAATTCCTAAATTTGTAGCCATCGTTGTTGGTAATGAACAAGCTATTTCTTTTAAATCTTTACCTTGTTCTGTTAATTCAATACAAACTTTTCGCTCGTCTTCTTTTGAACGAACACGTTGTACAAGTTTTAATGATTCCATCCGTTTTAACATAGGTGTTAAAGTACCAGAATCTAAAAATAGACGTTCTCCAATTTCTTTCACTGTTAGTCCGTCTTGTTCCCAGAGTACGAGTAAAGTAATGTACTGGGGATACGTAATGCCCATTTCTTCTAAATAGGGGCGGTAAAAACGGGTAACCTCTCTAGAACAAGCGTAAATAGAAAAACAAAGTTGGTTATCTAGATGCAAAGGATTTTCTTTCATAGGCAACTCCTTATATTTTTAAGTTGTGCACAATTTAATTTTGTAAAACCAATATAACGAAAAAGAAATACAATGTCAAATGCATTGCATCGAGAAAGTGAGTACTATATTTTGGAACAATCATACATATTTTCCTTCATGATGAAAGAAGATAGAAAAGATGATGTTATAATTAATATGGAATAGTTTCCATCACTTGATTATGAGGACTTTTTTTGGTAACGTACAAATAGAGTTATTATTTTATAATTATTATAAAGTAGAAAGTTCTTTATTAATCTTACTGAAGCTCCTTTATTACATATGGAGAATAAATAAAAAATAATCAGTTGTTCACACGATTGTCAGATTCATAAGAGGAAAGTTGTATTATGATAGTAGATAAAGTGATAAAACGGGTGAAGGGGGACATGCTGCGTGCATATTCTTGTTGTTAGTGTAAATTATCGAACAGCCCCTGTAGAATTTCGTGAGAAACTCACATTTCAGGCAGCAGAGCTAGAGCAAGCAATGACTACATTACAAAACCAAAAGAGCGTGCTAGAAAATGTCATTGTATCAACTTGTAATCGCACTGAGATTTACGCTGTTGTCGATCAATTACACACGGGACGGTATTACATTAAGAAGTTTTTAGCTGATTGGTTTCAGCTTGAAATAGAAGAAGTCGCACCATACTTGTCTATTTTTGAACAAGATGGCGCAATAGATCATTTATTCCGCGTAACATGCGGTTTGGATTCTATGGTTGTTGGAGAGACGCAAATTTTAGGTCAAATAAAAGATAGCTTTTTAGAAGCACAACAAGTAAAAGCGACAGGTACAATTTTTAATGAGTTGTTTAAGCAAGTGGTTACGTTAGCAAAACGTGCGCACTCAGAAACAACGATTGGTGAAAGTGCGATGTCTGTTAGTTATGCTGCTGTTGAGCTCGGAAAGAAAATATTTGGCGATTTAACAGATTGTCATGTACTTATTCTTGGTGCGGGTAAGATGGGTGAACTTGCACTGCAAAACTTATACGGAAGTGGAGCTCGTAAAGTAACGGTTATGAATAGGACGCTTACGAAAGCGGAAGTGATGGCTGAGAAATATATGGGACATGCAAAGCCTTTAAGTGAATTGCAATGTGCATTATTAGAAGCGGATATTTTAATTAGTTCAACGGGTGCATCAGAATATGTCATTACGAAAGAAATGATGACAAAAGTAGAGAGAATGCGCTCTGGTCGTCCGTTATTTATGGTTGATATTGCAGTACCACGTGATATTGATCCGGCGATTGATGAATTAGAAGGCTCTTTCTTATATGATATCGACGATCTGCAAGGTGTAGTTGAAGCAAACCGTGCTGAACGTTTAAAAGAAGCAGAGAAAATTCAATTTATGATTGAAGAAGAAATGGTTTTATTTAAAACGTGGTTAAGTACGCTAGGTGTTGTACCGTTAATATCAGCTCTTCGTGATAAAGCGCTAGCAATTCAAAGTGATACGATGGAAAGCCTTGAGCGAAAAATACCAAACCTTAGTGATCGTGAGAAAAAAGTAATTAGTAAACATACGAAAAGTATTATTAACCAATTGTTAAAAGACCCAATTTTAGTAGCTAAAGAATTAGCTGTTGAAGAGGGAGCTGGCGAAAAATTAGCTTTATTTGCGAAGATTTTTGATTTAGAAGTGGAAGAAGCGGGAAATACGGAAGAAGTAGAACATAAAAGAGCGTGGACACCATCCGTTCCATCTTTATAACTTGGAAGGATGATCGGATGAGTTTTTTAAATAACAGTATTATTTATCATATTGCAATTATTTTATATGCTTGTAGCATTAGTTTATATTTTATAGATTATTTCCAAAGTAACCGAAAGGCGAACCGCTTTGCTTTTTGGTTACTTTCGATTGTATGGGTTCTGCAGTCTATCTTTATGTTGCTTAGGGCTACAGATTCAGAAACGAATCCTATTTTAACTTTATTATCAGGGATTTATTTTTATGTTTGGTTATTGATTACGATGTCATTAGTCATTAATCGATTTATGCGTATTGACTTTTTAGTCTTTTTTACAAATGTTGTAGCATTTGGCGTAAGCGCTTTTTCTATTTTTACACCGCTCGGGAAGATGTCGCCAGTACTTGCAGAGCAACTAGTTTCAGAACTTGTATACGTGCATGTCGGTATGGCGATTATTTCTTATGCAACGTTTACTGTATCGTTTATTTTTTCTATTATGTATTTATTGCAATACCGACTATTAAAAAAGAAAAAGTGGAATGCGAGATTAAGAAGATTAGGAAATTTGCCGAAGCTTGAATCTATGTCTTACGGATTAAATTTATTTTCTGTTCCGTTTTTCTTATTAGCAATTATATTAGGATGCATATGGGGATATACAAAATTGGATAATTTCCATTGGTATGATACGAAAGTAATTGGGTCTTTTGTCGTTCTATTTGTATATTGCGTGGGCTTATATTTACGAGCGGCAGATGTGTTGCAAGGTAAGAAAATTGTGCAGTGGAATATCGGGGCATTTCTCGTAATGCTAGTTAACATTTTTCTATTAAGCAGTTTATCTAATTTCCACTTTTGGTATTTATAATGAGGAGAGAGAATTATGCGCAAAATTATTGTAGGTTCACGAAAGAGTAAACTAGCATTAACACAAACTAATTGGTTTATTGATCAATTAAAAGCGCTTGGTTTACCATATGAATTTGAAGTGAAAGAAATCGTCACAAAAGGTGATGTTATTTTAGATGTTACTCTTTCAAAAGTAGGCGGAAAAGGTTTATTTGTAAAGGAAATTGAACATGCGTTACTTACGAAAGAAATTGATATGGCTGTACATAGTATGAAAGATATGCCAGCTGTACTTCCAGATGGATTAACGATTGGTTGTACGCCAAAGCGCGTTGACCCTCGTGATGCTTTTATTTCTAAAAACGGAGAATCGTTTAAAGACTTAGCAGAAGGCGCGATCTTAGGAACGAGTAGTTTGAGACGTAGTGCACAACTACTAGCTGCGAGACCAGATTTACAAGTGAAATGGATTCGTGGGAATATCGATACACGCTTACGTAAGTTAAAAGATGAAGATTACGATGCAATTATTTTAGCGACAGCTGGATTACAGAGAATGGGCTGGGACGGAGAAGTTATTACAGAACATTTAGATGAAACGTTATGTGTACCAGCCGTAGGGCAAGGTGCATTAGCGATTGAATGTCGTGAGGATGATACGGATTTACTTCAGTTGTTAGCGCATATTAATGATGCAGTAACAGAAAGAACAGTGGCTGCTGAACGAGTATTTCTTCATAAACTTGAAGGTGGATGCCAAGTTCCAATCGCTGGATATGCAACTCTTAAAGAAAATGATGCAATCGAATTAACAGCGCTTGTCGGTTCTATGGACGGTTCTGTTTTATTGAAAGAGATAGTAGTAGGCAATGATCCGAAGCAAGTTGGATTAGAGGCTGCGGACCGTTTAATTAAACAAGGAGCAAAAGAGCTCATCCTTGCTGCAAATAAGGAGCAACAATAAATATGAACGCTCTCGCTGGCAAAACAGTATTGATTACACGTGCCCAGCATCAAGCGAAACAAATGAGTGTAGCAGTGAAAGAAAGGAGCGGAATTCCATTGGAAATTCCGCTTTTGCGTATGAAAGGCACATCTCATAGGCAAATTCAACGTATAACAAGGCAACTACATTCGTATGACTGGGTTATTTTTACGAGTAAAAATGGTGTAGCTTTTTTTCTAGATGGTTTAGAAACAAAAATACCATTAACTATTAAAATCGCTGCGGTAGGCGTGAAAACAAAATTAGAGTTAGAAAAAAGGGGCTATCAAGTTCATTTTGTTCCGACCTCGTTTGTTGCAGAAACATTTGCCGAAGAGTTTCTAAAAGAATTAAGTGGAAACGAGCGTATTTTATTTCCGAAAGGGAATTTAGCAAGAGATGTAATCCCGGTTAAACTTAGGGAGTTTGGTGTTTTTCTAGATGAGTTAATTGTATATGGTACGAAGGTGAATGTAGAGAAAAAACAAGAACTTATAACAGCATTGAAATTAGGAGAAGTAAATATTATTACATTTACGAGCCCTTCAACTGTTGATAGTTTTGTTCGTTTACTTGAGGGTACAAACTGGAGAGAATGGACGAAAAAATGTACAATTGCTTGTATAGGGCCTATTACGGAAAAAGAGGCGAACCTCTATTTTCCACATGTTATTGTGCCAAAAGAGTACACTGTAGAAGCATTACTGCAATGCATTTGTGAATCTATAAAATAAAAGAATGGGGATAGAAATCTATGAATTCTTTACAATTTAATCGTCATCGTCGTTTAAGACAAAGCGGGGGCATGCGTGCGCTTGTACGTGAAACATTTTTACATACAGAAGATTTTATTTACCCTATTTTTGTATTAGAAGGAGAAAATACTCGTAATGAAGTTCCTTCTATGCCAGGCGTATATCAAATGTCTTTAGATTTATTGCAAGCTGAAATGCAAGAGGTCGTTGATTTAGGTATTCGTTCTGTTATTGTATTTGGTTTACCTGCTGAAAAGGACGAAGTTGGATCATCGGCATATTGTGAGCATGGAATTGTACAGCGTGCAATTAAGCAAATTAAAGATGAGTTCCCAGAGCTAGTAGTAGTTGCAGATACATGTTTATGTCAATTCACAAGCCATGGTCATTGCGGTGTTATTGAAGATGGCGTTATTTTAAATGATGAGTCTCTTGCAGCTCTTGCAAAAACAGCTGTAAGTCAAGCGAAAGCAGGGGCAGACATTATTGCACCATCTAACATGATGGACGGATTTGTAACAGCAATTCGCCATGCATTAGATGAAAATGGTTTCGCGCACGTACCAGTTATGTCGTACGCTGTGAAATATTCATCAGCATTTTACGGACCGTTCCGTGATGCAGCACACGGTGCACCGCAGTTTGGTGACCGTAAAACATATCAAATGGACCCAGCGAACCGTATGGAAGCATTCCGTGAAGCAGAATCAGATGTAATGGAAGGGGCAGACTTCTTAATTGTAAAGCCAGCTCTTTCTTATCTAGATATCGTTCGTGATGTGAAAAATAACTTTAACTTACCAGTCGTTGCTTATAACGTAAGTGGTGAATATTCGATGATTAAAGCAGCAGCACAAAATGGTTGGATTAATGAAAAAGAAGTTGTACTTGAGAAATTAATTAGCATGAAACGCGCAGGAGCAGACTTGATTATTACGTATCATGCAAAAGATGCAGCAAGATGGTTACAAGAAGGAGGCGCTAAATAATGAAAAAATTTGATAAGTCGATTGCGGCGTTTGAAGAGGCTCAAAATTTAATGCCTGGAGGCGTAAACAGCCCTGTTCGTGCTTTTAAGTCTGTTGGTATGAATCCGCTGTTTATGGAGCGCGGAAAAGGCTCTAAAGTATATGATATCGATGGGAATGAATACATCGATTACGTATTATCGTGGGGACCTTTAATTCATGGTCATGCGAATGATCGTGTTGTTGAGGCTTTAAAAGCTGTTGCTGAAAAAGGAACAAGCTTTGGTGCACCAACAGAAATTGAAAATAAATTAGCGCAGCTTGTTATTGAGCGTGTACCATCAATTGAGATTGTGCGTATGGTTAACTCTGGAACAGAGGCGACAATGAGTGCACTACGTTTAGCTCGTGGTTACACTGGACGTAACAAAATTTTGAAATTCATTGGTTGTTATCACGGTCATGGTGATTCTTTATTGATTAAAGCAGGTTCGGGTGTAGCAACGCTAGGTTTACCAGATAGCCCTGGTGTACCAGAAGGTGTAGCGAAAAATACGATTACAGTAGCGTATAACGATTTAGAAAGTGTAAAATATGCTTTCGAACAATTCGGTGATGACATCGCTTGTATAATTGTAGAACCAGTGGCAGGGAATATGGGTGTTGTTCCCCCGCAACCAGGGTTTTTAGAAGGACTTCGTGAAGTGACAGAGCAAAACGGTGCACTACTTATTTTTGATGAAGTAATGACAGGATTCCGTGTTGCTTATAATTGTGGACAAGGTTATTACGGTGTAACTCCTGACTTAACTTGTTTAGGTAAAGTAATCGGTGGTGGCTTGCCGGTAGGAGCATACGGTGGGAAGGCAGAGATTATGCGTCAAGTTGCACCAAGCGGACCGATTTACCAAGCTGGAACATTATCGGGTAATCCACTTGCAATGACAGCAGGTTATGAAACGTTAGTGCAGTTAACGCCAGAATCATATGTGGAATTTGAGCGTAAAGCAGAAATATTAGAGGCTGGACTACGTAAGGCAGCTGAAAAGCATAATATCCCGCATCACATTAATCGTGCAGGTTCTATGATTGGTATTTTCTTTACGGATGAGCAAGTTATTAATTATGATGCAGCAAAATCTTCAAACTTAGAATTCTTTGCAGCTTACTATCGTGAAATGGTAGAACAAGGTGTATTTTTACCACCTTCTCAATTTGAAGGTTTATTCTTATCGACAGCACATAGTGATGCAGATATTGAGGCGACAATTGCAGCGGCCGAAATTGCAATGTCAAAATTAAAAGCATAATTTCTTAGAGAAAATCGCTTTCCATTAGGGGAGCGATTTTTTTTATTCATAAAGTAGCCTTAGGGAACATAAATCTGTAATGACATATAGTTTGGGAGGGGGAAAAGAAGTGGCAACAGATCATTCATTACGATTTTCATTAAAAGAATCTGTTTGGTTCCAGAAGGGACAGGAAGTCGAAGAACTTTTGTCAATTTCGTTAGATCCAGACGTTGAGATAGAGGAGCTCGATCATGAAGTTATCGTGAGGGGGCAATTAGATTTAACGGGAGAGTACGTTGCAAGGCAAGATGATTCAGCTTATTCATTAAGAGAGCTATCACCAGCAAAGGCAATTGATTATGTAGAAACAAGGGGAGACGGGGTTAATGAGCTTGTCCATTCCTTTCCGCTCGAAATATCAATTCCAAGAAATCGAGTGAAAGTAATTGAAGAATTATATGTATCAATCGAGGAATTTGATTATGAATTAAAGGAAAATGGTTGCTTACAACTATTAGCGGATATATCTATTACAGGCTTATGTGATGAGGAAAGAACCGAGGATGAAGAGGAAGAGACGGTGTATGCTGAGTTGGAAGCTGATTCAGCTGAAGAGGATGAAAGTAGACCTGTGCTGCACGAAGAGGTACCAGTCTATAAAGAATCAGATGGATGGGAAGATTATGCATTTGAACCGTTTCAGCTAGAGGAAAGAAAAGAGCAAGAAATAGAAGAAGAGGCATTAGAAGAACATGAACTTGTGGAGCGTGAAGAGGAGCAAGAAAAGACGCCACAATTTGAATTGTTCGGGCGGAAAAATTTCAAGAAAGAAAAAGCGAAAAAGCAGGAAGAGCCAGAGGAAGAAGCATATTCACAGCGAGATGAAAATGCACTTTATTTAACGAAATTATTTACGAAAGAACCAGAAGAAGAATTTACGAAGTTAAGAATGTACTTCGTACAAGAAGGAGATACAATTGAATCGGTTGCAGAACGTTATGAAACGACTGTACAAAGCTTATATCGTGTAAATCAATCAGAAGATATATATTTAACTACAGGGCAAATTATATATATTCCTGTTTCAAAAGCAACAGTGAAATAAGTGAGTGAGTTTTTTCACTCACCTCTTTTCTTTTCCTAGAAGCTATGTTTTGAATAAGAAAGGGTTATTCGTATGGATATTGAATTACGAAATCGCTATGAACCCATTGTGAGGCAATATAGATTGGACACTCAGCATATGGAAGAGCACGGAAGTGTAATGAAAATTTATACGAATCAAGGTCCGTATGCGTTAAAGAAAATACAAGATAGAAAATTAGAGCGGAATAATTTTTTACACCATATTCAATATTTGAAGGAGAAAGGTTTTTCGAATTATGTACCTATCTATCACACGACGGACGGGAATTATGTTTTAAGTGATGGGGCGTATAGCTATTATTTAATGCCTTGGTTAGAACGTGCGGAAGGAAACGGCGAAGATAATGATCAATACCATAAGATGTTTCAAACGCTCGGGACGTTGCATCAAAAAACGGTGAAAGAGGAGACTTATACAGAAGAAGATTTAGAAAAACATTATACAAATATATCCGACCGTTGGGAAAATGATGGCGAGATATTAGAAGAGTTTCTCATAGAATCTGAAGCGAAGTGGTATATGTCTCCATTTGAATTACAATATTGTACGTATTATCACCACGTTATGAGAGCACGTGAGTTCGCAACGAAACAATTAAGTGAATGGCATGATGCAATGAAAGAAAAGGAAAAAACACGTACTACTTTCGTTCATGGAAATGTATCGCTTAATCACTTTTTATTTGATTATGAACGAAACGGTTATTTTATTAGTTTAGAAAAGTCTCAGTTTGCTACACCGGTACAGGATATCGTCAGCTTTTATTCAAGGTCTTTGAACACATATCCAATTGCGCGGAGCGACCGCTTTGAATGGTATCAAATGTATCAAAAAAATTTTCCATTTACGAAAGAGGAGCAGCTTCTTATGTTTGCGTATATGACGTACCCGTCGCATTTTATTCGGCAAATTCAGTCGTATACGAAAAGAAGAAAGAGTCGTAATGAAGAAAATGAGCTTCGCGGGGTGAAAATTCTGCAGCAATCGCATTGGCTCATTAGTAATACAGAATATTTCCTTTCGCAATTACAAGCTGCCCAGCAAGGGAACGGATAAAGAAGATAAGTAGGGAGAACCCTGCTTATCTTTTTTTATTAGTTCCATAAAGAGATAAAAGCCGTAGTTTCAAATTTATCTTGACGAATAAGGTTTCGTTTTTTACACTATTGTATATAATAATTAACAATCACATAAATGCATTGAAGGGGAAGAGTATAACATGAAACGTCTTCAGAGAGGGGAACCATTGGCTGGGAGGTTCTCTAGATAGTTATGTTAGAAGGTAGCCCTGGAGCATCTTTTCTGAACGGAATGATTCTTATTAGGAAAAGACGGATTTGTCCGTTATCAAATTAAGAGTATAAGCAAATTCTGAATTTGTTTGTAAATAAAGGTGGTACCGCGATGTCCCTCGTCCTTTTTTGGATGAGGGGCATTTTTTATTTTAAGGAGGGAAAATAATGTCAAACACGGAAAATAATTTACCAACTAAATATGATCATATGTCCGTTGAAGAAGGCCTTTACAAGTGGTGGCTTGAAGGCAAATATTTCGAAGCAACAGGAGATGAGAAGAAACAACCATATACAATTGTAATTCCACCTCCGAACGTAACTGGTAAGTTACACTTAGGTCACGCCTGGGATACGACGCTTCAAGATATTTTAACTCGTACAAAGCGTATGCAAGGTTACGATGTATTATGGCTTCCAGGAATGGATCATGCTGGTATCGCAACGCAAGCGAAAGTAGAAGGGAAACTTCGTGAAGAAGGTATTTCACGTTACGATCTTGGTCGTGAGAAATTCCTTGAAAAAGCTTGGGAATGGAAAGAAGAATACGCTTCTCACATTCGTCAACAATGGGGGAAAGTTGGTTTAGGACTAGACTATTCTCGTGAACGCTTCACATTAGACGAAGGTTTATCTAACGCTGTTAATAAAGTATTCGTTCAATTATATGAAAAAGGCTTAATTTACCGCGGTGAGTATATCATCAACTGGGATCCAGCAACACGCACAGCTCTTTCTGATATTGAAGTAATTCATAAAGAAGTTCAAGGTGCATTCTACCATATGAACTATCCGCTAACAGACGGTTCTGGTCACATTCGCCTTGCAACTACTCGTCCAGAAACAATGCTTGGTGATACAGCGGTAGCAGTTCATCCAGAAGATGATCGCTACAAACATTTAATCGGAAAAACAGTTACACTTCCAATCGTAGGCCGAGAGATTCCGATTATTGCTGATGAATACGTAGAAAAAGACTTCGGAACAGGCGTTGTGAAAATTACACCAGCTCATGACCCGAATGACTTTGAAGTAGGTAACCGTCATGACTTACCACGTATTTTAGTAATGAACGAAGATGGAACGATGAACGAAAAAGCTGGTAAGTATAACGGTATGGATCGTTTCGAATGCCGTAAAGAGTTAGTGAAAGATTTACAAGAAGCTGGCGTATTAGTAGAAATCGAGCCTCATATGCACTCAGTAGGTCATAGTGAGCGTAGCGGTGCAGTTGTTGAGCCTTATTTATCAACACAATGGTTCGTAAAAATGGCTCCACTTGCAGAAAAAGCGGTAGAACTTCAACAAAAAGAAGAAGAAAAAGTAACGTTCGTACCAGAGCGTTTTGAAAACACATACTTACGCTGGATGGAAAACATTCATGACTGGTGTATTTCTCGTCAATTATGGTGGGGACACCGCATTCCAGCTTGGTATCATAAAGAAACTGGTGAAGTATACGTAGGTACAGAAGCGCCAGCAGATCTTGAAAACTGGAATCAAGATAATGACGTGCTTGATACATGGTTCAGTTCAGCATTATGGCCATTCTCAACACTTGGCTGGCCGAATGAAGATGCAGCAGACTTTAAAAAGTTCTATTCAACAGATGCTTTAGTAACTGGTTATGACATCATCTTCTTCTGGGTATCTCGTATGATTTTCCAAGGTTTAGAGTTTACAGGAGAGCGTCCATTTAAAGATGTATTAATTCACGGTTTAGTTCGTGATGAGCAAGGACGTAAAATGAGTAAATCTCTTGGTAACGGTATTGATCCGATGGATGTTATCGAGAAGTACGGTGCAGATGCGATGCGTTACTTCTTATCAACAGGAAGTGCACCAGGTCAAGATTTACGTTTCAGCATGGAAAAAGTAGAATCTACTTGGAACTTCATTAATAAAATTTGGAACGCATCACGTTTCGTATTAATGAACATGGATGACATGAAGTATGAAGAAATCGATTTAACTGGTGAAAAATCAGTTGCAGATAAGTGGGTTTTAACTCGCTTAAACGAAACAATCGAAAGTGTAACACGTAACATGGATAAATATGAGTTCGGTGAAGCTGGTCGTTCATTATACAACTTCATTTGGGATGATTTCTGTGACTGGTACATTGAGATGGCGAAACTTCCACTATACGGTGAAGATGAAGCAGCTAAGAAAACAACTCGTTCGATTTTAGCTTACGTATTAGACCAAACAATGCGTCTATTACATCCATTCATGCCATTTGTAACAGAGAAAATTTGGCAGCATTTACCGCATGAAGGCGAGTCTATTACAGTAGCAGCATGGCCAACAGTTCGCGAAGATTTACAAGATAAAGAAGCGGCAGCGGAAATGCACCTTCTAGTTGATATCATTCGCTCTGTTCGTAACATCCGTGCGGAAGTAAATACGCCAATGAGCAAAAAAGTTCAAATGCAAATTAAAGCAAAAGACGAGGCAGTACTAGCCCAGCTTACGAAAAATAGCTCTTACATTGAGCGTTTCTGTAACCCAAGTGAACTAACAATTAAGATTGATTTACAAGCGCCAGAAAAAGCGATGACTGCAATCGTATCAGGTGCAGAGTTATTCTTACCGTTAGCTGATCTTATCAATCTTGATGAAGAGAAAGCGCGTCTTGAAAAAGAACTTGAGAAGTTTGGTAAAGAAGTAGAACGTGTACAGAAGAAACTTTCAAACCAAGGATTCGTAGCGAAAGCTCCTGCAGAAGTTATTGACGGAGAGCGTGCGAAAGAGCAAGATTATCTAGAAAAACGCGAAGCGGTTCGTCAACGTCTAGCTGATCTTGAGAAATAAAAATGTTTTTCAGAGACTCACTATATTGGTGAGTCTCTTTTCTTTGCGTATAATAGAAGTATGAAGGTTGTCTTTTGAAAGGGGAATAACACACGTGATACATACATACGAAGAAGCGATAAACTGGATTCATAGCCGATTGAAATTTGGGATAAAACCAGGGCTAGAAAGAATGCAATGGATGTTAGAAGAACTCGGAAATCCAGAGCGTCATATAAAATGTGTTCATCTAGCCGGCACAAATGGAAAAGGTTCAACTTTAACATACATGCGCTACATGTTAGAAGGTGCGAAATATAAAGTAGGATCGTTTACATCGCCTTACATAGAAACATTCAATGAACGTATTAGTGTAAACGGAATACCGATTGCAGATGAAGAGATTGCAGAACTTGTAAATATGGTAAAGCCAGTCGTTGAAAAATTAGATGAGACGGATTTAGGAGAAGCGACTGAGTTTGAAATTATTACAGTAATGGCAATTTATTATTTCGGTAGAGTTAATTTCTGTGATGTCGTTTTATTTGAAACGGGGCTTGGGGGAAGATTTGATTCTACAAATGTTATTCATCCGGTTCTCACGATTATTACGAATATCGGTCACGATCATATGCATATTTTAGGCAATACACTAGGAGAAATTGCATATGAAAAGGCAGGGATTATTAAGTCTGGTGTTCCAGTTATTACTGGTGTGAAAAATGAAGAAGCATTGCAAGTAATTCAAAAGGTTGCTAAGGAAAATCATGCAAGCTTATATGAATTTGGAAAACAGTTTACAACATTACATAAACATTCTAATAAAGATGGGGAACATTTTGATTTTGCTTGTCCATTCGCCTCGTTTGAAAATGTTCGGATTTCAATGAAAGGTATTCATCAAGTAGGCAATGCAGCGCTAGCACTTATGGCAGTCATGTATTTAAAAACATATTTATCATTTTTAATTAATGAAGAGGAAATAAAAGCTGGCTTACAAGAAGCATACTGGATTGGTCGATTTGAAAAGTTACAAAGTAATCCAGATATTATAATAGATGGTGCTCATAATCCAGAAGGTATTGAAAGTCTTGTAAAAACAGTAGAGGCACATTATAAAAAGAAGAATGTAATAGTTTTATTTACTGCTCTTGGTGACAAACAGTTACATAACATGGTAGGGCAATTAGAAAAAGTTGCTGATGAAATAATATTTACGACGTTTGCCTTTGATCGTGCCATTTCTGCTGACAAGCTTGCATCGTATTCACAACAAGAATCAAAATTAGTTTTTGAAGATTGGAAAGAGGCAATTGATACAAAAGTTGATATGATTGGAGAAAATGATGTCTTTATCATAACAGGTTCTCTTTATTTCATTTCTGAAGTTCGAAAATATATTCGCGAGAAAAACTAGATAGTCTTTGCTATCTAGTTTTTTGTTCTACAAATGAAGTCAAATGCATACATATAAGATAATAATATAGGGTTATTTGACGAATTCCTCTGACAAATATCTCGTTTTTTTGTGGAATGAATATGATATGATGCGGACAATGACAAGAGGTGAGGTGTGAGTGTATGGACAAGCAATCACGAACGATCTCGGTGAAAGTAAATGGAACAGAAGCGAAGTATGAGGAAAAAAAGAAGGATGAGTTTGACTGGATGGTAGCAGAAAGTGAGAGACCGAAAAATGTCGTTCCGTTTCAAAAAGCGAAATCAGTATCTATGGAAAAATATCGAAAGAAGTGGAGCAATACAATAATCGCAATCGTTGCAACTGCAATAATTATTGGTACTGCATTTGGGATGGGTATGATTCATTTATTAACTGGACAAGGGACGACAGAAGAAGGTAAGGTAACGGCTTCGAAGCAGGCAGGTAATGAGGAACAAAAGGTGGGTGGAACGGCAGAACAAACACCAACACCGAAAGAGGAAAAACCAAAAGCACAGGTAGGAACGTCATTAGACCCAATGAAACTATTTTTCGTTCAAGGAGGGCTTTATTCCTCTGAAGAAAAAGGACAGGCTGCTATTGAAGAGTGGAAAAGTAATGGGGGCGTGGCTACTTTGAAACCGAGTGGTGATAAGTATGCGTTAGTTGTTGCTATTACGAGCGATGAACAGGCTGTTAATCAATTAATAGATCAGTATAAGCAAGATGGTGTTTCAGTTTTGAAAAAAAATTGGGATATTACAGATAAAGCATTGCTCAAAAATGATAAAGAAGTAGGAATGTTTTTAGCGAAAGTGCAGCCATTATATACTCATTTAGCAAAATATGTGTCCAGCGTACAAACTAGTGGAAAAAGTAATCCAAAAGATATAGAAGCGATTCAAAAAGAGTGGAAAGCTATGGAAAAGGAAGGGAAGAGTATGAAGCGTGAAGATGCAAAGAAGCTTTATACGTATACGTCAATAGCGGTGCAAACGATTAAGGAAGGGAAGAGCGATAAGGAATCTGTAGCTAAATTAAATCAAGTTATTATTGATGGTATACTTTCGTATGAAAAAATGGTTTCACAAAAAGTAAAATAATAAGATAATGATGAAGGGGAAAGAAGTACATATACTTCTTTCTTTTCTTTTGAATTTAGAACAAAGTGCTTTCTGTATGGGCAGCATATAATCGTATTTAAAAAGAACTATTATTTTGTTTAGAGAAAATGATATTTCTAGAATTTGTGGGGAAACTATTCCTTTGATACGATTGATTTGAATTATTCTGCTTCATGTGAGAAGGGAAGGAGAAAATATGAGGAAAATTATTTTAGCTTCAGGGTCACCTAGGAGGAAGGAACTGCTTGAATTAGCAGATGTGCCATTTGACATCGTTGTTAGTGAAGTAGAAGAGAAGATTGGTGCATATTCATCACCTTCTGATATTGTCATGTCGCTTGCTTTGCAAAAAGCATCTGCTGTGGCAGAAAACCATAGTAATCAAGTTGTACTAGGTGCAGATACAATTGTTACATATGATTCGCGTATTCTTGGAAAGCCGTCTAATGGGGCTGAGGCGAAAGAAATGCTACAATTATTATCAGGGAAAACACACGAAGTATACACAGGTGTTGCAATTATATCGAAAGAAAAAACTGTAACTTTTTATGAACGTACAGAAGTAACATTTTGGGGATTAACAGAAGAAGAAATAGACGTATACGTTGCATCGAAGGAACCACTTGATAAGGCAGGAAGCTATGGAATTCAAGGTAAAGGGTCTATTTTTGTTCAACATATTCAAGGGGACTACTACAGTGTAGTTGGCTTGCCAATTGCACGTCTTGTCCGTGAATTAAAACAGTTTGATAGCGATGTAACCCATGTGTAAAATTGCATGGGGTTTTCTTTAGGAGAAATCGTAAAAAAAGGGGTGGAGAGATGAACGGTATTCGTGATGTTGTGAGAGAAGAACAGCCACGGGAGCGTTTATTGTTAGAAGGAGCAGGAAGTTTATCGAATCGAGAACTTCTTGCAGTTTTACTCAGAACGGGTTCTAAAGAAGAAACGGTGTTAACGTTATCAGATAATATTCTACATCATTTTGACGGCTTACGAATGTTAAAGGATGCAACGTTAGAAGAGATGATGAGCATTCATGGTGTTGGGATTGCAAAGGCGTCGCAGCTTATGGCTGCTTTTGAATTAGGTAGAAGAATGGTACGTTTAGAATATCAAAATAGATATAGTATTCGAAGTCCAGAAGATTGTGCGAGTTATATGATGGAAGAGATGCGTTTTTTGCAACAGGAGCATTTTGTTTGTTTATATTTGAATACGAAAAATCAAGTTATACATAGGCAAACTATTTTTATTGGAAGTTTAAATACGTCGATTGTGCACCCAAGGGAAGTTTTTAAAGAAGCGTTCCGTCGGGCAGCAGCCTCTATTATATGTCTTCATAACCATCCCTCAGGAGATCCGGCGCCGAGCCGTGAAGATATTGAAGTTACAAAACGATTAGTAGAATGTGGTCGAATTATCGGAATTGAAGTACTTGATCATATCATAATAGGTGACCATAAATTCGTGAGTTTAAAGGAAAAAGGTCATATTTAAGACTATTCTTTTTACTTATTTTGTTTTATAATGTGATTTATGAGTTTTTTGTAGAAAATTATCTACAAAAAGGATGCAGATATAAAAAAACGTACTGTTTTTATAAATATAAAGTAAGAAAAATGAGTCCGTGAAAATAAGAAGGGAAGATAAATGATATGTTTGGATTTGGTGGATTTACTCGCGATCTTGGAATAGACTTAGGAACGGCGAACACGCTTGTATATGTGAAAGGGAAAGGTGTAGTTTTACGTGAACCTTCAGTAGTAGCATTACAAACTGATACGAAACAAATCGTTGCGGTAGGTAGCGATGCAAAACAAATGATTGGTCGTACACCAGGAAATGTAGTGGCACTTCGCCCTATGAAAGATGGTGTAATTGCTGATTACGAAACAACAGCAATAATGATGAAATACTACATTCAACAAGCTCAAAAATCAAATGGATTCTTCTCACGTAAACCATATGTAATGGTATGTGTACCATCTGGTATTACAGCTGTAGAAAGACGTGCAGTAATCGATGCGACTCGTCAAGCTGGTGCTCGTGATGCTTATCCAATCGAAGAGCCATTTGCAGCAGCAATTGGTGCAAACTTACCTGTTTGGGAGCCGACTGGTAGTATGGTTGTTGATATCGGTGGTGGTACAACAGAAGTTGCAATTATTTCTTTAGGTGGTATCGTAACAAGTCAATCAGTTCGTGTTGCTGGTGATGATATGGACGATTCAATCATTCAGTACATTAAGAAAAGCTACAACTTAATGATTGGTGAAAGAACAGCAGAAGCACTAAAATTAGAAATCGGTTCTGCAGGCGAGCCAGAAGGTATTGAGCCTATGGAAATTCGCGGTCGTGATTTAGTAAGTGGTTTACCTAAAACAGTACTAATTCAACCAGAAGAAATTGCAGATGCATTAAAAGATACAGTAGATGCAATTGTAGAATCAGTTAAAAATACGTTAGAAAAAACTCCACCTGAATTAGCAGCGGATATTATGGACCGCGGTATCGTATTAACGGGTGGCGGGGCATTACTACGTAACTTAGATAAAGTTATTAGTGAAGAAACAAATATGCCAGTTCTTGTTGCAGAGGATCCATTAGATTGCGTAGCAATTGGAACGGGTAAAGCATTAGACAATATCGACCTTTTCAAAACTGCTGCTCGATAATATTGCAAAATAAAAATCAATGAAATTAAGAGGGTGTGAACGTGCCACAGTTTTTCTTAAACAAAAGATTAATTGTTTTGTTAGTTAGTATTATTCTTCTCGTGGCATTGATTGGAATCTCATTGAAAGAACGGAACAGTTTATCATGGCCAGAGCAGTTTATAAAAGATACTGTCGGTGTTGTAGAACGTGTATTCCAAAAGCCAGCGAATTATGTTGCCGGATTCTTCGAGAACGTAGAAGATGTAAAGCGCACGTATGAAGAGAATAAAAAGCTGAAAGCAAAATTAGATTCTACCGCAGATTTATCTGCAGTAGTGAAAAATTTAGACGATGAGAATAAAAAACTACGAGAATTAACTGGTAAAGAAAAGTCCCGTGGTGATTATACGGAAGTACAAGCTAGTGTGGTTTCTCGTAATCCCGATAAATGGTACGATTTAGTTGGAATTGATAAAGGAGCACAGCAGGGGATCAAAAAAGATATGGCTGTTGTAACTCCGAAAGGTTTAGTTGGACGCGTAAAAAGTGTATCTCAGTTTACATCTTCAGTAGAGTTGTTAAGTTCGATGAGCCGAACAAACCGTGTTTCTGCTATTGTACAAGGACAAGAAAATATCTTTGGATTAATTGAAGGTTACGATAAAGAAAAACAACTACTTCTTTTCACAAAGATTAGCTCTGATGCAAAAGTAGAAAAAGATCAACTAGTTGTAACATCTGGACTTGGTGATATCTTCCCAAAAGGTCTTGCGATTGGGAAAATTGTTGATGTTCAGCCAGATCCATACGGTTTAACAAAAACAGCTTATGTAAAACCATCCGCTGATTTGAATGATGTAGAGCATATTATAGTTGCAAAACGTGATATGCCTACAGCGCCGTTAGAATAGGAGGGAGAGAAGAGATGATGACGATTTTAAAAAGAGCAGCTCTTCCTCTTTTGCTCCTTTTTGTTTTTTTATTTGAAAATATGTTCTCTACTGTTGTTCCAACAGACGTCTTTTGGAAAGGCAGTATAGCAGCACCGCATTTCTTTATAATTGTGTTATGTTTTATTACAGTGTACTATAGTCCGGTTCAAGGGATTTACTACGGACTATTATTTGGTTTCTTATTTGATACCGTATACACGGAACTTGTCGGTATATATATATTTGCTTATCCGATTTTAGCTTATTTAGTTTATAGTGTGATGAAAGTATTACAATTGAATTTATTTATTGTCGCTTCTATCGTACTGGCTGGCATTGCAGCATTAGAGTATTATGTGTATGGGTTTTTAACTTTGTTAGGACGTACTCACATGTCAGCATCTGTCTTTTTCACAGATCGTCTCCTTGCTACTTTATTGCTAAATGGAATTTTCTTATTAATAGTTTGTTTCCCACTGAGACGATATTTAGTGCGTCTTTCAAAAGCGATAGAAGAAAAAGAAAAAAGGATTTTCTAATTTTATGTCGAATTGAATCGGTGGGGTGAACTTTAGTGGAAGAAAAAAAGCAACAAAATGTAACGATAAAAGGGACAAAAGATGGAATAACACTTCATTTAGATGATTGCTGTTCATTCTCTGAGCTACTAAAAGAATTGGATGAAAAGCTTTCTACACATTACTATGAGAGTGACGGACGTTCTTTAATTGAAGTGCGTGTTAAAGTAGGAAATCGCTATTTAACAGAAGTACAACAAGAAGAGATTCGTACGTTAATTCGCAATAAGAAGAACCTTGTTGTAGAATCAATCGAAAGTGATGTTATAACAAAAGCAGAAGCAATAGCTTGGAAAGAAGAAACAGAAATTGTCCCTATTTCCAAAATTGTTCGCTCTGGACAAGTGTTACATGTAAAAGGCAATTTATTATTAATTGGAGATGTTAATCCAGGCGGAACGGTTATCGCTGGGGGGAATATTTTTGTCTTGGGATCATTAAGAGGAATTGCACATGCGGGGTATGATGGAGATTCAGAAGCTGTTATTGCTGCATCTATTATGAACCCTATGCAACTCCGAATTAGTGATGTGACAATGCGGGCTCCGGAAGAGAAAGAAGACGGAGCAGAGGCGGCAGAATGTGCGTACATTAATGAGAATAATCACATTGTTGTCGATCGCCTGCAACTTCTCACTCATCTTAGACCTAATTTAACAAAGTTAGAAAGGGGAATTGTATAGCTGTGGGAGAGGCAATAGTAATTACATCTGGAAAAGGCGGAGTAGGTAAAACTACAACGTCTGCGAACATTGGTACAGCCCTTGCGTTATCTGGAAAAAAAGTGTGTTTAATTGATACAGATATCGGTTTACGCAATTTAGACGTAGTAATGGGGCTAGAAAATCGTATTGTATTTGATCTTGTTGATGTCGTTGAAGGGCGTTGTCGTTTACCTCAGGCTCTTATTAAAGATAAGCGTTTTGATGATCTTTATTTATTACCTGCAGCACAAACGAGCGATAAATCGGCGGTAACACCTGAACAAATGGATGAATTAATACAAGTATTACGTCAAGATTATGATTACATATTAATTGATTGTCCTGCGGGGATTGAGCAGGGGTTTAAAAATGCAGTAGCAGGTGCGGATAAAGCAATCGTTGTAACAACACCAGAAGTATCCTCAATGCGTGATGCGGATCGTATTATCGGGCTTTTAGAGAAAGAGGATATTGAACCACCGAAACTTGTCATTAACCGTGTGCGTAGTCATATGCTTCATGAACAGGATATGTTAGACGTTGATGAAATCGTACGTACACTGTCAATCGAGCTTCTTGGAGTTGTCGAGGATGATGATGAAGTTATTCGTGCTACGAATACAGGTGAACCTGTAGCGCTGCAACCTAGTGGGAAAGCAGCAATAGCTTATCGTAATATTGCAAGACGCTTGTTAGGTGAGAATGTACCATTACAAGCATTTGAACAAGAAAAAGTATCGGTATTTACAAAGATGAAAAATTTCTTTGGAATCCGTTAAAAGCACTTCGCATAAATGCGGAGTGCTTTCTTTTTTCTTCGCATGAATATCTTCCTTCTATAACTCATACATATGTACAAACTGTATATAACTGTTTCTATTTGAATAAGGCTAACGAAAGAAAGGAGACAGTATGAAGAATAGACGTGTGGAAGAAATTAAAAAGCGGATTGCGAAAAGGAAAGCAGAGCAAGAATTGCTAGAAGAAGAGCAGTATTTTGCGGGAGGAGATTTTGATAGCGAAACGGTCTTTATTGAAGAGGGGGAGAAGGAAATTCATCCTCTATTTCGAAAAGAAGTTTTTCTCTTCAAAGTTTTGCTATCAGCAATATTAGTTCTTTCGGTTGCTATTTTATTTAAGAACGCACCTTCTTCTTTTGATGGTACTAGAGCTGTTACAGAAAAAGTTATGCAAGAAGAATTTCAATTTGCTACTATATCGAAATGGTATGAAAATCAGTTTGGAAAACCTCTCGTGTTCTTTTCTCCAAATGAGAAAAAAGAAGAGGCTATTCAGCAAAAGGATTATGCGATTCCTGCCTCTGGAAAGGTGATGCAAGGATTTCAAAAAAACGGCCAGGGTGTATTTGTTCAAACGGCTACAAATGCAACGGTGGAGTCAGTAAATGAAGGTATAGTTGTTTTTGCGGGCAAGAAAGAGGAACTTGGAAATACAGTTCAAATTCAGCACGCTGATGGCACGGAGTCATGGTATGCAAATTTAAATGATATGTCAGTAAAATTATATGATTACGTTTCCAAGAAACAAAGAATTGGAATAGTGAGTAATGATGAAAACAATAAAAATGGAAAATTTTATTTTGCAATAAAAAAGAATGAAAAATTTATTGATCCAATTCAGGTGATTTCATTTGATTAAATATAGGGATGTTTTCACGAAAATTTCTGTGCATCCGTTATTTTGGGTTATTATTGTCATTGGTATTTTTACGGCGCGTTTTAAAGAGTTACTATTGTTATTTTGTATCGTTTTAGTTCATGAACTTGGGCATGCTTTTGCCGCAGCGTATTATAATTGGCGTATTAAACAAATTCAGCTTTTGCCGTTTGGTGGCGTAGTCGAGATGGAAGAACATGGGAATAAATCATTAAAAGAAGAATTAATTGTCGTTATGGCGGGGCCAATTCAGCATATATGGATGATTGCGGTCGCTTATATTTTGTATAAAGCGGGCTGGGTAACTGATGATTTGTACCATTTCTTTGTATGGAATAATGTCATTATTTTAGGGTTTAATTTATTGCCTATTTGGCCACTTGATGGCGGAAAAGTATTATTTAATGTATTATCATATCGTTTTCCCTATTTACAAGCACATGAAAAGATGATGAAATTGTCATGTGTTTTTTTTAGTGTAATATTAGGATGGCAGTTACTTTGGAATAGTAATAACATTATGATGTGGGTATTACTCGTTTTTCTAGCGATTTCTTTATATCAAGAATGGAAACAAAGACGGTACGCATTTATGCGTTTTTTATTAGAGCGTTATTATGGGAATAAAAGAGATATTGAAAAAATAGCACCTATTGAGGTGAAAACGGAAGATCATTTATATACGATTTTCACAAAATTTCGCAGAGGATATAAACACTCTATTATCGTCCATGGAAAATATAAAGAGCATTACACATTGGACGAAAATGAATTGTTGTATGCGTATTTTGCTGAAAAACGAACAACCTCATCTGTTGAAGAATTAATTGGTTAGTGTTGACGACGACACTAACCTTTTACCCCGCATTAACTGCCCGTAAACGCCCGATTGGTTCAACTAATAATCAGTGGGGGATGAATAAAACCCCCACTGATTAAAGTTTCACTTTATATTGTAAGGAAAAGAAATGAAAAGTGAGGAAAGAATTTTGAAGACGTTATATATTAACTACACTGGTTCGGAAAAGCGTGTTGCGATAGAAGAGAAGCAAAAAGTTGTCGAGCTTTTATGGAAACGGAATGAAGAGCAGGAGATTGTCGGACATATTTATGTTGGGCGTATCGTAAGAACAATTGCTGGAATGAACGCAGCCTTTGTAAATATCGGATTAGAAAAACATGCATATCTTTCATTTGATGATGTACCATCTTCATATCGCATACATGAAGGACAGGCGATACTTGTACAAGTTGTGAAAGAGGCAATTGATACGAAGGGGCCAAAATTAACGGCGAAGATAGAATTTACCGGAAAATATGTCGTTTACATGCCCTATGATGACATGCGCGCTGTTTCTCGAAAAATAAAAAATAATAAAAGAAGACAACAGTTACTGGGAATTGAAGTAGAAGGAACAGGTGGATATATTTTCCGTTCTGCTTCTGAAAAAGGAACAATCGATGAAATACATGCTGAAATGCAAGGGTTGCAGCAGTTATATGAAGAGTTAAAAAGAAAAGAAGATCAAGGGAAAGCGCCCTTACTACTTCATCAACCAGCGACGTTTTTAGATCGTGTATTTCAGGAGAACCCAATTGAAACAATTGAAAAAATAGTTGTAGATACGAGAAGTATAGTAAAAGAATTAGAAGAAAAAGTAGGGAAAGAAAGAGTATCCTTTTATAATGAAAAATCTTCGATGTTTAACCATTTTGGAATAGATCGTGAAATCGAGAAAGCACTTCAAAAAATTGTGTGGCTACCAAATGGTGCCTATCTAATTGTAGAACAAATGGAGACGATGACTGTAATTGATGTGAATACAGGTAAATTTACTGGAAAACAAAATTTACAAGATACCGTATTTCGCACAAATGAAATGGCTGCTGAAGAGATTGCTCGTCAATTAAGACTTCGTGATATTGGCGGGATGATATTAATTGATTTTATTAATATGAAAAGACGAGAAGATAAAGAGAAGGTAAGAGAGCGTTTAATGATAGCTTTACAAGATGATCGCACATATACAAGAGTGCTTGGGTTTACAGAGTTAGGTATTTTAGAGATGACGCGTAAGCGCAAGAAACATTCGTTACGTGACGTATTATTAGAAGAGTGTGCGCCTTGTAAAGCGACAGGTTACGTTATATCTAATGAAACAATTGCGTATGAGCTAGAGAGAGAGCTTATTACTTATGGTAATATAGAGGATGAAGCTGTATTGATTGGTGCTTCAAAAAAAGTACAAAAACATTTTTCACAAAAAGAATTACAAAAAAATATTCCATTTGAAATTTATTTCAAAGATGATATTATCGAAAAGTACGCTATTATCCGTTTTGGAAGTAAGAAAGAAATTGTAGAACGGAAAAAATAGTTAGCAGAACATTCATTGACAATAGTCAATGAGTCATGGTAATATTTTTATGTTATAGTTTATAGCACCTAAACTGCTATATGCTACAACCGCACAAGACAGGTTCCCTAAAGACATTTTATGTCTACCTCGTTTTTGGCGAGTCTTAGTAATTAAGAGGAGGTGCAAGTATGTACGCAATTATCGAAACAGGTGGAAAACAAATTAAAGTTGAAGCTGGTCAAGCAATCTACATTGAAAAATTAGATGTTGAAGCTGGTGAAACTGTTACTTTTGACAAAGTTCTTTTCGTTGGTGGCGAAAACGTGAAAGTTGGTAGCCCAGTTGTAGAGGGTGCAACAGTTACTGCGAAAGTTGAAAAACAAGGTCGCGCTAAGAAAATCATCGTTTTCAAATACAAAGCGAAAAAGAACAATCGTAAGAAACAAGGTCATCGTCAACCTTACACTAAGCTAGTAGTTGAAGCTATCAACGCTTAATTCTGGTTAAGATGATTAAGATTACGATAAGTCGCACGAAACTAGGAAGTATCCGATCATTTAAAATGACTGGACATGCCAATTATGCGCCACATGGACAAGATCTTGTCTGTGCTGGAACTACAGCGGTTGTGTTTGGTTCTATAAATGCAGTGGAAGAACTTTGTAATGTGCAGGCAACTATTGAACTCGGAAGTGATGGCGGATTCTTGACGTATGAATTGCCTAATGATTTAGACGTTCATACAGCAGAAAAAGCACAAATACTTTTAGAAGGATTGGTTGTTTCACTTAAGACGATTGAACTTGATTACGGAAAGTATATCCGTTTAATAGAAAAAGTGCAGGAGGTGTAACGTATGTTAAGATTAGATCTTCAGTTTTTCGCATCTAAGAAAGGTGTAGGTAGTACAAAGAACGGTCGTGACTCTCAGTCAAAACGTCTTGGTGCTAAACGCGCAGATGGTCAAACGGTTTCAGGTGGTTCAATTCTTTACCGTCAACGCGGTACAAAAATTTATCCAGGTGTTAACGTTGGTCGTGGTGGCGATGACACTTTATACGCGAAAGTTGACGGCGTAGTACGCTTTGAGCGTCTTGGTCGTGACCGCAAACAAGTGAGCGTATATCCTGTTGCTCAAGAAGCATAAGAACTCACGGAAAACTCTAACCTGAGTGCAGGTTAGAGTTTTTCTATATTAAGGGGTATCTAAATGAATGAAAAATGGACAATTATAGATGCGTTGAGCCACTCGAGACATGATTGGCTCAATCGTTTGCAGATGGTTAAAGGAAATCTTTCCCTTGGAAAAGTGGAAGAGATTCATAGGCTCATCGATCGTTTTGTCCAAGAAGCGAGACAAGAATCCAATCTGATGGGGCTATCAATGCCTTTATTTTCAGAGTGGATTTTAACATATAATTGGAAACAGCAACCGTGCTTATTGGAGTACGAAGTATTAGGAAAATTACATAACTTATCTCATCTAGATGAGACTGTATGTACATGGACGAATCAGTTTTTCTTAATGCTTCAGCATAGTTTAGACGTATATGTTGAAAATTATGTTTGTATCACAATTGAAAGTGACGCGGAGAATGCTCGTTTCTTTTTTGATTTTCGTGGAAAGCTAACGAATGTAGAAGAACTACAAACGTGGCTTGCGAACGAAAACAATAAATGGTATTCCATTTCTTATACAGTACGAGACGAAGAAGTCTCAGTTATATTACAACTAATCGAAAAAAGTGTGGTGAAATAATGTTTGTAGATCAGGTCAAGATATATGTAAAAGGCGGCGACGGTGGTAACGGAATGGTTGCGTATCGTCGTGAGAAGTATGTACCTAAAGGTGGCCCAGCAGGTGGCGACGGTGGTAAAGGTGCAGATGTTGTTTTTGTTGTTGAGGAAGGCTTACGTACATTAATGGACTTCCGCTACCAACGTCATTTCAAAGCTGATCGCGGTCAGCACGGAATGAGTAAAGGTCAGCACGGTCGTAAATCTGAAGATTTAATCGTAAAGGTTCCACCAGGAACAATAGTGAAAGATGAAAAAACAGGTGAAATTCTTGCCGATTTAGTAACGCATGAACAAACAGCTGTAATCGCAAGAGGTGGCCGTGGTGGCCGTGGTAATTCACGTTTCGCAACAGCGACGAACCCAGCGCCAGAAATCGCTGAGAACGGGGAACCAGGTCAAGAACGTGATGTCACGCTAGAACTTAAAGTGCTAGCAGATGTTGGACTTGTTGGATTCCCAAGTGTAGGTAAATCTACATTATTATCTGTTGTATCATCAGCGCGTCCGAAAATTGCAGAATATCACTTTACAACAATCGTTCCGAATCTTGGTGTTGTTGAAACTGGTGATAACCGCAGCTTCGTTATGGCTGACCTTCCTGGACTAATTGAAGGCGCACACTCCGGCGTTGGACTTGGACACCAATTCTTACGTCATATCGAACGTACACGTGTAATTGTACACGTTATCGATATGTCTGGTTTAGAAGGACGTGAGCCATATGAAGATTATGTCACAATCAATAATGAACTAAAAGAATACAATATGCGTTTAACTGAGCGTCCACAAGTTGTTGTTGCAAACAAAATGGATATGCCAGATGCAGAAGAAAACTTACAAGCATTTAAAGAGAAATTGGGAGACGAAGTGAAAATTTTCCCAATCTCAGCTGTAACGAAACAAGGTGTTCGTGACTTACTATTTGAAGTAGCGAACTTATTAGAAACAACACCAGAATTCCCAATGTACGATGATGTAGAAGAATCTGAAGCAAGTGTAATGTACAAATTTGAATCTGAATCTAATTTTGAAATTACACGCGAAAGTGATGGCACATTTGTTATTTCTGGTTATGACATTGAGAAAACATTCAAGATGACAGACTTCTCACGTGATGAATCTGTACGCCGATTTGCTCGTCAAATGCGTGGAATGGGTATTGATGAAGCCCTTCGTGCACGTGGTGCAACAGACGGAGATATTGTAAAAATTCTTGAATATCAATTTGAATTTATCGATTAAGACTGCCGAAATATGGCGGTCTTTTTTTTTCGTTATTTGAGTCCAGTAAAAACCCAATTCATATAGGTGAACCATAAGTCGATATAGGAAAAAATCCCCATTGATTAAAGTTTCAATTTATAATAGAAAAAGGAGTGATTTTAGAAGAATATTTTATGGGGAGAAAAGGAATATGTATAAAATATTAATTGTAGAAGATGATGAAAAAATTGCAGAGATATTAGAGGAGCATTTAGAAAGGTATGGATATCAATCTTTCAGAGTGAGCGATTTACGGCATATAAAAGATGAGTTTGTAAAAGTAAGTCCTCATCTTGTGTTACTTGATATTAATTTACCATACTTTGATGGCTTCTACTGGTGCCGCCAAATCCGCACTGTATCGAATGCGCCGATTATTTTTGTTTCTGCAAGAACAGGGGAAATGGATCAAGTAATGGCGATTGAAAATGGCGGAGATGATTACATTACAAAGCCATTCCATTTAGATATCGTAATGGCAAAGGTGAAAAGTGCACTCCGCCGCGGGTATGGTGAGTATGCTTTGGCCGCGGAAAGTGACTGCTTAGGTGTTAATGGATTGTTATTATTCCCATCACAGCACACAGTAGAGTGGAAAGGTCAACAAACGGAACTTACAAAAAATGAGTTTTATTTATTAGAATGTTTAATGAAACAATCAAATCAATACGTGACACGTGAAGAGCTGTTAGAGGCTTTATGGGATGAAGTAGCTTTTGTTGATGATAATACATTAACCGTGAATGTAAAGCGTGTAAGGAAGAAACTTGAGGAGTTAGGCATTAAAAATGCAATTGTCACAAAGCGTGGGTACGGTTATGCTCTTCTTACTGAGTGGGGCGAAGGGCATGAAGGTTAAAAATTACCTCATAGACCGCTTTTCTTTAATTATTACTTATATTGTAAGCCTTTGTTTATTTGGACTCGTATTGCAGCTGCAAAGCCTTTTAGAAAAGCGTGCGCTGGACTGGAGTACATGGTTATACGGACTTTTATTAGGGACAGTTGTGTTTAGTGTATACCTTATTTACGATTACCGAAAACGAAGTGTGTTTTTAAAGAGGATAGAACAGTATATTGCCGGTGGACATACATTACATGACTCTTTACTTATTGATACTTCTTATACAGCAGAGCAAGAACTGGTCGTTGAAGCGTTTACGCTATTAAGGCAGCAATATATGAATGAGGTTCATAAGCAGCATGCAAAAGAGCAACAGCAAATGATTTTTATGAACCAGTGGATCCATCAAATGAAAACACCAGTATCCGTTATTGAATTATTGTTACAGAAATATGGTAAGGAACACCGTGAAGCAAGGGGAACGATTGAAAGTATTCGTGAAGAAAATAACCGTATTTTAAATGGGTTAGATTTAGCTTTACATATGGCAAGGTTAGATCAATTTTCGAAAGACTATAAAGTAGAAGTAGTAAATGTTATAGAGGTCATTCGAGATATTATTAATGAAAATCGGAAGTCGTTCATTCAATCTTCTGTATTTCCGAAAATGATGTTTGAAGAAGAGACTTGTATGATTGCGTCTGATAGAAAGTGGCTTAGTATCGCGATGAGCCAAATTGTTGTGAATGCAATTAAGTATACAAAAATTTCAGAAGCAGAGAAAAAAGAAATTCAATTTCAAATTGAAGAGAAAGATCAAAAGGTGTTATTACATATTAAGGACAATGGAATTGGTATTCCTGAGCAAGATGTAAAGCGTATATTTGATCCGTTCTTTACGGGAATAAACGGCCGTAAAACAAGGGAAGCGACAGGTATGGGTTTATATATTACGAAGGAAATTTGCGATAATTTACATCATGGAATGTATGTGCAATCGGCTGAAGGGGAAGGGACAACATTCACGTTCCAATTTGCAAAAGATGAAGAATATCATACATTAATGAGAAAAATGACAAAACTGTAAGATAACAAAACGTTTTGTAAGGGAAATCACTCGTTTCTTTTTCTTATTTTTCTTATAGTAAGTGTAAGAAGAAAACACATAGGGGGATTAGAAATGAGTGTTCTTGAAGTAAAAGGATTAACAAAGGTGTACCAATCAAAAGGTTCAGTAGCGACGACTGCTTTAAATGATATAAATTTTAAAATTGAAGAAGGCGAGTTTGTAGGGATTATGGGGCCTTCAGGAAGCGGAAAAACAACGCTTTTAAATTTATTAGCAACAATTGATAAGCAAACTTCAGGTCATGTGCTTGTAAATGGTGAAGAAATTAATCAAATGCGTGCTGCAAAATTGGCGGAATTTCGCCGTACACATCTAGGATTCATTTTCCAAGATTTCAACTTACTTGATACATTATCGATTAAAGAAAATATTATTTTGCCGCTTGTAATGGCGAAGAAATCTGTAAAAGAAATTGATGCGAAAGTACTTGAAATTGCGAGGTTTTTAAACATTGAAGAAATTTTAAATAAAAAAGTATACGAAGTATCAGGTGGACAACAACAACGTGCAGCAGCTGCAAGGGCGATTATTCATGAACCAACATTAATTTTAGCGGATGAGCCAACAGGAAACCTAGATTCTAAGTCAGCGAAATCATTAATGGGAGCACTTCAAGATTTGCATGAGCAAAAGAAAGTAACGATTGCAATGGTAACACATGATCCAGTAGCCGCTAGTTATTGCGAACGTATCCTTTTCATACGTGATGGAGAGATTTTTTCAGAAATACATAAAGGAAGAACGAAGCAAGCCTTTTTCCAAGAAATTTTAGACGTACTTGCGATGCTAGGAGGAGAATATCATGAACTTTCGCCAGCTCGCGCTTAATAATGTAAAAGGAAATTGGCGTAATTATAAAGCGTTTCTTATTAGTAGTTGTTTATCGATTGTCGTATTTTTCATGTATGCTTCCTTCATTTATCATCCAGATGTCGTAAGCGGTAATATTAGTATGAAGACGATGATTACAAAAGGGTTAGAATCGATGAATTATATTGTAGTCATCTTCTCAGCACTCTTTATTTTATATGCGAATTCAACGTTTTTACGAGCAAGAAAAAAAGAATTTGGCTTATTAACGTTAATAGGTGGAACAAAGTCTCAGCTCGGCCGAATGATTATATTAGAGCAACTGATGTTAGGGAGTATTGCCATTGTAGTAGGTATTGGGATTGGAATGCTTTGTTCAAAACTTTTCTTCCAAGCACTCAGTGTCTTACTAAAAATTGATAAAACACTGCCGCTTGTGTGGAATGGAAAAGTAGTTCTTATTACAGTTGGTATATACTTTGTCCTCTTTTTAATACTATCATTGTTTAGTGTTTGGACAGTAGGCCGCTTGCAAATTATTGATTTATTAAGAGAGGCAAGAAAACAAAAAGTAGAACCTTTTGCATTTACATGGTTAGGGGTAGTTGGTATAGGCTGTATTATTGCTGCATATGTGCTTAGCTTCCAAGTGACATTTATGAATTTTATAATGCTGTTTTTACCGATTGTAGGGCTGACAATAGGCGGAACGTATTTACTGTTTACGCAAGGTAGTACAGTCGTATTAAAAGCACTGCAAAAAAGAAAACAATCTTTTTATACGTATCCAAATATGTTCGTATTTAGCAATCTTATTTACAAAATGAAAGATAATGCTCGTTTTCTATTTGTAATTTCTATCATTACGGCGGTTGTTTCTTCAGCAGTTGGTACACTGTACGTGTTCTTTGAGGATATGAGTTATAAAACAGTGGCTAGTGCTCCGCATGCTATTTCGTATGAAGAAAAGGGGGTAAATACGCATAACATCATTAGTGAAGGGAAAGCACAAGAACTAATAAAAAAACACGGATTTGAAGAAGCGCGAAAAGTAATGTATGTAAAACTTCCTGCAACTCAAAAGGTAACGATGTTTAACGGTGAACATGAGATGCCGTTAGGGATTATCTCTGAAAAGGAATATAATAAAGAAGCGCGTAAACAGAACGTGCCAGAAGTGCAAAATAAGCCGGGAAGTGCAACGATGGTTGTAGTTGATATGATGAATGATATTGTCAAGCCGGATCTTACGAAGCCATTTGAATTTAAATTGAACGGACAAAAACAGTCTATTAAGCTAAATGATCCAGTATCAAAGTCTGTTTTTAATGATGATGGCTATTTGATTGTGAATGATGAGGATTTTGTGAAATATTCACAGCTCGTAGCAGATGAAGAAAAGACAAAATATTATGGATATTATATTGAAGATTGGAAAGGAACAGAAAATCTTGTACTAGACTTAAAGAAAGAAATTGCACAAGAACAACAACAGAATTTCCACAATTCTATCCTTACGTATAAAGCGATAAAGGAGCAAGGAGCGATTACAATGTTCATCGGCTTCTTCGTAGCAGTACTGTTCTTCTTCTTTGCTTGTAGCATGACATACTTTAAATGGTTTAATGATAAAGAACAAGATCGTATTCAATTTAAGTCATTAAAAAGAATTGGTATGACAGATAAAGAAATTCGTAAAATTGCAATTCGTCAGATGGGTGTTATCTTCTTTATCCCAATTTTAATCGGTACAATTCATAGTGGGTTTGCTCTTCATACGTTAGGGAAAATGCTTTATATCGATTTATGGAAATCAGGTGCGATTGTAATAGGGGCTTATATTTTAGCTTCTGCCATTTACTTTATGATCGCGCAAAGAGGATATTTAAAACACGTGAAAAGCTAGGGAAACCTCTAGCTTTTTGCCTATGTAGTAAGGTACAGGAGGACGATAGATGAACATTCGGCAACTAGCGCTACAAAATATAAAGGGAAATTGGCGTAATTATAAAGTGTTTTTCTTAAGTAGTTGTTTTGCAATATTTGCTTCTTATGCATACATGTCTGTCATTGTACATCCGTATATGCAAGAGACGATGTGGTATCAAAATGTACGCTGGGGACTTATCATATGTAACGTTATAATTATTTCTTTTTTCGTCATATTTATTTTGTACTCTACTTCTATTTTCATAGAAGCACGTAAGAAAGAATTAGGGTTATATATGTTAATGGGAGCGACGAAGTCTAACGTAATAGGAGTGATTATGACCGAGCAAATATTGATCGGAATTTTCGCTAATATTTTCGGTATTGGGCTGGGCATGATTTCTTTAAAACTCTTTTTTATGGTATTTAGTATGTTACTTCATCTTCCGAAAGAACTCCCTGTCATATTTGACATGAGAGCGATTGGTGTAACGTTTGTTACATATATGCTTGTCTTTGTTCTGTTATCTTTTATAAGTGCTTTACGTATATGGAATATAAAAATCATACGGTTATTAAAAGAATTTCGAACAGATAAACGAGAGAGGAAAACATCAAAGTGGCTTTGTTTATTCGGTTTTGCTTGTTTAGGGACGGGATATGCGTTAGCGCTACAAGTGACGATGACAACGATAGCATTATACTTTTTTCCGGTTGTTATACTCATTTCTTTTGGGACGTATTTTTCATTTACACATGGCGCTACACAAATATTAGAAGTGATAAAAAGAAATAAAAGGATTATGTATACATATCCGTATTTATTTATAGTGAATCAATTGTCACATCGAATGAAGGAAAATAGTCGCTTTTTCTTTCTGTTGTCTATGGCAACAACGTTTGTCGTTACGGCGACAGGTACGGTGTTCTTATATTTTTCTAGCATGCAAGATATGTGGCGTGGCGGAGGAGTACACTCATTTTCATACATAGAAAAAGGCACTTCTGCTCATGAAGTTTTCGAGAAAGACAAGGTTGAAAACTTATTACATCAATATGGATATGATGATTTTCAATATATGAGTTTTGTTGGAGTGTATGCATCTTTTCAGTCCAATAAGGGAGAAACAGAGGTAGCGCCGCTTATAAAGGAAAGTGAATACAATCAAGAGGCGAGAAAACAAAAACAGAAAACGTATCATCCTAAAAAAGGAACAGTTACACTTGTTTATTATAATAAACACAATCATCCGAATGTATATAATCAAAAAGAGATTCAATTACAAGTAATAAATCAAACATATCAATTTGCATTTAACGGTCAGAAAGAAGGGGTACAATTTAACTATCACCCTTCGCACATTAATGGTCTGTTTTTCGTCATGAATGATGAAGATTTTGAGATTATATCAAATACAATTACGGATTCTGAAAAAATGATATATAGAGGTTACACATTACCAAATATCGAAAATACGAAAGATTTGAATGCAGATTTACGGAAACATATGAAACAAGATACAAATGATGCATTTCGAAGTAATATGGAGTTATATGTGAATATGAAAGAGTTCGGTAATATTACTCTATTTGTAGGCTCATTCATTAGTATATTATTCTTCCTTACTTCATGCAGTATCGTATATTTTAAATGGTTTCATAATATTGCATCGGATCGTAAACAGTATGGTGCACTCTCTAAACTTGGGATGACAAAGGAAGAGGTGTGGAAGATTTCTCGTTGGCAATTATGTATGCTATTTTTTGCGCCTATTATAGTAGGGAGTATGCATAGTGCAGTTGCGTTATATACGTTTCATAATACGATCTTTATGGACGGTTCATTAAGAAAAGTAGGCTTGTTTATTTTATTTTACATTGCTGCATGCATTATGTATTTCTTCTTCGCTCAAAGAGAATATAGGAAACATTTAGACTAGCGAATGCTAGTATTTTTTAAATATTCGAAATTTACATAGAAGAATATTTAAAATTGTGGTATAACAGTAAGAAAACGAAAAAGAGAGGGAAAAGACGATGATTCGAGTAGGATATTTAGGACCAGAGGCAACATTTACAAATATGGCGGTGAGTCGTTTTTTTCCGGAAGCAGAGCATGTACCGTATCGAACGATTCCAGATTGTATTGATGCAGCTGCAAATGAAAATGTAGATTATGCGGTCGTACCGTTAGAGAACGCCATAGAAGGTTCAGTTAATATAACGGTTGATTATCTCGTACATGAGCAGCCACTTTCCATTGTAGGAGAAATTACAGTGCCAATTCAGCAGCATTTACTCGTACACCCGCAGTACGAAGAAGTGTGGAAAGAAGTATACGCTGTACATTCTCATCCGCATGCCATTGCACAGTGCCATAAATTTTTAAATGAGGAATTAAAAGGGGTAACCGTTCGCGATATGACATCAACAAGCGCTGCTGCGCAATATGTGAAAGAACATCCTGAAGAAAAAATTGCAGCTATTGCAAATGAAGCAGCGGCAGAAAAATACGGATTAACAATTGTAAGGCGTGATATTCATACGCATAAAAACAATCATACACGTTTCCTTGTTCTCCATAAGAAAAAGAAAGCAGTACTCCCAAATAACGGAGAAAACCGAGGAGAGAAAACGACGCTTATGATAACGTTACCTGCTGATTACGCAGGGGCACTATATCAAGTGTTATCAGCTTTCGCATGGAGAAAATTAAACTTATCAAAAATCGAATCTCGCCCGATGAAAACAGGTCTTGGAAATTACTTTTTCTTAATCGACGTAGATAAAGCATATGATGACGTATTATTGCCAGGCGTAATGATGGAACTTGAAGCACTCGGTTTTTCTGTTACAGTGCTGGGGAGTTATTCTTCTTATTGGTTGTAAGAGAGGTGGATGAACTGTCGATATTTCCCTTCTAATCGCTGATATAATTTTATCGGATAATACATTTTGTGATAGATAAATAGAATCCCACCTATAAATGGTGGGATTCTATTTATTTTAACTTCGCAAGACGATCCTCTAACTGACCACGCCAAATCTCGGCTAGTTCTGGAACAGCAAGAACCTTCTCAATGCCATCTTTATCTTTCCTATTATGAAAATAAATTTCGTTAGAGAACAAAACAGATACATTGTTTGATGGACGCTCTAATAATGTAATTTTAGAATCTTGACGTACAGTACCTTCTTGAAGAACGCGGCATAAATAACCAGTATATCCAGTTGCTACAATGCGTGGCAAAATACCAGGAATACCAAGGCGTTTTGAAATTGTGCTACAAGGTACTCTCGCTTGTGTAACTTGAATGATTGCTTCGCCTAGTTGATATGTATCTCCGATGCATACATCACGCTCTAACATATTTGTTACGGTAATGTTTTCGCCAAATGTGGAAGCCGGAAGTGTAGTTTGAAATTCTTCTTCCCATAGTGCGTAATGCTCGTGTGGGTACACGCAAACTGCGCGATCAGGTCCCCCGTGGTGTTTTAAATCCGCTACATCATCACCACGGAATCCGTCTTTTGAGAGGAAGGCCTCTTCTGTAGGATCTTTACATATACCTGTTATCATTTCTTTATCTTCGCCATATTTCATTTGTTTCGGTTTACCGGTGCTAAAGTGAACGAGTTCAATTCCCATATTTGACCCCCTTTACAATTGATTACAATATTATATCACTAAAAAAGCACAGAGAATGATAAAAAACTCTGTGCTTTACATTAATAAACGAGAAATCCAGCGCGGTCTAGTGCCTCGCAAGCGGCATCTAATTTCTCTTTAGAATCTGCTTCAATTGTATGTAAGTGAATACCATCTGTTAGTTGCGAAAGATAGGAAGCGTTTGTGTTTTCGATTTTTTGTAAATATTGCTCTACATCAAAGCGATTACTTACCATAATTGATGCTGTTAAATCGCCGTATACAGGATGCTCAACTTTTACGTCTTTAATCGTAATGCCGTGGTCAACTAACATAGTAAGTTCTTGACGTACTTCTGCCGGTTTATGTTGGCATACGATTACGCGTTCAAAAGCTTGTTGTCTTGTTTGTGGTTTTAAATATAAATACCCTTGTGCAGTCGCAATAATTGGTTCATTTCGTGCTTTTAGTAAGGAAATGTCTTGAACGATAACTTGCCTACTTACGTTTGTCTTTTTAGATAGCTCATTCCCCGATAACGGTTCATTTGCAGCAAGAAGCCACTCAAGGATGAGTTGTCGTCTTTCTTCGCCTAAAATCTTTTTTTGATCATTTTGTTTCATTATGATTTAACACCTCTATAAAATTGATTTCCAATTGTGTGTAGTGCATGAATAGTTGTATCAATTTGTTCTTTCGTTGTGTGATGTCCGAAAGAAAAGCGGACATATTGTTTTGCCTCTTCATACGTTTTTCCAATTGCAAGCATTGTTTTTGAAGGGTCTTGTTTACCGACTTGGCAAGCACTTCCAGTTGAAATGGCTATACCATGACGGTTACATTCTAACATTGTATACTGACCTTCTATTCCTTTTATTGTAACCCCAATAATATGTGGTAAACAAGAAGTAGAATGTCCTTTCACTTCAATTTCTAGAGGAAGTGTTTGTAATTGCTCTAAAAAATAAGATCGTAATTGTTTAAAACGGAAGCTCTCTTCCTTTTGATTCTTTAATATATGCTCTGCGGCTGTTAAAAAAGCAGCAATTCCAGGAACGTTCACTGTACCAGGGCGAAAGCCTTTTTCATGAGAAGTTCCCGGAAATACTTGTTCCCAGCGAACTTGCGGATTTATATAGCAAGCTCCAACTCCTTTTGGTCCGTATATTTTATGAGCTGAAACAGAGAGACTATCAATCTCCATCGCTTTAACGTCTATTGGAAGTTTACCAAACGTTTGAACACAATCCGAATGAAATAAAACATTATATTTTTTTAAAAGTGCTCCGATCTCTGCAATGTTTTGAACGGTCCCGATTTCAGAGTTTCCGTGCTGTATACTTGCTAGAGCAGTATCTTCTGTAATAGCTGCTTCTAAATCAACTAAATGAATTATCCCACTTTTATCCACAGGAATCTCAGTAATAGTATAACCTTGCGATTGTAAGGATTGGAAATAACTTCGAATCGATGCGTGTTCCATAGGTGTCGTAATAATGTGCTTTCCATTTCTAGCATTTAGAAGGGATTGAATCGCAAGGTAGTTAGATTCTGAACCGCCGCTTGTAAAGAATACACCTTGTTCCTTACCCCCAATCATTTCTGCAAATGTTTCTCTACAAACTTGTAATAAAGATGATGCACTTCCGCCGATATCGTGTAAACTTTGTTCATTTCCGAAATATGTTTTTGCCGCTGCTATATATGTTTCTAAGGCTTCTTCGCTCATAGGTGTTGTCGCTGCATAATCTAGATATATCATCATGTAATTTCCTCTCTTCAGTAAGAGTGACATTTGTTTTCGTTTTTAGAATGGTAGTGAAAATAAGAATTGTAAAAAAACTCTTGTCATTATTTTAAAACTATGTAAATATAGGTGTCAAGACAGTTGAAAAGTGTAAAGTAGGAGGCAACAATTATGCCAAGTGCAGATGTCTTGATTATCGGAAGCGGCGTTGCAGCGCTTCGTGTTGCGAAAGAGCTTTGTCACGAAAAGAATGTGATAATTATCACAAAAAAAACAGGACGTAATAACAATACACATTTAGCTCAAGGAGGAATTGCAGCAGCTGTTGCTACATATGACGATCCGAGTGGGCATTTTGAAGATACATTAGTGGCAGGTTGCCATTATAACAACGAAGAAGCAGTTCGTTATTTAGTTGAAGAGGGACCGAAAGAAATAAGTAAGCTTATTACGAATGGAATGAAATTTGATGGGGATGAAAAAGGGATCCACCTTGGTAAAGAAGGGGCGCATCGAAAACGGCGCATTTTACATGCCGGAGGAGATGCAACTGGTAAAAATCTATTAGAGCATTTAATACAAGAAGTAGTTCCGAACGTTACTGTCGTTGAGCATGAAATGGTACTCGATTTTATTATAGAAAATAATAAATGCATAGGAGCTTTAACGCGAAATAGTGAAGGGAAGCTGAAGCGTTACTATGCTGATAATACGGTGTTAGCATCAGGAGGAATAGGTGGTTTGTACGCCTTTACATCGAATGATGAGACAATTACAGGCGATGGACTTGCGATGATATATCGAGCTGGGGGAGAACTTGTTGATTTAGAATTTGTACAATTTCATCCGACAATGTTATATGTGGACGGGCGATGTTGTGGTCTCGTTTCTGAAGCAGTCCGTGGTGAAGGAGCTGTCCTTATAAATGCAAAAGGACAGCGTTTTATGATGGATATACATCCCGGGAAAGATCTCGCACCGCGTGATGTAGTGGCAAGGGCTATTCATGAACAACTTCTTGCGGGTGAAACAGTGTACTTAAACATCGAAACCATTCAAAACTTTGAACAACGTTTTCCGACCGTCTCATCATTATGTAAAAAGAATGGTGTTGATTTAAAAGAAAATTCTATTCCGGTCGTACCGGGCGCTCATTTTCATATGGGCGGCGTGAAGACGAATTGTGACGGAGAGACGTCCATTTCAAACTTATATGCGGTCGGTGAAGTGGCTTGTAATGGAGTTCATGGTGCGAATAGATTGGCGAGTAATTCATTATTAGAAGGTCTTGTGTTTGGAAGACGAATAGGAAAACACATTTTAGCTAAGCCAGCAGAGGAAAGAAAAAATGTGCCGGAAGAGAGAGGGAAAAGTTTTATAGCTCTTAATGATTTACCGTTGAAAGAAGAAATACAAGAATACATGATGAAGCATGTTGGGATTGTGCGAACTGAGAAAAATTTATCATATGCTCAGAGATGGTTTAGTAGGTACGGTGTGCGAAATATGATCTTACAATATGATGCACTTACAAATGAAGAGATAACGCTTATTAATATGTTAACAGTTTGTGAGCTTATAACAGTATCAGCTTTGCAAAGAGAAGACAGTGTTGGTGGTCATTATCGCATTGATTATCCAGAAAGAAATAGCGTGAAAAAAGAGATTATCCGAGTGAGAAGAAAACTACAACTTGTTTAATAAGGGGAAGAGGGATTTTATGAATACGTTAAAAGTTAAGGAAGCATTAAATCGATTTTTTCTAGAAGATATAGGAGAAAGAGATGTAACATCTCAGCTTATCTTTCCCGATAATGCACTTGCGAAAGGAACGTTTCTTGTAAAGGATACAGGGGTATTTGCAGGGTGCTTAGTAATTGAAGAAGGATTTAAATTAATTGATCAGAGAATTGAAGTTGAACTTCATAAAAAAGATGGGGATCTTGTAGAAAAAGGCGAAATAATTGCAACCGTGCAAGGCCCAATCGCATCATTATTAACGGCAGAGCGCGTTATATTAAACGTTATTCAGCGTATGAGCGGGATAGCGACGATGACACGTAAGGCGGTTTTTGCTTTAGATAGCAGTCATACACGCATTTGTGATACGAGAAAAACGATGCCAGGACTACGTATGTTTGATAAATATGCTGTAGTATGCGGGGGCGGATTTAACCACAGATTCGGTTTATATGATGGTGTCATGATTAAAGACAATCACATTGCTTTTGCTGGCTCGATTACAAAAGCTGTTACATCGGTGAAAGAAAGATTGGGACATATGGTGAAAGTAGAAGTCGAAACAGAGACAGAGGCGCAAGTAAGAGAAGCAGTAGAGGCCGGCGCAGATGTTATTATGTTCGATAATCGTACGCCAGAAGAGATTCGTGAGTTTTCAAAAATTGTACCAAGTGCCATCGTTACGGAGGCTTCAGGTGGTATTACAATTGAAGATTTATCAAAATACGGAAAAACAGGGGTAGATTATATTTCACTTGGAGCGTTAACACATTCAGTGAAAGCACTTGATATTAGTTTTAATATTGAGGCCTAATGAGAGTGGTTTAGAGGGGGAGAATCATAAATGGGTATTTTAGAGAAAGTTCAGCCAATTGAAGTAATGTTACCAGAGCGTTATCAAACGATGTCTACATTAGAGATGGAAGAGCGTGTCCGTGAAATTAAAGAAAAAATGGGGGCATTACTATTTATTCCAGGACATCATTATCAAAAAGATGAAGTGGTGCAATTTTCAGATGCAGCAGGGGACTCACTGCAACTCGCGCAAGTTGCAGCGAATAATAAAGAGGCAAAATATATTGTGTTTTGTGGTGTGCACTTTATGGCAGAAACGGCAGATATGTTAACGACAGATGATCAAATTGTCATCTTACCAGATATGCGTGCCGGCTGTTCTATGGCAGATATGGCAGATATTGAACAAACAGAAAGAGCGTGGAAAGAGCTCGCGAAATTATTTGGGGATACGATGATTCCATTAACGTATGTAAATTCAACAGCTGCGATCAAAGCGTTTTGTGGTCGTAATGGAGGGGCAACAGTAACCTCTTCTAATGCAAAACAAATGGTGTCTTGGGCGTTTACACAAAAAGAGCGTCTCGTCTTTTTACCAGACCAACATTTAGGAAGAAATACAGCGTATGATTTAGGTATTCCGTTAGAAAAAATGGCAGTGTGGAACCCGCATACAGATTCATTAGAGTACGATGGAGATATAGAAGAAATTCAAGTGATTTTATGGAAAGGCCATTGTTCTGTTCATCAAAACTTCACTGTGAAAAATATTGAAAATGTGCGGGAAAATCATCCGGATATGAATATTATTGTTCACCCTGAATGTTGTTATGAAGTGGTTGCTGCTTCTGATTATGCAGGATCAACGAAATATATTATTGATATGATTGAAGCAGCTCCGGCGGGAAGTAAGTGGGCGATTGGTACAGAGATGAATTTAGTGAACCGAATTATTCAGCAACATCCAGATAAAGAAATTATTTCGCTAAATCCGTTTATGTGTCCTTGCTTAACGATGAACCGAATTGACTTACCTCACCTGTTATGGGCACTTGAGAACATAGAAAGAGGAGAACAAATTAACGTTATTCGTGTAGAGAAACAAGTAACAGAAGAGGCAGTTCTTGCATTAAATCGTATGTTAGAGCGCGTTTAAAGCAGCGGGATTTCCGTTGCTTTTTTTCGTACATATAATCATAACAAGGATGAAATAGGCATACATTGTGTTGAGGAAATCATTGCGGTTTTTCTATGCTTATTCCACTTCGAATCATATTGAAAATAGAAGAAGTGATAAAAGTAAAAGAAGTTAATGTTGTTTAGAAAGTGTTACTTCAAAGTGTTTTTACTTATAGATAAGTTATACAGGAGGGGGAAAATTTGAAAATTCATATCGTGCAAAAAGGGGAGACCCTTTGGAAAATTGCAAAAAAGTACGGAGTGGATTTTGAAACGCTAAAAAAAACAAATACACAGCTTAGTAATCCAGACCTAATTATGCCAGGGATGAAAATTAAAGTGCCATCGCATAGCGTTCATGTGAAACAACAAACTGGATCGGGTTCAGCGCCCCCGAAACAATATGTAAAAGAGGTGCAGCAAAAAGAGTTTGCATCAACACCAACGCCACTTGCAATAGAAGATGAAGATGAGATCACGTATCAATCAACACCTATTACACAACAACCAGCTATGCAACAAACGCAAAAAGAAATGCAGATAAAACCGCAAAAAGAAATGCAGGTGAAGCCGCAAAAGGAAATGCAAGTGAAGCCGCAAAAGGAAATACAGGTGAAGCCGCAAAAGGAAGTGCAAGTGAAGCCACAAAAAGAAGTGCAAAAAGAAATTCCGATTCAAAAAGAGAAGCCAGTTGAAAAGCCGCCTGTCATTCAAAAACCACCTGTTGTAGAGAAAGTAGAAAAACTAAAACCTACTACGAAAGAAAACACTAAATTTTCTATCAATGTGTTACCACAGCCACCGCAACCACCAATTAAAGCGAAAAAAGAATATAAAATTTCAGATGTAATAAAAAAGGGAAGCGAGTTAATTGCTCCTCAAATTAATAAAATGAAACCTAACAATGTCATTTCTCCGCAAACGAAAAAAGACAATATAGGAAACATAGTGTCACCGCAAGTGAAGAAAGAGAATGTAGGGAATATAGTGTCGCCGCAAGTGAAAAAAGAAAATATAGGGAATATAGTGTCGCCGCAAGTGAAGAAAGAGAATGTAGGGAATATAGTGTCGCCGCAAGTGAAAAAAGAAAATGTAGGGAATATAGTGTCGCCGCAAGTGAAGAAAGAGAATGTAGGGAATATAGTGTCGCCGCAAGTGAAGAAAGAGAATGTAGGAAGCATAGTCTCGCCACAAGTGAAGAAAGAAAATATAGGAAGCATAGTCTCACCAAACGTATCAAAAGAAAGTGTTATTATCCCGCAAGTAATACCGCCTAATATTCAAGTGCCGAATATAATGCCAATAATGGATAACAATCAAATGCCAAATATAATGCCAATAATGGATAACAATCAAATGTCGAACATGATGCCGATAATGGATAACAATCAAATGCCAAACATGATGCCGATAATGGATAACAATCAAATGCCAAACATGATGCCGATAATGGATAACAACCAAATGCCAAACATGATGCCGATAATGGATAACAATCAAATGCCAAACATGATGCCAGTAATGGATAACAATCAAATACCGAACATGATGCCGATAATGGATAACAATCAAATGCCAAACATGATGCCGATAATGGATAACAACCAAATGCCAAATATGATGCCGATAATGGATAACAACCAAATGCCAAATATGATGCCGATAATGGATAACAATCAAATGCCAAACATGATGCCGATAATGGATAACAACCAAATGCCAAATATGATGCCAATAATGGATAACAATCAAATGCCAAATATGATGCCAGTAATGGATAACAATCAAATGCCGAACATGATGCCGATGATGGATAACAATCAAATGCCGAACATGATGCCGATAATGGATAACAATCAAATGCCAAACATGATGCCGATAATGGATAACAATCAAATGCCAAACATGATGCCATATCAACAGCCAATGATGCCGCCATATCCGCAATATCAGCAACAAAATCCATACAATCAAATGCCGTATCAACAAATGGCACCGCAATATACTTCTATGCCAAATCCAAATATGATGCCAATGGATAATAATATGCCGCCACTCGTGCAAGGTGAAGAAGATTGTGGATGCGGAGGAGAAAGTAGGTTATATAGTCCACAACCGGGTGGACCACAATATGCTAATCCTTTATATTATCAACCAACTCAGCCAGCATATGCACCACAGCCAGGAACGATGTATTATCAGCCGGACCCACCAAACGTATTTGGAGAACCAGTTTCAGAAGAAGAGGACGAAGAGGAAGTTTAAAAAAAGGTGGGGTTATTCCCACCTTTTTTGTATTCGTGATAGTTAGGAATATGGTGAATTTACATTAAGTGTTAGAAAATTCCTAGTGAAATATTAACAGTGTAAAAAACCTCTCTGTTACTCATCATAAGGGGGAGCTTTTCGAAAGAGAAGTTCATTCTAACAGAGGGGGTTTTTGTATTGAATACGAAAGTAAAAGTTATTGCTGCTTCTTTGTTAGTTACCAGTGCATTAGCTGCATGTGGTACACCAAAAGATAATAATGCGATGGATGGACGTAACTATAATTACGAGCGTACATCTTATAATGATACACACCAGTATCGTGATAATGTAGCGCGTAACGATCGTTCTACAGATTATGTAACATATAGAAACGGTCGTAACGATACAGGATATAATAATTATTACCGTGATGTAAATTACAATGGGCAAATTGCTAATCCACATCCAACTCGTAATATTACAATGAACAATTCATACATTAACAATGATGGTAAAACTGCGGAGAAAATTACGAATCGTGTGAAACGTATGAATAACGTAGACCGAGTTTCTACAGTTGTATATGGAAACGATGTAGCGATTGCGGTAAAACCACGTAATACAGCGACGAATGAAACAGCGATGGCGAACGAAATTCGTCAAGCTGTTGTGAATGAAGTTGGAAATAGAAACGTATATGTTTCTGTAAGAAATGACATGTTTACTCGTGTCGATGCAATGAGTACGCGTTTACGTAACGGCACAGCTACAAACGATTTTAATCGTGACATAACAAATATGTTCCGAGACATTCGTTACGGCCTGACTGGTACTATGCGATAACAAATTAAAGAGGAAGGGCTAGCCCTTCCTCTTTATTCATCATCGTCTTGTAAACGGCGTTTTGTTATAAAATAACTAACGGAGTAAGACGCTAAAAAGCATATGAAGAGAATACCACCTGTTAAAATAGCTTCAAATAGAGGTCTTTCTGGACTGAAAATGATATAAATAATAGCTATGATAATTCCTACAATAAGAGAGCGTAAAATAATTTTGTAATAAGGAGTTAACTTTATTTCCTTTTCGCTTTCTTCTACATCGATAGAAACGCTTAACTGTAAATAACTAAGTACAATACTTGTAAGAATAAATAATAACCACAATGGAGATTTCGTAATTTGATCCATTCCTTCTGTGAATCCGATATAGCCTAAAATTCCGATTATACCAATTGATTGAAAAAGAAAGGCAATACGTATGTTTTTTAACGTTTGAAGTATGAGGCGTTCATCTTTAATTTTTTTCAAAGCATTCATCCCCTGTTTATATTTATAGTATCAATTGTAACATATATATTGCATTAATCAATTTATAATTTACATAGATTTCAATTGGTTGAAAGAGGAAGAAAAATATATTTAGAAATATATTGCGCTTCTACCTTGTTAATGTTATATTAGCAAAGCGATGAGCTAATTTACGTAAGTCGAGAGATATGCTTAAGTGCTAAACACGCGAATGTGGTCGCCTGGTCTTTCGCCGTAAACGCATCAGACGCCTGCTTTGCAGGCGTCTTTCATTTTATATAAAAGTAAATGATACATGCAGATGAGGATTAACCCTTATCTGCATTTTTTATTTTCCTTAGAAATTTAATGCTATTGTTTATATGGATAAAACCCCCATTTCCGGAAAAGCTACAAATGAAAGTATGATTTTGCCTAGAAGAGGTGAACGGAAATGAAATGGATGCTAATTGCAGTGCAAGCTTTTGTTGTGATGTTTTGCTTAGCTTATGGATCCGATGTGAGGGCAGAAATAACAGAAAAAGTACCTGAGGTTACAATTTTATTAGAGCGTATGTATGTTGATGGAGAAGTAAGCGAGGAAATACTGACAGAAAAAGTAGCGGATTTAGAAAAGTTTTTGCAGCAATATAAAGAATGGCAACTTGTTGATCGTGATGATGTGCAAATCGTATTACAAAGGAAAGTTGATGATATTTCTCCTTTACTGAAAACGAGCGGTTATTTTGGTGTTTCAGAGGAAGGGATATTGCAAATTTTTAAAGGGGTACCGAAAAGTGATAACGCGATCCATTCCTTCTTTCAAATTGATATGAAAAAGCTTGAAAGTTATGAGCGTGCGGAATTGAAACGTGGTATTCGCATAAAATCAAAAGAAGGTTTTGTAAAGACAATCGAAAAAATGAAGCAATACGCAGTGCAAAATAAGAAAAAAAGCAGCTCAGGGTGAGCTGCTTTTTTTCTTATTTATTCTTAGCTAAAATCTCTTTTGCGATTTCATCAATTAGCATATCTTTTCCGATTGGATTGAATGCTTTCGTATTGAAGATTTCATTCGATACTTCATATACGTGATTGTTTTTTACTGCTTTATTATCTTTCCAAACCGCACTGTTTTTATAGTCTTCGTACACTTTATCAGCTTCTCCGCCGAAGTTTACAATAAACATTTGATCAGGCTGGAATGCAACAAGACCTTCTAGTGATACTTGTGCCATCGTTTGTTTTAAATCTGTACCTTTTGTTGCTGGAAGTTTTAAGTCGTTAAAGATGATGTCACCATATCCGAAGCTACCGTATACACGGAAGTTTTGTGGTGTTACTGCAACGAACATAAAGTTCTCATCTTTTGTTTTCTCTTTAATTTTTTTAGATAAAGAGTCTGCTTTTTTATCGTAATCTGCAATCCATTTGTCGGCTTTCTTTTCTTCGCCAAATAGTTTACCTACTTCTTTAAACTTACCGCGCCAGTCTTCTAGATTTGTTTCTAGAACAACTGTCGGTGCCACTTTTTCTAGTTGATCATAAATTTTCAATTGACGATTGTTTAAAATAATTAAGTCTGGTTTTAAAGCTGTAACAGCCTCTAGGTCAACTTTAGGTGCCCAGTACCAGCCGACTGCCTTTACACCGTCTAGCTTGTCCGTTAAGTGATTTTGGATTTTATCTTTATATGTGTTTGCTGTGCCAACAGGTTTATGTCCAAGGATTAATAATTCCTCTGTTGATCCAGATAAATCAACAATTCTCTTTGGATTAGCTGGAATTGTTGCTTCCCCTTTAGCATGTTTTACAACTTTTGTTTTCGGTTGTTCTTTTGCTTTTGCTTCTTCTTTTTGAGAAGAACAGCCAACGATAGAAAGAACAACTAGCATAATAGTAAATAAAATAAATAGCTTTTGTTTCATCCTGATGTAACCCCTTTAATTAATATTGATAATCATTATCGACTTCTGTATATTAATGTTCTTTTTGTATTTATGTCAATAGAAAAAAACGGAAATTGTAAACGGGGAACATTTGTTGGGGCAGTCTCGCTTTTCTATTGTTAAATATGTTAAAATGGAATACATGATTTGAGAGGGAGAGATCGTATTTTGTTTGAATATGTTACAGGTTACGTGGAGTATGTAGGACCGGAATATGTCGTAATTGACCATAATGGAATTGGTTATCAAATTTTCACACCAAATCCGTATGTATTTCAAAGAAGTAAGCAAGAAATCCGTGTCTATACATATCACTATGTGAGAGAAGATATTATGGCACTTTACGGGTTTAAAACACGTGAAGAGCGTTTATTATTTACAAAATTGTTAGGTGTATCGGGGATTGGACCAAAAGGTGCTCTTGCAATTTTAGCTTCTGGTCAAACCGGACAGGTCGTTCAAGCGATTGAACATGAAGATGAGAAGTTCATAGTGAAGTTCCCAGGCGTCGGAAAGAAAACAGCGCGCCAAATGATTTTAGATTTAAAAGGAAAACTAGCAGATGTTGTACCAGATGCGTTTGTTGATTTGTTCTCAGATACTGAAAGTTTTGATACGAAGAAAGGTTCATCAGTTGAACTTGATGAAGCACTGGAAGCACTGCGTGCACTTGGCTATGCAGAACGAGAAGTCTCTCGCGTTGTACCAGAGTTATTAAAAGAATCACTAACGACGGATCAATATATTAAAAAGGCACTTAGTCTTTTACTAAATGGTAAGAGGTGAGTATAATGGACGAACGTCTCCTTTCAGGGGAATCTGGATACGAAGATGCGGATTTAGAGTATTCATTACGGCCACAGACGCTCCGTCAGTATATTGGCCAAGATAAAGCGAAACATAATTTAGAAGTGTTTATTGAAGCGGCGAAAATGCGTGAAGAAACGTTAGATCACGTACTTTTATATGGCCCACCTGGACTTGGTAAAACGACGCTTGCGAATATTATTGCCAATGAAATGGGTGTTAACATTCGAACGACGTCAGGTCCCGCAATTGAAAGACCAGGAGATTTAGCAGCTGTATTAACAGCGCTTCAGCCAGGAGATGTATTATTTATTGATGAAATTCATCGTTTGCATAGATCTATTGAAGAAGTGCTATACCCAGCGATGGAAGACTTTTGCCTTGATATCGTTATTGGGAAAGGACCGTCAGCTCGCTCTGTACGTCTAGATTTACCTCCATTTACGCTAGTTGGGGCAACGACGCGTGCAGGTGCATTATCAGCACCACTTCGTGACCGTTTCGGTGTACTTTCACGATTAGAGTACTATACAGTAGATCAGCTTTCTGCGATTGTAGAACGTACAGCAGAAGTGTTTGAAGTTGAAATAGATTCGTTAGCAGCATTAGAAATTGCAAGACGTGCCCGTGGTACACCTCGTATTGCGAATCGTCTATTACGACGTGTACGTGACTTCGCACAAGTTCGCAGTGACGGAACGATTGCGATGGAAATTACACAAATGGCGTTAGAACTATTACAAGTAGATAAATTAGGACTTGATCATATCGACCATAAATTACTGCTTGGTATTATTGAAAAGTTCCGCGGTGGTCCAGTTGGATTAGAAACTGTTTCAGCAACGATTGGAGAAGAATCGCATACGATTGAAGATGTGTATGAACCGTATTTATTACAAATTGGCTTTTTACAAAGAACGCCAAGAGGCCGGATCGTAACACCGCTTGCATATGAGCATTTCGGAATGGAGATGCCAAAAGTATGACGGAGATGCCAAAGCTGCTTATTACAGCTGGTATTTTGCTCATTGTTGTTGGATTAGCTTGGAAGTTCATAGGAAGGCTTCCAGGCGATATTTTTGTGAAAAAAGGTAACGTTACCTTTTATTTTCCTATCATTACATGTATTGTGTTAAGTATTGCATTATCTTTCATTATGTATATAATAAATCGATTCAAATAAGAAATAGGTGGATACAGTTATGGATATTAATCTGTTTGATTTTCATTTACCAGAAGAACTCATTGCACAAATTCCGCTTGAAGAGCGTGAAACATCAAGATTGATGGTGTTAGACCGTGAAACAGGAGATATTGAGCATAAACATTTTACGGACATTCTTTCTTACTTACAAGAGGGGGATTGCTTAGTTTTAAATGAAACGAAAGTGATGCCAGCTCGCTTGCACGGTGTGAAAGAAGATACAGGTGCACACATTGAAGTGCTTCTTTTGAAACAAGAGGAAGGCGATAAGTGGGAAACGCTTATAAAGCCAGCGAAGCGTGTAAAAGAAGGAACTGTCATCTCTTTTGGTGAAGGAAAGTTAAAAGCAACTTGCATTGGAACAGCAGATCAAGGTGGGCGTCAACTTGAGTTTTCATATGACGGCATCTTTTATGAAATTTTAGACGAGCTTGGAGAAATGCCACTTCCTCCATATATTAAAGAGACGCTAGAAGATCGCGATCGTTATCAAACGGTATATGCGAAGGAAATCGGTTCAGCAGCAGCACCGACGGCTGGCCTTCACTTTACAGAAGAGTTACTTGAGAAATTGAAGCAAAAAGGCGTCGGGTTAGCATTCATTACACTCCATGTAGGACTTGGAACATTTAGACCAGTTTCTGCAGATACTATTGAAGAGCATCATATGCACGCAGAGTATTACCATATGTCTGAAGAGACTGCGGCTTTATTAAACCGCGTGAAAGAGGATGGCGGCCGTATTATTACTGTAGGTACGACATCAACACGTACGTTAGAAACGATTGCGACAGATCATAGTGGTAAGCTTTGCGCAGCTTCTGGCTGGACAGATATTTTTATGTACCCAGGATATGAATTTAAAGCAATTGATGGTTTAATTACAAACTTCCATTTGCCGAAATCAACATTAATTATGCTTGTAAGTGCATTTTCAAATAGAGATAATGTACTTCATGCTTATAATGAAGCAGTAAAAGAAAAATATCGTTTCTTTAGTTTCGGTGATGCGATGTTCGTTGCATCTCACGCTAAAATGAGAAACAAATAAAAGGAGTAAATTATGACAGCAATTCGTTATGAATTTATTAAAACTTGTAAACAAACGGGTGCGCGTTTAGGTCGAGTGCACACGCCACACGGCTCATTTGATACACCGACATTTATGCCAGTTGGTACACTTGCAACAGTTAAAACAATGTCACCAGAAGAATTAAAAGCAATGGATTCTGGCATTATTTTAAGCAATACGTATCATTTATGGCTACGTCCAGGCCACGAAATTATTCGTGAAGCAGGTGGCTTGCATAAGTTTATGAACTGGGATCGTGCAATCTTAACGGATTCAGGTGGATTCCAAGTATTTAGCTTAAGTGATTTCCGACGCATTGAAGAGGAAGGTGTTCATTTCCGCAATCACTTAAATGGCGATAAATTATTCTTATCTCCAGAAAAAGCGATGGAAATCCAAAATGCATTAGGTTCAGATATCATGATGGCATTTGATGAGTGTCCACCGTTCCCTGCTACTTTTGAATACATGAAAAAGTCTGTAGAGCGTACAAGCCGCTGGGCAGAGCGTTGCCTAAAGGCGCATGAACGTCCACAAGATCAAGGTTTATTCGGTATTGTACAGGGCGGGGAGTTTGAAGAGCTTCGTCGTCAAAGTGCGAAAGATCTTGTTTCAATGGACTTCCCTGGCTATGCTATAGGCGGTCTATCTGTTGGTGAACCGAAGGATATTATGAATCGTGTTCTTGAGTTTACAACACCACTTCTTCCTGATGATAAACCACGCTACTTAATGGGTGTAGGTTCTCCTGACTCGTTAATTGATGGTGCGATTCGCGGTGTTGATATGTTTGACTGTGTACTTCCAACTCGTATCGCTCGAAATGGTACATGTATGACAAGTGAAGGCCGCTTAGTTGTGAAAAATGCGAAATTCGCTAGAGACTTCGGGCCGCTTGATCCGAACTGTGATTGCTACACATGTAAAAACTATTCTCGTGCGTACATTCGTCACTTAATGAAATGTGATGAAACGTTCGGAATTCGTTTAACGTCTTATCACAACCTTCATTTTCTGTTAAACTTAATGGAGCAGGTGAGACAAGCTATTCGTGAAGACCGTCTTGGCGATTTCCGCGAAGAGTTCTTTGAACAGTATGGCTTTAATAAACCGAATGCTAAAAACTTCTAATACATAATTTAAAAGGAGGAACACAAGATGAATGCAGGTATGATGAATATCGTTATGATTGTTGCGATGTTTGCGATTTTCTATTTCTTATTAATTCGCCCGCAACAAAAGCGTCAAAAAGCAGTTGCACAAATGCAAAATGAAATCAAAAAAGGTGATGCTATCGTAACAATCGGTGGTTTACACGCTACAATCGAATCAGTGGATGAAACAAAAATTGTTGTTAAATCTGGTGGTGCACACTTAACTTTCGATCGCAATGCGATTCGTGAAGTTGTGAAAAACTAATGATGAAGGCCCTGCATGAAATGTGCAGGGCCTTTTTTTAACTATTTTGTTTTGACATATTTACACCGAAAATACCTCCGAGTGTACTCGCACCCATTAATGCTAATTGGTAGAGTAACTGTGAGTTCGATAAAGTTTGAGAGAAGCCTAAATAGTTAACGAGAAAGACGAGAATAGCGAATGTAAGGCCTGTTGTGAAACCTACTAGCCATCCTTTTCCTTGTGCCTTTTTACCAGCAATAAATCCAGATATAAGCATAGACAGAAGGGCTATTATAAAAATAATAATTACTAATGTCCCTTCATTAATATTCGTAAATTTTAATAAAAGAGCCATGACCATACTTGTAATAGATGCGAGGATTAATAGGGTAATAATACCGAAGCCGATTGCGCTCGATAATTTTTTCGTTCCATCCATTATGCATTCCCCCTTTTTAATACAAGCATATTTTCATTTTGTTTAAGTTAGACTAGTTTCTTTTTTGTAGGGGAGCCTATAAGTAAAAAAAGGGGATGTAGAAATGGAATGGGTATCAATAATCGGACGAACAATGCTTTTATATATAATCATTTTAATTATTTTTCGTCTTATGGGTAAACGTGAAATTGGAGAATTAAGTGTATTAGATTTAGTTGTATTCATTATGCTAGGTGAAATGGCTGTAGTGGCAATTGAAAATACAGATAAATCACTTTGGCATCAATTAGTTCCAATGACTTTTCTTATGTGTATACAAATCATTTTGTCGGTCATTTCTTTAAAGTTCCAGCGTTTTCGGCATTTAATAGAAGGGGAGCCTGCGATTCTTGTGAATGCAGGTAAAATTGATGAAAAAAAGATGCGGAAGCAGCGATATAACATAGATGATTTATTGATGCAACTACGTGAGCAAGGAATCGGAGATGTGCGTGATGTAGAATACGCTATTTTAGAACCATCTGGAAAGTTATCTGTCTTTCAAAAACAAAAAAGTAAAAAGAGCAAAAATGATACACCAATTTTTACACTCCCACTAATTATTGATGGAGAAATTCAATACAATCATTTGCAAATGATCGAACATACAGATGGGTGGCTCGTTGAGAAACTGAATAACTTAGGTTATAAAGATGTGAAACAGATTTTATATTGTAGTTTTCAAAATGGACAGTTTTTCGTTGATTTGAAAGAAAATTAGAGGCTTACCATTTTGAATGGCAAGCCTGCTTACTTCAAAAATGAAAGTTTCCGAATGATAGGGAGACGACTTAATTCTTCTTTTCGAATGAGTTTGAAAGCAAAGAGGAGGAAAATATAAACGATTGTTGTTAAAGTGATTTCCCATAATGTTTGTACGCCAAGTGAATGAGAGAAAATAATATACTTATGAAGGTAAAAACCGAAGGCGCCTGCAATACCGATGGCAAGTCCTCCAAAAATATAGTCTTTTGCATAAATGGTAAATTTAATTTTCTTTAAAACAGTAGCATAGTGAAGGAATGTTACGGTCACTATATTTGCTGCAATAGCGAGGGCAACTCCCATCATTTGAAACTCTGGCTTTGAAGCTAGTACAAAAATAACGATTAATTTCACGATAGCGCCAATAAATGTGTTCATCATTGCAGCTCTTGCTAAGTTTAAAGCTTGCAACACAGATGTAAGTGGGCTTTGAAAATAATGAAATAAAAAGCAAGGTGCAAGAAGTTGGATGAACGCTGTTGCACTGTCCGATCCATACATAAGCGTTAAGATGGGTGAAGCAAATACATATAAAATAACGACTGACCATCCACCAGTAATTAAGGAAATTCGAAGGGCTTGTTGTAAACGGTGTTCCACTAATTTGTGCTGTCTCTTTGCCATTGCCTCGCTAATTGATGGGACGAGTGCTGTAGAAAGAGCGTATGTAATAAAGGCAGGTAGTGATAGAAGCGGGAAGGCGTAACCGTTCAATATACCGTATTGCTGTGTTGCGACAGAAGCGGCAACCCCGGCAATTGCTAAGCTTTGCATAACAACGATAGGTTCAAAGAAATATGAAACGGAACCGATTAAACGGCTTCCTGTAGTTGGAAGTGCGATATCCATAAGAGAATAAAATGTATTTTTGCTCTCCTTTACCGTAGTGAAAAAACCAGAGCGTATAGATAAATGTTTTTCGCGCTGGAATAAAGTAAGTAAAAATAATAAAGATGCAACTTCGCCAAGAACAGCTGATAGCATAGCACCGGCTGCAGCATATTCTACGCCGTAAGGTAAAAATAACCGAATGCATACAGCGATAATTGTAATGCGGACAACTTGTTCTATGACTTGAGCGTAAGCGCTCGGCTTCATGTTTTGTTTCCCTTGGAAATAACCACGTAAAACGGAAGAAACTGCAATAACGGGGACGACAGGTAAAATAGCCATTAATGGATAGTAAGTTCTTTCATCTGTTAATAATGTTTTTGCTAAAATAGGTGTGAGTAGCATAATACCAATTGTTAAAATGATACTAATAAAGGATGTAACAGCTAGGGAGACGGTTAATATTTTTTTAACTCTTTGTTTGTCGTTCACTGCTTCCGCTTCTGCTACAAATTTTGCAATCGCAACAGGAAGGCCAATTTGTGTTAATGTAATTGCTAAAATGAAGGTGGGGACAGCCATCATATAAAGGCCAACGCCTTCTTCTCCTAAAATACGTGCCATTACAATGCGGTTAATAAATCCAAGGATTTTTGTAATAAAACCGGCTATCATTAAAATAAATGCGCCTTTTAAAAAGCTTTGTCTCGTCATACTCTTCTCCTACCTTCTCAAAATCAATGGAATGATTTACAATAATTTATATGCACGTATGAGACAAGAATGACAAGCATTTAAGAGAGTGAAGTATGAATGGTACTCTTGAAAGAAGTTATTACTGTCCATTAGAGCGGGATTAAAAGCGACTTTTCGTGCTGAAATAAGAAGGAGATGTTATATATGTTGGATAAAGAGGCTTTGGTAGAATCATACCGCGGACAGTTACAAGTCGTTTTAGAAAGTAAAGTAGAAGAGTTTCAGTTGTTCGGTTACGACCGAGTGACAGATAATGATATTTGGAAGTTTCTCAAGGCGAAAAAGTGGAAAAAGATAGATAGTGATGTTAGGTTATATGAATTAGTAAATGATGTATTAAGAGTAAGTACTAATGAATATATGAATTATTTAACTGTTGAAGCATATCAAGCGCCACTTTGGTCGTTTGATGAATATGAAAATAAATAACCGGCTGTAATTGGTTTGTTCTTCCTTTTGCAGTATAATGATAGGTATTGATAAAGAGGAATTAATTATGTCTAAGATTATATATAAAGGAGGTAGTGAAGAGGGAAAATAAATAATGAATAGTGTAGGTATTGTGAAAAGCTTACCGACACAGCTAGTGATGAACTAGCGGAAATACATGTATTTTATAGAAAGTAAGTCTACTAACTAGGCGTATGCACACGTGCGAAAATGAATCGTAAGAGATTTATTGAAAGTGTTAGTAGCAGAAAGAGGGTACATATGGCAAAGCGTGGTACAAGAATTGCCGCCTTTTTCCTCATCGTTTTATTAATCGGTGGCGTAATTGGTGCGGCAGGAAAAGACATAGCAAAAGGAATTAGTCTAGGACTAGACCTTCGCGGTGGTTTTGAAATTCTGTATGAAGTAAAACCAGCCAAAAAAGGTGATAAAATTGACCGAGAGGCACTTGTAAGTACAGTAGGTGCTCTTGAAAATCGTGTCAATGCACTCGGTGTAAGTGAGCCGAACATTCAAATCGAAGGACAGGATCGAATTCGTGTGCAGCTTGCTGGTGTACAAGATCAGCAAAAAGCACGTGAAATGTTATCAACGCAAGCGAAATTAACATTCCGTGATGTAGATGACAACCTTCTTATGGATGGAGCGGATTTAAAAGGCGGCGGAGCGAAGCAAACATTTGATGATAAAGGTCGTCCAAGTGTTGGACTTACGTTAAAAAGCGCTGAAAAATTCCGTGAAGTAACAGAGAAGATTTCAAAAATGCCACCACCAACGAATTTAATGGTAATTTGGCTTGATTTTGAAGAAGGAAAAGATTCGTATAAAGCAGAATCTGCAAAACCGAATCCAAAGTTTTTATCAGCGGCAACAGTAGAACAAGTATTTAATCAAGCTGAAGTATCTATCGTAGGTGGAAACTTTACAGTTGAAAGTGCGAAAGAACTGTCATCTTTATTAAATGCAGGTGCACTTCCTGTTGATTTAAAAGAAATGTATTCAACATCTGTTGGAGCAAAATTTGGTCAACAAGCATTAGAGCAAACGATTTTCGCTAGTGCAATCGGTATTGCTATTATCTTCTTATTCATGCTTGTATTCTACCGTTTACCAGGGCTTGTAGCGGTTATTATGTTAGGTTTATACATTTTCGTTACATTACTTGTCTTTAACTGGATGCATGCGGTTCTCACGTTGCCAGGTATTGCGGCATTAGTGCTCGGGGTAGGTATCGCAGTAGATGCGAATATTATTACGTACGAGAGGTTAAAGGAAGAGCTGAAAATTGGTAAGTCAATGATGTCAGCATTTCGTGCTGGTAACCATCGTTCATTAGCAACAATTTTAGATGCGAACATTACAACGATTGCAGCAGCGGGTGTATTATTTGCTTACGGTAATAGCTCTGTAAAAGGTTTCGCAACAAGTTTAATTGTTAGTATTTTAGTCGGTTTCATTACGAACGTATTCGGTACTCGTTTCTTACTAGGTTTACTTGTAAAGAGCCGTTACTTCGATAAAAAACAATCTTACTTTGGTGTTAAGGAAAAGGATATTATTCCATTAACAAAAGGTGTAGTACATCCGCCAACGAGATTTGATCGTATTAACTTCGTAAATATCGGTCATAAATTCTTCTTATTCTCAATTGTAGTCGTAATTGCTGGGGCAATTATATTACCGATTTTCAAAATGAATCTTGGTATTGACTTTGCAAGTGGGACACGTATCGACTTGCAATCAAAACAAGCAGTTACTGTGTCTGATGTTCATAAAGATTTTAAAGAATTGAACATCGATGTGAAGGAAGAAAATATTGTACCGACTGGAGATGACAATAAAGGTTTCGCAGTTCGTACATTAGGTGTTCTATCAAAAGATGAAATTGCGAAAACAAAAACATTCTTCCACGATAAATACGGTACAGATCCGAATGTAAGTACAGTTTCACCGACAATCGGTAAAGAGATTGCACGAAATGCATTTATCGCAGTATTAATTGCTTCTGCAGTAATCGTTTTATACGTAAGTATTCGTTTCCGTCTTACGTACGCAGTATCTGCAGTAATCGCATTATTACATGATGCGTTCGTTATGATTGTTGTGTTTAGTCTTTTCCAGATAGAGGTAGACTTAACGTTTATCGCTGCGGTATTAACGATTATTGGTTACTCTATCAATGACTCAATCGTTACGTTTGATAGAAACCGTGAGTTATACAAACAGAAAAAACGAGTTCGCGACATAAAAGACCTAGAAGAAATCGTAAACTCAAGTATTCGCCAAACAATTGGTCGTTCAATTAATACTGTTTTAACAGTGTTGTTCCCAGTAATTGCACTACTTATTTTCGGTAGTGAATCACTGCGTAACTTCTCACTTGCGTTATTAATTGGATTAGTTGTAGGTACGTACTCTTCTATTTTCGTTGCTTCTCAAATTTGGTTAATGCTTGAAAACCGTCGTTTGAAAAGGGGAAAAAACAAGAAGAAGGTTGAGAAAGAAGAACCTGAACCGCAAGTATAAAAAAGATGATGTCTCATTATGAGGCATCTCTTTTTTCGTTTGTGGATACAATAAGATAGCAACTTTTGAAAGAATGAAATGGAATAAAGTGGTGATGTTATCGCTGATTTTGTTAAAATAAAGTGAAACTTTAATAAGTGGGGGGTTTTGTTCATCCCCACTTATTATTAGCCCTCACCAATCGGGCTTTTACGGGCAGTTGATCTCCCACCTAACTTCCTTGTATTTGCCGGATTTTGAGGTGGGGCGCAAATAGCGGGATAAAAAGATAGGTTAAGAAAAGAAGGGATTTCAATTATGGAAAAAGATGAACGTTTTAAACAGGCCGAGTTTGGTGCTATTGTCGGAATCGTTGGTAATATTATATTAGCGATTGTAAAAGCGGTAATTGGTTATATTGGAAACAGTAAGGCACTTTTAGCGGATGCAGTGCATTCTGGATCAGATGTAATTGGCTCGTTAGCTGTACTTTTTGGATTACGAGCGGCAAAGCAACCGCCTGATGAAGATCATCCGTATGGTCATGGTAAAGCGGAATCGATTTCAGCGATTATTGTTGCGGTATTATTATTTATTGTTGGAATAGAGATAGCGATTTCGTCTATAAAAGCTTTTTCACAAGATTTGGAACCACCAAAAGGAATTACGATTTTTGCAGTTATTCTTTCGATTGTAGTGAAAGAAGGGATGTTTCAGTATAAATATCGATTAGGGAAGAGGATAAATAGTGCTGCAATTATTGCAAATGCATATGAACATCGTTCGGATGTGTTTTCTTCAATTGCAGCTTTAATCGGCATTTGTGCAGCTATTATCGGCGGTAAGTTAGGTATAGATTGGCTTGTATATGCCGATCCAATTGCGGGATTATTTGTTTCAATTCTCGTTGCTAAGATGGCGTGGAGTATTGGAGCAGAAGCTATTCATGCAACGCTCGATCATGTTCTGCATGAAGAAGATGTTGTTCCGCTTAGGGAGGCAGTTTTTCAAGTGGAAGGTGTGAAAAAAATCGGCTCTTTATATGCAAGAGAACATGGCCACTATGTTATTGTCGATATTAAAGTATCTGTAGATCCATATATCACTGTAGAAGAAGGTCACCGCATCGGAAAACATGTAAAAGAAAAACTTATGAAACAAGATAACGTACAAAACGTTTTTGTACATATTAATCCGTATTCTCCAAATTAAACATAACAGATATTTAATTATATAGATATCTAATCGTAGTTTGCATTATATTGTCACCCCTTAATCTGTCTTGTATAATGGATAGGTTAAGGGGTGATTTCGTGTTACAACCGAAGACGCGTTGGAAAGAAAAAGAATATAATGAGGAACTAGTGAGTGAATTAGCAAATAAATTGCAACTATCACCTCTTGTGACTTCATTATTTCTTGGCAGAGGCTTAAATACAGAAGATAAGATTGTAGACTTTTTAAATACAGCAGATCAAGAATTTCATGATCCATTTTTACTTGAAGGAATGGATCGGACTGTAGAACGTGTGAAAAAAGCTATTGAAAATGGAGAACAAATATTAATATTTGGCGATTACGATGCGGACGGAGTAAGTAGTACGACTGTGTTATATCTTGCTCTCAAAGAATTAGGTGCAGAAGTAGAGTTTTATATTCCAAATCGTTTTACTGAAGGCTATGGGCCAAATGAAGAAGCGTTTCGTTGGGCGCACAGTGCAGGGTTCTCACTAATTATTACTGTCGATACTGGTATCGCAGCGGTACATGAAGCGAAGGTAGCGAAGGAACTTGGAATAGATCTTATTATTACAGATCATCATGAGCCACCACCAGAATTACCAGAGGCACTTGCGATTATTCATCCGAAATTAGAAGGCGGTGTTTATCCGTTTCATTATTTAGCGGGTGTTGGTGTTGCATTTAAAGTTGCACATGCACTTTTGGGTCGTGTACCAGAGCATTTGTTGGAAATTGCAGTAATCGGTACGGTAGCCGATTTAGTATCGCTTCACGGTGAAAATAGATTATTAGTACAGCGTGGACTGAAGCATATGCGAATGACTCGAAATATCGGTTTAAAGGCGTTATTTAAAGTCGCTAACGTTTCGCAAAGCGAAATTACAGAAGAAAGCATCGGATTCTCACTCGCACCTCGTATTAATGCGGTTGGTCGTTTGGAAGATGCAACACCTGCTGTACACCTTTTATTATCAGAAGATCCAGAGGAAGCGAAAGAGCTAGCTGAAGAAATTGATGAGCTGAACAAACTTCGAAAAGATATTGTAAAGCAAATTACTGAAGAAGCTATCGCTGAAGTCGAAAATAATTTCCCGCCAGAAGAAAATAAAGTATTAGTCCTTGCAAAAGAAGGTTGGAATCCAGGGGTAATTGGAATTGTCGCTTCTAAGTTAGTTGAACGTTTTTATCGTCCGACGATTGTATTAAGCATTGATCCTCATAAAGAAACAGCAAAGGGATCGGCTCGTAGTATTGCAGGATTTGATTTGTTTGCAAACCTTTCAGATTGCCGTGAATTGTTACCGCATTTCGGAGGTCATCCGATGGCAGCGGGAATGACGCTTAATATGAATGATGTGGATGAATTAAGACGCAGGTTAAATGAGCAAGCTGATGTAATTTTAACAGCAGAAGATTTTATTCCGATTACAGCAGTGGATGCATTTTGTAAAGTAGAGGATGTAACGCTTGCCGCGATTGAGGATATGCAAAAGTTAGCGCCATTTGGCGTAGGAAATCCGAAACCGCGTATTGCGGTGAAAGATGCCGACTTAGAAAGTATCCGTGCAATTGGATCTGATGGTTCGCATTTGAAAATGGCTCTTCGTGATGGACAAGCAACACTGGACACGATTGGATTTGGATTTGGTACTTATGCGAAAGAAATCTCTCCAGTTGCGAAGGTTTCTGTAGTAGGAGAAGTGTCCATTAATGAATGGAATAACTTTAAAAAGCCGCAATTAATGGTGCAAGATATTGCTGTAGAGGCATGGCAATTATTTGACTGGCGTAGTATGCGTAATGTAGAAGCAAATTTAGCAGAACTTCCGAAAGAAAAAATAACAATGGTGTATTTTTCTGAAGAGGTATTGAATAAATTTTCTTTAGAAGGCTATAAAGAACAGCTCGTGCATGCATCAGAGGTAGCTCATTTTGATGATCAATACATTGTGCTACTTGATTTGCCGAAAGGAACAGATGAATTAGGTGATGTATTTAAGGCTGGATTCCCAGCTCGAATTTACACGCTATTTTATCAAGAGAATAATCATTTATTTAGTACGGTCCCAACGAGGGAACATTTTAAATGGTACTATTCTTTCTTAAGCCAAAAAACACCATTTTCTTTAAGGCAATATGGGGAACAACTGTGTCGTCATAAAGGTTGGTCAAAAGATACAGTAAATTTCATGACACAGGTGTTTTTTGAGTTAGAATTTGTTACAATAAAAGACGGTGTCATTTTTATGGCAGACAAAAAACAAAAGCGTGATTTAATTGAATCGAACACATATCGTGAGAAAATGAACCACTTACAATTAGAGAAAGAATTGGTTTATAGCACATATCAGCAACTATATACATGGTTTGAAACGATTCGTGATCATAAATAAGTAGAACAGTTAGGGTAAAGGATTTGTATTTACAAACCTTTTATATCTGAGGAGGATTCAGAAATATGGATTTCAAGCAACATATCGCAATTGTACCAGATTATCCGAAAGAAGGTATTGTGTTTAAAGACATTACACCTTTAATGAACGACGGAAAAGCATATAAAGCAGCAACAGATGCAATCGTTGAGTATGCAAATAAAAGAGACATTGATGTTGTAGTAGGACCAGAAGCGCGTGGTTTTATTATTGGTTGCCCAGTTTCTTATGCATTAGAAGTAGGTTTCGCACCAGTTCGTAAATTAGGAAAATTACCACGTGAAGTAATTACAGTTGACTACGGTAAAGAATATGGAACGGATGTTTTAACAATCCATAAAGATGCAATTAAGCCAGGCCAACGTGTATTAATTACAGATGACTTATTAGCTACAGGTGGAACAATCGAAGCGACAATTAAACTAGTTGAAGAACTTGGTGGAGTTGTAGCAGGAATTGCATTTTTAGTAGAGCTTACTTACTTAGATGGTCGTAAAATGTTAGATGGTTACGATGTATTAGTATTAGAAAAATACTAATCATTATATAGGTGAAACTACGGTGATAAAAAAGTACCCGTGAATCTCTTGGAGAGGAGCGGGTACTTTTGTATAATTGCACAAAAAAACATGGTGAAATGTCAGTAAAATCTTTTCCTTTTCACAATTCACAATCATTGGGTTATAATGATAGAATATAATTTATTCTATTCAATAAAGATAAAGTCAATTTTCAATAAAAGGTGATTCGATGGCAAATGAGCAAGTACTAACAGCTGAACAGGTACTCGAGAAAGCAAGTCAATATTTAGCGGATGGAGATATTGAGCTAGTGGCACGTGCCTATGAATATGCGCGTGATGCACATAGCGAACAATATAGAAAATCGGGTGAACCATATATTATTCACCCAATTCAAGTTGCAGGTATTTTAGTTGATTTACACATGGATCCGGCTACAGTATCGGCAGGTTTCTTACATGATGTAGTGGAAGATACAGAAATTACATTAGAAGACATTGAACGGGAATTTAATAAAGAAATCGCTATGCTTGTCGATGGTGTTACAAAGCTTGGAAAGATTAAATATAAATCCCATGAGCAGCAACAAGCAGAAAACCATCGCAAAATGTTTATTGCAATGGCTCAAGATATTCGAGTTATTTTAATTAAACTAGCTGATCGTCTTCATAACATGCGTACATTGAAACATTTGCCTCAAGAGAAGCAGCGTCGCATTGCGAATGAAACGTTAGAAATCTTTGCACCTTTAGCACATAGACTCGGAATTAGTACTATTAAATGGGAGTTAGAGGATACGTCACTCCGCTATTTAAACCCACAGCAATATTATCGTATTGTAAATTTAATGAAGCGTAAACGTGCAGAGCGTGAAGAATATTTAGATGAAGTAATGACTGGTATTCGTGAGAAATTAAAAGAAGTTTCAATTCAACCTGAGATTTCTGGAAGACCAAAACATATTTACAGTATTTATCGTAAAATGGCATTGCAAAATAAACAATTCAATGAAATTTACGATTTACTAGCTGTACGTGTCGTTGTGAATAGTATTAAAGATTGCTATGCGGTGCTTGGAATTATTCATACGTGCTGGAAACCAATGCCAGGTCGTTTTAAAGATTATATTGCAATGCCGAAAGCAAATTTATATCAATCTCTTCATACGACTGTAATTGGACCAAAAGGTGATCCGCTAGAAGTGCAAATTCGTACGAAAGAAATGCATGAGATTGCAGAATTCGGAATCGCGGCACACTGGGCGTATAAAGAAGGAAAAACAGCAGAAACAACTGGTACATTAGAGAAGAAACTAACTTGGTTCCGTCAAATATTAGAATGGCAAAATGAAGCTTCTAATGCAGAAGAGTTTATGGAATCATTAAAAATTGATTTGTTCTCTGACATGGTATTCGTCTTCACACCGAAAGGCGATGTAATGGAATTACCACTTGGATCTGTTCCAATTGACTTTTCGTATCGTGTCCATTCAGAGATTGGGAATAAAACAATTGGTGCAAAAGTAAATGGGAAAATGGTGACCCTTGATTATAAATTAAAAACGGGTGACATCATTGAAATTTTAACATCGAAACATTCTTATGGCCCAAGTCAAGATTGGGTAAAGCTTGCTCAAACATCTCATGCGAAAAATAAAATACGTCAATTCTTTAAGAAACAACGTAGAGATGAAAATATTGAAAAAGGCCGTGAGCTTGTTGAAAAAGAAGTGCGTGGCTTAGAGTATGAGATGAAAGAAGTATTAGCGCTTGATAATTTAAAACGTGTCGCTGAGAAGTTTAACTTTGCAAATGAAGAAGATATGTTTGCAGCAGTTGGATATAACGGAATTACAGCAGCGCAAATTGTTACGCGACTAACGGACAAGTTCCGTAAACAACGTGAAGAAGAAGACATCGTTGAAGTTAAAGAAGTTCGTAAACCGATGAAAATTCGAAAATGGGATTCTGGTGTAAAGGTAAGTGGTGCAGATAATTTGTTAATTCGTTTATCAAAATGCTGTAACCCAGTTCCAGGTGATGATATCGTTGGTTATATTACGAAAGGTCGAGGCGTATCAATTCACCGTTGCGATTGCGTCAATGTGCATACAGAAGAAGCGGTGGAGCGTTTACTAGAAGTAGATTGGGAAGGTAGTCCTGAAAAAGAAATTGAGTACAATGTTGATATTGAAATTTCAGGCTATGATCGTCGTGGTTTATTGAATGAAGTATTACAAGCTGTTACAGAAACGAAGACGTATATCTCAGCTGTTTCTGGTAGAAGTGATCGTAATAAGATGGCAACGATTAACATGTCGATTTCTATTCGAAACTTACAACACTTGAAAAAAGTAGTAGAGCGCATTAAACGTGTTCCGGAAATTTATGCCGTACGACGCATGATGCATTAATAGGGAGTGTAGAAAAGATGAGAGTTGTTTTACAACGATCAAAGGAAGCGTCTGTCACAGTAGATGGCGAGATTGTAGGACAAATTCCATTCGGTTTAACATTACTAGTTGGCATTACGCATGAAGATACAGAAAAAGATGCAACTTATATCGCAGAAAAAATTGCAAACCTACGTATTTTTGAAGATGAGAGCGGAAAGATGAACCACTCTGTACTTGATATGAAGGGACAAGTTCTATCTATTTCGCAATTTACATTATACGGAGATTGCCGCAAGGGAAGACGTCCAAACTTTATGGATGCTGCGAAACCTGATTATGCAGAACATTTATATGATTTCTTTAATGAAGAAGTTCGTAAACAAGGACTGCATGTGGAGACAGGACAGTTCGGAGCAATGATGGACGTTTCTTTAATCAATGATGGTCCGGTGACCTTAATTGTGGATAGTAAATAGTGTTGCTTAAGAAGAGGGGATTATATAATCCTCTCTTTTTTATACATTGTTGTATGTTTTGTTCATTTATCCCGCTATTTGTGGGAGATCCACTGCTCGTAAAAGCCTGATTAGTGAGGGCTAATAATGAGTGGCGATGGACAAAACCCCTATTCATTAAAGTTTCACTTTATTTGGAATCAATAGCTGTTTTCAGTTATGTATAACTCTTTCATCAATATGGAACAATAACAAGTAAAACATCCATATTGAATGTGAGGGATATACGTATGCGTATGAATGAAAAAGGGCATTCTGTTACAAATGGTGCAAATCAACTGTTTAACGTGAATTTTCATGATTTTATTTCAAAAGAGCAAAACAATACTTCAATGGAGCTTGCTTCAGAGTTCGGAATTTCACTGCAAGATGTAAAGCGCCTAAAGAAGCAAATTGAGCGCTCTTAGAGCACTTGACAATCCTACTCAACAAACGTATAGTAATTTTATATTTACATATGAATATAGCCGTTGATAGAGGAGAGTAAATGAGATACACATGGAAAGAGAAGAAATGTCCTAGGCTGAAAACATTTCTACATGATGACTGATTGAATGACACTCTGTAGGTTTCAACTTGAAAGGCTTATACGCTTAGTAGAGATGAACGCAAATTTAAGCGTTATTAAAAAAGTGGAAGCATACGTGCTTCAATTAGGGTGGCACCACGGGTATAATACTCTCGTCCCTACTGTTCAAACAGTAGAGGCGGGAGTTTTTTTATTTTTATTAAGATTAAAACAATTTGAGGAGGAACTGAATATGTCTATTCAAATCCCACGCGGAACGCAAGATATTCTTCCAGGTAGTGTTGAGTTATGGCAGTATATCGAAGGGCAAGCGCGCGACATTTGCCGTCGTTACAATTATAAAGAAATTCGTACACCAATTTTTGAGCACACAGAGCTATTTTTACGTGGTGTTGGTGATACGACAGATATCGTACAAAAAGAAATGTATTCATTCCAAGACCGTGGAGAGCGTAGTTTAACATTACGTCCAGAAGGTACTGCACCTGTTGTACGTTCTTACGTTGAGAACAAAATGTTCGGTGATGCAACACAACCAACAAAATTATACTATATCGGCCAAATGTTCCGTTATGAAAGACCACAAGCAGGTCGCTATCGTCAATTCGTACAATTCGGTATTGAAGCAATTGGTAGTAACGACCCAGCAATTGATGCAGAAGTAATTGCACTTGCTGTAGAGTTTTACCGCGGTATGGGCTTAAAAAATATTAAAGTTGTATTAAATAGCTTAGGTGATGCAGCGAGTCGTCAAGCACACCGTGATGCGTTAATTGCTCACTTTGAGCCGCGCATCGGAGAATTCTGTTCTGATTGCCAATCTCGCTTAGAAAAAAACCCTCTTCGTATTTTAGACTGTAAGAAGGACCGTAATCATGAATTAATGAGCACGGCACCATCTATTACAGAATACTTAAACGAAGATTCAGCAGTATACTACGACAAAGTACAAGAACTACTAACGATGATGGATGTTCCATTTGAGAAAGATCCGAATTTAGTACGTGGTTTAGACTACTACCAACACACTGTTTTTGAAATTATGAGTGAGGCAGAAGGTTTCGGTGCCATCACAACATTAAGTGGCGGTGGCCGTTATAACGGACTTGTACAAGAAATCGGTGGACCGGAAATGCCAGGTATCGGTTTTGCGATGAGTATTGAGCGTTTAATTATGGCACTGAAGGCTGAAAATATTGAGTTACCAATTGAACATAGTATTGATTGTTACGTTGTAGCACTTGGTGAAAAAGCGAAAGACCGTGCTGCAAAAGTTGCGTTCGATCTTCGTAAAGCTGGATTATCAGTTGAAAAAGATTATTTAGATCGCAAAATGAAAGCACAATTTAAATCTGCAGATCGTTTAAATGCGAAATACGTAGCTGTATTAGGGGAAGATGAGCTAGATAAAGGCATCATTAACTTAAAAGATATGGCAACAGGCGGACAAGAAGAAGTAGCGTTAGATGTATTTGCTTCATATGTAGCAGAGAAATTAATATAGGGGGAACTTAAAGTGGCTGAAAGAACACATGCATGCGGGAAAGTAACAGTAGAAGCGGTTGGACAAACAGTTCAATTAAAAGGTTGGGTACAAAAACGCCGTGATTTAGGTGGATTAATCTTTATCGACTTACGTGACCGTACAGGTATCGTACAAGTTGTATTTAATCCTGAAACATCAAAAGAAGCGTTAGAAGTAGCAGAAACGATTCGTAGCGAATACGTATTACACGTAGAAGGTACAGTTGTTGAACGTGGTGAAGGCGCAATTAATGATAATATGGCAACTGGTCGTATTGAAGTACAAGCATCGAAAGTAAATGTATTAAACGCAGCGAAAACAACGCCAATCATTATTGCTGATGATACAGATGCATCAGAAGATGTGCGTTTAAAATATCGTTACTTAGACTTACGTCGTCCTGCAATGTTCAACACATTCAAAATGCGTCATGACGTAACGAAAACAATTCGTAACTTCTTAGATACAGAAGAGTTCTTAGAAGTTGAAACACCAATTTTAACGAAGAGCACGCCAGAAGGAGCTCGCGACTATTTAGTACCAAGCCGTGTGCATGATGGTGAATTTTATGCATTACCTCAATCTCCGCAGCTATTTAAACAGCTTCTTATGGTCGGTGGATTTGAACGTTACTATCAAGTAGCACGTTGTTTCCGTGACGAAGATTTACGTGCGGACCGTCAACCGGAATTCACGCAAATTGATATCGAGGCATCATTCTTAACGCAAGATGAAATTTTAGAAATGATGGAGCGTATGATGACGAAAGTCATGAAGGATGCAAAAGGTGTAGAAGTTAGTGCACCATTCCCTCGTATGAAATATGCTGATGCAATGGCTCGCTTTGGTTCTGATAAGCCGGATACACGCTTTGAAATGGAACTAAAAGACCTATCTGAATTTGCAGTAGGTTGTGGATTTAAAGTATTTACAAGTGCTGTAGAAAACGGCGGACAAGTAAAAGCGATTAACGCAAAAGGTGCAGCGAGCAAATACTCTCGTAAAGACATCGATGCATTAACTGAATTCGCCAAAGTATACGGTGCAAAAGGTCTAGCTTGGCTTAAAGTTGAAGAAGACGGCTTAAAAGGACCGATTGCGAAATTCTTCGGTGAAGAAGATGCAAACGTGTTAATGAGTACATTAGAAGCGGATGCTGGTGACTTATTACTATTCGTAGCAGATAAGAAAAGCGTTGTTGCAGATAGCTTAGGTGCACTTCGTTTACGTTTAGGTAAAGAGCTTGAGTTAATTGACGAAAGTAAATTTAACTTCCTATGGGTAACTGATTGGCCACTTCTTGAGTACGATGAAGATGCAGATCGTTACTTCGCAGCTCACCACCCATTCACAATGCCATTCCGTGAAGACGTTGAGTTATTAGAAACAGCACCAGAAAAAGCACGTGCACAAGCATATGACCTTGTATTAAACGGTTATGAGCTTGGTGGTGGATCACTTCGTATTTACGAGCGTGACGTACAAGAAAAAATGTTCAAAGCACTTGGATTCTCACAAGAAGAAGCACAAGAACAATTCGGATTCTTATTAGAAGCATTCGAATACGGTACACCACCACACGGCGGAATCGCATTAGGTTTAGACCGTCTTGTTATGTTACTTGCAGGTCGTACGAACCTTCGTGATACAATTGCATTCCCGAAAACAGCAAGCGCAAGCTGCTTATTAACAGAAGCGCCAAGCCCAGTTGCAGAAGCTCAGCTTGAAGAGCTAAGCTTAAAATTGAGCTTGAAAGAAGAGAAGTAAGAATAGAGTCTAGATGGTTATACTAACCCCATCTAGGCTTTTTTTATAGAGGTTGTTTAAAAAGTCCGGTTCAGATAACCGTCGCATCTCATCGTTGCTTATGCTAGTCCGGTGCTCGAGTAGTAAAGCTACACTGTGCTCCTCCTAGCATAAGTGCCTCGATCTGCTCGGTTCTCTAAATCCTCCTTTTTAAACGTATATTGAAGAGGTTGTTTAAAAAGTCCGGTTCAGATAACCGTCGCATCTCATCGTTGCTTATGCTAGTCCGGTGCTCGAGTAGTAAAGCTACACTGTGCTTCTCCTAGCATAAGTGCCTCGATCTGCTCGGCCATCTGAATCCTCCTTTGTAAACTTGCATTTAGGAAGAAGTAAAAGCCCGGTTTACACTATGTTTTCATTTTTAAAATATGTATTTTTAAGGATTCTATAACTTTTTCTATACAAATAGTCGGAAAAACGCTAGAATACATGGTAGACCATTTTTGTAATAGGAGTGTAGAGCTGAATGTTACATCAATTTTCACGTAATGAATTAGCCTTTGGAAAAGAAGGCCTTGAAATATTAAAAAATAGTACAGTCGGTATTTTAGGTATTGGCGGTGTAGGATCATTTTCGGCAGAAGCGTTAGCACGTTCTGGCGTAGGACGTCTTGTATTAGTTGACAAAGATGTTGTAGATATTACAAACGTAAACCGTCAAATTCACGCGTTAGTATCTACTGTAGGACGTTCAAAAGTAGAATTAATGAAAGAGCGTATTGTAGATATTAATCCAGAGTGTGAAGTAATTGGACTAGAGATGTTTTATACAGATGAAACATATGAAGAGTTCTTTAAACACGGTTTAGATTTCGTAGTAGATGCATCTGATACGATTACGTTCAAAATTCATTTAATTAAACAATGTTTACGTCGTAAAATCAAAATTATCTCATGTATGGGTGCGGCAAATAAAATGGACCCAACTCGTTTCCGTATTGCGGACATTTCTAAAACGCATACAGATCCAATTGCGAAAGTAATTCGTACGAAGCTTCGTAAAGATGGTATTAAAAAAGGTGTAAAAGTTGTCTTCTCTGACGAAAACCCAATCGTAATTCGTGAAGAAGTACGTAAAGAAATCGTACCAGACGAAAATGCAAAAATTCGTAAAGCGAAATTACCACCTTCTTCAAATGCGTTCGTACCATCTGTGGCTGGTTTAATTATGGCAAGTCACGTTGTACGTGAGCGTATTAAAAACGTAGAAGTGAAGCGTGTAGGGCAAGAATAAAAAGGAAGCATATATCGTTTAGGATATATGCTTTTTGTATGTTTTAAAGAAATATCGATGTCGAATCGTTAATATAATTACATTTACTGTGGTGCTTTTTTACTAAGGGAAAATAAACAGGGATGTCACTTAGTTGAAAAAGTGGCATCCCTGTTTTTAGTTTTCTGCAGAATATATAATATCTAAATTTCCATTTTGATCGGTTTTGAAAATCGGAGCAATTTGCTCTTCTTGTTCTTCGACCGAAACAAGTTTTCGAGCACGATCCATAATTCTAACAAGCATTGCATAATCTTCTTCGATTGCTTGTTGTTTTTTTGTGAGAACAGCTAATTTTGCTTCAAGTTCATTATTCATTTTTTGCAGGGAAGTGAGCTGATCTTGTAATACGTCATTTTCAGTTTGTAACTTTGCGAGTGAAGGGTTATTGTGCTCCAAGTTTTGCAAAAATGAGATGACATTTTGCATTGTAAGACCTTGTTTATTTGGGACAATATCTTCTGAAAACTCGGCATCGATTACGAGCTGCCGAGTTTGTGTGAACTGCTCTTTTTCTATTTTAGCTTCCGAACGCTTTAATTCTTTACGTTGTTTTTTTGCGATTTGCACCGCATCTTCATAATATGGTCTTACTTCAGCATTCCATCTAAAGCCACAAGCTGCTGAAGTTCGGTTTAATGTATCACCGACTTCATCGAATGCTTTTATTTGTGTACTTCCGCTGCGAATATGTCGTAAAACAGTTTCTGCTAAAAGGAGATCGTCTTCTTTTGTCCATGCATCTTGACGTGTTTTCATAAGCGAACCCTCCGTAATGGTGACGTTTTCGCTTATATTACCCTTTATTCTTCGTTTTATGCGAACTTTGTAATCTTTCATAAACAGTAGAAAGTGCTTGTTCAAATTTTCCTGTCGTTTTCGGTTTATAATATTGCTTGTTTTTAATTTTATCAGGTAAGTATTGTTGTTGTACCCAACCGTTTGGGTGATCGTGTGGATATAAGTATCCGATGCCTCTTCCTAACGATTCGGCTCCTTTATAATGACTATCTTTTAAATGACTTGGAATATCGCCTGTTTGGCCATTACGTAAATCGTGTAGTGCGGCATCGAGTGCTTTATAGGCCGAGTTTGATTTCGGTGATAGACAAAGTTCAATAACAGCATTTGCAAGTGGTATGCGTGCCTCTGGGAAGCCGACCCGTTCAGCTGATTCAATCGCTGCAAGTGTACGTTGTCCAGCTTGTGGGCTAGCAAGTCCGATATCCTCATATGCCATAATAAGCAGACGTCTACCGATGCTTTGTAAGTCACCAGCTTCAATAAGACGTGCTAAATAATGAAGCGCGGCGTTCACATCACTTCCGCGTACTGATTTTTGAAAAGCAGATAAAACGTCATAGTGAGCATCGCCACCTTTGTCGTGAACAAAACTCTTTTTCTGTAAGCATTCTTCCGCGATTTCAAGTGTAATTTCCGCGGCTTTGTCGTCAGTTGTAAAGCTAGATAAAACAGCTAGTTCAAGTGCATTATAAGCTGAGCGCATATCTCCGCCTGACGCATTTGCAAAGTGATGTAATGCTTCATCCGTAACAGTTACATCATATTCCCCAAGCCCTTTTTCTTTATCTTCAAGCGCTCGTTTTAAGCCAATTAAAATATCATCTTCTGTTAATGCGTGTAATTCGAAGATTTGACAACGACTTCGAATAGCAGAATTAATAGCATGGAACGGATTGCTTGTCGTTGCACCAATTAAAGTAAGAAGTCCGCTTTCTAAATGGGGTAATAGAAAGTCTTGCTTCGCTTTATCTAGCCTATGAACTTCATCCAAAATTAAAACGAGGTGCCGATGCATCTTCGCTTCTTGTACGACAACTTCCATATCTTTTTTATTATGAGTAACAGCGTTTAAGAGGCGAAACAGGGTTCCAGTACTTCCTGCAATTGCGCTAGCGATTGATGTTTTTCCTGTGCCTGGAGGACCGTATAAAATCATTGATTGAAAATGATTTGCTTGGACCATACGCCATAAAATCTTGCCTTCACCAACTAAGTGCTGTTGTCCGATAATTTCTTGAATATTTGTAGGGCGCATTCGATGTGCGAGTGGTTGTTTCATTTGACCCTCTCCCTTAATGTATAATCTCATTCTATCGTATCATTTTTTTTGATGAAATTTGAAATAGGATGCTGTTTTGTGGGGAAAACGAATACGAATATTCCTATTTTTCTTTCAATTGTAATAATTTCCGAGTTTTTCAATGTGATTTTATGTTATCATTTTGATACACAAGTTGAAATTTCTTATAATACTATATTATGCTATAATTTCATAGGATTTTAAATTGTGTTCTTTTATAAAGTGAAACTTTAATTAGTGGGGGTTTTGTTCATCCCCCACCTTACTTCTTTGCTCCAGCCGAATTGTGAGGTGGGAGTTTTACTGCCCGCAAATAGCGGGATAAATAAGATATAACCAATAGAAGTGAAAATTTGAAAAGAGGTGCAAAATAGATGAAGATTTCAACAAAAGGCCGCTACGGCTTAACAATTATGATCGACCTTGCAAAAAAGTTTGGTGAAGGCCCAATTTCATTAAAATCAATTGCACAGGCACATGACCTATCTGAGCATTACTTAGAGCAATTAATTTCACCACTTCGTAACGCTCGTCTTGTAAAGAGTACGCGCGGGGCATATGGCGGATATGTATTATCTGATCAGCCAGTCAACATTACAGCTGGAGATGTAATCCGTGTACTAGAGGGTCCAATTAGTGTTGTAGAAATGATAGAAGAAGAAGAACCAGCACAACGCCAATTATGGATGCGTGTTCGTGATGCGGTGCAAGAAGTATTAGATAGTACAACTTTAGAAGATTTAGTACGTTATGAGGAAGAAAATCACGGGGGCTATATGTTTTACATTTAATTCCTTGTGAAACGATTTGGAAAGAAGGAGATTTAATGGAACGCATTTACTTAGATCATGCTGCGACATCTCCGACTCACCCAGAAGTGGTCGAAAAGATGATTCCATATATGACAGAAACATTTGGAAACCCGTCTAGTATTCACTTTTATGGGCGTCAAACGCGCCATGCGGTAGATGAGGCGAGACGTGTGTGTGCACGTAGCATTCACGCGAGTCCAAATGAAATTATATTCACGAGCGGTGGTACAGAAGCTGATAATTTAGCACTTATAGGTGTAGCGCGTGCGAATCGTCATAAAGGTAACCACATTATTACAACGCAAATTGAACATCATGCGATTTTGCATACGTGTGAATTGTTAGAGCGTGAAGGATTTGAAGTGACATATTTACCTGTTGATGAAACAGGGCGTGTTCAAGTTTCTGACATACAAAAGGCACTAACGGAAGAGACGATTCTTGTATCTATTATGTTCGGGAATAATGAAGTAGGGACAATACAACCAATTGTGGAAATAGGAAAGCTGTTAAAAGAGCATCAAGCTTATTTCCACACAGATGCTGTACAAGCTTACGGTTTAATAGAAATAGATGTGAAAGAGTTTGGTATTGATTTATTATCGATTTCTGCTCACAAAATTAACGGCCCAAAAGGTGTAGGGTTCCTATATGCTGGTGCAAATGTGAAATTTGAACCGTTATTAATAGGCGGAGAGCAAGAAAGAAAACGTCGTGCTGGTACTGAAAATGTACCTAGTATTGCTGGACTTCAACATGCAGTTTCGCTAGCTGAAAAAACTCGTGAGCAAAAAAATGCCCAATATGAAGAGTTTAAAGATATAATGGTATCTGTCTTCAAAAATGAGGACATTCATTTCGAGGTAAACGGAGACTTGGAATATCGCTTACCACATGTGTTTAATATAAGTTTTACAGGAATGAATATTGAACCGTTTCTTGTAAACCTAGACTTAGCTGGTATTGCAGTATCAAGTGGTTCTGCTTGTACAGCTGGTTCGATTGATCCATCACATGTATTAGTGGCGATGTTCGGAAAAGACTCCGATCAAATACGTTCATCCGTACGCTTTAGTTTCGGACTTGGAAATACGAAAGAGCAAATTGAAAAAGCGGCGTACGAAACAGTGAAAATCGTGAAGCGATTAACACAAAATTAGCATGGGAGGTGACATGATGAACAAACTACCTCAAGAAACACGCGTTGTCATCGGGATGTCCGGTGGCGTCGATTCATCTGTAGCAGCTCTTTTATTAAAAGAGCAAGGTTATGATGTAATCGGAATTTTTATGAAAAACTGGGATGATACAGATGCAAATGGTGTCTGCACAGCAACAGAAGATTACAATGATGTAATTGAAGTGTGTAACCAAATCGGCATTCCGTATTATGCAGTAAACTTTGAAAAACAATACTGGGATAAAGTATTTACGTACTTTTTAGATGAGTACCGAGCTGGTCGTACACCAAACCCAGATGTAATGTGTAACAAAGAAATTAAATTTAAAGCATTTTTAGAGCATGCAATTGCACTTGGTGCTGATTATGTAGCAACAGGTCATTATGCACGCGTTGCTTATATGGACGGCGAATATAAAATGCTTCGCGGCGTTGATGACAATAAAGATCAAACATATTTCTTAAATCAATTAAGCCAAGAGCAACTATCAAAAACAATGTTCCCATTAGGTGAATTAAAGAAACCACAAATTCGCGAAATGGCGACAGAAGCTGGTTTAGCGACAGCGGCGAAGAAAGATAGTACTGGTATTTGCTTCATCGGTGAGCGTAACTTTAAAGATTTCTTAAGTAACTATTTACCGGCGCAACCAGGTGTGATGCAAACATTATCTGGTGAAGTGAAAGGGAAACATGATGGTTTAATGTATTATACAATTGGACAACGTCATGGCCTTGGTATTGGTGGTAATGGTGATCCGTGGTTTGCTGTGGGGAAAAACTTGAAAGAAAACATTTTATATGTTGATCAAGGATTCCATAACGAACTTCTATATGGTGATGAAGTTATTGCTACGAATGTAGGCTGGGTAAGTAATAAAGCGAAGGAAAAAGAATTTACGTGTACAGCGAAATTCCGTTATCGTCAAGCAGACAATAAAGTAACGGTTCAAATCGTTGATGAAAATACAGTTCGTATTCTTTGTGATGAGCCAATTCGTGCGATTACGCCAGGCCAAGCAGTTGTTTTCTATGATGGAGATGAGTGCTTAGGCGGCGCTACAATTGATGAAGTATATCATAGTGGTAAGAAATTAGATTATTTAGGATAACACGAGAAGCCTCTGCCGATTAGCGGTTAGAGGTTTCTTTTACATAAAGCGAATTTTTGTTCGCTTGGAAAATACATTCTTTGTTATAATTTGTTGTAGAGGTGAAGGATATGTCAAACAAACTTGAAACAGGTATTAAATATATGCAAGAAGGAAACTGGGAAGAAGCAGCTAAAAATTTCACAGAAGCAATCGAAGAAAATCCGAAAGATGCGCTTGGATACATTAACTTTGCGAATTTATTAGATGTATTAGGTGATAGTGAGCGAGCAATTGTATTTTATAAACGTGCATTAGAATTAGATGGTAAATCTGCGGCTGCTTATTATGGCTTAGGAAATGTATATTACGGTCAAGAGCAATTTGCAGAGGCAAAGGCTGTATTTGAACAAGCGATGCAAGTGGGATTACAATCAGCTGATGTAACATTTATGTTAGGTATCACGCATGTGCAACTTGGCAATGACCGTCTTGCGCTGCCATTTTTACAAAGAGCAACTGAATTAGATGAAAATGATGTAGAAGCTGTTTTCCAATGCGGACTTTGCTTCGCGCGACTAGAACATATTCAAGAGGCGAAACCTTATTTTGAAAAGGTATTAGAAATGGATGAAGAGCATGCAGATGCGTATTATAATTTAGGTGTTGCGTACGTATTCGAAGAAAATAACGAGAAAGCTCTTACTTTATTTAAGAAAGCGACTGAAATTCAAGCAGACCACTTTTTAGCTGGTAATGGTATTCGTTTATTAGAGCAAGAAGCTGAATAAAGTGAAATTATAGTTTAATGCGCAGTTACCCCTCATCTAAAGACTGTGAAAGAGGTGGGGGATGTACTGCTCATTAAAGTGAAAAGAACTCGGAAAGGAGAGGAAATATGGGAAATCAACATGCAATGGATTTGTTTGAGGAAGAGAAAAAATTTATAAAAGCGCAAGTTCTTCATACCATTTTCCACAACGAAGAAAACCTCTATTCCGTTGTCAGTATGAAAGTCATTGAAACGAATGAAACATACGACGAAAAAAAAGTAATGATAAACGGTCATTTTCCCCGTATGCATGAAGATGAAGTGTTTACATTAACAGGTCATTTTAAAGACCACCCAAAGTATGGAAAACAATATTTAGTTGAAACGTTTAAAAAAGAACTGCCACAAACAAAAGCAGGTATGGTGCAATATTTAGCGAGCGATTTATTTAAAGGGATTGGAAAGCGTACAGCCGAAAAGATCGTGGACCATCTCGGTGAGCATGCGATTTCTAAAATTATGGATGATCCTGATGCGCTAAATGGTGTTGTAAACAAGCAAAAGGCGCAGGAAATATATGAGACGATTATTGAGCATCAAGGGCTCGAGAAAGTGATGAGTTTTTTAAATGGTTACGGTTTTGGAACAAAACTTTCTATTAAAATTTATCAGCAATATAAAGAGATGACATTAGAAGTGATTCGTAATAATCCGTATAAACTTATTGAAGAAGTGGACGGAATTGGATTTGGAAGAGCAGATGATATAGGGCGTGCAATCGGAATAACGGGCAATCACGACGACCGTGTACGTGCAGGGTGTTTTTATACGTTAGAGAATATTTCATTACAACTCGGTCACGTGTATATGGAAAAAGGTCAGCTTGTAAGAGAAACGATGTCACTTTTAAATAATCAAGAAGGCGGAGTGACTGAGGAAGATATTGTAGGCTGCGTTGAAATGATGCAAAGTGAAGGGAAAGTCATCATAGAAGAAGAGCGTGTGTATTTAGCTTCGTTATTTTACTCTGAAAAAGGCGTTGTAAAGTCCATTCGCAGGCTTATGAATCAAGAAGAAACCCCTGCATTTCCTGAAGCAGAAGTGTTAAAGACATTAGGTGAAATTGAAGAACAGCTAAAGGTACAGTATGCGCCGCTTCAGCAAGAAGCAGTTCAAACTGCACTTCATAAGCCGATGATGTTATTAACAGGTGGACCAGGGACGGGGAAAACAACAGTTATTAAAGGAATTGTTGAAATGTATGCGTCACTTCACGGAGTATCATTAAATCCGAATGAATATAGTGATGATAATCCATTTCCAATACTATTAACGGCTCCAACAGGAAGAGCAGCGAAGCGAATGAGTGAATCGACGGGGCTTCCGGCGTGCACAATTCATCGCCTGCTTGGATGGACGCCAGAAGGGTCTTTCCAGCGCAATGAAACAGACCCTGTTCAAGGGAAGCTCCTTATTATTGATGAGTTTTCGATGGTAGATATTTGGCTGGCAAATCAATTGTTTAAATCCTTGCCGACGAACATCCAAGTAATCGTTGTAGGTGATGAAGACCAATTACCATCGGTAGGACCTGGACAAGTGTTGAAAGATTTATTAAATGCAGGTGCCATTCCAACGGTAAAACTCACAGAAATTTATCGTCAGGCAGAAGGTTCGTCTGTTATTCAGCTTGCCCATGCGATAAAAGACGGAACACTTCCGTCAGATTTAGCACAAAATAAAAAAGATCGTTCATTTATCAGCTGTGCAGGTGCTCAAATTGTTGAGGTTGTTAAAAAGGTTTGTGAAAATGCTAAGACAAAAGGCTTTAGTGCAAGAGATGTACAAGTGTTGGCACCAATGTACCGCGGACCAGCAGGTATTAATGTGTTAAATGAAGCTCTTCAAGAAGTGTTTAATCCGAAAAAAGAAAAGAGTAAAGAAATTGCCTACGGTGACGTTGTATACCGGCGAGGTGATAAAGTACTTCAATTAGTCAATCAGCCGGAAAGCCAAGTGTTTAATGGTGATATTGGAGAAATTGTTTCAGTATTTTATGCGAAAGAAAATGTCGAGCAACAAGATATGATTATCGTTTCATTTGATGGAATTGAAGTAACATATACAAAGCCGGATTTAAATCAAATTACGCATGCCTATTGCTGCTCGATTCATAAATCACAAGGTAGTGAATTCCCAATAGTTATTATGCCAATTGTAAAGAGCTACTACCGTATGTTACGTCGTAATTTAATTTACACGGGTATTACAAGGAGTAAGAAATTCCTTATTATTTGCGGGGAGGAAGCAGCGTTTCAATCCGGTGTAAATCGCCTTGATGATGCAATGCGTCAAACGACTTTAGCTGGCCGATTGCAAGAATCACAAGGAGAAGTGCAGATGGTGACGGTTAATGGTGAAGAAATGGACGTGGAAAACATTTCACCGTATGATTTCATGTAACAAGGTGAAATTATATAGTGAACCTTTCAAACGTATAACGTTGAAAGGTTCTAGCAATGTATAAATGAATGCAGTTTGGACATAATGGCGAATAGAATCTGGGAGACTGTAAGGAGATGAAAGCCATATGTTCAGTTGTCCAAATTGTAAAGGGAAAGACATCGGAAAAATAGGTGTCAACCAATTTTATTGCTGGAATTGTTATATCGAATTATCGGTTTCAAAGGGGAAAATCCATACACATCAAGTAGAGGAAGATGGTTCATTAAGCTCTCTTGATGATTTATTTGATGATAATGAAAGAACGATCGGATAACGAAAAGGGGGATTTACTTTGAATCTACGCAATTCATTAATCGCATTAGGTGTTGGAGCTGCAGCATATCAATATGCTCGCAAACAAGATGTATTCTCAAAACGCAATGTGAAAAAAGCACGTAAGATGATTAAGTCTTATTTATAAGGCGTAAAAAACTCCCTTTATGATAAGGGAGTTTTTTTATGCGCTTGTATGCAAATATAAAAGTCCGATTTCAGAGAAGAGATAAGATAAACCGTAGCATCCAACGCCAAGCATTCCATAATGCCATAAGTGCTTAGCTCTTTCCTTTCGTGAGGAACGAATAAAGAAGCCTTTCCAAATACCAAACCCGATACAAATCCATTCAAGAAGCATAAAAAGTGCGGATAATGCAAGCATAAATAAGATCATTATGAGCCCTCCTGATTATATTTTGACATTCTGTATTTTCAGGGGTGGTTGTCCTTATTATGTTAAATATATGTACGTCTTTAAAAAACAGTATGGTCTGTATAAAAAGATTTTAAAACTTTTGCACATAACCTAACCTATTTATTTTCAAAATAAAGATGGAGGAGGTTTTTCGTGTGAAGAATCTTAAAATCATTTGGATATATCGTTTAGGATTATTGTTACTCGTTTTTCTTTGTTTGCTCGTCTTTTTAAAAATTAAGCCACTATGGGCACCGATTATTTTTGTATTTAAAGTGGCGATCACACCGTTCTTTATTGCTTGTTTTATTGCTTATTTATTACACCCTTTAATTGAAAAAATCCATAAGGAAGGAATGCCACGCACACTTGCTATTTTGCTCATTTATATTCTTTTCTTTGGCGGAATTGGCTATGGAATTTATAAAGGAACGCCAGTTGTTATTAAACAGTTACAAGAAATTAATGAACAATTTCCACAGTTTACAAAAATGTACGATTCTTGGATGGATGGAGTTACAGAACAAACAGCGAATTTCCCATCATTTATTCATGAAAAGGTGAAACAAATTTTTGGTGGTGTAGAAACGAAGATTCAAGCGCTTTTAAATAAAGTCATGAGCACAGCTCGTGGTGTACTGGATTCGTTACTCATTATTTTCTTAATTCCATTCATTGTATTTTACATATTAAAAGATTACGGTGAGTTTTATCATATATTTTGGAAATTAGTCCCGAGTAAGTGGCGTAGTACGGGTCAAATGCTTGCGAAAGAAATTGATAAGTCACTCGGAAGTTATATTCGAGGACAGTTATTTGTTTGCTTAGTATTAGGGGGAGTATCTGTTCTTTCTTTTTGGTTTATCGGTATGAAATATCCATTGCTGCTCGGCATTATTATTGGGGTAACGGATATAATCCCGTACTTTGGTCCTATTTTAGGGGCGATTCCCACGTTGATGATTGCGGCAACGGTATCAACGAGTTTACTCATTAAGGCGGGGATTACAATTGCTATTTTGCAATTTTTGGAAAGTAACATTTTATCGCCTTACATCGTTGGTAAGTCGCTTCGTATGCATCCCGTTATTATTATGCTCGCATTACTAGTTGGAGGAGAGATAGCCGGGATTGTAGGATTGCTAATATCGGTTCCAATTTTAGCTGTTATTCGTACAGTGATCGTTCATGTGAGGCCTCTTTGGAAAAGAGAAGATATTTAAAATGAAAAGTAGATGCTTATGTAGCTAACGAAAATGTGTGTAGTACAATATAATTATTATTATCTACATTGACAAACTTAAGAGAATTCTATTATATTTAGTCATATAATACATTAAATCAATGACGGAACAAGTATGTTACAGTCCATTTATAGAGAGAAGCTTCCAATGGCTGAAAGAAGCTTTAAATGAAGGGTAACAGAAAGCTAATCCTGAGAGCAGCTAATCACTGCCGTCTTGCCACGTTACGGCACCATGAGGTGATGAATTGATTGTTATAATAATCAATTCATAATTAGGGTGGTATCGCGAGTTAACTCTCGTCCCTTTTATTAGGGGCGGGAGTTTTTTATATTTAAGGAGGAAAATACAATGAAACAACTAACAGGCGCACAAATTCGTCAAATGTTTTTAGACTTTTTCCAAGAAAAAGGACATGCAGTAGAACCAAGTGCATCACTAGTTCCTCATGAGGATCCATCTCTTCTATGGATTAATAGTGGTGTAGCGACATTAAAGAAATATTTTGATGGTCGTGTAATCCCACAAAATCCACGTATTACAAATGCACAAAAATCAATTCGTACAAACGATATTGAAAACGTTGGGAAAACGGCTCGTCACCATACATTCTTTGAAATGTTAGGGAACTTCTCAATCGGTGATTACTTCAAAGAAGAAGCAATTACTTGGGCTTGGGAATTTCTAACGAGCGACAAATGGATCGGATTCGATAAAGAATTACTATCTGTTACAATTCATCCGGAAGATGAAGAAGCATTCACAATTTGGAATGAGAAAATGGGTGTTCCAAAAGAACGCATCATCCGTTTAGAAGAAAACTTCTGGGATATCGGTGAAGGACCAAGTGGACCGAATACAGAAATTTTCTATGACCGCGGTGAATCTTACGGTAATGACTTTAGTGACCCAGAATTATATCCGGGCGGAGAAAACGAGCGTTACTTAGAAGTATGGAACCTTGTATTCTCTCAATTTAACCATAATCCAGACGGTTCATATACGCCACTTCCTAAGAAAAACATCGATACAGGAATGGGTCTAGAGCGTATGACATCTATCGTTCAAGATGTACCTACGAACTTTGATACAGACCTATTCATGCCGATGATTGGTGCAACAGAATCAATTTCTGGTGAGAAATATCGTAATGGCGATTTAGAAAAAGATATGGCGTTTAAAGTAATTGCTGACCATATCCGTACAGTAACATTCGCTGTTGGTGACGGTGCTCTTCCATCTAACGAAGGCCGTGGTTATGTGTTACGTCGTTTATTACGCCGTGCTGTTCGTTATTCTAAGAAATTAAACATCAACCGTCCGTTCATGTTTGAATTAGTACCGGTTGTTGGAGAAGTAATGAAAGACTTCTATCCAGAAGTACTTGAAAAGAAAGATTTCATCGCAAAAGTTGTGAAGAATGAAGAAGAGCGTTTCCATGAAACACTTCATGATGGTGAATCAATTTTAGCTGAAGTAATTGCAAAAGCGAAAGAAGAAAAAACAACTGTTATTTCTGGCGTAGATGCGTTCCGCCTATACGACACGTACGGTTTCCCAATTGAATTAACAGAAGAATATGCAGAAGAAGCTGGTATGACAGTTGATCAAGCGGGCTTTGAAAATGAAATGGAGAAACAACGTGAGCGTGCACGTGCTGCTCGTCAAGACGTTGATTCTATGCAAGTTCAAGGCGGTGTACTTGGTGAAGTTAAAGTAGCGAGCGAATTCGTTGGTTACGGTACAGTTGCAACAGAAAGTAACGTTGTTGCACTTGTGAAAAATGGTGAGTATACAGATAGCTTACAAGCAGGTGAAGAAGGACAATTAATGCTTGATGTAACGCCATTCTACGCTGAGAGCGGTGGGCAAATTGCAGACCGTGGTTATCTTCTTGCTGACGGCGTGAAAGTTGTTGTAAAAGACGTACAAAAAGCACCAAATGGTCAAAACTTACACAAAGTTGTTGTTGAAGAGGGTACATTAACGAAAGAAGCGGCTGTAAAAGCTCTTATCGATACGAAAAACCGTAGTAGCGTTGTGAAAAACCATACAGCAACTCACTTACTGCACCAAGCATTAAAAGATATACTTGGAACGCATGTTAACCAAGCGGGTTCTCTTGTAACATCTGAACGTTTACGTTTTGACTTCTCTCACTTCGGTCAAGTACAAGCTGATGAATTAGAAAAAATTGAGCGTATCGTAAACGAAAAAATTTGGGAAAGTATTGATGTTGCGATTTCTCAAAAAGCAATCGAAGAAGCGAAAGAAATGGGCGCAATGGCATTATTCGGTGAAAAATACGGTGATGTTGTACGCGTTGTACAAGTAGGCGATTACAGCTTAGAGCTTTGCGGTGGTTGTCACGTTGATAACACAGCTTCTATCGGTATTTTCAAAATCGTTGCTGAGTCTGGTATCGGTGCAGGAACTCGTCGTATTGAGGCGGTAACTGGTAAGTCTGCATACGAATTAATGAACGATCAAGTAGGTTTATTAAAAGAAGCAGCAGGAAAAATGAAAACAAATCCGAAAGATATTTTAACAAGAGTTGATGGTTTATTTGCTGAAGTAAAACAACTTCAAAAAGAAAACGAATCTCTTGCTGCGAAATTAAGCAATATCGAAGCTGGAAACTTAACTGATTCAGTAATGACAGTTGATGGCGTGAACGTATTAGCGGCAAAAGTAAATGTTGCAGATATGAACAACTTACGTACAATGATGGATGACCTTAAAAATAAATTAGAGTCTGCAGTTGTTGTATTAGCGTCTGTAAATGAAGATAAAGTAAATATTTTAGCTGGCGTAACGAAAGATTTAATTAGTCAAGGTTACCATGCGGGTAAACTTGTGAAAGAAGTAGCTTCTCGTTGTGGAGGCGGCGGTGGTGGCCGTCCTGATATGGCACAAGCAGGCGGTAAAAACCCAGCGCAAGTAGAGGAAGCTTTAGCGTTTGTACAAGAGTACGTTAAATCTGTTTCAAAATAAAGAGATAGTAGTGTACAATGGTAGGGAGAGGAGAAGTTCTTCTCCCTATACTTACTACTTACAAGTGAGGTGCTTGAAATGGACGGTTTTGATAAGACAATGAAGTTTAGCATTCAAGATGAAAAACAGAGTGTCCATGTAAATGATGTACTTTTAACTGTGTATGATGCACTTCAAGAAAAAGGTTATAATCCGATTAACCAAATCGTCGGTTATTTATTAAGTGGAGATCCAGCATACATACCTCGCCATAAAGATGCACGAAGCATCGTTCGCAAGCTTGAACGTGATGAGATAATTGAAGAGCTTGTGAAGTCTTACTTGAAACATCATCGTGAGGAGTAGTTTATGCGGATATTAGGTTTAGATGTTGGTACTAAAACAGTCGGTGTTGCAATGAGCGATGAGATGGGCTGGACAGCACAAGGGCTGGAAACAATCAGGATTAACGAAGAACGAGGCCACTTTGGTTTTGACCGTATTTCTGAGTTGGTAAAACAGTACAATGTGGACAAAATAGTAGTAGGTTTACCTAAAAATATGAATGGTACAATCGGCCCTCGTGGTGAAGCGTGCCAGCAATTTGCAGAAAACCTGCGAAATCTGTTACAATTAGAAGTTGTAATGTGGGACGAGCGTTTGTCGACGATGGCAGCGGAACGTCTGCTCATTTCAGCTGATGTGAGCCGTAAGAAGCGAAAACAGGTAATCGATAAGATGGCTGCAGTCGTGATCTTACAAGGATTTTTAGATAGTAAATAAGAGGTGACCAAAATGGAAGAAAATCAAATTACAATTGTAGACGAAAAAGGAAACGAACATTTATGTGAAATTATTTTCACTTTTGATGCTGAAAAATTCGGCAAAAAATCTTACGTAGTCTTCTCTCCAATCGGTGAAGTAGACGAAGATGGAGACCAAATCTTCGATGCAATGGCATACGAGCAAAGCGAAGAAGAGGGCGGAACATTACTTTCAATTGAATCTGAAGAAGAGTGGGAAATGGTACAAGAAATGTTTAACACTCTTGCTGATGAGCAAGAAGAAGAATAGTAATGGATAAAAAGGCGAACTGTGTACACAGTTCGCCTTTTTTGTATTCATATGCAAAATGACAGATTTTTTGTCGAAACTACTTAATTGTTTATAGTATAATAAGACGGGTTGTATGAAAAAAGGCTTTAAATAAGTAGCTGTCACCGATTATTTAGAAATGATTGGTTTTGCTTTATGTTTGTAGGGCATTGTATAGAGGAAGTGTATACGGTCTACAATTAAATAAGGAGGAAGAATTTTGGTAGAGAATCAAGTGAAGAAGAAGCGTAGACGCATTTTTTTAATTTCGATTATCGCACTGCTTTTAGTTTGTGGATCAGTCTATGCGTATATTTCATCTGCATTAGGGCCAGTTGATAGTGGAAATAAAAAAGAGATTGAGGTAGAGATTCCAAAGGGGTCATCTACAAGTAAAATCGGTGAGATTTTAGAAGAAAAAGGTGCTGTGAAAAGCAGTACAGTTTTTAGTTTTTATACGAAATTTAAGTCGAAAAGCTTACAAGCAGGTACATATTTATTAAATCCTTCGATGAGTGCTAACGATGTCATTGAACAAATGTCATCTGGCAACGTACATCGTCCGGCTCTTTATAAAGTGACGATTAAAGAAGGAGCGCAAGTAAATGAAATTGCTGAAGTGATTGCGGCAGAATCAAAGTGGAATAAAGATGATGTTGTGCGTCAATTAAACGATAAAGCATTTATTCAAAAAATGCAGCAAAAGTATCCGAAGCTATTAACGGATAAAATTTTTGATAGCAACATTAAATATCCACTAGAAGGATACTTATATCCAGCAACGTATTCTTTCTATAAAAAGGATACGAAATTAGAAGAAATTGTAATCCCGATGCTTGAGAAAACAAATGCAATTATTGTTCAAAATGAGGCGAAAATGAAAGCGAAGAACTGGGATGTTCATCAACTTCTCACGTTGTCTTCACTTATTGAAGAAGAGGCTACTGGCTTTACTGATCGCCAAAAAATCTCTAGTGTTTTCTATAATCGTTTAGCGAAAGGCATGCCGCTTCAAACGGATCCGACGGTATTATACGCGCTTGGAAAGCATAAACAACGTGTATTATACGAAGACTTGAAAATAAACTCACCGTACAATACGTATGTTGTGAAAGGGTTGCCAGTTGGACCGATTGCAAACTCTGGTAAACATTCAGTGGAAGCAGCGTTAGATCCTGAGCAAACAGATTATTATTATTTCTTAGCTGCACCAAGTGGTGAAGTGTATTATGCGAAAACATTAGAAGAACATAATGCATTAAAGCAAAAATACATTACGAAAAAACAGTGAAATGGGGAGGGATAGCGAAAAGGGTCGCATATCCCTCTTTTTTGTGGTAAAATATATCGGGTTAAAAACTGGCAGAAGAATCGTTTTTAATATCAAAACGGGACGTACAAGCTAAGGGTGAAACTGGCTTGTATTTTTATTGCATTCTATGTGTGAAAAGACAAAGGTTGACGCGTCATAGAGGCACTTCTCCATGTAAATAAGGAGGACCAATTATGGAGGATGCAGTTAACGAGTACCTATTATCATTTATTGATCCAAAAGATAAATTAATTCTTGAAATGGAAGAGTATGCAACTGAAAACCATGTGCCGATTATGGATCGACTTGGAATGGAATTTATGCTGCAATTTTTACGTTTAGTTGGACCGGAAAGTATTTTAGAACTTGGAACAGCAATCGGTTATTCTAGTATTCGTATGATGCAAGCTATTCCGAACTCTCGCATTGTGACAGTAGAGCGCAATCGTGAACGATATGAAAAGGCACTTGAATATATAGAATGTTCCTCGGTAACAGACCGTATTTCTGTTATTTACGGTGATGCTTTAGAAACGGGCGAACAAGTGAAAGAACATGGAACATTTGATGTTATTTTTATTGATGCAGCGAAAGGGCAGTATCGTCGCTTTTTTGACTTATACGAACCGTTATTAAATCCTGGTGGCGTTATTATTTCAGATAACGTTATGTACCATGGTCTTGTGACGACAAAAGAGAAAATTGAAAATAGACGTACCCGTGGTTTGATTCGTCGTATTAAGACGTACAATGAATGGCTTATGAATCATGAAGGATATGATACAACGATTTTCCCAATTGGCGATGGAGTGGCTGTAAGTAAAAAGAGAGGGTGACAAAAGTATGAAGAAACCTGAATTGTTAGTAACGCCTAGAGCGGTGGCGGATATTGAACCTCTTGCGAAAGCAGGGGCAGATGCAGTAATGGTTGGTGAACAAAAGTTTGGTTTACGTTTGGCAGGAGAGTTTTCACGTGAAGATGTGAAACAAGCTGTAAACATTGCACATGAAAATGGTGTGAAAGTATACGTTGCAATGAATGCGATGTTCCACAATGATAAAGTAGAAGAATTAACGGACTATGTTGCCTTTTTAAATGAGGTAAATGTAGATGCGATTGTTTTCGGAGATCCAGCGGTATTAATGGCTGTTCGTGAAGTTGCACCAAATATGCAACTTCACTGGAATACAGAAACGACAGCAACAAACTGGTTTACTTGTAACTATTGGGGGCAAAGAGGAGCGAAACGCGCTGTATTAGCTCGTGAGCTTAGCTTAGATGAAATTGCTGAATTAAAAGAAAATGCTGAAGTGGAACTTGAAGTGCAAATTCACGGTATGACTTGTATGTTCCAATCGAAGCGTTCACTAGTAGGAAACTACTTTGAGTATCAAGGGCGTAATCTCGACATCGAAAAGAAAAAGTATGAAGAGAATATGTTCTTATACGACCCAGAACGTAATAACAAATATCCAATTTATGAAGATGAAAATGGTACTCACATTATGAGTCCGAATGATATTTGTTTCATCGATGAGTTAGAGGAACTAATCGATGCTGAAGTCGATAGCTTAAAAATTGATGGTGTCCTAAAAAGTTCTGAGTACATTATTGAGGTGACGAAGAAATATCGTAAGGCGATTGATTTATGTGTAGAAGATCGTGATGCGTATTATGACGTGAAAGATGATTTATTTAAAGAGATAGAAGAAATACAACCGGTAAATCGTCCGTTAGATACAGGATTCTTCTTTAAAGAAACGGTTTACTAAACGAGGAGGGTGTAGGAAATGACTGTACAAGAAATTTCACGAGTGATCGATGGCAAACGCGTTATTGTGAAAAAACCTGAACTGTTAATCCCTGCGGGTAACTTAGAAAAATTAAAAGTAGCTATCCATTATGGGGCAGATGCTGTATATTTAGGTGGACAAGAATTTGGTCTTCGTTCTAATGCAGGTAACTTTACGCTGGAAGACATGGCAGAAGGCGTTGAATTTGCAAAGAAATATGGAGCAAAAATATACGTGACAACAAATATTTTTGCACATAATGAAAATATGGATGGGCTAGAGGAATATTTAAAAGGGATTGAAAAAGCTGGCGTAACGGGAATTATCGTTGCCGATCCGCTTATTATTGAGACATGTAAACGTGTAGCTCCTTCTGTTGAGGTGCATTTAAGTACACAACAATCACTATCCAACTGGAAAGCAGCACAGTATTGGAAAGAAGAAGGTTTACATCGTCTTGTATTAGCTCGTGAAGCAAGCTATGAAGAAATGAAAGAAATTAAAGAAAAAGTTGATGTTGAAATTGAAGCATTCGTCCATGGTGCAATGTGTATCGCGTATTCAGGGAGATGTACATTAAGTAACCATATGACAGCGCGTGACTCTAACCGTGGTGGTTGTTGTCAATCTTGCCGCTGGGATTATGATTTAGTTCAAACGGTATCACAACATAAAGATGCAAAAGAGCTTCCTCTATTCCAAGAAGAAGATGCTCACTTTGCGATGAGCCCAAAAGATTTAAATTTAATCTTATCAATTCCGAAAATGATTGAAATTGGAATTGATAGCTTAAAAGTTGAAGGACGTATGAAATCTATCCATTACGTAGCGACTGTAGCAACTGTATATCGTAAAGTAATTGATGCGTATTGTGCGGATCCGGATAACTTTGAGTTTAAACAAGAATGGTTAGATGAACTTGATAAATGTGCAAATCGTGATACAGCTCCTGCATTCTTTGAAGGGGTTCCAGGACATCAAGAGCAAATGTTTGGAAATCATAGTAAGAAAACAACGTATGATTTTGCTGGTTTAGTGTTAGATTATAATGAAGAAACGGGCATCGTAACGCTTGAGCAACGTAATCACTTCAAACCAGGACATGAAGTGGAGTTCTTTGGGCCAGAAATAGAAAACTTTACGCAGACGGTGGAGAAAATTTGGGATGAGGATGGAAACGAATTAGATGCAGCGAGACATCCGTTGCAAATCGTGAAATTCAAAGTGGATCAACCAGTGTATGTGAATAATATGATGCGCAAAAACATACTTCAATAAGAAAGAGTGGTAGTCGAATGGGGACGAATAAGCCTGTTGTAATTGGAATCGCTGGTGGTTCAGGATCAGGAAAAACAAGTGTAACGAAAGCGATTTTTGACCATTTTAAAGGTCATTCCATTTTAATCTTGGAGCAAGATTATTATTACAAAGATCAAAGCCATTTACCAATGGAAGAACGTTTAAAAACAAATTACGATCATCCGTTAGCGTTTGATAATGATTTGTTAATTGACCATTTGCAGCAGTTGCTTGCATATGAGCAAGTGGAAAAGCCTATATATGACTATACATTGCATACGCGTTCAGAAAAAATTATTCCAGTTGAGCCGAAAGATGTAATCATTTTAGAAGGAATTCTTATTTTAGAAGACCCACGTCTTTGTGAGTTAATGGATATTAAGGTGTTCGTTGATACAGATGCAGACCTTCGTATTTTACGCCGCATGCAGCGCGATATTGAAGAGCGCGGTCGTACAATGGATTCAGTTATCGACCAATACGTAAACGTTGTACGTCCAATGCATAATCAATTTATTGAGCCTTCTAAGAAATTCGCGGATATTATTATCCCTGAAGGTGGACAAAACCATGTTGCAATTGATATTATGGTTACAAAAATTGCAACAATTCTTGAACAAAAAGTAAATTTGTAATAGCATAGTAAAAGATATACGATAGGAAGGGATTTTTTCCCTTCTTATCGAATACAATGAAACATGAAACCTCACCTACCAATAGGTGAGGGCATATTTATATCAACTTTCCATACATACCTTCTTTATATAAGGAAGAATTGGAGAATAAGGGGTTGTATGTGACAACTCCACTAGTGCTACGTGTGCTAGAAACCTCCGCTATATAAGCGGAGGAGTTTTCATATGGAACTCCTCTTTTTTTCGGGGGATTGGTATATAAAAGGAGTGGAAAACATGGCAACAGAAAAAACATACCCTATGACGCAAGAGGGTAAGCAAAAACTAGAGAACGAAGTTGAACAATTAAAAACAGTAAGACGTAAAGAAGTTGTAGAGCGTATTAAGATCGCACGTAGCTTCGGAGATCTTTCAGAGAACTCTGAGTATGATGCAGCGAAAGATGAGCAAGCATTCGTAGAAGGACGTATTACACAACTTGAAAACATGATTCGTAATGCGGTTATCATTGAAGACAATGGTGAAGAGTCTACAGTTGTAACATTAGGTAAAACAGTAATATTTAAAGAGTTACCAGGTGGAGACGAAGAAGCGTACATAATCGTAGGTAGCGCAGAAGCCGATCCATTTGAAGGAAGAATTTCTAACGATTCTCCAATCGCAAAAAGCTTATTAGGTAAGCAAATTGGTGAAAAGGTAGCAATCCAAACACCAGGTGGAGAAATGCAAGTAGAGATTATCTCTGTAAAATAACGTAAAAAATCACTCGTGTAAAAACGAGTGGTTTTTTATTTGTATAAAAGGTGAAACACCTCGTCTAAACTACAATAGACGAGGTGTTTTTTATGAAAATGAAACGGAGAATTATAATTGTTTTAATTTGTTTTATGGGTGTGATTTTTTTATTACTTTGTCGTTTAATCCAAATACAGATTATAGATACGGAATCATTTACTGACCGAAATATCAATCTGATTGAAAAAAGTGTTACGCAACGAACACAATCACTTACAGTAGATAATGGAAGAGGGCATTTTACAGATCGAAATGGTAAGGAAATTGGTGAAGAGAAATATCCAGTCTTAATTGTTTTTCCATTTTTACAAATAAAAAATGACATGTTAGAGAAAATTGCGCATATCATTGGTGTGTCGAGACAAGAGATAAGACTGCAAATGAAAAATAAGAATCAAGCATTTATATTACGAAAGGAGAATACCCCATTTCAATTAACGCTCGAGCAGATGAAGAAGGTAAATCAATTAGATATTTTAGGTATTGTAGCAGCAGAAGTTCGACTGAAGCAAATGGGGGAGGCAAATCATTTAATTGGTGATGTGGGAGAGAATGAACAGGAATTTCAAAAGCGTTATGGAGAAATGAAAAAAACTTCGAAACAAACGCCAATTGGTATTTCTGGATTGCAACAATCATTTGATGAATTTTTACTGACTGATGGAGAAGCGAAAGTACTATATCAAGTGGATCGACAAGGAGAACCGATTTTTGGGAAGCAGGCGAAATACACTTCACCAGGAAATCCATTTTATCCAGTTACTATTCAAACAACAATACATAAAACGTTGCAACGACGAGCAGAGAAGATTATAGATGAAAACGGAATAAAAAAAGGTGGGTTAGTATTACTAGACATAAAGAATAGTGAAGTTTTAGCAATGGTAAGTAGGCCTTCTTTACAGATGAATGATAGGAGGATATATAAATCTACACTTGAAAATCAAATGTTAACTCCTCATTTTCCGGGGTCTGTTTTTAAAACAGTAGTTGCAGCAGCAGTAATTGATGAGAATTTGGTGCGGTTTAATCGTACATTTAACTGTAATACGGATTTATACGGTGAAAATCTTCCACAAGTTATGATGGGGTCATTAAACTTTAAGGAAAGCTTTGCTAGAAGCTGTAATCGAACGTTTGCCGTATTAGGTGATGAACTAATGCAAAAGGATAGGGAAGTATTAGAAACGTATTTAGAGGCCTTAGGAGCAAGTGAGAAGGTAGGTTGGAAAGGTTCAGTGTTTCATACACCAGAATTTGAGCAATTGCCAGAAGAAAAGAGTGCTATTATTTGGGGAAGCGAAGAAAATAAAGATAGTAGAAAAGCGATTGCTCAAACGATGGTCGGACAAAAAGATGTACGTGTGTCACCTCTAGCTATAGTGAATATGATGGCGACAATTGCTAGAGGTGGAGAGAAGATGGAAGTGAAAGCTGTGAAAAAAATAGTGTATAAAAATGGAACCGACTTTTTTGCATTTGAAAATCATAAATTAAATGGGAAACAGCTTTCTTATGAAACGATGAAAAAATTACAACAGTTGTTAAGAGCCGTTGTAACGATGGAGAAAGGAACGGGAACCGCATTCCGTTCGTTGCCACTAACTGTCGCTGGAAAATCTGGGACGGCACAAACAGGAAAAGGAGAGAGGGTGAATCGCTGGTTTGCAGGTTATTTTCCATATGAAAACCCAAGATATGCTTTAGTTGTAGTTGATATAGAAACAGATAGTAATGAAAATGTAGTCACACCAGTTTTTGCAGAAATGGTAGAGGCAATTCATCAATTAGAAATTGAAAAGTAATCTTGCAATTATTTATGAAATGTTTTCATTTCGTGAAAATATTATTGTAAATGTTCAACCTTTCTAGATTTAATGTTACAATAGCAAGTATGAAAAACTGCATGGAGGTTTGAAGAATGGCAGGAGGATCTAGATTCCAACAGAAACAACAAAAACGTCGTCAAAACGGTGTTTTAAATATTGCAATCGCTATTGTATTAGTAGCAGTAGCTATTGTAGCATATCAATTGTTTGTTCCTGACACAAAAGAGCAAGCGTCTTCTAATGATAAAAAGGTAGCTCAGCAAACAACAAAAGAGAATAAAGCTGAGAAAGCTAAAGGTAAAGAAGAGCCGAAGAAGAATGAGCAAGATAAGACAGAGGCTAAGAAGAAGGAAGAAGAAGAGAAGCAAAAGGCTGAGGAAGAAAAGAAAAAAGCTGAAGAAGAAGCGAAAGCTAACGAGAAAGCACCAGCTGAAAAAACACAGTCACAGGCAACAGATGCTTATACGAAATCTTCTTGGAAGCCAGTAGGTACAGAGCAAGGTGCAACACCTGCGATGACGTTTAAAAAAGGTACAGCAGATTGGAATGAGATGAATCAAGCGATTTCAGCTGCAATTGACGTTCCAGTAAATCAATTAGTTATCCATAGAATTGGAAATAACGGTAAGAATAAAGCTTACGGTAACGTACAAGATAAACAATCAGGTAAAAAATATTATGTGAATATTGATTGGGTAGACAATGAGGGCTGGAAACCAGTACTCGTTCAAACTCTAAACTAAAAAAAGAGAGGCTCTTAAGAGCCTCTCTTTTTTTAGTTAGCGTAATTTCTTTAATTTAAAATGAACAACCGCACTATAATAAGGTCTTTTGCTTTCAGGATCCATAATCATTTGGTGAGAAATATGATGAACTTCGAGCATAAGTGCTTTATTATTATCAATTTGTTCGTTAATTTTTTTTTCTAGAGAAACTAAGTTTGCAGCCTCGAAAAATTCTACTTTATCTTCTAACATTTCAAAGGTAAATGACACGAAGATGCCCCCTCTCCTATGATAATCACCTATAGTGTAACAAAGAAAAGAAGGAAATACTACGCACATTTCAATTGACATTTTTAGAAAGAGAGAATATCATACTGATAAAACCGATAAGAAAAAGGGGAATTTTTATGGGAACAGAATTTAATGGTTTATTTGATGAATGGGCTCATACGTACGACTCATTTGTACAAGGCGAAGATATACAATATAAAGAAGTTTTCGCCCGTTATGAGGACATTTTAGAGGATGTAGTTAACAAGTCATTTGGCAACGTATTAGAATTTGGTGTTGGTACTGGCAATTTAACAAATAAATTATTACTTGCTGGTCGCACTGTTTACGGTATAGAACCGTCACGCGAAATGCGTACTATTGCAAAAGAGAAATTACCAAAAGAATTTTCAATTACAGAGGGTGATTTTCTTTCATTTGAAGTCCCAAATTCAATCGATACTATTGTGAGCACTTACGCATTTCATCATTTAATAGATGAAGAAAAAGACGTAGCAATTGCGAAGTATAGTCAATTGCTAAACAAAGGTGGTAAAATAGTGTTTGCTGATACGATATTTGCAGATCAAGATGCATATGATAAAACTGTCGAAGTAGCAAAACAAAGAGGTTTTCATCAGTTAGCAAACGATTTGCAAACAGAATACTATACACGTATTCCGATCATGCAATCTATTTTTGAAAACAATGGCTTCCACGTAACGTTTACGAGATTAAATCATTTCGTTTGGGTAATGGAGGCAACTAAGCAATAGAAAGAGGGATTAGATTGAGAATTGCTGTAATTGGAGCAATGGAAGAAGAAGTACGTATTTTACGTGACAAACTAGAACAAGCAGAAACAGAAACTGTTGCAGGTTGTGAATTTACGAAAGGGCTATTGGCAGGACATGAAGTAATCTTGCTAAAGTCTGGTATTGGTAAAGTAAATGCAGCGATGTCAACGACAATTTTATTAGAAAAATATAAGCCTGAAAAAGTAATTAATACTGGTTCAGCTGGTGGATTCCATCACTCTCTAAATGTTGGTGATGTAGTTATTTCAACAGAAGTTCGTCACCATGACGTAGATGTAACAGCATTTAACTACGAATATGGTCAAGTGCCAGGAATGCCACCTGGATTTAAAGCTGATGAGGCATTAGTTGCATTAGCTGAGAAATGTATGCAGGCAGAAGAAAATATTCAAGTTGTAAAAGGTATGATTGCAACAGGTGATTCATTTATGAGTGATCCGAACCGCGTTGCAGCAATTCGTGATAAATTTGAAGACCTTTATGCAGTAGAAATGGAAGCAGCAGCTGTTGCGCAAGTATGCCACCAATATGAAGTTCCGTTTGTTATTATTCGTGCACTTTCTGATATTGCTGGTAAAGAATCAAATGTTTCATTTGATCAATTTTTAGATCAAGCAGCTCTTCATTCTACAAACTTTATCGTAAAAGTACTAGAAGAGTTAAAGTAATGTAACAAAAAGGCAACTGTCTCATATAAAGAAAATACATACAGTTGCCTTTTCTTTATTGGCAAATAAGGGGGAGAACACGATGAATGTATATCGTGGAGTTCATGAGTTGATTGGCCATACACCAATCGTAGAAATTACTCGTTTTTCACTTCCGAAAGGAGTCCGTTTATTTGCAAAGCTTGAATTTTACAACCCAGGCGGAAGCGTTAAGGATCGTTTAGGAAGAGAATTAATTGAAGATGCGCTAGAAAAAGGGCTTGTTGCAGAGGGCGGAACAATTATTGAACCGACGGCTGGAAATACCGGCATTGGACTGGCACTTGCAGCGTTAGAACATGATTTACGCGTTATTGTTTGTGTACCAGAGAAATTTAGTATTGAAAAACAAGAAATAATGAAAGCACTAGGTGCAAAGGTCGTGCATACACCGACTGAGCAAGGAATGACCGGCGCAATTGCAAAGGCAAAAGAATTAGTAAATGAAATACCGAATTCATACTCTCCAAGTCAGTTTGCGAATGAAGCAAACCCTCGTGCTTATTTCAAAACATTAGGTCCTGAACTTTGGGATGCATTGAATGGAGAAATTAACATATTTGTTGCAGGGGCAGGAACTGGCGGTACGTTTATGGGAACTGCGTCTTATTTAAAAGAGAAAAACATTGATATTAAGACGGTTATTGTAGAACCAGAAGGATCTATTTTAAATGGTGGTAAAGCTGGTTCACATGAAACAGAAGGGATTGGTCTTGAATTCATCCCGCCATTTTTAAAAACATCTTATTTTGATGAAATTCATACAATTTCTGATCGACATGCATTTTTACGAGTGAAAGAGTTAGCGCAAAAAGAAGGCCTTCTCGTTGGGAGCTCTTCAGGAGCAGCGTTTCATGCAAGCTTACTTGAGGCAGAGAAAGCAGCACCAGGTACGAATATTGTAACGATTTTTCCTGATAGTAGTGAGCGCTATTTAAGTAAAGACATATACAAAGGATGGGAATAAAAAATGAGAGCAAAGACAAAATTAATTCATGGTATTCGCATAGGAGAACCTTCAACTGGATCTGTAAACGTACCGATTTATCAAACAAGTACGTATAAACAAGAAGCAGTTGGTAAGCATCAAGGATATGAATATTCACGTACAGGCAACCCAACACGTGCAGCTTTAGAAGAAATGATTGCAGTCTTAGAAAATGGTCATGCTGGATTTGCATTTGGTTCAGGGATGGCAGCTATTACAGCAACTATTATGCTATTCTCAAAAGGAGATCACGTCATTTTAACAGATGATGTTTATGGCGGAACGTACCGTGTTATTACAAAAGTATTAAACCGCTTCGGCATTGAGCATACATTTGTAGATACAACAAACCTAGAGGAAGTTGTAGAAGCGATTCGTCCAAATACGAAAGCGATTTATGTAGAAACACCAACGAACCCATTACTAAAAATTACTGATATTAAGAAAATATCTGCTCTTGCTAAAGAGAAAGATTTATTAACAATTATTGATAACACATTCATGACGCCATATTGGCAGTCGCCAATTTCTTTAGGAGCAGACATTGTGCTTCATAGTGCAACGAAATATTTAGGAGGACATAGTGATGTAGTTGCAGGCCTAGTAGTTGTAAATAGCCCGCAATTAGCAGAAGACCTTCACTTTGTACAAAACTCAACAGGAGGTATTCTTGGCCCACAAGATAGCTTCTTACTACTTCGTGGTTTAAAAACATTAGGAATTCGTATGGAAGAACATGAAACGAATTCACGTGCGATTGCCGAGTTTTTAAATAACCATCCAAAAGTAAATAAAGTATATTATCCAGGTCTTGAATCCCATCAAAACCATGAACTAGCAACAGAACAAGCAAATGGATTTGGTGCTATCATCTCATTTGATGTAGATAGTGCGGAAACGTTGAATAAAGTACTTGAGAAACTGCAATACTTTACACTTGCTGAAAGCTTAGGAGCAGTAGAAAGTTTAATTTCTATCCCATCTCAAATGACACATGCATCAATCCCAGCAGATCGCCGTAAAGAATTAGGAATTACAGATACATTAATTCGTATCTCTGTCGGAATTGAAGATGGTGAAGATTTAATTGAAGATTTAGCACAAGCGCTAGCATAATAAAAATGCACTGCTAATGTAGAGCAGTGCATTTTTATTATATTAATTTGTGTAACATTTCACAAATTAGACATACACAAATGAAATGATTTCATGTATATTGAATTCATGAAATGTTATTCACGAATAAATTTGTGAAATATTTCACAAACAATGAGATTCATGTAGGACGGAAACTCTATTTTTTTTCGCTAATCGGGACTTGTTATGACCTATAGGGACTTATAAAGACCGTGATAACAGAATAGGAGGAAATTTACATGGTAGTCAAAGAGAAAGTTGTAAATGAAATGCAAGAGGTAAAAGAGATGATTGATACGTTAGTAAATAACGGTCAAAAAGCTTTACAAGCATTAGAAAGTTTTACACAAGAGCAAATTGACAACATTGTTCATGAAATGGCGCTTGCGGGTGTCGATCAACATATGCCGCTTGCGAAGTTGGCTGTTGAAGAAACGGGCCGTGGCGTATATGAAGATAAATGCATTAAAAATATTTTTGCCACTGAATATATTTGGCATAGTATAAAGAAAGATAAAACGGTAGGGATTATTCATGAAGATCCTCATGAAGAAATAATAGAAATCGCAGAACCTGTCGGTGTAGTAGCTGGGGTAACGCCAGTAACGAACCCAACATCGACAACAATGTTTAAAGCATTAATCGCGATAAAAACGAGAAATCCAATTATTTTCGCATTTCATCCTTCTGCACAAAACTGTTCCGTTGCAGCGGCAAAAACAGTATATGATGCAGCAGTGAAAGCTGGTGCACCAAAGCATTGTATTCAATGGATTGAAAGACCTTCTGTGGAAGCAACGAAACAATTAATGAACCATGATGGTGTCGCACTCGTTCTAGCAACTGGAGGGGCTGGTATGGTGAAATCGGCTTATTCTACTGGTAAACCCGCGCTAGGTGTAGGGCCAGGTAATGTACCATGTTATATAGAGAAATCGGCACATGTAAAACGTGCTGTTAATGATTTGATTTTATCGAAAACATTTGATAACGGTATGATTTGTGCGTCAGAACAAGCCATCATTGTAGATAAGGAAATCTATAATGATGTTAAAGCAGAAATGATTGCAAATAATTGTTATTTTGTAACAGAGGAAGAGAGAAAGAAATTAGAAAAGCTTGTTATTAATGAAAATACATGTGCAGTAAATAGTGATATTGTTGGGAAATCAGCACAGTATATTGCTGAATTAGTAGGAATTACTGTACCTGAACATACAAAAATGCTTGTAGCTGAAATTAAAGGCATCGGAGCAGCGTATCCACTATCTCGTGAGAAACTGAGCCCAGTGTTAGCTTGTGTAAAAGCAAATTCATTAGAAGAAGGATTTACATATTGCGAAGAAATGTTAGAGCTTGGTGGCCTAGGGCATTCAGCGGTTATCCATTCTACAAATAAAGAAGTACAAAAACAATTTGGGTTACGTATGAAAGCCTGCCGTCTCATTGTAAATGCACCTTCATCACAAGGTGGAATTGGTGATATATATAATGGATTTATTCCATCACTTACGCTTGGTTGTGGCTCCTACGGGAAAAACTCAGTTTCCCAAAACGTAACGGCGACTCATTTATTAAATATAAAAAGGTTGGCAAATAGAAAAAAGAATATGCAGTGGTTCAAATTACCACCCAAAATTTATTTTGAAAAACATGCGACAGCATATTTAGCAAACATGCCTAACATTTCCCGCGCATTTATTGTAACGGATCCAGGGATGGTTGAGCACGGTTATGTAGATACAGTTACGCACTATTTACGTAAGCATACAAATGATGTGAAAGTTGAAGTTTTCTTTGAAGTTGAGCCAGATCCATCAGATGAAACTGTATTTAAAGGTGCGGACATGATGAAAAGCTTTAAACCAGATGTAATTATCGCGCTTGGTGGCGGTTCAGCTATGGATGCAGCAAAAGGGATGTGGCTATTCTATGAGCACCCAGAAACGACATTCTATGGAATAAAACAGAAGTTTTTAGATATAAGAAAACGTACATGTAAGTATCCGAACTTGGGAAATAAAGCACAATTTGTTGCCATTCCAACAACATCAGGGACGGGATCAGAAGTGACGCCATTTGCGGTTATTACAGATAAGAAAAATAATATTAAATACCCGCTTGCGGATTATGAATTAACACCAGATGTAGCGATTGTTGATCCGCAATTTGTAATGACAGTACCACCTCATGTGACGGCAGATACTGGTATGGACGTATTAACACATGCAATTGAAGCGTATGTGTCTGTTCTGGCAAATGACTATACTGATGGTTTAGCATTAAAAGCAATTGATCTCGTATTTAAATATTTGCCGAGAGCATATAAAGATGGAAATGATGAAGAAGCACGAGAAAAAATGCATAATGCTTCCGCAATCGCAGGGATGGCATTTGCAAATGCTTTCCTAGGTATTAATCATAGTTTAGCGCATAAAATTGGACCGGAATTCCATATTCCGCATGGACGTGCGAATGCAATTCTTATGCCGCACGTAGTTCGCTATAATGCTATTAAGCCAAGAAAACACGCATTGTTCCCAAAATATGAGCACTTTGTGGCTGATGAACGCTATGCACATATTGCGAGAATGCTCGGGCTTCCAGCAAGCTCAACAGCGGAAGGTGTGGAATCACTCGTCCAAGCAATTATTGAGCTTGGAAAAAGCTTAAATATAAATATGAGTATTGCAGGACAAGGAGTTGCTAAAGACCAATTTGAAGGGGTTGTTGGATTATTAGCAGAAAGAGCTTTTGAAGATCAATGTACAACAGCTAATCCAAAATTACCGCTCATTTCAGAGCTGAAAGAAATCTATATAGAAGCATATAAAGGCGTATAATAGATAAAAAAGAGCCGCGAGTAAGCGGCTCTTTTTTACTTTGGAAAACATCTCCCAGATTGGTTCTATTTACTTGTCTTTAAGCTTGATAGAATGTGATAAAGTGAGGATGGGAGTGATAAGCAGATGAAAGAATTACAAGAAAAAATAGCAGATTATACCCGGTTTGCACAAGTACTTTTAGCTATAAGTACATTTTTAATGATCGGTTTATTAATTCCAAGTGGAATAAAAAGTATGGTACAGTCTTTTGTTATGATGGGGAGTATTATTGTATTTTTAGTTCTTGCTTTTTTCTTCTTTAAGCGTGTTAGAACGATGCGTGATCAATTAGAGGACAGCGAATATGAAGAAAATTGTTAAATAGGGCGCTACGAAAAGAAGAAATCTTTTTGTAGCGTTTTTTCATTTTTGTAGAAAATGTATGCGTTTCATATTGACAATGATAATCCTTATCAATTAAAGTAGGATAGTAGTTAATGATTATTATTATCAATTAGAGGTGAAAGAATGAACAAATCTATTACGCTGTTCACAGCGATCTTATCTATTTTTTTCTTATTAATAGGTTGCAGTGCAAAAGAAAACGAAAAAGCATCCGCAACAAAAACAGACAAAGGAACAGACAAAATCGAAATTACCGATCTCTCAGACAGAAAGATAACATTCAATAAAGTCCCTGAAAGTTTTGCTACGTTGAGTATGGGAGACATGGATATTATTCATGCTTTAGGTGGAAAAATAGTAGGTCGTCCGGATACAAAATTAACTCTCCCAGAGGAATTAAAGAAAGCACAAGTAATCGGGAATGCACATCAACCGAATTTTGAGCAAATTGCTAGTTTAAAACCGGATGTACTTGTTGCTAACAATGGATTCCAAAAGAACATTCCAACGGTCGAAGGACAAGGAACAAAAGTAATCATTTCTTCAGCCAACTCTGTAAAAGATATTCAAAAGGGTATTGAAATGTATGGAACAGTAATGAAGAAAGAAGATAAAGCAAAAGAGCTTAACCAAAAAATTAATGATCAAATGAAGAAATATGAGAAAAAGAGTGACGTTAAAGCGTTGCTAGTTTATGGAGCACCAGGCACTTATTTAGCAGCATTACCAACATCTCTATCAGGGGATATTTTAGAAAAAACAGGCGGGAAAAATATCGCAGCTAGTTTTCCAGAAATGAAAGAGTATCCGCAATATGCACAGCTAAGTGTAGAACGTATTATTGAAGCAAATCCAGATGTGATTTATTTAATTACACATGGAGATCCCAATAGTGTGAAAAAAGCATTTGAAGGCGAAATGATGAAAAATGAAGCATGGAAAAATTTAGATGCAGTAAAACAAAATCGTGTAGTTATTTTACCACCAGATTTATTTGGATCAAATCCTGGGACAAAAGTTACAGAAGCGATGGACTTTATGTATAAAAGTATACAAGATGTAAGGAAATGATAAGTATGGAGAGTAGTGAAATAGTAAGAGAAAAGGAACATCCTTTTGCGAGAAAAAGGTGGATAATAACAGTTACTTTAGTCGTATTAACTGTTCTAGGTCTTTTTTATGGCCTTTTTGCAGGGAGCTTATCTTTTTCTTTACGAGACATTATAGAAGGTATACAAGATGAAGGTTCGACAGTTCATCGAATTGTATGGGATCTTCGTATACCGAGAGTGCTCGTTGGTTTTATAGTAGGAACGTGTTTAGCTGCATCAGGAGCATTATTGCAAGGGGTTATGAGAAATCCTCTTGCAGATCCTGGAATTATCGGAGTTTCATCAGGAGCAGGTCTTGTAGCAATTATAATCATGATTTTATTTCCTCAACATATGGCATTCTTACCACTAGGAGCGTTTTTAGGAGCTTTTATTACAGCAATGGTCATTTACGCACTATCATGGCAAAAGGGGGCGCCACCTTCACGAATTGTATTAGTAGGTGTTTCAATAAACGCATTAATTGGTGCAGCGACTTCAGCGCTAATGTTATTACATAGCGACAAAGTACAATCAGTTTTACCGTGGTTAGCTGGTGGTATTGGTGGTGTTAGTTGGGCACATTTAAATATGATTATTTACTATGCGATATTCGCTATTATATTAGCTTTCTTCGGTATTAAACATATTCGAGTATTAATGCTTGGGGATGAAATGGCAAAATTATTAGGGTATAACGTGGAAAGAAGTCGGTTTTATTTAATAGTAGTAAGTACAATGTTAGCTGGAATAGCAGTTAGTGTTTCTGGTCTTATTGGATTTGTCGGTCTTGTTGTACCGCATATGTTACGTTTATTAGTTGGAAATGACTATAAATATTTACTGCCATTATCATGCCTTGGCGGTGGGATATTACTTGTTTTTGCGGATGCGATAGCTCGAAGTTGGTTCGATCCAATCGAATTGCCTGTTGGTATTTTATTGTCCTTCTTAGGTGGTCCGTTCTTCTTATATTTAATCCATAGAGGAGGAAAACAACGTGATTTCCGTTAACAAAGTGTTTTACGCACATTCTGAAAGATTTCAAATGCAAAATATGAATGTACATATTAAAGCTGGAGAAATCGTTAGTTTAATCGGCCCGAATGGATCGGGGAAATCTACTTTGCTTCGTTTAATAGCACGGCTACTTAAACAAAGCGAAGGAGACATCATTTTAGATGGGGAAAATATTTATACGATGAAGAGTGCAGATGTAGCGAAGCAATTAGCGATGTTACCACAAATGCACGATCATCAATTAGATTTAACAGTGAAAGAACTAATAGAGTTCGGAAGAGGTCCTCATAAATCATGGAGTAGTCGCTTAAATAAAGAAGATGAAGAAATTGTTGATTGGGCATTGTCTGTTACAAAGCTTGAAGGGTATGAATATCGTCTTTTACAATCCTTATCAGGAGGAGAAAGGCAACGTGCTTGGATTGCAATGACGCTTGCACAACGCACAAATGTCTTACTATTAGATGAACCAACAACCTTTTTAGATATCGTCCATCAGTTAGAAGTAATGGAACTTGTTAAACGATTAAACGAAGAGTTTGGTATGACGATTGTAATGGTTTTACATGATATTAATCAAGCGGCTCAATATAGCGATCGTTTACTCGTATTAAAACAAGGGAAGATTCAGTATGATGGCGTACCAGAAGAAGTACTATGTCATCAAATGTTTCAGCGTGTATTTGGAATTGAAGTTGATATATTCCAAGGGAGTGACAAGCCATTTTTTACACCGAAACGAATTTGTGAAAAGGGAGAAGAGAGATGCAAACAGACGAGCGTATTACCACTGAGTTAGTAAGGGAATTTGTTATGGCAGCTCACGGAGATCTAGAAAGAGTACAGGAGCTTTTGGCCGAATCACCGAGCTTACTTCATGCTTCTTATAATTGGGGTGGCTCAGATTGGGAAAGTGCCTTAGGAGCAGCGGCCCATGTAGGCCGTAAAGATATTGCTCTTTATTTACTGGAAAAGGGAGCTCGGATGGATATTTTTGCAGCAGCTATGCTGGGTGAACTTGAAGTCGTACAAGCCATTTTAGTAGCACAACCAGAAGCATTACGTGCATCTGGCCCACATGGCATCTCTCTTCTTCAACATGCACGAATGGGTGGAGAAAAAGCTCAGCGTGTATTTGAGTACTTAACAGTGCTTTCTTAATGACCGCAAAGTTCTTATGTGCGGTAAACTTTCCACTCAAAGGATTGGAAGGTTTACCGCCCGTTAGAACGGGATAAGTATCTAGTATATTTGAAAATCCTACACCCCCTCAATTGTAGTTTTCTTTATACTAGTTATGATATGGATGCAGTAGACACTCTTTTGTCTACTGCTTTTTTTTGATATAATACACTTTTATAAGATTGAATTTTCTTTCTTTTTGGTAACTTTCTTGATATGAATTATTCAACACTTACGTAGTTTGAAATATGTTGTTATGTAATGAGGTTCAAAATGATGGGAGTGAATAAAAGAGTGTTCCATACAGATCGCTTACAATTTCGCAAATATACAATGGATGATTTACCATTTTATGCTTCTTTATGGGGGGATGAGAAGGTAATGCGCTATATTGGAAATGGAACGTTAAAAACATTTATGCAATGTAAAAAAAGTTTGGAGGAGAGGGTACTTCCAAATTATAAAAATGGTCTCGGTTTATTTGTAATGATTGAAAAGGAAACAGGGATAAGAATTGGTCATGCAGGACTTGTCAAGCAGAAGGTAGATGGAAAAGAGGAAATTGAGATTGGCTATTGGCTACTTCCTAAATATTGGGGGAAAGGGTATGCGAAAGAGGCTGCGGCGGCTTTTCGAGACTATGGTTTTCAAGCATTACAAATGAATAAATTAATTTCACTTATTAATCCGAACCACCCAGCTTCAATATTTGTTGCTAGAAAAACAGGGCTTAGTTATGAGAAAACAACTTCATTTCATGAGATGGAAGTTCTCGTTTATTCCATTAAGCGGGTTGGATGAAAAAAGGTGAATTGCATTTTTTGGAGAATGGTATATAAAAAATAAAGGGAGGGATTACATGTATATTTATCATAATGGATTAATTATTCGTGAAGGAACGAATGGAGTGCCAGCATATGCGATTAAGACATTATTTGAAGATGCTGGCTGGAGTAATGATAATATCCCTTCTTGGCAAATTGAAAAGTTTACGATTGCATTTGAAAATTCAACATGGGCTTTCACAATTTGGGATGAAGAAGAAATGGTCGCGATGGTTAGAGTGATTTCTGATCAAATCATGGTTGCTAACATAGTAAATTTAGTTGTGAAGTGTGAGTATAGGGGGAAAGGGTTAGGTAAGAAACTTGTAGCTCTTTGTTTACAAAAGCTTCCGCATGGCGATTGGTTTGCGCATACGTCCGCTAACAATTTTGATTTTTATAGAAGTTGTGATTTTGAAGTAAGAGAGTTATCAAGAAATGGAACATGTGCGTACTATGGGTATCAAGTGGCCAAAGAGGAAGGGCATCGATAACTTATAAGGTAATAAAGAAAAAGGATTGCTATTTTAATAATATAAACTGAACTGAGACTCATTTTGTGATAAAATAAAAGAAAATTCAGTTTATTAAACGGGGGATAAAAATGAATGTAAAAGTTGGGGATATATTTAAATACGAAAGAAGATTTACCGAGGAAGAAGTTTTTGAATTTGCAAATATTACAGGCGATAAAGGTAGACATCATATGGAATATGATGAGAATGGACGATTAATGGTCCATGGTTTATTGACTGCTAGCATTGGGACGAAAGTAGGCGAAGAGTTACATTACATAGCGAGGGAATTAGTAAGTGAGTTTATTAGACCAGTTTTTACAGGGGATACGGTTACTTGTGAATTAACTTTAACAAATATTGAGCAAATGGAAGGATATAAAAAAGTTTCAATTGAGTCAGTTTATCGCAATCAACATGAAAAGACCGTACTAGTTGGGACGAGTTATGGAATTATAAGGGGATAAAAAAGAAGCCTGTTACGAAACAGGCTTCTTTTTATCGTTTAGTAAACACGTTTTCGATTTTCCGCATGACTAGAGATAAGTAATAATGCAGATTCTTCACCTATATTGCGAACAATATGAGGAACGCATGCATTCCAAGAGAAAGAATCACCTTCTTCTACAATCGCAATATCTTCTCCATGTTGAACTTCTAGTTTTCCGCGTAATACAAGATGACACTCTTCACCTTCATGAGCATTTGGTGAGTTTTCTTTCGGGAATCCGGCAGAAATTTCTACTAGAGATAGGCGGAGACCACCTTGCTCCGCAACATGCTCAATTCTTTGTTCATCTTTTCCATACACACTGTATTTACGCTCTTCTTTTTTTACAATTTTCAAACGATCTTTTTGTTCTAACAATAAATATGGAAGGGGGACATTTAAAAAATTAGCGATCATTTCTAAAGTTGAGATAGATGGTGATGTTTTATTGTTTTCAACCTGACTCATAAAGCCTTTAGAAAGACCTGTTCCTTCACAAATTTGGGCAATCGTAATTCCTCTACGTTGACGAATTTCACGAATCGCAGAACCGATATTCATAAAATCATGCTCCTTTTTGTAAACAACTATTTGTATCATAGCAAAAAAAAAATATTTTTTCTCATGAAAAATGAATTGACGAATAAAAATAATTAGTGTATGTTTTGTAATGTAAATAAAAGTTTTGTATAACAAAACTATAAAGGAGAGAAAGAAATGAATCAACATATTGGTAACTTAATTATTCGTATCGTGTTAGGGGTAACGTTCTTTATGCACGGTTTAACAAAATTCCAATCAGGAATTGACAATATTGCAGGGTGGTTTACAAGCATTGGTTTACCAGGAGGACTTGCATACGGTGTAGCAACAGTTGAATTAGTTGGAGGTCTATTGTTAATTCTAGGTTTAGGCGTAAGGTATATTGGCTTATTATTTGCACTTGTTATGGTTGGAGCGATTGTGAAAGTAAAATGGTCAGCTGGTTTGTTAGGAGACGGGAAAAATCCTGGATTTGAGTTAGAACTTGCATTATTAGCGATGGGTGCTTACTTATTTGTTGCGAAAGCTAATGGTTTTGTAGATAATTTCTTAAAAGAGAAAATGTTAAAGAAGAATTAATTAAAATGGGGGTATAACAAAATGGGCTTTCCACTTCATCCCGAAACAACACTTGGGGTTGTTCATTTATATGTATCAAATTTAAAGAAATCGCTAGAGTTTTATACAGAAGTATTGCGTATGAAGGTACTGGAAGAAAAAAGTACAATCGTTACGTTTGGTAATGAGGACAATGAGCCACTTCTCATAATAGAAGAAAAGGAAGACGCTCTTCCGAAGCAAAGAGGTCGAACTGGTTTATATCACTATGCAATTTTATTACCAAACAGACAAGACTTAGCAAATATTCTTCGTCATTTTGTTGAGAGAGTACACCCATTACATGGTGGGGCTGACCATTACTTTAGTGAAGCTCTTTATTTAGCTGATCCAGATGGAAACGGGATTGAAATTTATCATGATCGCCAAAAAGAAGTTTGGCATGATGAAAATGGAGAGCTACCATTTGTTAGTAACCCGTTAGACGGCGAAGGATTATTACAGCAAGGAAGTACATGGAATGGGTTCCCCGCTGGTACTGTGATGGGGCACATTCATTTACATGTAGCTGACTTAGAAGAAGCGAAACATTTCTATGTTGATGGCCTTGGTTTTGATGTAACGATTCCAGCTCGTAATGGAGCGTTGTTCGTATCAGCAGGTGGTTATCATCACCATATCGGTTTAAATACATGGCAGGGTGAAGGTATACCACCACAAATGCCAAATTCCGTTGGTTTGAAATATTTCACAATTGTACTAGCAGATGAAAAACAAAAAGAGCAAGTGTGTGAAAGTTTAAAATATATGGGCGTAGTTGCTACGTATAAAGATGGAATATTACAGGCCAAGGATCCGTTTGGACATTGTATACATTTTAAAGTGAAAGGAGAAGCCTAAAAAGGCTTCTCTTTTTTCACTTTCTTATAATAGCTTTTTCATTTTGTAAAAATAGTTCATCAAATTGCTTTGCAAGGTCAAAATCTAGTTTCGTTAAACCTTTTGCATTCCATGATGACAAAGTAATAATGACTGCTTTATACTGGATAAGGATAAATGGGTGGTGATTATGTTCTTCTGATAGTTTGGCGGCTTCAGAGACAAATTCGACTCCTTTTAAGTAGTCGGAAAACATATATTTTCTTTCAATCCATTTTTCATCTTTCACTGTCCATTTATCCAGCTTTGTTAATTCCTCTTGTACTTCTTCATTAGTTAATCGTAGCATCATTTTTCACATCCTTTACCTGCAGTAACGCAAGACCATTGTTAATAAGACGTGTTACAGATTCTTCAGTTGTGAAAGTAGAAAGTTGTTGTAATAATGCTGCTGATGCTTCGTGACCTTTGTTATGTTCTAAAAGCAATTCTAAAATTTCAAGACGAAGCAACCATTCTTTCGGATAAAATTTATTTAATACTTCTTGAATAGCTATTAATTGATTAGTATGAGTATCGTGTAAAATACTATCGTTACGTATATCTCGAACTGTTTGATACATACGTTCAAGCTTATTCAGTACAAGTGGATCAGGCGTTTCTTGTACTTCTTCATTCATCGGGAAAAATGCAGCCGCATCTGCCGCTCCTGGGAATACAGAAGTGATTTGTGAGCCGACAGCCATATCAAATGCTCCCCATGAAGGATCAAATAATAAGCGATCTTTATGAGTAACTGCACAATTTATAAAGGAGATAAGAGCAATTTTTTTATCATTCTTTACAATGTCTGTTACTGTTCCTTTTACATGAATGCCACTTGCAAAAGTAAACTCTGCACTGCTTCCAATTGTAATGCCTAATGATTGTAATTGTTCTTCTGTACAATTTTCTAATGCAATATCTCCATCTAGTAATCCGATTGGTGTCCCGAATCCATCGCTGTGCACAGATGTAGAATGATTTGCTAGTTGTTTATTATGAATTGCTAATGCAGTTGGTGAGCTTGTTCGTGTGTAAATAACTTCACCAGTATCATTTTTAATTGCCTCTGTAAATGTACCCGTAATTTGTAATCCACTACTTAGCTCAGTTGTAGCATGATTTTCGGAGCGGATTGCTTTTTCTAATCCTTCTGTGCCACCTGTCTTAAATGCCATCGTTGTAGAGAACTGCTCAAGGGCCTCAGTCAATTCTTCAAATGATTCACAAACAAATAGCTGTGGTTGCATTTTTGTCACATCATAAGTTGTCCCGGTGCAAGCTTCAATTGAGAATGGGACTTTCTTTACAGCGTTTGTTAAGCAATGCTTACTTTCACCGACAGAGGAAAGGAGACCAGCACCGTAAATTTTCGGATCATTTATATTGCCGATTAAGCCGTATTCCACTGTCCACCAGAATAAACGTGAAATTTGTTCTGCTTCTGATAAACCAGAAACTAAGTTTTGTTTTTCGATTACAGCATTTTCAGCAACTGCAACTTCTTCAGGTGTAGAAGTAGGGCTTTCTTTTACGATCGTTAATGTACGAACGGCTTCAAAAGCATCATGTTCTTCTTTTGTGGAGAAAGCTTTCGCTCCAATTTGTCCAAAGCGTTTCACATATTTTGCATATGTAGAATCAAGCAAAATCGGTGCGTGGCCTGCAGCTTCATGAACGATATCAGGAGCGGGTGTATACTCGATATTTTCTACTTTACGAATATCTGTTGCGATTGGTAGTAATCCATGCCCCTGAAAATCGAAGAATGCGACGCCGGGAATAAGGCCGTCAATCGTTACGGCACCCCAGCCGCTTGGTGCTAAACAGTCATTCATTTCTTCTACTTTGGGAATTGCATCTATATTAATACCAGATGATTGTAGTCCGTTAACATAGGATGGATGAGCAACATCTTTTAAGAAGCTATGGTTTTGTCTCATAATGTAACGCCAAACAGCGTGATTCACCGGTGTGTATTGATCATAATGCTGTGTGGATACGAATGGTTTTAAATGTGATGGAATTTCTGTTTTTTTTGTCATTTAGACGTCCTCCTTTTTCTCTATAAAAATGAATACCAGTTTTGTATAGCTTGTACCACCTCCTTTCAGAATTGTAAGCGCTTATAAAATTTTATCATAACATTCTAAATTATTTAACAACTGTTTGCGTGAGAAATAGAAAAAGCCCCTATCGGAAAATCCGATAGGGGCGAAAAAATCGCGGTACCACCCTATTTGTAAGTGAAAATATACTTACATCTCAACTAATGATAACGGAAAAATTCCGTCTTTTCCTTCATGCATAAAAGCACTACGAAAAAGAAGCTCCAGAATTGTAATTCGTACTTATATATGTGCTAATTCCCACCGACCATTAGCTCTCTGAAACAGGGATACAAGATACTACTGCGATTCTTTCAACGCGTATATATGAAGTTATTTAAAAGGGAAGGACGCAAAAAAGCCCCTATCGGAAAATCCGATAGGGACGATAAAAATCGCGGTACCACCCTATTTGTAAACAATTAATTGTTTACCACTTACTTTAAGATAACGGAAAGATCCGTCTTTCTCTTCATGCATAAAAAGCATTACGGGAAAGAAGCTCCAGAATTGTAATTCACGCTTGTATATGTACTGATTCGCACCAACCATCAGTTCTCTGAGACAGGGATATAAGTCGCTACTAGTATTCCTTCAAAGCCGATATATAATTCGTTCAACTAAACTATGTTTTGTATTATAAAACTATATTTAAAAGCTTGTCAACAATAATTTTATTATTTCACTTCTAAATCGACGTTTAAATTAGATTTATTTCCAGCTGCATCGGTTGCTACAATATGAATTGTATTCTTTCCTTGTTGTAATTGACTACGATCGAAATAAATTTCATAGTTTTTCTCCCAAGGATTTAGGTATGCACTTTCCCATGCTCCGTTTCCGTTAATTTCATACTGTATCGTTACGGGATGTCCTGGAGCAACCCATCCGGATTCTGCCATCCAATCTAAAAGTATATCATCTACTTTACCTCTAATTACGAGGTTTTCTTGATCTACTTCAGACGATAATTTCGGTGCAGTACGATCGACAAACACAGCTCCTGTCTGTTTCGTTTCTCCACCAGAGTTAGAAGCAACAGCTTCGATTTGGTATAAGCCATCAGGTAGAGGAGATCCGTCAGTTTTCGTACCATTCCATTTGAAAGATTTATAACCAGGTGTTTCGTTTTTACCTTGATGTATCATGCCTTGATATGTTACACGGTCTTTCGTAATTAAATTAGCGTGAAATGTTACATCCTCCACTGGTGTAACTAAATAGTAATTGATCAGGTTGTCATCTAGTATTCCATCATTATTTGGACTAAAAGTAGAATTAACGATTTCAAGACCATCAATACGTTTGTATTCTTTCGGATCAATGCTAAACGTAAATGGAATACGCATTTCTTCAGTCTTCCCTTGCTCTTTCACATATAGATTTCCTGTATATACACCCTGTGGTAAGGAGCTATCTACAGTAATAGTAAAGGGCTTTTCGCTGTTACTATTAGGTTTCACACTAATAGAAGAAGAGAAAGAAGTCTGGATTTTTGTTTTTGTATCTAGTAATTCAATGCGAGTTGAAAAGTTTTTCTTTTTGTTAGAAAGATTTTGTAACGTAATATTTTGTGTTAACTTCACTTTGCCGCTATTAGGTTTAATAAGACCGAAACTTACATTGTTAGGTTTCACTAATGCATCTGTTTGGGCTGCTTTTGGAATGTTAATTAAACCAGATCCTTGTGCCATGACAGGATATGTATTTTCATTGACATCCTTTAATGTTTTTGCAGTGTTGGCAAGAGCTGCTTTCAATTGTTCTGTCGTCCAATCAGGATGCATTTGACGGAGTAGGGCAACAGCTCCCGCCACTTGTGGCGCAGCCATACTTGTCCCGTTGTGAGATTCATAGCCACCTCTCGGCACTGTACTAGTAATTTGTACTCCAGGTGCAACAATATCAGGCTTTATTAGCCAACTACCTTGTGATGGTCCTCTTGAACTAAAGTTACCAATAAGTTCTGTTTGCTTTGGTTGTCCAATTTTTATATTTTTCTTTCGTTTTGTAATTAAAGTTTTTAACTCTTCGCCATTTGTATTTGATAACTGCATTACTGGAACAGCTAGATTTTCACGTCCAAAATATTCGGGCATAATATTAATTTCTTTTTCATTAGAAATTAGTAGCACGCCAAGAGCACCAGCTTGTTTCGCTTGTTCTGCTTTTACTAACGTGCTTGAGGTTCCTTGTAAAACAAGGGCGAACTTACCTTTCACATCTTGTTTAGCGTAATCACTTGAATTACCATAACCAACATATATAAGCTGAGCATCGTTGCCTACTTGGAAATCTGATTTTGATAACGGTAATCCTTGGTAAGATTTATTGGAACCAGCTACTTGGAATGTTGGAAATGGAATAGAAACAGTAGATGCACCAACAGAGATGACACTACTTGCGTTACCAGGAGCGTCAACAGACCAAGGTTTTGGTCCATCATTTCCATTTGAGACGACTGCAGTAACACCAAGTTTTGCTGCGCGTTCTAACGTCATTGTTACAGGTTGATCAGGTACATTCAAATCTTGACCAAGAGATAGATTTAAAACATCGGCACCATCTTGAATAGCTCGCTCAATACCTTGAATAATATCATCGGTCGTACCGGTACCACCATCATTCATGACACGGTAAGCGAGTATAGAAGCATTCGGAGCAATCCCCTTTATTTTTCCGTTACCAGCAATAATTCCTGCAACATGGGTACCGTGGACGTTTCCATCCATCGGATCATTATCTTCATCGACTGTATCATAGCCACCGATATAATTTGCTTGTAAATCAGGATGGGTATAGTCGACACCTGAATCGATAATAGCGACTTTCATCCCTTTTCCATCAAGGGGTTTGCCAGTCGGATCTTTTAAATTCCAAGCTTCAGGTGCACCAACTGTAGGGCCTCCAACGTTTGGTGTTTCTTGATCTGCTAGGCTTTTTGACGTTTCATGTAATTTATATGTTAAGTTCGGATAAATTGCTTTTACTTCAGGTAAAGAAGCTAGAGCGGCAATTTGATCCCCTGGGATAGAAATAGAAAATCCAGAAAATAACGTACTATACGTTTCTTTTATGGTTGCTTTCGGTGCTTTTTCTTTTATTTTCTTTGTTGTATCCTCTTGTGCTTTTTTTAGTTGTGCATGGTATGATTGCACATTGCTATTTTGTAGGTCCGGAGCATGTTGCAATTCTACAATAACTGAAATTTCTTTTGATGTTTTTGTTTCAACATTTTGCGCGATTTTGTTTTCTCCCCATTGTTCAATATTTGCTTTTAACTGTGGGCTAAATTGCTTCTCTTTTTGCAGTGATTCAGCATGGGCGCTTAATGCTCCAAAGCTCGAAAAGACGAGCGCTATACTTAATAGTGTTGATGTAGTTTTCTTCATTGAAACTCCCCCTAATAAAAAGTGTCAATTTTACGAAAATAAATATTACATTTTTATCGTTAATTATAGGTGCGGATGTTGGCTAGACTATACATTCGACATAATTCATACCAATCCTCTTTGAATTGAAAATTTCTTGGGAAATTTTTTGGGATTATGTCGAATGGCTAAAATTTGCATATAGTAAGCGGAATATGAGGAATGCTAAAGGGGAAAATGGGGGTGCTACATGAAAAGGTTTATAGTAAGTGGAATCGTGATTTTGTTCCTTTTTTTCTGTTCAAGTTCTATTACTAGGGCAGAAAACAATGGAGTGAAAGTTGCCTTTATTCGTAATCATAATCTATGGATTAAAGTCGGTGAAAAAGAAAAACAAATTACAAAAGGAGATTACATAACAGGGCCGAAATGGTCACATAATGGAGAATGGCTTGCATATGCAAAAGGAAAGAAGCGAAATCACTTTGAACTGTATCGGCTAAAAGATGGAAAGAAAGTTACACCATCTCAATCAGAAGTATCGAATTATCAATGGTCACCAACAGAGAATATAATTGCATTTGTATTTGCACGCACATTAAATACATTTGATGCTGAAAAAAAGAAAGCAGATTTTGAAAACGTAGCTAATGGTGTAGGTGACTATGCATGGTATCCTGATGGTAAGAAGTTTCTTGTATCATCAGAAGCGTACTTGCTTCCAACAGGATGGACAGGTGCTCAGTTATATGAAATACAAAAGGATGCAAATATGAATCCTCATAAGATGAAGCATTTATATGCACTACCGAATGAGCATGATGACTTTTTAGCATTAGTTGGAAGTGGATTTAATTGGTCGCCAGATCAAAAATGGATTTCGTTTTTGGCAGTACCAACAGCTTCTTTGTCAGCTGATAGTAATACCCTTTGCTTAATTCGATCAGACGGCAGTCGTTTTGAAACAGTAGATCAAATGTTATTAAACACACAATGGTTCAAATGGGCGCCATCAAAGAATATATTAGCCTATATTGAAGGAAGCGGGAGAGTGGCTTTAGAGAATAAGCATTTAAAAATAAAAGAATTGCCGGCTCTCCAGCAAAATACATTTACTCCAAAAGGCTATGTTGATTGGGATTTCACATGGAAGAACGATAATGTAATTATCGTTTCAAGGGCAAGGGAAGCAGAGCTATCGGTCCCTCTAGAAAAAAGACCACTACCATCTTTATATGAAATAAATAGTACAACAGATGAACAACATCAAATTACAAAGCCATCAAATAGCCAAGGCGATTATAACCCTATTTTTAGTAAGAAAAGCAACCAATTAATGTGGCTCCGTTCAAATCGTAAGAAAGCTGATGTATGGCTTGCTCATAACGATGGAAAACATGAGAAGAAGTGGATTGAAAATATAGATGTGCCAGAGTGGTATTATGAGAAATGGAATTGGGAAGATGTCGTTTCGGTTAAAGACGAGTAAAAAAACCTGCCTGAAATATAATTTTCAGGCAGGTTTTTCAATGTTATTTATGTGTTTTATTTGGCTTTTTTTTCGCAGGGTTTCCGTTCCCTTGGCGCTTTCTATTTTGTTCATCTTTTGCTTGTTTTTCATGTAATGTATCTAAAAAGTCATTTGAGTTACTCATTTTTATATCTCTCCTTTTTTCATTGCGTCCTAGTTACTATAACCATTTAGGAGGAAAATCATGAGATAAAAGTTAAGCGCTTAGTTTTCTTCGGTAGTATAAGTAAAATAGTCCGTACGTAATGAATAACATAAGTAAAACTTGTAACTCTACATTTTCTTTTAAAATAGTTGCGACAGAAGATGGTAAGTAAGGTGATGTATCGCTCGTTCCTAAACCTAACCATTTGTTTAAGAGGTTAATGATACAAAATATGAAAACACCAGACCAGCTTGCGATAATTGCTTTTTGTTTCACGCTCATCATCTGTAATCCAAGGATTAGCAGTTTTATCACTATTAAAAAAGCCATTTATGTATCCCCATATGATCATTCCCATAAAGACGATAATCCATTTCATATTTGTAATCCTCCTCTTCTTGTAAAAAATATTTTTTATATATAATTGTAATATTTTCCAAACGTTGATGTTAAAGACTTTTTACATTCTGCTTTTTAAAATAGCAGGAGTAAAGAAAAAAATAGGGAAGAAATATGTGAGACTATTTGATAGTGAGAGGAAGAGGAGAATGAAACTTATTTTTGTTCGGCATGGTGAAGGTGAACATACGAAAGATTTACCATTAAGTTTACAAGCAGTGAATCCGCCATTGACAGGCGTGGGAAAGAAGCAGGCTAAATTGCTTCAGTGCGATGTACCATTACAAGAAAAGGATATATTAATCGCTAGTCCTACACTTCGAACTTTACAAACTGCGACAATATGGAGTGCGGAAGTTGCTTGTCAAAAAATTGTTCACCCATATATATCCCCGCGTATTTTTCCTTATCGGGAATCCGCCAAAACATTACCGTGCGATCAATTGTTAGATCGAAAGATAATACAAAATTTATTTCCACATTTTTCATTAGAAGAAAGTAGAAATGAATTGTTATGGAATGAGGGAGTCAATATCATCTTGGAGATGGAATTTCAGCAAATAGTAGATGAATTTCTGCACTGGTGCTATCAGTTAAAAGCAGAAAAAATTTGTATCGTTGCACACGATGGAACAATTACAGCGTATAGGCAATATTTACAGAAAGTCGCTTTAACTAGAGCTGATTTTTTGAAAGAAACGGGTATATATGAAATGGACTTATAGGAGAGGAAATTTGTAATGGAAGAGTTAGGAGAAGATGTGTACGACTTAAATGAGCCGAGAGTATACTTTAGCGTAGCGGAAATTAAGTAATATGCAAAATTGCATATTACACATATTGTAAATGGTTGGTATAAGTTTGGGGAGTTGAAACTAGTAGAATCCTTTTTACATAGTGGTGTAAAATCATATGTTGGATTGATAGATTATGTAGATGGAAATGTAGCAATTATGTTTACAATACGCCTATTTTACGGGTTTATTAACCATGACAAAACGTTAGAAGAAGTTGTTCGAGAAGCGAGATTAACCGATGAGGAGACATGTACATTTCGAGTATATAAACAATATGAAACGGATTTATTCTATATTCGAATAAATGCGTTTCACATTTAACTCACAGTTTTTTTACATTTTATTCAATGAAAATGATTATCACCTGTGGTATGATATGTTCAAGTTTTTACAGGTAATGAAAGTTACTATATAAACGTTAGTATTTAATGTTTTTTATGTATGTCACAAATTATTCACGATTAACATTTTAAAAGTAAGCAACTAATGTTATTATATTATCTGTAACTGACTTAATTACAACTTTAGGAGGAAGATATGATTATTCAATTTTTAAGAGAAAACAAAGCAGTTTCTTTTGTATTAGCGATAATTCGAGTGTATCTTGGTTACACATGGGTAATGGCTGGAATCGGTAAACTACAAGGAAAAGGCTTCGATGCAACTGGTTATTTACAAGGTGCAATTGAAAAATCTAAAGGAGCACAACCAGCTGTTCAATCTTGGTGGGCATCATTCTTACAAGATTTTGCAATTCCAAACGTTGATTTATTTAATACACTTGTGACGTGGGGAGAAATTTTAGTCGGAATTGGTTTAATTGTAGGCTGTTTAACAAAAACAGCGGTCTTTTTCGGCCTTGTAATGAACTTTTCCTATATGTTTAGTGGGTCAATTGGTGTAAACCCTGAAATGGTTATCTTATCCATGTTCGTTCTTGTTTCTGGTATGAATGCTGGAAAACTTGGAATTGATGGCTTAGTTATTCCAAAAGTACTAGGATCAAAAATTCAAAAACGCCAAAAGCAAGCTGCTTAATATATGAAAACGGGTATCTCAAAATGAGATACCCGTTTATTTTTCAGCACTTATAGGATTTTTCTCGAAGAAATCTTTTACATACCCTACAAATTCTTGTGGCTCTTGACGAAATGGAGCATGATAACCTTTTTCAATAATATGGAAAGTGCTATTTTTTAAGAATTGATGATAAGTTTCTCCTTCTTTCCAAGAAACGCTACTATCATTTCTTCCCCATATAATTAAAGTTGGTTGCTTGATTTCAGTTGCATTGATTTGAAGACGCCTAGGCCATAATTTCATTTTATTATAATGCTCTTCATCATTACGCTTGAATTTAACTTTGCTCTCATCATAATCTGCAATAGAAGAAACGGCACTTAAATCAGTCGACAACTTTGGTTTTGGTGAACCTTGTTTATTAACGAACGTATGAGGGCCGCCTGTAGCATCAGTTAAAATAAGGTGGGTAACCGCTTCGGGGTATAAATATGTTAAATTAAGAGAAATTTCTCCGCCCATAGAATGTCCCAGTATTGCGAATGAGTCATACCCTAGTTTTTTCATTAACTTATAATACAAATTTGCATGAGTTGGGAAAGAATAATAAAAATCCATCGGTTTAGAGGAACGTCCGAATCCTAAAGCATCAACAGAAATAATCGTATGATCTTTTGCTAAATCTGAGTAAACCTTTTGAAAACCATCGGATGATCCTCCAAATCCATGGATCATAAGTAAAGGTGGTTTTTCATCACCAATCTTTTTAAAGTAAATCGTTTGACCATCTATCTCTACCATTTTTTCCTCGGTAGCTAGTTTCGCTGTAATTGTATTTTTAACTTGTTTTACTTGTTCTACTGGCTTTTTTGCTGCACTACATCCTACTAATAGTGTAAGAGTAAGACAACCTACCATAAAATAGCTAAATTGCTTCAATTAGGTGTCTCCTTTCTAACATAATGCTGCATCTATCATAGCAAATAGTATATTACGATTTCCAGGAAGTTGATTACCATTCTTTATCATAAGAGGTGAAAGGAGCGTTTCCTGGAAATTTTCTGTTTGAAGAAATTGACGGAAAATGAATTGTGAGTGCGGAACATCAATGCGTATTGACCCATTCCACGAGTTACAAATTATTTCTAATAACTGAATAGCGTCTTTTTCTTTTTTTGAAATAAGTGGAGTGATACATAGTACATCTCCTTTTTGTATGCATAAAGCAAAAGCATCTATTTGATTATCCCGCTCTATTTTAAAGGAGTAAGTTGCTCTCGATAGTAGTGATAAATAAAGATTAGAACGATCTGCACCAGTCGCAGTTTGATCAAGAAAAATGAGAGATTGAAGATCGGCTTGCTGAATTTGTTTTATGGGAAAAGAATTTATACTTATATGAGCCGCTTGTTTTTCGAAACGATGAATTGTTGTTATTGATTGAAATCCATAAGATTCATATAAGGATTCACCAGCTTTTGTTGCAATGAGCGTAATAGGGAGCGATGGATAAGTTACTTTTAAGCTATTGTTTAACAAAATACGGCCAATTCCTTTTCTTTGAAAATCAGGATGCACGATTAACATACCGATAGAAGAATATCCAGGGGCAAACGAAAAGACCCCGCCCGCTGCAATAAGTTTATTCTCATGTACATAGCCAAAAATTGTGCCAATGGAAAGGTACATATGGAATTGCTCTTTCATAAAACTCTCATGCTGTAACCACCCGACTGATTTGCAAAGAGAGAGTAAATCTGGAATGGAAGATGCGTCTAGTTTTACTGTTTTCATAAAGTTCACCATATTTCTATTTAAATTAGAAAAAATAAGAATAATATTACGAAATGTAAAATAATAGGTTCGTATTAAAAGAAATCCAACATGTTTATATTTATCTTTGTAAAGGGGAGTATGCTTGATATGAAAAGACAAACTTATACAAATTATAACTTAAATTTACATAAGTTAACAAAAAATTTACATATAACTCATTTTCTCTTAACAGTCTTCTATTAAATTTGATAGAGGGAAATGAATAACCTAATTAGGGGGACAAGACAGTGAAAAAGTTTGTAAAAAAAGCATGGCCATTTGCAGTTGTGGCGTCGTTAGCAGTTACTTCAGTAGCAACATGGAATTTTACGCGTTCTAGTGAGGTTAATGCAGATGAGAACGGAAACAATGCAAAAATTAAAAATGTCATTGTATTAATTGGGGACGGTATGGGGCCTTCATATATGACAGCTCATCGTTATATGAAAGATAATCCAAAAACATTTGAGATGGAATCTACAGAATTTGATAAGCATCTTGTAGGAACACAAAAAACATATCCAGAAGATGAACATGAAAATATTACAGACTCTGCATCGGCAGCTACTGCGATGTCAGCAGGTATAAAAACATATAACGCAGCTATTGCAGTAGATAATGATAAAGCTGAAGTGAAAACAGTATTGGAGCAAGCGAAAGAAAAAGGGAAGTCAACGGGACTCGTTGCAACTTCTGAAATTACGCATGCAACACCAGCTGCATTCGGTGCACATGATATTAGTCGTAAAAATATGGACGCAATTGCAAATGATTACTTTGATGAGAAAATTAAAGGTAAGCATAAAATAGATGTTATGCTTGGCGGTGGTGTAAATAACTTTGTTAGAAAAGACCGCAATCTTACAGAAGAATTTAAGAAGTCTGGTTATAGTTATGTAACAGATCGTAATCAATTATTAAATGATAAAAGCGATCAAGTTCTTGGCTTATTTGCACCAGGTGGTTTAGACAAAATGATTGACCGTACTGACAAAACACCTTCATTAGAAGAGATGACAAATGCAGCGATTGAGCGCTTGAACAAAAATAAAGACGGTTTCTTCTTAATGGTCGAAGGTAGTCAAATTGATTGGGCTGGACATGATAATGATATTGTCGGTGCAATGAGTGAAATGGAAGACTTCGAAAAAGCGTTTAAAGCAGCAATTGAGTTTGCGAAAAAAGATAAGAACACATTAGTTGTTGCAACTGCAGATCATTCTACTGGCGGATTATCTTTAGGTGCGAATGGTGAGTATAATTTTAAAGTAGATCCGATTAAAGCTGCGAAACGTACGCCAGACTTTATGGCAAGTGAGATTGTAAAAGGTGCAAATGTAGAAGAAACATTGAAAAAGTATATTGATCTACAATTAACACCAGAAGAAATTAAAGCTGTAAATGATATAGCTCCATCAAAAGATGTAACAAAGATTGATAATGCAATTGAAGATATCTTCAATAAGCGTTCGGTTACAGGTTGGACAACGGGTGGACATACAGGTGAAGATGTGAACGTATATGCATTCGGACCAGGTAAATACTTATTCTCTGGCGTTCAAGAGAATACAAATATAGCTAAACGTGTCTTTGACATTATTGGCGGCGGCGATCCAAATAAAGGAAGACGCTAATTATAAATGAAAGTGAGGCGAAATGCCTCACTTTTCTTTTTAGGAGATGGAAAGATGAGCGTTTTTTTAGGGAAATTAAGATTCCTTCTAGTATTTGTATTATTGCTAGTTGGATGTCAATCTCAAGAGAATAATATAGAAGAAAAATCTGCTGGAAAAACTGAGGAAAAGGTACATATAACGAAAGAAGAAGAGAAATTCATTCAAGATGTTATTGAGGCATTTGTACGGACGACGAATGAAAAAAATCTTGCTGAACATATGGAGTTATTTTCAAAGAAGATGCCTAGTGCTGAAGACTTAAAAACACAAAAGGAAGCGGCATTTCAAAAGGGAAATAAGGAAATAGAGTTAGAACATATGAATATGAAAGCTCTTAAAGGTGGGCTTGTTATTGTTGAAACGGAGGAAAAAGAAGTAGATGGAGGGGTTACTCTTCAAAAGAAAATGCGGTATGCACTTGGAAAAGAAGACGAAGGGTGGAAGATTGAAGAGGTTCGTACGATAGAGAAGAAATAAAGTGAAACTTTAATCAGTGGGGGTTTTGTCCATCCCCCACTGATTATTAGCCATCACCAATCGGGATAAACAAGGTTCTCATAGGAGAGAACCTTGTTATAGTGGTAATAAAATTTGGTTTGAACATGCTTCAATGTCATCAATATCTTGACGGATTGTTGCCATCTTATTATCGAGATCTTCAGCTTTCATAGCAGCGTCATGTAGTTCATCCTTCAAATAATCAGGTATATTTCCTTCATATTTGTAGTAAAGTTTATGTTCTAAACTTGCCCAAAAGTCCATGGCAAGTGTACGTAATTGAATTTCTGCAAAGACATCTTTCGTACCAGAATTTAGTGACAATGGATATTTAATAATCATATGCAAACTTTTATAGCCATTTCCTTTTGGATTAGCAATATAATCTTTTACTTCTACAATTTCCATATCTCCACGATTTTCAATAACTTCTTTTAAATGATAAATATCTTCTACAAAGCAACATGTAATACGGATGCCAATAATATCTTGTAATTGTGTTTGAGCATTTTCAACTGTTGGTGATAAGTTTTTACGCTCAAGCTTCCTGATGATACTTTCGGGTTGTTTAAGTCTTGTTTTTATATGTTCAAACGGGTTGTAGTCTTCTAAAAATTGAGCTTCCCGGTTCATAATTTCAAATTTAGTTTTTAACTCTTCTAAAGCAAATGTATAAGGTAATACAAAAGCTTTCCAGTAGTTAACGGTTGATTGGTTATATTCCATTTATATACACACCTTTTCTTATTTACAAGTGAAGTTGTTATTATACTAAACACCAAATCATGTAGGCGCAAGCAGCAAATGATGAGATCATAAAGCGATATTTAGTTTTCATCTTTTCAACCCCTTTCAAATGAAATTATATATGAATAAACGTCATTGTTAGTAATTTCACTATGTACAATTCTTATAGTAATAGATTCATGTGAAATTCGTATGAACTAATTGTTTCAGCTTTTTGTCTTTTTGCTAATGATTTTTGGTTTTGTTTGTTATAATTACCTTAAATTGTAATAATGAATGAATTCTTTAAAAAGCATTTACCGATGTTAAAATATAATAATTTAGTTGGCATTACGATTGATAAATCAACCAATGAGTTAATTGGTTTTATAAAACTGGCAGACGATAAAGAAGTAAAACAAATAATGTCTAGAGAGGAATGTTTACAAAAAGCACTTCAATTTTTAGAACGAGTTATTCCAGATATCACACAATATCTTCGTCTTTGGGAAGAACGTGAAGAAGCAGAAGATGGGATTGAAAGATTTACCTTTTCCGTATATGTGAATGGGATTCCAATAGACTATATGCAATTTATGATCAACATCAATACAGAAAATGGTGCTGTGATGCACTACTCAGGAGAATCTAGCAACTTTATAAAAGAATTACTTGCATATGAAACAACACCAAAAGTAACAAAAGAAAAAGCGTTAGAAATATATAAAGAGGTCATTCGAGTAAAATTAGAATGGTGTATAGATCATGATGCAGAGGAAATGAAATATAAACTGCTGTATAAACAAACGACGAGTGAAAATCATAAAGAATCCGTCGATTGTAGTCGGAAAATTCGTTACATAGATGCGCATACTGGAGAGAAAATTTGGAGTGAATATTAGTAAAAGCCAATCGATACGTTTCGATTGGCTTTTACTATGTTTATAGAAAAATTTAATGATTAGCGTTGAGTGGTTTAAGAATGCCATTAAGTTAAGAGTTCCATATTTACATCGTACAGACACAAACAACCTCATGCCCACATACACATAGTAAAGACCACTATTTTGGCGGAGGTGAAAGGTTTGAGTCTATTCGCCGCAATTGGATATATGGTTCGAGAAGTGTTTGTATTTGTTTCTTATGTGAAGAACAATGCGTTCCCGCAGCCGTTATCATCAGATGATGAGAGAAAGTACTTAGAGTTAATGGAGCAAGGTGATGCTCAAGCGAGAAATCTTTTAATTGAACATAATTTACGGCTTGTAGCTCATATTGTTAAGAAATTCGAAAACACTGGTGAAGATGCAGAAGATTTAATTTCAATTGGTACCATTGGGCTTATTAAAGCGATTGAAAGCTATTCAGCAGGGAAAGGAACTAAGCTTGCAACATATGCAGCACGCTGTATCGAAAATGAAATTTTGATGCATTTACGTGTGCTGAAGAAAACGAAAAAAGACGTTTCACTTCATGATCCGATTGGGCAAGATAAAGAGGGAAATGAAATATCGCTTATTGATATATTAAAATCAGAATCTGAAGATGTGATTGATATGATTCAGCTTAGTATGGAGTTAGAAAAAATTAAAGAGTATATCGATATTTTGGACGAACGAGAGAAAGAAGTAATTGTGAAGCGTTTTGGACTTGGGCTTGATAAAGAGAAAACACAGAGGGAGATTGCTAAGGCACTCGGTATTTCAAGAAGCTACGTATCGCGAATTGAAAAGCGTGCTTTAATGAAAATGTTCCATGAATTTGTGCGGGCTGAGAAAGAGAAAAAAGCAAAAGAATAATGTGTATTGTAAGCAGCTACACTTTAAAAGTGGCTGCTTTTCTTTCGGGAAAACGGAAAGAAAACGAGCTGTTCTAAGAAGAAATACATGTTCACTGTTGAAAATGGCGGGTTCTATCTGTAATATTAGAAGGTGCTAAACAATTTAAGAATAAAAATTATACTTAGTTTTTCTTCGTGTATAACGAGACGGCTCCATTCTATATGTGGGAATAAGAACCAATTTTACATATGATATAGAGAGAAAAGAAGGGGAAACTAAAGTTATAGGCTGATTAGGAGGTTTCGTAATTTGCGACGGACATTATATCGACTTATGATCGAACTTACAAATGGTCGTTTTACTTCTTATATATTACGTAAATTTGCACAATCTCGTTTGAGCTCTATCATTATTCCATCGTATGTGAAAGTTTTTCAAATTAATCAAGATGAGATGGAAAAGGGTTTGAAGGAATATCGAACATTGCATGATTTATTTACACGTAGGCTAAAAGAAGGAAAGCGTAGTATTGATACTGATGCATCGAGTATCGTTAGTCCTGTTGATGGTGTTTTTGCTGATCAAGGTCCTATTGAGGATACAAAAACATTCAATATAAAAGGAAAGCGTTATTCAATTGTGGATATGCTAGGTAATGAAGAGCGTGCAAAGCGATATGCAGGCGGTACATATATGGTAATTTATTTGAGTCCAAGTCATTATCATCGTATTCATAGCCCGCTCTCTGGCTCTGTGACTGAAAGATTTGTACTCGGCAGAAAATCATATCCGGTAAATGCAGCGGGTATGGAGTATGGGAAAGAACCATTGTCAAAAAATTATCGCTCTGTTACAGAAGTAAATAGTGAAGGCGAACATATGGCGCTTGTAAAAGTAGGTGCTATGTTTGTTAATAGTATCGAGCTCCTTCATGAAAGAAGTACTGTTCAAAAAGGTGAAGAGATGGCATACTTTACATTTGGCTCAACAGTTGTTTTATTATTTGAAAAAGATATGATTAAAGCAGTGCAGGAATTGACAAGTGGGCAAGAGCTGCGTCTTGGTGAAAAAATTGCAACCCGAGTATCTCATAAGTAAAGAAAAAGTTTTATAATATACTTATGAAGCTCTAATTAAGAAATGTGGACAAAGATGCTTAATGAAGAAATCCCCTAGATGGGAGTACTTGTTTATTCGAGAGCCATCGCAGGATGGCTCTTTTTACAGGTCAATCAGCAATCTATATGTACTCAAGAAGATTTGACGAGCTTGTCCTCTAACGAGCGTCTAATAATTTCTTGTTTTATAAGTAAAATGAAGTCGGGATTTAATTTTAGTTCTTTTGCTTTATAATAAGACTCAGTGAGTAAATCAGTAGATAACTGTTCCATATGTTTTGTTTTCAAGGTGAGTCACCTCCTAATAATATAAGGATTGATTCGTTGTTGCATTTAATGTACCAAAAAAATATGACAGTCACAAACAAGAGGTTATCCACATACCTCAGTGGATAAAATGTGGATAGATTGTTAGTAAATTCCAAATTGACTGAAAAATTAACGTGGAAAGTGTGTACAAGTTTATCCACAGGTTATCTATCGAAAAATGTTGTCGAAAAATTTTATGAAAAATCCTCAAAGAGGTGAAAGAAATTGAAGTTATTTTTACCAAATGAATATGTGAAAAATATATATCATATTCAACCAGAAGATTTGAAAAAACGTGGAATTAAAGGAGTTATTACTGATTTAGATAACACTTTAATTGAATGGGATCGTCCAAACGCAACGCCACAGCTTGAAGAGTGGTTTTTGAAAATGAAAGAAAATGATATTCAAGTAACGGTCGTTTCAAATAACAACGAGCAACGCGTTAAAGACTTCGCTGATCCATTAGGTATTCCGTTTATTCATAGTGCGCGCAAACCGTTTGTTCGCGCATTTAAGCGTGCGATACACGAGATGCACCTGCAGCCAGATGAAGTTGTAGTAATTGGAGATCAGTTACTAACGGATGTGCTCGGCGGGAATCGTGTGGGACTTCATACAATTTTAGTTGTACCGGTAGCGCAAACGGACGGATTGGTGACACGATTTAATCGGAAAATTGAACGAAGAATTATGAGAAACATGAAGAAAAAAGGCTTAATTAACTGGGAGGAATAAAGTTTGACTGAAACAATTAAATGTATTGGTTGCGGTGTAGAAATTCAAACAGAAAATAAAAATGAAGTAGGATACGCTCCTGCATCATCTTTAGAAAAAGAACAAGTAATTTGCCAACGTTGTTTTCGTTTGAAACATTATAACGAAATTCAAGATGTATCTTTAACAGATGATGATTTCCTTCGTATTTTGAACGGAATTGGACAATCAGACGCACTAGTGGTTAAAATCGTAGATATTTTCGATTTCAATGGTAGCTGGTTACCGGGCTTACATCGTTTTGTAGGGAACAATAAAGTATTACTTGTAGGGAATAAGGCTGACTTAATTCCAAAGTCAGTTAAGCATGATAAAGTAAAACATTGGATGCGCTATAGTGCAAAGCAACTTGGTTTAAAACCAGAAGATGTCTTTTTAATTAGTGCAGCTAAAGGACAAGGAATCGCTGAACTTGCTGATGCAATTGAGCATTACCGCGAAGGTAAAGATGTTTATGTTGTTGGATGTACGAATGTTGGTAAATCAACATTTATTAATCGTATGATTAAAGAGTTTAGTGATGAGACTGAGAATGTAATTACAACATCACATTTCCCAGGAACAACGCTTGATTTAATTGATATCCCATTAGACGAAACGTCATCTTTATACGATACACCAGGTATTATTAATCATCATCAAATGGCGCATTACGTTGGGAAACAAAGCTTAAAGCTTATTACACCGACTACAGAAGTTAAGCCAATGGTATTCCAATTAAATGAAGAACAAACATTATTCTTTGGTGGATTAGCACGATTTGATTATGTAAGTGGGGGCCGTCGTGCATTCACTTGTCATTTCTCAAACCGTTTAACAATCCATCGTACAAAGCTTGAAAAGGCTGATGAATTGTACGAAAAACACGCTGGAGAATTATTGAATCCACCGACACCAGAAGAATTAGAAAATATGCCTAAGTTTGTGAAATATGAATTTAATATTCGTGAGCCGAAAACGGATGTTGTATTCTCTGGATTGGGCTGGGTTACTGTAAATGAATCAGGAGCGAAAATTGTTGCTCATGTACCAAAAGGAGTAAGTGTTTCATTACGTAAATCTTTAATTTAATATGGAGAGGGATTTATGAAACAATTATATGGTGTAATCGGAAATCCAATTGGACATTCATTATCACCCGTTATGCATAACGATGCATTTGAACACTTGAATATGGATGCCCATTACCATGCGTTTCTTGTAGAAGAAGAAGCGCTAGGGGAAGCAGTAAAAGGTTTGAAAGCATTAGGTATTTCAGGATTTAATGTAACGACTCCGCACAAAGTTGCAATTATGGAGTACTTGGATGAGATTGCCCCGTTAGCAAGGCAAATCGGTGCGGTAAATACAGTAGTTCATCGAGATGGAAAATTGATTGGGTATAATACAGATGGAATTGGTTTTGTTCGTGCCCTGCAGTCAATTAGTGAAGATCCACTTCAAGAGAAACGTATTTTATTAATCGGTGCAGGTGGTGCTAGCCGAGCTATTTACTTCGCGCTTGCCGATGTAGGTGTGAAAGAAATTGATATTGCTAATCGTACGAGAGATAAGGCGAAAAACCTTATCTCTGGGTGCATGGCAAATGTTAATTCGCATGCTATATCGTTAGAATGTGCAGCAGAAAATCAAGGGGAATATGATATTATCATCCAAACAACAACGATAGGTATGCATCCACATGTTGAGTATACGCCGCTGGAAATTCGTTCATTGAAACAAGGAACGATTGTTTCTGATATTATTTATAATCCATTTGAGACGAAAATTTTAGGCGATGCGAAAGAACAAGGTGCAATAATTCAAAATGGAATCGATATGTTCGTTTATCAAGGTGCACTTGCATTTGAAATGTGGACAGGGTGTGTGCCGAATATTGATAGAATGAAACAATTAGTAATGAGAGAGCTTGGAGGCTAATTATATGTTAACAGGAAAACAAAAAAGATTTTTACGTGCAAAGGCACATCATTTAACACCGATTTTTCAAGTTGGAAAAGGTGGCGTGAATGAAAATATGGTGAAACAAATTGGAGAAGCATTAGAAGTTCGTGAACTATTTAAAGTGAGCGTATTACAAAACTGTGAATTTGATCGTAGTGAAGTTGCAGAAGAGCTTGCACAAGGTGCACGAGCTGAAATCGTTCAAGTAATCGGAAGCACAATTGTTTTATACAAAGAATCAAGAGAAAATAAGCAGATTAAGCTTCCTCGATAAAAGATATACGTGAGTTATTTTGTAATGGACGCTTGATATGTAGAAAGCGAAACCAATTGAACTTTTATTAACAGTGGGCTCTCTTCGAATATGTATGGGGAGAGTTGCTGTATGTAAAAGGAAGGGGCGTTTCTTTTGAGAAAAATTGGCATTATTGGTGGCACGTTTGATCCACCTCATAATGGGCACTTGTTAATTGCAAATGAAGTGTATCATGCTTTAGGGTTGGAAGAGGTATGGTTTTTGCCGAATCAAATTCCACCGCACAAGCAAGGACGTAACATTACGAGTGTGAAAAGTCGATTAAACATGCTGCAAATAGCGATTGAGGAAGAAGCATACTTTTCAATTTGTTTAGAAGAGCTAGACAGAGAAGGCCCATCTTATACGTACGATACTATGGTACAATTAACGGAGAAGTATCCGGATGTGCAGTTTCACTTTATTATTGGCGGAGACATGGTTGAGTATTTGCCGGAGTGGTATAACATTGAAAAGTTACTTAAGCTTGTGACTTTCGTTGGAGTTGCAAGACCAGGTTATACATTACATACGCCTTATGATATCGTAAAAGTGGAAATTCCAGAGTTTGCAGTTTCTTCTTCGCTGTTACGTGAGAGATATATGACGAAGAAAACGTGCAAATATTTACTCCCCGAAAAAGTACAGGTATATATCGAGAGGAATGGGTTGTATGAATCGTGAGGAAGCACTTAATATTGTCAAACAACAAATGCATGAAAAACGTTATATACACACGGTTGGTGTAATGGAAACAGCGATTGAACTTGCTCGGTTATATGGTGTAGATGAGGAAAAGGCAGAGACGGCTGCTATATTTCACGATTATGCAAAATGTAGAGCGATTCCAGAAATGGAAGAGATTATTAAGAGAGAAGCGTTGCCAAAGGATCTACTGCACTATAACAAAGAGTTATGGCATGCACCTGTTGGGGCATACTTAGTAGAAAAAGAAGTAGGCATTACTGATCCTGAAATTCTACAAGCTATTACATATCATACAAGTGGTCATGAAAAAATGACAATGTTAGATAAAGTTATTTATGTAGCAGATTACATTGAACCAGGACGTAAGTTTCCTGGTGTGGAAGAAGCGAGGAAACTCGCATATAAAGATATAAATCAAGCTTTACTGTTTGCTTTAAAGCGAACAATTCAATTTTTAATGGAAAAAGATCAAACGATTTATCCATTAACATTCCAAACATACAATGAAGTTATCAAGGAGGAAATTAATAAATGAAAGATAAAGAGTTATTAGTATTAGCGGCAAAAGCAGCTGATGATAAGAGAGCAGAAGATATGGTTGTACTAAATATGCAAGGTATTTCACCGATTGCAGACTATTTTATTATTTGTCACGGAAATTCAGACAAGCAAGTACAAGCAATTGCACGTGAAATTAAAGCGAAGGCACATGAGTTCGAAATTAACGTACAACGTATGGAAGGCTTTGATGAAGCGCGTTGGGTTTTAGTAGACCTTGGTGATGTGGTTGCTCATGTATTCCATAAAGATGAGCGTAATCACTATAATTTAGAGCGTCTATGGGGCGATGTGCCGCGTGAAGATATTGCAGATGAGCTAGATCAATGAAATACGAACAATTTGCTTTGCTGTATGACGAACTGATGAATGATGTCCCTTATGATAAATGGGTGGAATTCACAGAGGAAAGTTTACAACAGGCATCTATGAAAGAGGCAAGAATCCTTGACGTAGCATGTGGAACTGGTAACGTAACACTTCCGCTTGTGCGAAAAGGTTATGATTTAATTGGTGTAGATCTTTCGGAAGAAATGTTAACTGTCGCGCAGCAAAAATTGGGGGGAGAAGGCTATTTTATTCCTTTTTACCAACAAGACATGAGAGAGCTCGATGTTCCTGGTGAATTTGATTGTGTGACAATCTTTTGTGACTCATTAAATTATGTATTGCAAGAAGATGGAGTGCAAGAAACATTTAGAAGAGTTTTCCACCATTTACGTCAGGATGGCTTGTTTTTATTCGATGTACACTCTTTATATAAAATACATCACGTATTTCAAAATGAAACATATACAGTGAACGGCGAAGAAATATCACTTATTTGGAACTGCTTCCCTGGAGAAGAATCAGATAGTGTGGAACATGATTTGACATTCTTTGTACAAGATTCAGAAGAAGATGTGTATCATCGTTTTGACGAATGTCACGTGCAGCGTGCGTATTCGGTTGAAGTGTTAACAAAATGGCTTGAAGAAGCTGGGTTTACAGTGCTTCGCGTCACAGGTGACTTTGAACGAATTGAAGTGACAGAACAAACAGAGCGCATCTTTTTTATGGCGAAGAAGAATGGATAAAAGAAAAGCAACCGATAAGGTTGCTTTTGTTTTATAGAAAAGATGTAGTTTTAGTTCTAGAAAAATAAAAAGATGATATGTGTAAAGTGTAAAAATGCTAGTTTTAGTGAAAATGTAGCATGAAAAAGATAAGTATTAATAAAAAGGGTTTGGGATTACGATGGCGTATTTATTATGTGTGTTTATTGAATTGCTGCTCAACGCATTTTAAATCTTCATCAAATTTCTCATGTGTCCGTTCGATTAATTTATGAAACATATCCCCAACGTGCTCTTCTAAAATACGAATACCTTCTCCTGTAACACCGCCTTTAACGCATACCTTTTCTTGTAAAGTAGGTAATGTAAAAATTTCTTTTTCCAGTAATTTCCCCATTCCAATGACCATTTCACTTACTAAAGTAGTGGCTTCTTCATGTGTAATATTTGTTTTATCTACAGCAGCGTTAATGAAACATTGTAATAAATAACTAAAAAAAGCAGGGCCGCAGCTTGCTATATCAGATGAAACGCGCGTTATATCTTCTTCTATAACAAGGGGAGTAGAAATGTTTTTGAATAGACGAAGTAGTTTTTGTTGCCATTCTAGAGAGCAGTTATTTCCAAATGTAAATAGTGATGCGCCGGATAAGGCGCGGTTTGTGATGCTTGGAATGATACGAGCGACGTGGCAAGGTATAAGTGTTTCTAATTGTGATGGAGATATGGGGCTTGTGATAGAAACTAAGCAATCTTCGTCTGAAAAATGGTCAGCGTATTTTTGTAGAATAGGGTATATATCTATCGGTTTTACGCAAATGAAAATAAGCTGGGATTGTTCGATTACCTCTTGGATTGTTTTGGCTATATGAACAGAAGGGTATTTTTCTTTTATATGATATGCTTTGGCAGGCGTCCGATTAATAATAGTAAGGCACGAGGGTTTGACAGCACGGGTTTCTAAAAATGCATCGATTAGTATATTCCCCATGTTCCCTGTCCCTATAATTCCTATGTTCAATGTTTCATCCCTCCTTCGTAACAGCTTTCTCCTAAACAATATGAATGATGTTATAAATTTATGATTAGAGGTGTAAAATGATGTGGGATTTTCCGAAAAAATGGTTGGGATTAGTGATTATTATTGGCACTTTGATTTTTCTTTTTTTCTGGAAAACGAATCAGCAAACAGAGCGATCGCTCATTACAACGGAAGTTCAAGTGAAAGATGTGGAGAAAAAAAGTAAACCGAAAGTATTGGATACAAGGGAGCAGAAAAAAATAATTATAATTGATGTGAAAGGGGCGGTTTTTAAAGAGGGTGTGTATGAAATGAAGGAAGGGGACCGGGTGAAGGAGGCAGTTGAAAAAGCTGGTGGTTTGTTGCCAGATGCAGATGTGAAGAAAGTGAATTTGGCGCAAATGGTCCAAGACCAAATGCTTCTTTATGTTCCTAACAAGAATGAGCCAGTGCAAGAAGGGGCTACTTTTTCAAAAAGCGAGGGTAAAGTGCAAATAAATACAGCTTCTAAAGAGCAACTTGAAAAAATAACAGGCATTGGTTCTCGGAAAGCGGAAAGTATTTTGAAATACCGAGAAGAACATGGTCCGTTTCAGAAAATAGAAGATTTATTAGAAATTGATGGGATTGGTGCGAAGTCTTTAGAGAAAATAAAAGATCAAATTATTATTCCATAAAAGATTGACGAAGTTTTTCTTTTTTCGCTACACTACAAGTAGACAAAAAAGAAGGTGAAAAATATGGAACGAATTTCATGGGATCAATATTTTATGACGCAAAGCCATCTACTATCTTTACGTAGTACATGTACAAGGCTTGCGGTAGGAGCGACAATTGTTCGTGATAAACGAATTATTGCTGGTGGATATAACGGTTCAATTAAAGGTGGTGTGCATTGTATAGACGATGGTTGCTATGTCATTGATAATCATTGCGTTCGTACAATTCATGCTGAAATGAATGCTTTATTGCAATGTGCGAAGTTTGGTGCAAAAACAGAGGAAGCGGAAATTTATGTCACACATTTTCCTTGTTTGCAGTGCTGTAAGGCGATTATTCAAAGTGGTGTTACAGCGGTTTATTATGCACAGGACTATAAAAATCATCCGTATGCCGTAGAGTTATTTGAACAAGCGAGTGTAACAGTAAAGCACGTTCCACTAGAATACGATATTACATCGCTAGAGGAACAAGAGCGTCATTTACAGCTAAAGGAATTATTCGCAGCTTTAGAAAAAGATAATTTATCAATGGAAGAATTACAGCGTGTATTCACTAAAGCGAAAATGATGCTATAAGGAGTGAGTATGAGTTGAATGGGCAATGGGGCTATGTTGCAATCTCGTTTATAATTGGGATTGCAATTACCTTTTCCGCATCGCATTTGTTGGCTGCTTGTTGTTTCGTTTGTTATGTTTTATTTTGTTTATATCGTACTTCGCGTAAAACCTTCATATTTTGTATAATAGCGTGTTTTAGTGGCGCTATGTACACCACGTATGTTCAGAGTCTAAATAAGCCGCTAGGGGAGTCCTATGAAGTTACACGAGGGGTCGTGCAAAATACACCTCTAATTAATGGGGATCGTCTCTCTTTTCAAATTGAAGATCAGAATAAAAACTTAGTGCAGTTAAATTATAAAATACAATCTGCTTCGGAAAAGAAGCAGTTGCAACAATTACATGCAGGTATATCGTGTACATTTAAAGGGGAGGTGAAAGAACCACAAACTGCCCGGAATTTTCATGTTTTTGATTATCGTAATTATTTATATCAGCAAAAAATACATTTTATATTTGATGTGACATACATTTCTGAATGTCAAAAAACATCGTTGTCACTCGTGCAATGGATTTTCCTTCTCAGGCAACAAACAATCTCGAAAGTTACAGAAATGTTCCCGGAACAATCAGGTGCATTTATGAACGCATTATTATTTGGAGATCGACAACAAATGACGTTTGAAGTAGAAGAGCAATATCAACAATTTGGTCTTATACATTTGTTAGCAATTTCAGGATCGCATATCGTATTATTAATGGTTATAATGTATTTTGTTTTGCTAAGAAGTGGTGTGACGAAAGAGATAGCAACAGTATGCCTTATAGTTTGCATTCCTCTGTATATGATCATAGCTGGGGCGTCGCCATCTGTTGTGAGGGCTTCTATAACAGGAGTTTTATTATTGGTAGCTTTCATGTGCTCAGTTCGCTTATCTAGTCTAGACGCCTTAAGTATAACAGCTATATGTATGCTTATATACGATCCGTATCTTATTTTCAACATTGGATTTCAATTCTCATTTGTAGGTAGTTTTTCTTTACTACTATCTGCGCCGATATTATTAGGGAGTAGTAATGGGATATTTCGAAATTCTATTTACATTTCTATAATTTCACAGCTCGCTAGTACCCCCATCTTGTTATATCATTTTGGTTATTTTTCTCCTTATAGCATTTTCCTCAATCTTATATATGTTCCTTTTCTATCCATTATTGTATTGCCGTGTAGCATCATTATTCTTATATGTATGCCGGTTATTCCATTTTTCGCAAAAGGAATCGCATATGTACTTTCACTATGTTTAACCATTTCTAATGATTTTCTAAGTTACTGTGAAAGTTTCCCTTTCATCCGACTTACTTTTGGTCAAACTCCTTTATTTCTTGTGGCTATATATTGTTTTAGTATCGTTAGTATATTTGTGATTTGGGAAAGGGTAATAACGAAAAAAATTTTGTGCATAGTTGTGGGTGTGTTTCTTTTTATTAGTACTTGTCATTATGTATATCCATATTTTCGCGAAAGTGGGAGTGTTACATTTCTTGATGTTGGACAGGGAGATGCGATATTAATTCGTCTTCCGTACGATAAAGAGGTTTATCTTATTGATACAGGAGGAGCCCTTCCTGTCAAGAAGGAAGCGTGGCAACAAAAAAAGCATGAATTTTCTGTTGGGCATGATATTCTTGTTCCTTTTTTACAAAAAGAAGGTATAAAAACAATTGATAAATTAATTGTAACGCACGGAGATGCGGATCATATAGGTGCTGCGCTGGATTTGCTGTCATCTATTATTGTAAAAGAAGTTGTATTTGGGAGAAAGGAACAAGATGCTGTATTGGAAAAAGTGGTGAAGAAAAAGGCGTTAGAAAAGAGCATGAAGATAAGTGTAGTAGGAGAAGGGGAAGGTTGGAGGGTAAATGAAGCGGAATTTTTCGTATTAGCTCCAAAGGGGAAAGAAAAGGGAGAAAATGACTCTTCGATTGTACTATGGGCCAGACTAGGGGGACTAACATGGCTATTTACGGGTGATCTAGAAGAAGAAGGAGAAAAGTTTATAGTATCAACATATCCTGATTTGCGAGCTAATATTTTAAAAGTTGCCCACCATGGGAGTAAAACATCGTCTACAGATCCATTTTTAAGCCTTGTACAGCCTGCTGTAGCGATTATTTCTGTGGGGGAGCGTAATAGGTATGGGCACCCGCATAAGGAAGTTATAGAGCGTTTTAAGAAGATGGGTATTGAAATATGGCGTACGGATAAGCAAGGTGCTATTTCCTATGTTTTTAATGGAGAAAAAGGAACCTTTCAAAGTAAAATCACATATGATGAAACACATAGAAGATGAAAAAAAGAAGACTGCCGTTAAGCAGCAGCCTTTAAGAACCGATGAATTTAATAACAGTTGCAATAATGAAAAGTGTTGCGAAAAAACCAAATGAGACGATAAAGCCTACCCCTGAATCAATAGCGTCATTGCGTTTACTTTGAACGTTTTGTTCAAAATCATTCATTTAGAATCCCTCCCCAACATTCCATTTTAGTATAAAATATTGTCAGAAAAAAATCTACAATTTCCATATGAAGTGAAATAGAGTATTTGTATACTTTTTCTAGTTAGTTAAGTAGCGTGAATTTTTCATTTCCAATCATGTTAACAGTTGGCACTTATACTAAGATTATTATTGTAAATAATAAAGGGAAGGTGATTACCGCACACCAATAAGAAATCCGGGGCTTATTGAGTGGCGTTTTATATAAATAAAGGGGCGGGTTATAAAGACCGTCCCTTTGTACTTGTAAAACAAAAGCTAGGGCATTAGTATAAATATATATTGCCAAGTTAGGGAGTAGGAAAAAATATGAGTGATATACATAAGAAGATTAAAAAGAAACAGTTCGCTCCGTTGTATGTACTGTATGGAACGGAAGCCTATTTTATAAATGAAACGATAAAGCTTATTACAACGGAAGCGCTTGAAGAGGAAGATCGAGAGTTTAATGTTGTGACATACGATTTGGAAGAAGCGTATTTAGAAGATGTAGTTGAGGATGCGCATACACTTCCTTTTTTTGGAGAGCGTAAAGTTATATTAATAAAATCACCACTATTTTTAACGGCACAAAAAGAAAAATTAGAACAAAATATAAAAATTTTAGAAGAATATATTGGGGAGCCATCTCCTTTTTCTATTCTTGTTTTTGTTGCGCCTTATGAAAAATTAGACGAACGAAAAAAAATTACAAAACTATTAAAGAAAACAGCGGATGTAATAGAAGCAAATGCGATGCAAGTGCAGGATGTTCAGAAGTGGATTGTTTCTCGTGCGGATGAGGTGCATGTGCATATTGATAATGCAGCTGTTAGTTTATTGTTAGAGCTTGTGGGAAGTAATGTAACAATGTTGGCGAAGGAAATGGACAAGTTAACGTTATACGTCGGTATGGGCGGAGAAATTACGCCAAAACTTGTCACGGAACTTGTGCCGAAATCTGTTGAGCAAAACGTGTTTGCTTTAACAGAAAAAGTGGTGAAAAAAGATATCGCTGGTGCTATGCAAATTTTAGACGGATTATTTACACAGCAGGAAGAACCGATTAAACTGCTCGCTTTATTAGTAAGTCAGTTCCGCTTGCTACATCAAGTGAAAGAGTTGCAACAGCGTGGTTACGGACAAAATCAAATCGCGTCCCATATTGGTGTACATCCGTACCGGGTAAAGTTGGCGATGAATCAAACGAAGTTTTTCTCTTTTGAAGAATTAAAAAAAGTTATTATAGAATTGGCGGAAGCTGATTATAGTATGAAGACTGGAAAGATGGATAAGAAACTTGTGCTTGAGTTTTTCTTAATGCGGTTAAATCATATGTAGTGACACAAAAAAGTTCACGTACTTAGTACGTGAACTTTTTTGTGTATATAAAAAACGATCCGAATGGATCGTTTTTTAAACGCCTTACGCGTTTACTTGTTTCGCTAAGCGAGATTTTTGACGAGATGCAGCGTTTTGGTGGATAAGACCTTTACGAGCTGCTTTGTCAAGTTTTTTAGAAGCAGTTTTGAAAGCTTCTTTAGCATTTTCAAGATCGTTATTAGTAACTAAAGTTTCTACAGTTTTAACAGCAGTACGCATGTCAGACTTGATAGAAGCGTTATGTGAACGACGCTCTTCGCTAAGTTTAGCGCGTTTGATAGCAGATTTGATGTTTGCCATACTTTTCACCTCCCTGGTGCAATCGAATGACTCGATTCTTACATAGAACAAGTGATATTCTATCAAACGGTGAAGAGAATTGCAATAGTATATCAATGAAATTTCACGTAAAGGAAAGAATGACCTAATATAACTTGGGGAAATCTAACGATATTTACTATGAATTACGGAGGAGATACGATGAAAGAACCATTAGATTTAAGTAAATATAGTGTTAGAACTGACCTTGCTGTAGAGGCGCACCAAATGCTACAAGAGCGCCAAGAAGAACAAAAAGGGATACAGGGAGTTATTGTAAAAGAGAGGGAAGAAGAGGGAGTTACAATTACAAAAGTAACTATTGATGAAATTGCATCTGAGTCGATGGGGAAAAAACCTGGAAGTTATTTAACTCTTGAGGTGCAAGGTATACGACAACAAGATACGGAACTTCAGCAAAAGGTAGAGCGTATTTTTGCAAAAGAATTTTCTTATTTCTTAGAAGAGGTTGGAGTTTCAAAAGAAGCGAGTTGTTTAATCGTAGGTCTTGGGAATTGGAATGTAACGCCGGATGCACTCGGACCGATAGTTGTAGAGAACGTACTGGTGACGAGACATTTGTTTAAATTGCAGCCTGAAAGTGTGGAAGAAGGGTTTAGACCTGTTAGTGCCATTCGTCCAGGGGTAATGGGAATTACAGGGATTGAAACGAGCGATGTCATTTACGGAATTATTGAGAAGACAAAACCAGACTTTGTCATCGCAATTGATGCATTAGCTGCTCGTTCTATAGAACGAGTAAATAGTACGATACAAATTTCTGATACAGGAATTCATCCAGGATCTGGTGTTGGGAATAAGCGTAAGGAACTAAGTAAAGAAACATTAGGTATTCCTGTTATCGCAATTGGTGTGCCAACTGTGGTAGATGCTGTTTCGATTACGAGTGATACAATTGATTTTATTTTGAAACATTTTGGCCGGGAACTGAAAGAAGGAAACAAACCGTCACGCTCTTTATTGCCAGCAGGTTTTACATTTGGAGAAAAGAAAAAATTAACAGAAGAAGATATGCCAGATGAAAAGAGTCGAAATATGTTTTTAGGAGCTATTGGTACGTTAGAAGAAGAAGAAAAGAGAAAGTTAATTTATGAAGTGTTATCTCCTCTTGGTCATAATTTAATGGTAACTCCAAAAGAAGTAGATGCGTTTATTGAGGATATGGCAAATGTAATAGCCAGCGGTTTAAATGCAGCGCTGCATCATCAGATTGATCAGGATAATACAGGGGCATATACACATTGATGGAAAGAGGCAGAAATAGCTTGAGTCAATTTACGCTGTTATGTATATGCGGTACAGTCTTATGTTTGCTTATGATGATAGCTGGAGTGGGACTCGCTAATCATGGTCTAAAAAGTATGAAGGGATATCGTCAGCTGTCATATGAACAAATTGCTCATATGACAGGAACAGAAGGCGCTGGGGCTGAACCCGGAATTTCGGGAGAGACGTTTTCGGCTATTGAAAAACAAAAACAGTTAGAAAGCTTAAGAAGTTTTAATGTTGTAGAAGGTATCGGTATGGCGATAGCAAGTGTTGCTCGTGATATGACAAAGTTTGGAACGGATATAGTTGTTGGGGCAATAAAAGGAATTTTTAGTTAAGGGTAGCGGGAAGGATGGTTGTCTTATGTTTGTAAGAGAGCTGTCTTTTAATTTGAAAAAGGTTTGTCTCTTATGGTTTGTTCGCATAAGATATAGATAGAGTGATTTGTATTGTAAGCAGCACGAGTTTTCATTGAATCTTTGCTGCTCTATTGATATAATCAGTGCTAGTGTATATTGGCGAGACTATTAGGAGTTGAGAACATAGATGAATAAAGAAGAAAGAGCAAAAAGACAGTCCAAAATTCGTAACTTCTCCATCATTGCTCACATTGACCACGGGAAATCAACGTTGGCAGACCGTATTTTGGAGAAAACAAACGCGTTGGCACAGCGCGAAATGAAGGCGCAATTGCTTGACTCTATGGAGTTGGAGCGTGAGCGTGGTATTACAATTAAATTAAATGCAGTACAACTAACGTATAAAGCGAAAGACGGTGAAGAGTATATTCTTCACTTAATCGATACTCCAGGACACGTCGACTTTACGTACGAAGTATCTCGTAGTTTAGCGGCTTGTGAAGGTGCAATTCTTGTAGTGGATGCAGCGCAAGGAATTGAGGCGCAAACATTAGCGAACGTATATTTAGCGCTTGATAATAATTTAGAAATCTTACCAGTTATTAATAAAATCGACTTACCAAGTGCAGACCCAGAACGCGTACGTCAAGAGGTAGAAGATGTAATTGGTTTAGATGCATCGGAAGCTGTACTTGCTTCAGCGAAAGCTGGCATTGGTATTGAAGATATTTTAGAGCAAATCGTTGAAAAGGTACCAGCTCCAACAGGTGATTCAGAAGAGCCGTTACAATGTATGATTTTCGATTCTTTATATGATCCGTATCGTGGTGTAATTGCATATATCCGTGTTGTAAATGGAACGGTAAAAGTTGGCGATAAAGTACGTATGATGGCAACTGGAAAAGAATTTGAAGTAACAGAAGTAGGTGTGTTTACACCGAAAACGACGCAACGTGACGAGTTAACAGTAGGTGATGTAGGTTTCTTGGCAGCATCTATTAAAAACGTAGGCGATACACGTGTTGGTGATACGATTACACATGCGAAACGTCCGGCTGCAGAGCCGTTAAAAGGGTATCGAAAATTAAACCCAATGGTATTCTGTGGTTTATATCCAATCGATTCTGCACGTTATAACGACTTACGTGATGCGTTAGAAAAACTAGAATTGAATGATTCTGCTCTTGAATTTGAGCCTGAAACATCTCAAGCTTTAGGTTTTGGTTTCCGTTGTGGTTTCTTAGGGCTTCTTCACATGGAGATTATTCAAGAACGTATTGAACGTGAATTCAAGATTGACTTAATTACAACAGCGCCAAGCGTTATTTATAAAGTGTATTTAACGAACGGTGAAGATTTTATTGTTGATAATCCATCTAATATGCCAGATCCACAGACTATCGATCGTGTAGAAGAGCCGTTTGTGAAGGCTGCAATTATGGTTCCGAATGACTATGTTGGAGCTGTAATGGAAATTTGCCAAGGGAAACGTGGAACGTTTATTGATATGCAATATTTAGATGAAACACGTGTTACATTGACATATGAAATCCCGTTATCAGAAATCGTATATGATTTCTTCGATCAATTGAAATCAAATACGAAAGGATATGCATCATTTGACTACGAGTTAATTGGTTATAAACCATCTAAACTTGTGAAAATGGATATTCTTTTAAATAATGAACAAGTGGATGCTTTATCATTTATTGTACATCGTGATTCAGCGTATGACCGTGGTAAAGTAATTGTAGAGAAATTAAAGAAATTAATTCCAAGACAACAGTTTGAAGTGCCAATTCAGGCGACTATCGGAAATAAAGTTGTATCTCGTTCTACAATTAAGGCGATGCGTAAAAACGTACTTGCAAAATGTTACGGTGGTGACATTTCTCGTAAGCGTAAACTTCTTGATAAGCAAAAAGAAGGTAAAAAACGTATGAAGTCTGTTGGTTCTGTAGAAGTGCCGCAAGAAGCATTCATGGCTGTACTGAAAATGGATGATAACTAATGGAGTGAACTATAATTAGTGGAGATTTTTCTATTCTTCGCTAATTATTAGCCCGCACCAATCGTGATAAAAGTAGAAGCCGTTCGTTCGGCTTCTTTTTTATATGCTACTTTTTAGACATCTTAGCATCTCTCATTTACAATAGTGAGAGAGCTTTTTAGTGATTGATATAGAGTTAGGAGACTATCAATGTCCGAAAATATTCGAAAAGATATTCGAGAGAAAATACAAAAAGGTAATTTTAATTGCGAAAAGGAACTGACGCTTTCTATAATTAGTGGGAAGTGGAAAGTTGTGATATTGTGGCACTTAGGTGTGGAAGGTCCGCATCGTTTTAGTGAATTGCAACGTCTGTTCCCGAGCATTTCTCATAAAGTGTTGTCAAATCAATTGAAAGAGTTAATGGAGGACGGGATTGTTGATCGAACGGTATACCCGGAAATTCCTCCGCGTGTTGAGTACTATATGACGGAATTAGGTATGTCGCTTTTACCGATCGTTGAAATGATGTATGATTGGGGAAAAATGCGAATGGAACAAATCCGTAATACAGTAGAGAAGTAAAGAATCCTCCGGAGTGCGGAGGTTTTCTTTTTAGAAAGGTAGGAGTTATATTTGGTACAAGCTGCATATATTCATATTCCGTTTTGTCAGCATATTTGTCACTATTGTGATTTTAATAAAGTATTTATTGAACGCCAACCGGTTGATCGATACTTACAATATTTAGAGAAAGAAATAATAAATACGGTTCAAAAAGTACCGTTTGAAAGTATGAAAACGATTTTTGTTGGCGGAGGAACTCCGACGGCATTAAATATGGAACAGACAAAAAAACTACTCGACATCATTAACCGTCGTTTGCGTCCATTTGCGCCGAATTGTGAATTAACATTTGAAGCGAATCCAGGTGATTTACCGAAAGAGAAATTGAACGTATTGCTAGAAGGTGGAGTAAACCGAATTAGTTTTGGTGTGCAAACGTTTCGTGATGAGCTACTTGAGAAGATTGGACGCAGGCATACGAGAGAAGATGCATTCGTAGCAATTCGAGAAGCGCAGGAAGTCGGTTTTACAAATATTAATGTAGATTTAATTTATGCTCTGCCTGGACAGACGATAGAAGATGTAAAGGAAACATTAGACATTGCCTTTACGCTTGGTGTACAACATTTCTCGGCATATTCCTTAATTGTGGAACCGAAAACCGTATTTTATAACTTAATGAATAAAGGGAAATTAAGACTTCCAGGTGAAGACCATGAAGCGAAAATGTACGAAATGGTAATGGATGAAATGGAGAAACATGGTTATAACCAGTATGAGATTAGTAACTTCTCAAAAGGTAATAATGAAAGTAGACACAATCTCACATACTGGAATAATGAAGAGTATTATGGATTTGGAGCTGGAGCGCATAGCTATGTGAACGGGGAACGAATTCAAAATGTAGGCCCGCTCAAGCAATATTTCACTAAAATTGATGAGACAGGATTTCCGTATTTAGATGTTCACCCAGTGACAGAGAAAGAAAAAATGGAAGAAGAGTTGTTCTTAGGACTTCGAAAAACAAAAGGTGTTTCTAAGCTAGAATTCCAAAAGAAATTTAATGTGGAGATGGATCATGTTTTTGCAAAGCAGTTACAAAGTAATCAAGAACAAAGATTACTTGAAAACAGAGATGGACATGTTTGTTTAACGAGGAAAGGGAAACTATTAGGGAATGAAGTATTCCAGTCATTTTTGATTGATTAATTAAATGTGCCATAAGCGTGAAAAAGTTTCGTTATTTCGTGACGTTTCCGTTGACAATTGAATGTCAATTTTGGTAAGTTATTAATAGATTTAGCACTCGAAGACAAAGAGTGCTAACAGAGGTGATGATGAGATGCTTACGGAACGTCAGCTCTTAATTTTACAAACAATTGTTGATGACTTTATTGGATCAGCGCAACCAGTTGGTTCGAGGACGTTGGCTAAGAAAGATGAAATTACGTTTAGTTCAGCTACTATTCGAAATGAAATGGCTGATTTAGAAGAACTAGGATTTATTGAAAAAACGCATAGTTCTTCTGGGCGTGTTCCTTCTGAAAAAGGGTATCGTTTTTATGTAGACCATCTTTTAGCGCCGCAAAACTTACCGACCGATGAAATTGTACAAATTAAAGATTTATTTGCTGAAAGAATTTTTGAAGCAGAAAAAATTGCACAACAATCAGCTCAAATTTTATCAGAGCTTACGAATTATACGGCCATTGTTCTTGGTCCGAAATTGAGCACAAATAAACTTAAAAATGTACAAATTGTACCGCTTGATCGTCAAACAGCAGTCGCTATTATTGTAACAGATACAGGGCATGTGCAAAGTAAAACGATTACCGTTCCGGAATCTGTTGATTTATCAGATTTAGAAAAAATGGTTAATATTTTAAATGAAAAGCTATCTGGTATACCTATGGCAGAACTTCATAATAAAATCTTTAAAGAGATTGTTACAGTCTTGCGTGGGTATGTTCATAATTACGATAGTGCAATAAAAATGTTAGATGGTACATTTCAAGTTCCTTTATCGGAAAAGATATACTTTGGAGGGAAAGCAAATATGCTTTCGCAACCAGAGTTCCATGACATTCAAAAAGTAAGATCCTTGCTGACAATGATTGATAACGAAGCTGAGTTTTATGATATTTTGCGTCATAAACAAGTTGGTATTCAAGTGAAAATTGGTAGGGAAAATTCTTCAATTGCTATGGAAGATTGTAGTTTAATTTCTGCAACATATTCGATTGGAGAAGAGCAACTAGGAACAATTGCGATTTTAGGTCCGACGAGAATGCAATACTCTCGTGTAATTAGTTTGTTGCAGTTATTTACAAGACAATTTACAGACGGACTTAAAAAGTAAATGAGAGTAATACATTCGCTCAAGTGATGAGATTCTCATTGCTGTGTGTAATATATAATGCTTAGGTAATCGTGCTAAGCGTGATACCTAATACCTTTTAAGGAGGTGAAAATTGTGGAAGAGCGTAACGAACAAGTGGTAGAAGAAGTGAAAGAAGCGCAAGTTGAAGAAGCTGTCACGCCAGAAAACAGTGAAGAAGCTGTAGAAGAAAAAAGTGAGGCTGCTCTTTTACAAGAAAAAGTAGATGAGTTACAAGCGAAACTAACGGAAACGGAAGGTCGCACATTACGTCTACAAGCTGATTTTGAAAATCATAAGCGCCGTGTCCAAATGGATAAACAGGCTGCTGAAAAATATAGAGCACAAAGTTTAGTTTCAGATATTTTGCCAGCTCTTGATAATTTTGAAAGAGCGATGCAAGTGGAAACAACTGATGAGCAAACGAAATCCTTGTTACAAGGTATGGAAATGGTGCATCGTCAATTGCTAGAAGCGCTGACTAAAGAAGGTGTTGAAGCGATTGAATCTGTTGGTAAACAGTTTGATCCTAATGAGCACCAAGCTATTATGCAAGTCGAAGACAGTGAATTTGAATCAAACGCGGTTGTGGAGGAATTCCAAAAAGGTTATAAACTAAAAGACCGTGTGATTCGCCCATCAATGGTAAAAGTAAATCAATAATTTACATAAAAGTAGGAGGAATCGCCATGAGTAAAATTATCGGTATTGACTTAGGTACAACAAACTCTTGTGTAGCTGTTATGGAAGGTGGAGAACCAAAGGTTATCCCAAATCCAGAAGGAAACCGTACAACACCTTCTGTTGTAGCTTTCAAAAATGAAGAGCGTCAAGTTGGGGAAGTTGCGAAGCGTCAAGCAATTACAAACCCAAATACAATCATGTCTGTTAAACGTCATATGGGTACAGACTACAAAGTAGAAGTTGAAGGTAAAGATTTTACACCTCAAGAAATTTCTGCAATCATTTTACAAAACTTAAAAGCTTCTGCTGAAGCATACTTAGGTGAAACAGTAACGAAAGCTGTTATTACAGTACCTGCCTACTTCAACGATGCAGAGCGTCAAGCAACGAAAGATGCTGGTCGTATCGCTGGTTTAGAAGTTGAGCGTATCATTAACGAACCAACAGCCGCAGCACTTGCTTACGGTTTAGAAAAACAAGATGAAGAGCAAAAAATCTTAGTATATGACTTAGGTGGCGGTACATTTGATGTATCTATCCTTGAGTTAGCAGACGGCACATTCGAAGTTATTTCAACTGCTGGTGACAACCGTCTTGGTGGAGATGACTTTGACCAAGTTATCATCGATCATTTAGTAGCTGAATTCAAAAAAGAAAATAGCATTGATTTAAGCCAAGATAAAATGGCACTTCAACGTCTGAAAGATGCAGCTGAAAAAGCGAAGAAAGATCTTTCTGGTGTAACACAAACACAAATTTCATTACCATTCATTAGTGCTGGAGCTGCTGGCCCATTACACTTAGAATTAACGTTAACAAGAGCTAAATTCGAAGAAATTTCAGCTAGTCTTGTTGAAAGAACATTAGAGCCAACTCGTCGTGCATTAAAAGACGCTGGTTTTGCTCCAAGCGAATTAGATAAAGTTATCCTTGTTGGTGGATCTACTCGTATCCCAGCTGTACAAGAAGCAATTAAACGTGAAACTGGTAAAGAGCCATACAAAGGTGTAAACCCAGATGAAGTTGTAGCATTAGGTGCTGCAGTTCAAGGTGGCGTACTTACTGGTGATGTAGAGGGCGTTCTATTATTAGACGTAACTCCACTTTCTTTAGGTATCGAAACTATGGGCGGTGTGTTCACGAAACTAATCGAGCGTAACACTACAATTCCGACAAGTAAGTCACAAGTATTCTCAACAGCTGCTGATAACCAACCAGCGGTAGACATTCACGTACTACAAGGTGAGCGTCCAATGTCAGCTGACAACAAAACGTTAGGTCGTTTCCAATTAACAGACCTTCCGCCAGCACCACGTGGAATTCCACAAATCGAAGTAACATTCGATATTGATGCGAACGGTATCGTTAACGTACGTGCAAAAGACTTAGGAACAAGCAAAGAGCAAACTATTACAATCCAATCTTCTTCAGGTCTTTCTGATGAAGAAGTAGATCGTATGGTACAAGAAGCTGAATCAAATGCTGATGCTGACCAAAAACGTAAGGAAGAAGTTGAACTTCGTAACGAAGCTGACCAACTTGTATTCCAAACAGACAAAGTTGTAAAAGATTTAGAAGGTAAAGTAGATGCAGCTGAAGTAGCGAAAGCAACGGAAGCGAAAGAAGCATTACAAGCGGCAATCGAGAAAAACGAACTTGAAGAAATCCGCGTGAAAAAAGATGCTCTTCAAGAAATCGTACAACAATTAACTGTTAAATTATACGAGCAAGCTCAAGCGGCTGCAGGGCAAGCAGAAGGTGCACAAGGAGCACAAGACGCTGGCGCAAAAAAAGATAATGTAGTAGACGCTGAGTTTGAAGAAGTAAAAGAAGACAAGTAATACAGTGAAATAAAATAAGTAAGATGACAAAAAGTCAAAGTCAAGCGTGCCTTGGCTTTGACTTTTTTCACGAATAAGAAGAAATGTGTGAGGATCTTAGTTTTTTTATTTTGCATACTGTAAGTGAGGAAACTTTGTTGCAAAGCACTTTCTTTCGGTGTTAAAATTACGTTTATGTGAAAGATTCGGGGGTTGCAAATTTATGAATAAACGAGACTATTATGAGGTCCTTGGACTTAGCCAGGGCGCTTCAAAAGATGAAATTAAAAAAGCGTATCGTCGTTTGGCTAAAAAGTACCATCCAGACGTAAGTAAAGAAGAAAATGCAATTGAAAAGTTTAAAGAAGTACAAGAAGCATACGAAGTATTGAGCGATGATCAAAAGCGTGCGCAGTATGATCAATTTGGTCACGCGGGTCCGAATCAAGGTTTCGGTGGCGGAGGAGACTTCGGCGGTGGCTTCGGTTTCGAAGATATCTTTAGTTCATTCTTTGGCGGTGGCGGCGGAAGACGTCGTGACCCGAATGCTCCACGTCAAGGTGCTGATTTACAATATCAAGTTACTTTAGAGTTTGAAGAAGCTATTTTTGGTAAAGAATTAAACGTTGAGATTCCAGTGGAGGATCCATGTGATACTTGTAAGGGTAGTGGAGCAAAACCAGGGACTTCAAAAGAAACATGTAAACATTGTTCAGGATCAGGGCAAGTAAGTGTAGAACAAAATACACCATTTGGGCGTATTGTAAACCGTCAAGCTTGTGGACATTGTTCAGGAACAGGTCAAATGATTAAAGAGAAATGTACGACATGCCATGGTTCTGGTAAAGTTCGTAAACGTAAAAAAATCAATGTTAAAATTCCAGCGGGTATCGATAATGGTCAACAAATTCGTGTATCTGGAAAAGGTGAAGCAGGCGTAAATGGCGGACCGGCAGGTGACTTATATGTTGTTGTTCATGTGAGAAATCATGAATTCTTTGAACGCGAAGGGGATCACATTATTTGCGAAATGCCAATAACATTTGCGCAAATGGCACTTGGTGCGGAAGTTGAAGTTCCTACCGTTCATGGCAAAGTGAAGCTGAAAATTCCAGCAGGAACACAAACAGGAACAGAATTCCGCTTAAAAGGAAAAGGTGCTCCGAACGTACGTGGATATGGTCAAGGAGATCAATATGTAGTCGTTCGTGTTGTTGTGCCGACGAAATTAACTTCACATCAAAAAGATTTATTGCGTGAATTTGCAGGGCAAGAAGAGCAGGATGATAGCTTATTCAGAAAGCTTAAACGTGCTTTCAAAGGGGAATAATGGAAATAAAAAATGGAGTTGGTAAATTGTGAAATGGTCAGAAATTAGTATTCATACAACAGAAGAAGCAGTAGAAGCTGTCTCTCATATTTTGCATGAAGCAGGCGCTAGCGGGGTTGCGATTGAGGACCCAGCGGAGTTGACGAAAGAGCGCAAGCAACAATACGGTGAGATTTATGCACTTAACCCAGATGAATATCCAAGTGAGGGTGTTTTGGTAAAAGCATATTTCCCACAAACGGATTCTTTACACGAAACAGTTGCAGGTGTAAAATCATCTATTGATGCACTACCATCTTTCGACATCGAAATTGGTAAAGGAACTATTACAATTAATGAAGTCGATGAGGAAGATTGGGCTACTGCTTGGAAGAAGTATTATCATCCAGTTCAAATTTCTGATACATTCACAATTGTGCCGACGTGGGAAGAGTATACACCGTCTTCTCCAAATGAAAAAATTATTGAATTAGATCCAGGTATGGCGTTTGGTACAGGGACACATCCCACAACGACGATGTGTATTCGTGCGTTAGAAAAAACGGTTCAGCCAGGTGATACTGTGATTGATGTGGGGACAGGTTCGGGGGTACTTAGTATTGCTGCGGCAAAATTAGGTGCGGCTTCTGTTCAAGCGTATGATTTAGACCCAGTTGCAGTTGAAAGTGCAGAAATGAATGTGCGCTTAAATAAAACAGATGACATTGTCAATGTTGGACAGAATAGTCTATTAGAGGGTATTGAAGGCCCAGTTGATTTAATCGTAGCAAATTTACTAGCGGAAATTATTCTTCTATTCCCTGAAGATGCAGCGAGAGTTGTGAAGCCAGGTGGATTATTTATTACATCTGGTATTATTGGGGCGAAAGAAAAAGTAATTTCTGAAGCGTTAGAAACAGCTGGATTTTCAATTGAAGAAGTACTTCGAATGGAAGATTGGGTAGCAATTATTGCACGAAATGCGTAATATAGATTTTAGTCTATAAAGAACAGGGGAGTCTCTCACCGTATAAGGTGAGGGACTTGCCGTTTGTTATATGAAAATGATAACGTTTCGTTCTTTTCGTAAGTATTGACTTACGAAAGGAACGAAACTCTACTAAGGTGATTATATGCAACGTTATTTTGTAGAAGAGAAATATGTAAATGAGACAAGTATTCGCATAATGGGTGATGATGTCCATCACATCGCAAGAGTGATGCGTATGTCAGCTGGTGACCACATTTATTGCTGTGTAAATGGTAAAACAGCAGAGTGTTCAATTGCTGAAATTACCAGTGAATTTGTGGATACCACTATTGTAGAATGGGTAGAGGCGTCAAGCGAACTTCCTGTGTTCGTGACGATTGCAAGTGGACTGCCGAAAGGAGACAAGCTAGAGTTAATTTTTCAAAAAGGAACTGAGCTTGGGGCAGCTGCATTTTTACCATTTCAAGCATCTCGATCTATTGTAAAGTGGGATGCGAAAAAAGCAGATAAAAAAGTTGAGCGTTTGAAAAAAATTGTAAAAGAAGCTGCGGAACAATCGCATAGAAGTGAAATTCCAGAAGTACACGTTCCCTCATCATTTAAACAACTGCTGTCGATGAGTAGCGAGTATGATGTTTGTCTTGTTGCGTATGAAGAAGAAGCGAAACAAGGTGAGAAATCTAATTTTGCGAAAGCTTTAGCGACGGTTAAACCAGGCCAAAAGCTGCTGATTGTATTTGGACCAGAAGGCGGCTTAGCGGGGGAAGAGATAACCGCACTTCGTGAACATAAATTTGTACCATGTAGTTTAGGACCAAGAATTTTAAGAACAGAAACGGCTCCGCTTTATGCGTTAAGTGCCGCTTCTTATCATTTTGAATTGATGGGGTGATAATCAATGGCAACTGTTGCGTTCCACACGTTAGGTTGTAAAGTAAACCACTATGAAACAGAAGCGATTTGGCAATTGTTTAAACAAGGTGGTTATGAAAGAACTGAATATGAAAAAAAATCTGATGTATACGTTATTAACACATGTACAGTAACGAATACTGGAGATAAAAAAAGCCGTCAAGTAATTAGACGTGCTGTACGTCAAAATCCAGATGCGGTAATTTGTGTAACTGGATGTTATGCACAAACATCTCCAGCGGAAATTATGGCGATTCCAGGTGTAGATATTGTTGTTGGTACGCAAGATCGTGAGAAGATGTTAGGATACATCGAAGAATTCCGTAAAGAGCGTCAACCAATTAATGCTGTCCGCAATATTATGAAAACACGTGTATATGAAGAGCTCGATGTACCATATTTCACGGACCGTACACGTGCATCTTTAAAAATACAAGAAGGTTGTAATAACTTCTGTACATTTTGCATCATTCCTTGGGCGCGTGGTTTAATGCGTTCTCGTGATGGAAAAGAAGTTATTAAACAAGCGCAGCAATTAGTAGATGCGGGCTATAAAGAAATCGTATTAACAGGTATTCATACAGGTGGGTACGGTGAAGATATAAAAGAGTATAACTTAGCTGGATTACTGCGCGATATGGAAGCGGAAGTAGGCGGATTGAAACGCCTTCGTATTTCTTCTATTGAGGCGAGTCAAATTTCTGATGAAGTAATTGAAGTGTTAGATAAATCAGAAGTAGTTGTACGTCACTTGCATATTCCATTACAGTCAGGATCTAATACTGTATTGAAACGTATGCGCCGTAAGTATACGATGGAATTTTTCCAAGAGCGTTTAGATCGTTTGAAAGAAGCGTTACCAGGTCTTGCGATTACATCAGACGTAATTGTTGGATTCCCAGGCGAAACAGAAGAGGAATTCATGGAAACGTACAATTTCATTAAAGAGAATCGTTTCTCTGAATTACACGTTTTCCCTTATTCGAAACGTACAGGTACTCCAGCAGCACGTATGGAAGATCAAGTTCCTGAAGACGTGAAGAACGATCGTGTTCACCGTCTAATTGAGCTATCAAATCAATTAGCGAAAGAGTATGCTTCTAGATTTGAAGGTGAAGTACTTGAAATCATTCCGGAAGAGACATTTAAAGATGGTGACCGTGAAGGTTTATATGTAGGTTATACAGATAACTACTTAAAAATTGTGTTTGAAGGATCTGAAGAATTGATTGGTAAGCTAGTAAAAGTGAAAATTACAAAAGCTGGTTATCCATATAACGAAGCGCAGTTTGTTCGTGTTCTTGAAGATGATGTAAAAAAAGAATCAGCAAGCGCATAAAGTGAAACTTTAATCAGTGGGGGGGGTTGTTCATCCCCGCTGATTATCAGCCTGACCCCCGCCTAAGTTCTTTGCTTTCGCTGAATTTTGAGGTGGGGGTCTTACTGTCCTGGCAAATAGCGGGATAAAAAAGCATGCAAACGGAAACGATTTGCATGCTTTCTTTTTTTTTTGGGAGAAGTTAAGTACTGAAAAGGCAGGTACGTTGAATGAGTAGTTATTTAATGCTTTCTTGTATTAAAAAAGGTGTAATGATAAAAAATATAGTTGTCTTCAGGGGAAAAGGATAATAGCTATCTACATAGCTTTTGAACAGGTAAGGGCATCTATTCTTCTTTTATTCTGCCAAATAGTTGACCTGAAGTGATAAAATGTATTATAATCGTAAAAGACATGCTGAAGAAGGGTTTCTTTTTGCATGCTGAAATTAGTATGTAAGTGTGATGTTTCGGAGGGAGGGAAAGAGAATGTCAAAAACAGTCGTTCGTAAAAACGAGTCTTTGGAGGATGCACTTCGCCGTTTTAAAAGATCGGTTTCTAAAACTGGTACACTTGCTGAAGCAAGAAAGCGCGAGTTTTATGAAAAGCCAAGTGTAAAACGTAAGAAGAAATCTGAAGCGGCAAGAAAGCGTAAGTTCTAAGAGAGGGTGTAAGTTATGAGTCTTCTCGGTCGTTTAAACGATGATATGAAACAAGCGATGAAGAATAAACAAAAAGAAAAATTAACCGTTATTCGTATGGTTAAGGCTGCTTTACAAAATGAAGGTATTAAACTGCAACATACTCTTACTGAAGAAGAGGAATTAACAGTTTTAGCTCGTGAAGTAAAACAGTATAAGGACTCCCTCCTTGAATTTAAAAAAGCTGGTCGTGAAGACCTTGTTGATAAACTGCAAAGTGAAATTCAGATTTTAAGCGCATATTTGCCGGAGCAATTAACAGAAGAAGAACTAGCGGATATAATTAAGCAAGTTATTTCTGAAGTTGGTGCTACATCTAAAGCAGATATGGGTAAAGTGATGACTGCTGTTATGCCGAAAGTAAAAGGTAAAACAGACGGATCACTTGTGAATAAGCTGGTTATCCAGCTATTAGCATAAAAAAGCGTCTCATTTCGTATGAGACGTTTTTTTATGCTTTTTTCAGTTTGGACGTGATATTACAAGCTCTTTTTTCATACATATGGGATGAGAGGGGGTCTTTTGAGATGAAAAAAATAGAACAAATGAAGAATTGGTTAACGAAGCAAATAGACCTGCCAGTGGATGTGTTAATGGATCTACCTCGGATCACGCTTGTTGGGCAAGTACATATCTATATAGAAAATCATCGAGGATTATTAGTGTTTTCAGATAAAGAGGTAAGATTGCTATTGAAACATGGTCAATTATTAATTAAAGGTCAATCCTTTGTTATTAAAACAATCCTTCCAGAAGAACTGTTGCTTGAAGGGATTATTGAACAAGTGACGTTTTTAGAAAATGAAAAGAAAGAGGAGTGAGGAGAAACTTCCGTTTGTGAAGTTTTTCTTCGTTACCTTGTATTAACAGGCGGTAACGTTCTGGCCTCAATATTCGGTTCGTACAAAGAGGATAGGTGGGAATTGAGTTCCACGTAAAAAACTGGCTCGTGAAGGTTAATAATTAGTGAGGATCAAGGAATCTGCTAATTAAAATTTTAGTACGAGCTAGTTTGATAATCGAATTGAAAAGTAGTGTATCTACTTTTAGAAAGGTAGTGGAGATAGTCGATGAAAAATAAATGGTTTATAAAATGGCTTGGGTATGTAAAGGTGCGAATTGAAGGTAGAGGAGCGGAACGCTTTGTTAACGAGTGTGTGCGGAAGAAATTACTCGTTTGGGATGTAAAGAAGATAGCTGATGAAACGTTAGTTTTTTGTATGTTATTACGAGATGTGAAAAAGATAAAACCAATTTATAGAAAAAATGAATGTAAATTATATTTTATTGGACGTTACGGTTTTCCTTTTTGGAATAAGCGTGTAATTAAAAATAGTGGATTTTTAATTGGGTTTTTAATATTTTTTTTCGGAATGATCGCATTGTCAAATATGGTGTGGAAAATTGAAATTACAGGTGCAAAACCTGAAACAGAATATATATTGATGAAAGAATTGGACAAAATGGGTATAAAAAAAGGTAAATTACAATTCCAAATGCCGAGTGTAGAAGATGTTCAACGTCATTTGACAGACAATATTAATGCGATTACTTGGGCGGGATTAGAAATAAGAGGGACAACATATCATTTTAAGATTGTTGAAAAAAATGAGCCGAAAAAAGAAAGTGAACAACAGCCACAAAACTTAGTAGCAAAAAAAGAAGGGATTATTACAAAAACATTTGTGGAAGTTGGGAAGCCGGTTGTCATGAAAAATGACCATGTAGAAAAGGGGCAACTTCTCGTATCCGGGATGTATGGTAATGAGGAGAATCCGACAGTTGTTTCGGCTAAAGGGATTGTATATGGAGAAACGTGGTATAAATCTGAGGTGGATGTTCCGTTAAAGACACAATTTCAAGTGTATACTGGTAATTCATACAATGAATATTTCCTTAAATTTGGGAGTACTAAAATAAAAATATGGGGATTTCTACAGGATAAGTATAAGCGCTCTCGTACTGAAAGTGTAAAACATGATGTGAAATTATTTGGATTTACATTACCAATTGCATACGAGAAAGATATTGTACGAGAAGAGGAAGAAGCGAACCGAGAATATACCGAAAAACAAGCAATGAAAGTAGCGAAAGAGATGGCAGAAAAAGAACTGAAGAAAAAATTGGATGAACATGCTATGATTGTAAGTGATAACATTTTGAGTAAAGAGGTTGAGGCGGATCACCTAAAGGTCACATTACATTATACAGTGATTGAAAATATTGCAGAGCCACAACCAATATCTGAATCCGATATTCAAGGAGACTGAGTAATGGCAGAACAATTAGTAGAAATGAACCAACAATTGGAAAACCCCAACGAAGCAATCGCTCTTTTTGGGGTAAATGATGCTCATTTAAAAGTAATTGAACGAGAACTTAGTGTATCGATTGTGACTAGAGGAGAATCTGTTCGTGTATCTGGGGCAGATGAAACTGTGGTGCTCGTAGAAAAAATCTTACAACAGTTACTTGTTGTTATCCGTAAAGGTGTATCAATTTCGGAAAGAGATGTTGCGTATGCGATTCAGCTTGGGCAACAAGGGAAAATTGCTCAATTCGAAGAATTATATGAAGAGGAAATTTTTAAAACGGCAAAAGGTAAATCCATTCGTGTGAAAACGATGGGGCAAAGACGATATATTCATGCAATGAAAAAGAATGATATTGTGTTTGGGATAGGACCTGCTGGGACAGGAAAAACATACTTAGCCGTAGTAATGGCTGTGAGAGCTTTAAAGCAAGGGTATGTAAAGAAAATTATTTTAACAAGACCTGCTGTAGAAGCTGGAGAGAGCTTAGGGTTTTTACCAGGTGATTTGAAAGAAAAAGTAGATCCGTATTTACGTCCACTATATGATGCGTTACATGATATTCTTGGACAAGAATATACACAACGTATGATGGAACGTGGTGTAATTGAAATTGCACCTCTTGCTTATATGAGAGGGCGTACTCTTGATGATTCATTTGTTATATTAGATGAGGCGCAAAATACAACTGGTGTTCAAATAAAAATGTTTTTAACACGATTAGGTTTTAGTTCTAAAATGGTTATTACGGGGGATCCCTCACAGGTAGACTTGCCAAAAGGGGTAAAGTCAGGTCTTTCTATTGCTGCTAATATTTTATCTGGTGTATCAGGTCTTTCGTTCATTACATTGGAACAAACGGACGTTGTGAGACACCCGTTAGTGCAACGTATTATTGAGGCATATGATAAAATGGAATGATCCTATTTGTCAGGATCATTTCTTTTTGTATGATAAGGTTGGCGAATGACATATTTTTTACTATCATTAAAGACGAGGGAAATAAACTATAGGTGAGAGTGGATAAAAATGTTGTCCAAAAAGTATCGTTACCTAGAAGAAATGAAAGCTATAAATAGTTTCACTTTATTTCTGGAGAGGAGAAGGTATTGAAATCATGTCAAGATCTCAAGAAATTTCTAAGTGGTTTCGTAATTTACAACATTCGAAAAAACTAAGTTGGATTTCTTACGTTTTATTAGGGGCAGTGCTGTTTTTTGCACTTATGAATAATGTAAAACCAGAGCAATTAGATGTTACAACATATTCTATTGCGAAAAAAACAATCCATTCTCCTATTAAAATTGAAGATAAAGTTACAACGGACAAAAAGAAAAAAGAAGCCGCTACAAAAGTTGAAGATCAATATACATATAAAAGTGAGTATAAACAAAATAAAGTGGATATTGTGAATGACGTCTTTGCTAAAGTAGATGAAGTGATACAAGAGATTAAAGCGGTTGGACCGGATGAGCAAAAAAAGATTACTGATGCTGAAAAAGTGGACAAGTTGAAAAAAAAATTGCCTACTGATTTAACGAAAGAATTATCTGATTCAAACTTACTAAACTTAATTAATGCGGATTCGAACCAATTAGTATTAGCGAAAGATGCAACAGTTACAGCTATTAATAGTATCATGACTGAGCATGTTAAAATGGATGAATTGAAGGATGCGAAGGAACGATATGTAAGTGAGATGAATAGTGTTAATGTTGATAATGGTTTAAAGGAATCTATTAAGGCGTTAGGGAAATATGCGATTTCTGCAAACTATTTTTATGATCCGACCTTAACAAAAGAGAAGAGAAAAGCGGAAGAAGATTTAGTTCCACCTGTTTATATTCTTCAAGGGCAAGTCCTTGTTAGAGAAGGTGAAACGATTTCAAGTGATATGTACAATCAGTTGAAATTAGTTGGCCTGTTAGAAAAAGGGAACAGTTTTCAACCCTATGTTGGGTTAGCGGTACTCATTGGTGTGCTATTGTACTTTATGCATAAGCAGTTTGAAGTGTTTTTACAGCGGAAAAGAGAAGATAGGCCGTATGTCTTAGCGTATATTACAATTTTGTCTATCACGATTGTTTTAATGAAAATCATTAGTTTGTTTCAAAAGCTTGAGTATGCAGGAATCGCGTATGTTGTTCCAGTTGCAATGGGAACAATACTTGTAAAATTAATGATTGGTGATCGATTTGTATTTTTAACGAGTATGATCTTTTCTGTATGCGGAAGTATTATGTTTAATGAAGGTGTAACGAGTACACTGAATTATAGTGTGGGGATTTATGTTTTATTAAGTTCATTATCAGTTAGTATTTTCTTGAGAGAAAAAAATCGTCGTACGATGATTTTACAAGCTGGTATACTCGTTTCTGTATTAAATGTAGTCGTATTAGCGGCTTTGCTATTATTACGTAACGGGAATTTTTCGCCTCTTGAAATTGGGGTGCAATTATTAATGGCTGCTGTTTCGGGTATTATCTCTTCTGTTCTAGCTATGGGGATTTTACCGTATTTAGAAAGTGGTCTTGGGATTGTATCGAGTATGAAATTGATGGAACTTTCAAGTCCGAATCACCCGCTTTTGCGTAAAATTTTATTAGAAGCACCAGGTACATATCACCATAGTGTAATGGTAGCTAATCTCTCAGAAGCTGCTTGTGAAGCAGTTGGAGCAAATGGAGTATTAGCGCGTGTAGGGGCGTATTATCATGATGTAGGGAAAACGGTACAACCACAGTTTTTTATTGAAAACCAAATGGGTATTGAAAACCCGCATGATAGATTAGACCCTGTAACGAGCAAAGATATTATAATTGCTCATGTAACCGATGGGGTGAGAATGTTAGAAGAACACCATATACCTCAAGAAATTATCGATATTGCTGGACAGCATCATGGTACAACGTTACTTAAATATTTTTATTATAATGCGATTAAAGAAGATAAAGAGAAATATACGGAGGAAATGTTCCGCTATCCAGGATCAAAAGCAACTTCTAAAGAGTCGGCGATCGTTGGTATTGCTGATAGTGTGGAAGCGGCGGTACGTTCGATGAACCATCCAACACCAGATCAGATTAATAATTTAGTGCAAAGTATTATTAAAGATCGCCTGCAAGATGGTCAATTTAGTGAATGTGATTTGACATTTAAGGAACTACAAATCGTTGGAAAAACGTTATGTGAAACGTTAAATGGTATTTTCCATTCCCGTATTACATATCCGGAACCGCCGGAAGAAAAGGAGAAAGAATGAGTTTATTAATTGATTTTATTGATGAAACAGAAGAAGTGAAAGACGAATATATAAGTTTGATTCGAGGTTTAGTAGAGAAAGCAGCCCAAATGGAGAACATAGAAGAAGGCGCAGAATTATCGGTTACATTTGTAGATAATGAACGTATTCGTGAAATAAACCGTGATTACCGAGATAAGGATCAGCCTACGGACGTTATTTCTTTTGCTATGGAAGAAATGGGAGAAGGCGAAATGGAAATTGTCGGTGCAGAGATGCCGCGTATGTTAGGAGATCTTATTATTTCTATTCCGAGAGCAAAAGAACAAGCTGAAGAATATGGACATTCTTTTGATCGGGAACTTGGGTTTTTAGCACTACATGGCTTTTTGCATTTGCTTGGTTATGATCATATGACAGAAGAAGATGAGAAAGAAATGTTTGGAAGACAAAAAGAAATTTTAGAGGCCTTTGGATTAGGACGATGAAAACAGGAAAACTTTTAGATAGTTTTGGATATGCTATAGCTGGTATATACTTTTGTCTTCGTCATGAACGAAATATGAAAATTCATTATTTAGCCGCAGTCATCGTTATATGCTGCGGCTTTTATTTCCATATTACAACAATGGAATGGATTGTCGTACTTATTGTGATAGGGATTGTAATGAGTTTAGAGATGGTGAATACGGCTATTGAAAAAACAGTAGACTTAGCAACCGTCGATATTCATCCGGTTGCGAAAATTGCAAAGGATGTTGCAGCAGGGGCAGTTTTATTATTTGCAATTATAGCTGCTGTAATTGGTGCTATTATCTTTTTACCGTATATGGTATAGTTGCATTCCGAAGCTTTTATTAAGCTTTGGGAGCGCCGTGAAGGCCTTTAATGAAAGAGTGTATCTATTCACATCTATGAACGGAAAGGATGCGGGAATATGAATAGCGAACAATTAATTCAAGAAGCAACCGAAGCGCGTAAACGAGCGTACGTACCATATTCTAAATTTCAAGTAGGTGCAGCTTTACTAACTCAGGATGGAAAAATATATCGTGGATGTAATGTTGAAAATGCATCATATGGTTTATGTAACTGTGCAGAAAGAACAGCGTTATTTAAGGCAATTTCTGAAGGGGATAACGAGTTTGTAGCTATTGCAGTCGTAGCGGATACAAAGCGTCCAGTACCTCCTTGTGGAGCATGTCGACAAGTTATGATAGAATTATGTAAACAGGATACGAAAGTATACCTATCAAACTTACATGGTGATGTTCAAGAGACAACAGTCGGAGAATTGTTACCAGGAGCATTTTTAGCGGAGGATTTACATGAATAGAAAAGGTTATAAATCAGGTTTTGTCTCTATTATTGGCAGACCGAATGTTGGGAAATCTACATTTTTAAATCGTATTATTGGCCAAAAAATTGCCATTATGAGCGATAAGCCACAAACAACTCGTAATAAAATTCAAGGTGTATATACAGAAAATGATTCACAAGTAGTTTTCATTGATACACCAGGAATACATAAACCTAAACATAAACTAGGCGATTTCATGGTGAAGATGGCTCAAACGACATTAAAAGAAGTTGATATTGTTTTGTTTATGGTCAATGCAACTGAAGGATATGGTCGTGGTGAGGAATTTATTATTGAGAAATTACAAGAAACGAAACAACCGGTATTTTTGGTAATTAATAAAATTGACCAACTTCATCCAGAGCAATTGCTGGAGTTGATTGATCAATATCGTAAATTATATGAGTTCGCGGAGATTGTGCCAATTTCTGCATTGGACGGTAATAACGTTGAAGCGTTAATCGGAGCAATTAAAAAGTATTTACCAGAAGGACCGCAATATTACCCGGATAATCAAGTAACGGATCATCCAGAGCGATTTATTATTTCAGAGCTTATTCGTGAAAAAGTATTACATTTAACACGTGAAGAAGTACCGCATTCTGTAGCGGTTGTTATTGATGCAATTCAAAAGCGTGAGGGCGGAGCGGTTTATATAAACGCAACGATTGTTGTTGAACGTGCATCACAAAAAGGAATTATTATAGGTAAGCAAGGGAAGATGTTAAAAGAAGTCGGTAAGAGAGCTCGTTTTGACATTGAAGCACTTCTTGGTTCTAAAGTATTTTTAGAAGTATGGGTGAAAGTGCAAAAAGATTGGCGTAATAAGATGTCACAGCTTCGTGACCTTGGTTTCCGTGAAGACGAGTATTAATATGAAGTAAAGTTGTGATCAGTGGATGTTTTGTTCATCCGCTGATTATTGGTTTTTATGAACCTTGATAAATTAGGAAAAATTTTTCTCACATGAAAATGAACAAAATGGGTCAACTTAATAACAACAAAAGAAATTGGTTTATAGGCTACGCTTATTGAGAAAGGTGGATTCTTATGCTAGATTTTACCTGGAAGTTTTTCTCCAAAACAGGAAGCATTGAAACGTATTTGCTTTTGAAAGAAATGGAAAAAGACGTAAACGATGAGATGGATCAACATGAAGAGGAGTTAGCGCATCTAGACTCTCCAATTTCTTGACCCGTTTTGTTCAAACCTTGGATGGTGACGAACATGTTTCAAAAAGTTGAGGGCATTGTTATCCGTACGACTGATTACGGAGAAACAAATAAGATTGTTACAATATACTCACGGGAATTTGGTAAGGTAAGTGCAATGGCAAGAGGGGCGAAAAAGCCGAAGAGTCGGTTAGCAGCTATTTCGCAACTTATGACACATGGTCATTTTCTTATTCAAATGGGATCTGGACTTGGAACTTTGCAACAAGGCGAGATTATTTCATCTATGAAAGAAATTCGTGAGGATATATTTTTAACTGCTTATGCATCATTTATTATTGAATTAACCGATAAAGCAACAGAAGATAAGAAGCATAATCCGTATTTATTTGAAATGTTATATCAAACGTTGCATTATATGTGTGAGGGTGTTGATCCAGAAGTATTATCATTAATTTATCAAACGAAAATGCTTCCGGTATTAGGGATGCGCCCGTACTTTGATACATGTGCTATTTGTCATCAAGAAACAGATTTTGTCGCCTTCTCTGTCCGGGAAGGCGGTTTTCTGTGCTCGCGTCATGCGGAGCAAGATCCGTATCGTATTCCGGTGGGAGAGGCTGTTCATAAATTATTACGTCTCTTTTTTCACTTTGATTTACACCGGCTCGGTAATGTATCGGTGAAGGATAGTACAAAAAAACAAATGCGCACAGTATTGAATACATATTATGACGAATATTGTGGGATTTATTTGAAAACAAGGCGTTTCTTGGAACAACTTGATAAGTTTCAAATATAAAAAGGGCCGTATACGGTCCTTTTTACATACTTTCTTTTTCGAATAGCATATTTAGTATATAATATTTAAGAGATAGTATAACTTTTTTCGTTGTGCATTAAAGGTGGTGATTATCATAGAGCTGAATAAACGGCAAGAGCATATCATTCAGATTGTAAAAGATCACGGTCCTATTACAGGGGAGTCAATTGCTGGGCAATTGGGTTTAACACGTGCAACGCTAAGACCAGACTTAGCAATTTTAACGATGGCTGGTTATTTAGAAGCGCGTCCACGTGTAGGTTATTTTTATACGGGTAAAACCGGGGGACAGCTATTATCTGAAGCTGTTAAGAAAATTAAAGTGCAAGATTATCAATCTAGACCGGCTGTAATTGATAAAAATGTATCAGTATACGATGCAATCTGTACTATGTTTCTAGAGGACGTTGGTACATTATTTGTTGTAGATCAAGCTACTTTATTAGTTGGCGTTGTATCTCGTAAAGATTTATTACGAGCTAGCTTAGGAAAGCAGGATTTAACCTCTCTTCCGGTTAATATTATCATGACAAGGATGCCAAACATTGCGATGTGTCGCAGGGAGGATTCTTTATATGATATTGCGATGGAATTAATAGAAAGACAGATTGATGCGATGCCGGTTGTGAAGGATACGAAACAAGGTTTAGAAGTGATTGGACGAATTACAAAAACAAATATTACACGTGCGTTTGTAAATTTAGTAAATAACGAATAAGTGTAATTTGTTTAAAGTGAGGTAATGTAATGGATAATAAAATCGTATATGTCGTATCTGACTCTGTAGGAGAAACGGCTGATTTGGTTGTTAGAGCGGCAATGGGACAGTTCCCATTCGCTCCTGATATTAGGCGTGTACCGTATGTAGAAGATACAGGGACATTAAAAGAAGTAATCTCGATTGCCAAGAGCAATCAAGCGCTTATTTGTTTTACGTTAGTAAAGCCTGATATGCGTCAATATTTATTGACAGAAGCGGCAAAAGAAGGAGTAGAGGCATACGATATTATCGGACCTCTTATCGATCAAATTGAAGAAATTACAGGGCAAGTACCAAGGTATGAGCCAGGTGTCGTTCGAAGATTAGATGAAGAGTACTTTAAAAAAATTGAAGCGATTGAATTTGCAGTTAAGTATGATGATGGTAGAGATGCACGTGGTATTTTAAAAGCTGATATCGTGTTGATTGGAATTTCACGTACATCAAAAACACCACTTTCACAATATTTAGCGCATAACAAACGTTTGAAAGTTGCTAATGTACCACTTGTACCGGAAGTGGATCCGCCTGAGGAATTATATCAAGTGGCAAAAGAGAAATGTTTCGGTTTGAAAATTATACCAGATAAGTTAAATCATATTCGAAAAGAACGATTGAAATCACTTGGATTAAGTGATGGAGCAACATATGCAAATATTAATCGTATTCAAGAAGAAATTGATCATTTTGAGGAAGTAATTAGTAAAATAAATTGTCAAGTGATTGATGTATCAAATAAGGCAATTGAAGAAACAGCAAATATTATTGTGAATGCAGTGCAAAACCAAAAAATGTTTTAGCACATTTACCAAAGGTGAATGTGCTTTTTTCGCTCGTGAGAAGGCGTTAGAGGAAGATGCGAAGTAGAGCATGAACTTTCGGCTTAGTAATAGAATATAGCGGAATGGTTATACTTATATTCTTCTGTTTTTTAATTATGCTAAAGGAACGATTTCGTTATCTTTAAGTGTAAGATGAAAATTAAAGGGATATGTAGCGTAGTTGAAGAAAATATATTATAATAAAAAATTGTGATAAAAACCTATATTTTACGTTTAGACTTTAATTTTTCAGAATAAACTAGGGATAGGATTTTCGAAAAAGACATGTCTTTACGTTAAATCGACAAAATCTAGACAAGAAAACGCACATTATGGAAGGATTCACAGAAGGGATGTAGAATACAGCAATATGCAAAACATCAGATAAGATATTATTTGATGCAGATGCGTATCCCGTGAAGAATGCAATTGTGCAAGTTGGAACAAAATTTTATGTCGAAATTTTGTTTGTCGTATCCTATGCTCATCGTTCAAGAAAACAGCAAGGTAATTGGGTCTATGTAGATTCTGAGCAAGATGAAGTTGACTGTTATATTTATTAACATGCAAAAGCTACAGATCTCATGATCATACAGGCTATAGTGCTTCTTGCTAGTCTTCTTGTGAAAAAGGAGTATATGTATTGTCTCCAGGAGATACATTTGTAACAGATGAGCAAATGTATACAATTTTATATAGTAGTATGTATCTGCGAATTTACGCAGACTGGGGACTTATACGAAAGGTCCAAAATCGTTTACACAATGTGATCGACAGTACTTTCTAACAAATTTAGAAAAATATTGTCGAATTATAAAGGAATCTTTTAATTTATATCGAATACAAAATACGACACGGAGATGGAGTTATGGGGAACAGAATTCCTGAAGAAGTTGTTGAACAGATTCGGACATCATCCGATATTGTAGAAGTGATTGGTGAGTATGTTCAACTTAGAAAGCAGGGGCGTAACTATTTCGGTCTTTGTCCATTTCATGGTGAGAATTCTCCTTCATTCTCTGTTTCATCTGATAAGCAAATTTTTCATTGTTTCGGATGTGGAGAAGGTGGAAATGTATTTTCTTTTCTTATGAAAATGGAAGGACTTGCTTTCACAGAGGCTGTTCAAAAGCTTGGCGAAAGAAATGGAATTGCAGTTGCAGAATATACATCAGGGCAAGGACAACAACAACAAGAAGACATATCTGATGACACTGTCATCATGCAACAGGCTCATGAACTTTTGAAAAAGTATTATCATCATTTATTAGTAAATACAGAAGAAGGAAATGAAGCACTTTCATATTTATTAAAACGTGGTATTACAAAAGAGATGATTGAGAAATTTGAAATTGGTTATGCATCACAAGCTTGGGATGCAGCGACGAAAATTTTACAAAAAAGAGGTTTGTCGCTATCTAGTATGGAACAGGCTGGCCTTCTTGTAAGAAGTGAGAAGGATGGCAGTCATTATGACCGCTTCCGCGGAAGAGTTATGTTTCCGATTTATACTTTACAAGGTAAGGTGATAGCGTTTAGTGGAAGGGCATTAGGAGATGACACTCCGAAATATTTGAATAGTCCTGAAACACCGATTTTTTACAAAAGTAAGCTGTTGTATAATTTCCACCAAGCAAGGCCGTTTATTAGAAAACGTGGGCAGGTTGTCCTTTTTGAAGGTTATGCCGATGTACTAGCCGCGGTGAAAAGTGGTGTGGAAGAAGCTGTTGCGACAATGGGAACAGCTTTAACTGAAGAACAAGCGAAACTTCTGCGACGTAACGTTGAAACTGTTGTTCTTTGCTATGATGGTGATAAAGCAGGGCGAGAAGCGACGATGAAAGCAGGGCAATTACTATTGCAAGTTGGTTGCCAAGTAAAAGTTACATCCTTGCCAGATAAGCTTGACCCTGATGAATATGTGCAACAATATGGGACAACCGCTTTTGAAAATCTTGTGAAATCAAGTATAAGTTTTGTTGGTTTCAAAATAAATTATTTGCGTTTAGGGAAAAATTTGCAAGATGAGTCTGGCAAAGAAGAATATGTAAAAAGTGTTTTAAAAGAGTTATCATTGCTACAGGATGCGATGCAGGCGGAATCATATTTAAAATCATTATCGCAAGAATTTTCGTATTCAATGGAAACACTTTTGAATCAATTGCACCAATATCGCAAAGAACAAAAGGTACAGCAAAAACAAATAAAGCAGGTTTCTAAGCCATCTCAAATTGTTCAAACGAAACCGAAATTAACAGGTTTTGAAAGGGCAGAAAGAGAAATTATTTACCATATGTTGCAAAGTGCAGAAGTGACAGTGCGTATGGAACCTCATATAGAAGATTTTTATACAGAAGAACATAAAGGGATTTTATATGAACTATACGCATATTATGAAAAGGGAAATGAACCTTCAGTCGGAACATTTTTAAGTTGGCTCTCTGATGAAAAGTTGAAAAATATTATTACTGATATTTCGACGGATGAATTTATTAATCCAGAGTACACAGAAGAAGCGTTACAAGGTCATTTGGAGGCGCTAAGACGCCATAAAGAAAAACTTGAAAAGATGGAAATTATCTTTAAAGTAAAACAAATGGAAAAAACAGATCCTGTAGAGGCTGCTAAATATTATGTGGCATATTTACAAAGTCAAAAAGCAAGAAAATAGCTTTTTCGATAAAGTTTTAGTATAATGAATGTTTGTATCTCGCGTAAGGAGGGGAACAGATGGCTGATAAACCAGCTCGTTCTAAACAAATTGAAACTGAAATGACCCTTGAGCAAGTGAAAGAACAACTCACTGAGCTCGGAAAAAAACGTGGCGTTCTTACATATGAAGAGATTGCAGAACGCATGAATGGATTTGAAATTGAATCCGATCAAATGGATGAATACTATGAATATTTAGGTGAACAAGGGATTGACTTAGTTGGTGACAATGACAACGACGAAGGTCCTAATAATCGTCAAATTACAAAAACGGAAGAAGAATTTGACCTTAATGATTTAAGTGTGCCGCCAGGTGTGAAAATCAATGACCCTGTTCGTATGTACTTAAAAGAAATTGGTCGTGTAGACTTACTATCTGCTGAAGAAGAAATTCGACTTGCGACACGTATTGAAGAAGGCGATGAAGAAGCAAAACGCCGTCTTGCAGAAGCAAACTTACGTCTTGTAGTAAGTATTGCAAAGCGCTACGTGGGCCGTGGTATGCTTTTCTTAGACTTAATCCAAGAAGGAAATATGGGTCTAATTAAGGCAGTTGAAAAGTTCGACTACCGTAAAGGTTTTAAATTTAGTACGTATGCAACTTGGTGGATTCGCCAAGCTATTACACGTGCGATTGCAGACCAAGCGCGAACAATTCGTATTCCAGTTCATATGGTTGAAACAATTAATAAGTTAATCCGTGTACAACGTCAATTATTACAAGATTTAGGACGCGAACCATCTCCTGAAGAGATTGGTGAAGAAATGGATCTTGCTCCAGAAAAAGTACGCGAAATCTTAAAGATTGCACAGGAGCCAGTTTCTCTTGAAACACCAATTGGTGAAGAAGACGACTCCCATTTAGGTGACTTTATCGAAGACCAAGAAGCAACATCGCCTGCGGACCATGCAGCGTATGAATTGCTAAAAGAACAATTAGAAGATGTGTTAGATACACTAACAGATCGTGAAGAAAATGTTCTGCGTCTTCGTTTTGGTTTAGATGATGGACGAACTCGTACGCTTGAAGAAGTTGGGAAAGTATTCGGCGTAACGAGAGAACGTATTCGTCAAATTGAAGCGAAAGCACTTCGCAAATTAAGACATCCAAGCCGTAGTAAGCGTCTTAAGGATTTCTTAGAATAGGCTACCTTTAAGTTTACTTCACTTTTGTGAAGTAAACTTTTTTATTTTGTTAATTTTTGTTAAAATTTAGCTATCGGCAACGATTACAATTTCTTGTAATTTATTTTACAGAATTGTCTTTTGATTTGCAAATGCTCATTTTTCGATTTTTCGATTTATTTTGTTTATTATATACAAAATAATATGTAGAAAAGTAAAAAATATGATGAGAAACGTTAGTAATTATCGAAATAATATGCGATATAATAGTGAAAATCAATAAAATGAATTTACGGAATATTTTTAACAAGTAGTAGTTTGCTCTTTTCTGATAGGGCGTTTTCAAGTACAATATAAATGACTGAATCATCTAACTATTTAGCGGTGTAGAGGGGGGAGAAGAGATATGAAACGTAATCCGTTGATTCCGTTCGCTCTTATTGCAGCATTAGGTATTATCGTTATGTTTGTATTTTCATTTCAGGGGCTAAATAAATCTAAAGAGTTAGCTGATGCAAAAAATGGTGGGAAACCAGCACAAACAGCATCAAAGCCAGAGGATATTGTAAAGCAAAGCTGTACGAGCTGTCATGGTGATCAGTTACAAGGAGCGGTAGGCCCTAATTTACAAAAAATTGGTGGGAAACTTTCAAAAGATGAAATTAAAGAAGTTCTGTCAAAAGGAAAAGGAAATATGCCAGCTAATTTAATTCCAGCTGATCAAGCAACGAAAGTAGCTGATTGGTTATCGAAGAAAAAATAAAGTATAGAAAAACAAGTCTTTTGCTTTTTGCAAAAGGCTTGTTTTTCTATACTATCTAAAATACGATTAGTAATAGAGAATTGAAGTATTGTTATGGACTTGCAACAACTACTATAAATTCATTATCATGGAGACAGACTGAGAAGAGAAGGAGTAATGGAAATACATGAATGAAGTAAAGCTTTCGAAACGATTAGAAGAAGTTGTGAGGGAGATTCCGGTAGGCTCTACAGTAGCTGATATTGGATCGGATCATGCGTATTTACCGTGTTATACAATTATAAATAATATTGCTACGAAAGCAGTTGCAGGAGAGGTTGTAGATGGACCGTTTCGCTCTGCACAAGCAACTGTAGCTGAAAGTGGCTTACAAGATAAAGTAGACGTTCGTAAAGGGAATGGATTAGCTGTTATAGTGCCAGGAGAAGTAGATGTTATTACGATTGCTGGTATGGGTGGAGCGTTAATTCGTGACATTTTAGAAAGTGGTAAAGAAAAATTAGAAGGTGTAACACGTTTAATCTTACAGCCGAATATTGCAGCACACCATATCCGTGAATGGTTTATTGAAAATGGATGGGAGCTTATCTGTGAGAAAATTGTAATAGAAGACGGAAAGATTTACGAGATTTTAGTCGGAGAGCGAGGAGATACAGCAGTACCTTACTCTGAAAATAAACAAGCTGAATTGTTTATGGGTCCATTTTTAATAAAAGAAAAAAGTGAAGCTTTTGTTGAAAAGTGGGAAGGGGAATTGAAAAACTTCCAAAATATTTTAAAACAGTTAGAACGTGCAGCAGAGTCTGAAGAGAAGAAAGCGAAGCGTGCAGAAGTAGAAGCGAAAATGAAAATGATAGGAGAGGTTTTATCATGAGTAAAATTCCGAATGGTCATGAAATTATTTCTTTGTTTGAAGGTATGTATCCGAAGCATTTAGCGATGGAAGGGGATAAGATTGGCTTACAGATTGGAGCGCTTAATAAACCTGTCCAGCACGTATTAATCGCGTTAGATGTAACTGAGGAAGTTGTGGACGAGGCGATCCAATTAGGAGCGAATATCATTATAGCGCACCATCCTTTAATCTTTAATCCATTAAAAGCGATTCATACAGATAAGGCGTACGGAAGAATTATTGAAATGTGTATTAAAAATGATATTGCGGTTTATGCCGCACATACAAATGTAGATATTGCTAAGGGCGGGGTAAATGATTTACTTGCTGATGCGTTAGGGTTACAAAATACAGAAGTATTAGCTCCTACATATGCAGAAGAAATGAAAAAAATTGTTGTATTTGTTCCAGTAACCCATGCAGAAGAAGTGCGCAAAGCTCTTGGAGATGCGGATGCAGGTCATATCGGTAATTATAGCCACTGTACGTTCGGTAGCGAAGGGGTAGGTACGTTTATCCCTCAAGAAGGTACAAATCCTTATATCGGAGAAACTGGGCAGTTAGAACGTGTGGAAGAGATACGTGTCGAAACGATTATTCCAGCTTCATTACAAAGAAAAGTTATTAAAGCGATGTTGGCAGCCCATCCATATGAAGAAGTGGCATATGATGTATATCCGCTTGATAATAAAGGTGAAACATTAGGTCTTGGTAAAATAGGGTATTTACAAGAAGAAATGACGCTTGAGCAGTTTGCTTTACATGTGAAACAATCATTACATGTAAAGGGTGCAAGAGTTGTTGGAAAGTTAGATGATAAGGTGCGTAAAGTAGCTGTACTTGGTGGTGACGGTAATAAATATATAAACCAAGCGAAATTTAAAGGAGCAGATGTATATGTAACAGGTGATATGTATTATCATGTTGCTCACGATGCGATGATGATTGGTTTAAATATAGTCGATCCAGGACATAACGTTGAAAAAGTAATGAAGCAAGGTGTACAAAAACAATTGCAAGAAAAAGTAGATGTGAAGAAATTCAATGTACACATTCACGCTTCGCAGTTACATACAGATCCATTCACATTTGTATAAGAAAAATAAAAACCGTTGCTCATGTAGGCAACGGTTTTTATTATTGTTCTTTTTTCACTTTTACACGAGGTAGTATCTTTTGAAGTGGTACTTTTCGAATTCTGTCCCATGTAGCTGGATTCATTGGGTCATATTGATCTAAGAAAGCAATAACTTCTTTTGTAATTGGCGTTGGAGTAGAAGCACCTGCTGTAACAGCTACGTTTTCTACACCTTGTAGCCATTCTAATTGGATTTCACTTACGTCTGCAACGCGGTATGCTGTCGTACCAGCGATTTCTTGTGATACTTGTGCTAAACGGTTTGAGTTGTTACTTTTCGGATCACCGACAACAATTGTTAAATCTGCAACATCAGCTTGTTTAGCGACAGCTTCTTGGCGAACTTGAGTTGCTAAACAAATTTCCTTGTGGAATTCTGCTGTTGGGAATTTTTTCTGAATGTCCTCCATTAAATGTTGAACATCCCATTGACTCATTGTTGTTTGATTCGTAACTAAAATTTTATCCGTTGGAATTTCTAGTGTTTTTAAATCATCAGCTTTTTCGATAAGATGAACGATATCAGGTGCGATACCAACTGCGCCTTCTGGTTCTGGATGATTTTTTTTGCCGATATAAATGACATGGTATCCTTCAGCTTTCTTTGCTTCGATAAGGTCATGTGTTTTTGTAACATCTGGACAAGTTGCATCAATTGTCGTTAAACCTTTTTCTTTTGCACGTTGTTTAACTTCTGGAGAAACACCGTGTGCAGTGAAAATAACAGTACCAGAATCGATTTTATCTAAAATTTCTAATCGACTTGGACCGTCTAATGTAATGATGCCATCCTCTTCGAAAGCATCTGTGACATGCTTATTGTGAACAATCATACCTAAAATATAAATGGGTCTCGGTAATGATTTATCTAATGCGGCGTTACGTGCAATAACCATTGCGTCAACAACACCATAGCAATAACCACGAGGGGAAATTTTAACAATCTTCATGTGAGTAATCCTCTCCTTCTAAACAAGGGATACTTTTGTGCATAGTCCATTACATTATAAAGGAGGAGTGGATAGAAAACAAAGGATTGTTACACATATAGTTTTGGTTTTGTTGCTGATTGTTGAACGGGTTCTTTCGGAACCTCTTTTTCTATTACCGGTTCAAGCACTATTTTTTTTCGTTTCCTTTTTGGAGGTGGAGGAGGTGGAGTTGCTACCTCAACCTGTTCTGTTGCATCTTCAGTTTGATTTTCTTCCGTACTTTTTCCAGAGGTGAGGATTTTAACAATGCTTGGTAGACTACGCATAATGGGACCGTACTGTTCGACAACAGGACCGACAGATTGCACGACTTGAGATACTTTTTCGATATTATTTATCATATTAGTTGGGTTCGAAATTAAATTTGAAAAAAAACTACCGATGCCGCTGCTAGATGCCGCTGCAGTTGTAGCTGACGCAGCACCACGTGTATCATTTGATTCATACATTTGAGGTGGTATCATCTGCTCTGGATATTGCTGCATGTATGGCTGATATTGTTGTGTATATTGTTGTGTATATTGTTGTTGGTATGGCTGTTGCTGTTGATATTGGGGCGGCGGTTGTTGGTGCATCATCGGTGGCCCTTCCATTTGTCGATAAGGAGGGACCATTTGCATGAAAGGTTCGGTTGGATCGTGTTTTTTAAAGAGTTTAGCAAGGAAACCTTTCTTTTTTTGAGCCATCGGTGGTAGTTGTGGAATCGGATATGGTGTGTAAGATTGTTGTCCTCGATTCGGATACATTTGTCTTATAGGGGATTTCGGAAACATGTGGGAAATCCTCCTTTCTTCAGTTAGGTATATACACATACAATATGCAATGGAAGGAAAGAAGGTTAGTTTTTGAGATAAAAACCTAAACTAAAGATGGATTTTACTTGTAGATTTCGATATAATGTAGACTTGACTGATTTGTGCGCAGTAGAAATTTTAGAAAGAAGGTGTAACTTATGACACTACAAACTTTTACACAGTATGATTTTAAACCATTTTTAATAGATGCAGTTCGTGAACTACGCTTTACAGAGCCAACAGGAATTCAAAAGAAGATTTTCCCGGTCGTGAAAAAAGGTGTGAGTATAATTGGACAATCCCAAACTGGTTCTGGGAAAACACATGCATACTTACTTCCTACATTAAACAGAATTGATGCAAGTCGTGAAGAGGTACAACTTGTTATTACAGCGCCTACTCGTGAGTTAGCACAACAAATTTACGAAGAAATTGTGAAACTAACAAAGTTCTGTGCAGAAGATCAAATGATTACAGCACGCTGTTTAATTGGTGGAACTGATAAACAACGATCAATTGAAAAGTTGAAAAAACAACCTCATATTGTAGTTGGAACGCCAGGACGTATTAAAGATTTAGTAGAAGAAAAGGCGCTATTTGTCTATAAAGCGGATACTATTATTGTCGATGAAGCGGACTTAATGCTTGATATGGGATTCATTCAAGATGTAGATAAAATTGCGGCACGTATGCCTAAAAATCTGCAAATGTTAGTTTTCTCTGCAACAATTCCTCAAAAATTAAAACCATTTTTGAAGAAATATATGGAGAATCCAGAACATATTCATATTAATCCGAAGCAAGTTGCAGCAGGAAATATTGATCATTACCTTGTGCCTTCAAGACACCGTAATAAAACTGAATTAGTGAAAAATATGCTACTTCAATTTAAACCATATTTAGCAATTGTCTTTACAAACACAAAGAAGAAGGCTGACGAAGTAGCCGATGGATTAGCAGAACGTGGATTAAAAGTAGGGCGTATACACGGTGATTTATCACCACGTGATCGTAGAAAAATGATGAAACAAGTTCGTGATTTAGAGTTCCAATACATTGTCGCAACAGATTTGGCGGCACGCGGTATTGATATTGAAGGAATTAGCCATGTTATTAACTATGAACTTCCACCAGATTTAGATTTCTTCGTTCACCGTGTTGGAAGAACTGCACGTGCGGGTCATTCAGGTATTGCAGTGACGATTTATGATCCAGCAAATGAAGAAGCGTTAGATAGTTTGGAAAAACAACGTCATATCGAGTTTAAACATGTAGATTTACGCGGAGATGAATGGGCGGATTTAGGTGACCGTCGTCGTCGTAAGAGCCGTAAAAAACCAAGTGATGGACTAGATGTTATGGCAACAAAAGTTGTTAAGAAGCCGAAAAAAGTAAAACCAAACTATAAACGAAAACTTGCAACAGAACGTGACAAAGTGAAGAAAAAATATAGCAATAAAAAAAGATAAGGGATTTCCCTTATTTTTTTTTATCTCACTGCTTGAGAGAAAGTCGATTAATGCAGACTAATAATTAGTGAGGGGTAGAAAAAACGTTGACTAAAGTTTCGCTTTATTGGGTTAATTTAAGTATAGAGCGCAGATTGTTTGAATAGTCTGTTTAATCTATGTAGTGCCTTTTGTGTGAACAAACAATTCGCTACATATTTCTACAAATTATGCTATCATTATATCTATTGTATATTGAAGAGGTGATTGTATGTTAAAGATTGGATCTCATGTTTCTATGAGTGGTAAGAAAATGTTATTAGCAGCAAGTGAAGAGGCTGTTTCATACGGTGCAACGACGTTTATGATTTATACAGGTGCACCGCAAAATACACGAAGAAAACCAATTGAAGAATTGAACATAGAAGCAGGAAGAAAACATATGGAACTAAACTGTATTGAAGAAATTATCGTACATGCGCCATACATTATTAATCTTGGGAATACGACGAAGCCAGAAACATTCCAATTAGGTGTAGACTTCCTTCGCATGGAAATTGAAAGAACATCGGCATTAGGTGTAGCGAAACAAATCGTTCTTCACCCAGGTGCGCACGTTGGTGCAGGAGCGGATGCTGGTATTCAACAAATTATTAAAGGGCTTAATGAAGTATTAACGCCAGAGCAGACGGTTAACATTGCGTTAGAAACGATGGCAGGAAAGGGAACGGAATGCGGTCGTAGCTTTGAAGAAATTGCGAAAATTATTGATGGTGTGAAATATAATGAAAAACTATCCGTATGTTTTGATACGTGTCATACGCATGATGCAGGTTATGACCTTGTAAATGATTTTGACGGTGTGTTAAACGAATTTGATAAAATTGTTGGGATAAATCGTTTACAAGTACTTCATATTAACGATAGCAAAAATGTACGCGGAGCTGGAAAAGACCGTCATGAAAATATTGGTTTTGGTCATATTGGCTATAAGGCATTGCATCACATTGTGCATCACCCACAACTTACGCACGTACCAAAAATTCTTGAAACGCCGTATGTAGGTGAAGATAAAAAAGATAAGAAGCCACCATATAAATTAGAAATCGAAATGCTGAAAAATGGTACTTTTGATGAAGGAATTCTTGAAAAAATTAAAGCACAATAAGGAGGGGATTTTCCCCTCCTTATTTTAATAGCTGCTGAAATAAAATATTTACTTGTTGGGCAGTGGCAGGAGTAGTTACTTTAGCGATTTGTTTTAACAAATCTAGTCGCTCGGTATTATCGTAAATGTTAATGTTTTTCCCTTTCATAAGTAAAACGATTTTATCAGCTTGTGCAGTTGTGATTGGAACTTCGTATTCTTTACTATATTTCAATAGTTCTTTTGTAGAAATATGATTTAATTTTTTGTTCACAATTTGTTTAATGAGGTTCATCGTGTTGTCCTCCTTCACACGTTCTTCTATCGAAATATATGTACGCATAGCTTGTACATATTCGTATCAAGGTGCATTTTTTCAATGGGGAAAAGAAGCTTATGTTATAATATAAGAACAAAACTATAGATAAAGAGTATAAGGAGGACTTATGGAAAAAAAGCAACATCGAAAAGAAAGTGTTATTCATCTTGTATATCGTTTAGTTATGATTGTCTTTGGGGCAGCGTGTGCGGCGGTAGCGATTGAACTGTTTTTAATGCCAAATAAAATTATTGATGGTGGAATTATTGGTATTTCTCTTATATTAGATTATCTTACTCCTAATATTTGGTGGTTAAGCTTTTCTACTTTAGTTGTTATCCTCAACATTCCTTTTATGTACTCCGGGTATAAGCAAATTGGAAAAACATTCATGTTATCTTCAGCATTTGGAATTGTAGCTTTAGCATTTATTGAATCAACGTTGCATGCTATCCCGCCATTTACAACAGAGCCGATTTTAGCAACAGTTTTCGGCGGTCTTATTTTAGGGATTGGTGTAGGACTTGTTATTCGTCATGGTGGATCGTTAGACGGGACCGAGATTATGGGAATTCTATTAACGAAGAAATTACCGTTTTCTGTTGGTGAATTCGTAATGTTTGTGAACTTATTCATTTTTGCATGGGCAGCATTTGTTTTTGGTGTTGAACAAGCGATGTATTCTGTTATGACGTACTATATCGCATTCAAAACAATTGATACGGTAATTCAAGGATTAGACGAAACGAAAGCAGTTTTAATAGTATCGGATCAATATGAGGAAGTATCAAATGCAATTTTACACCGCCTTGGTCGTGGAACAACAAAACTTGTTGCTAAAGGTGGCTATACAGATAAAGAAAAAGAAGTTATTTATGCAGTTGTAACACGTCTGGAAGTGACGAAGTTAAAATCAATTGTGCATGAAATTGATGAAAACGCATTTGTTACGATTATGAATACACAAGAGACAAATGGTGGTAAGTTTAAATCAGCAATTCACTAAAAAGTTAATTGTAATATCTTTTGAAAGCAGAGAATTATTCTCTGCTTTTTGTTATAATAATAAGGTTTCTTGAAATAAAGAATATATTTTAGGCAGATTGGTTTACAACTATAATAAGCTGTACTATAATTCAAATAGAGATAAATCGGAATCATTCTGAATTAAAATAGGTGAGATGCTATGAATAATATATTGGAAATAGAAGGATTAACGTTTCGGTATGAAGATCGCAACGTGTTAGAAGATATTAATTTGCAAGTTCCGAAGGGAGCTTTTTTAGGTTTAGTTGGACCGAATGGTTCAGGGAAATCGACTTTACTTAAATGCTTATTGGGTGTTTTAAAACCAAAGCAAGGAAGTATTAGATTGTTTGGCATTGATAGTAAGAAATTTAAAGAGTGGAATAAAGTTGGTTATGTATCCCAAAAGGCAAGTAGCTTTAACTCAGGTTTCCCGGCAACTGTTTTCGAGGTTGTTTCAATGGGGCTCGTTTCGAAAAAAGGGCTTTTTCGCTTTTTTACGAAAGACGATAATGCGAAAGTAGAAAAAGCGATTGCTGATGTAGGTATGAGCGAGTTTCGAGGTCGCAACATTGGAGAACTTTCTGGTGGACAACAGCAGCGTGTATTTATTGCTCGTGCACTTGTAAGTGATCCGGAATTGCTTATTTTGGACGAGCCTACTGTTGGGATTGATGTGAAAAATGTGGCAAGTTTTTATGAGATACTAGAGGATTTAAACAAAAGATTGGGAATTACGTTAATTCTTGTTACGCACGATATGGGTGCTGTAACAGAGAAGGTGACGCATGTTGCATGTTTGAATCAGCATTTACATTTCCATGGGAATGTAGAGAAATTCCGAGAGTTAGAAGATGCAGAAATGTCGATTTTATATGGACATCATGTTCATCGCTTAGAACATGAACATGGGCATCACGGGAGGATATAATGATACAGGATTTTTTACAATATGATTTTTTACGTAATTCCTTATACGCTGGTATTTTAATAGGGCTTGTCGCACCACTTATCGGCGTGTTCGTTGTAATTCGCCGCATGTCGCTTATTGCGGATGCATTAAGTCATGTGACGTTATCAGGAATTGCAGCAAGTTTATTACTTGAAAAGACAATCTTTACCGGTGGTTTTTTAAACCCTTTATATATGGGGATGTTTTTTTCAATCGGTGGAGCATTGCTAATTGAAAAATTACGTACTGTATATAAACATTATCAAGAGTTAGCAATCCCGATTATACTTTCAGCAGGGATGGGGATTGGAGTTATCTTCATCTCACTTGCTAATGGATTCAATACGGATTTATTTAGTTATTTATTTGGTAGTGTAAGTGCTGTAACAAGTGCGGATTTAATTATTATTGGTATAGTAGCAATTGTTGTTATTGCGACGATCGTTTTATTATACAAAGAGTTGTTTTTACTATCATTTGATGAGGAATACGCTGTATCAACCGGTTTAAGTGCAAAGTGGATTCACTTTATCTTCATTATATTAGTTGCTCTTGTAATTGCGGTATCAATGCGTGTTGTAGGTGTTCTTCTCGTATCATCTTTAATGACGTTACCAGTTGCAGCAAGTATTCGTATTGCAAAAGGATTTAAACAAACAATTTTCTTTTCCATTTTATTTGGTGAAATTGCAGTAATTGGTGGAATGTTTGCTTCGTATCAACTTGATTTAGCTCCAGGTGGTACAATTGTTATGATAGCGGTTCTTATTTTAATTGGTGCAATTTTATGGAAAAAGAAAAAAACTGCATAAAGTAGGGATAGGTATGAATCTAACAGAAGCTTTACGCCTAATGAAGGAAAAGGGATACAAACATACAGGGAAAAGGGAAGAAATGCTAAGGTTATTCGCAGCTCATAATCGTTATTTAACTGCGAAAGATGTTTTAGAGCATATGAAGGGTGATTATCCAGGACTTAGTTTTGATACGATTTATCGTAACTTAACGGTTTTTGCTGAAGTCGGTGTTTTAGAGCAAACGGAATTAAATGGTGAAAAGCATTTCCGTTTTACATGCTCCATTATGGAACATCATCATCATTTCATTTGTTTAGATTGTGGTGGTACAAAAGAGATTAATTCCTGCCCGATGGATTTTATGAATAAAGATTTTAAAGGTTATGAGGTAACGGGGCATAAGTTTGAAATATATGGTCGTTGCCCAAAATGTGCAAAATGAGAGGGCTCGTCAGTTATATAACTGACGAGTTTTTAATTTGAATGTAAAAAAAGGTTGCTCACAAAAATTGTGGCAACCTTCTTTTTATTGTTCTTGTTTTTCTTTTTCTTTTTCTCGTTCGGCAGCCATTTCAGCAGCGATTACATCAATTTCTTTTTTCAGTTCTTCTACCATTGTTTCTTCTGGTACTTTACGAACGACTTGCCCTTTACGGAATAATAAACCTTCTCCGCGTGCACCGGCAATACCGATGTCAGCTTCACGAGCTTCACCAGGACCGTTTACGGCACAGCCGAGTACTGCAACCTTAATTGGAACTTTAAGTGTGGAGATGTATTCTTCGACTTCATTAGCAATGCTAATTAGGTCGATTTCAATACGACCACAAGTTGGACAAGAAATAAGTGTTGCGGCATTAGATGCAAGACCGAATGATTTTAATAGTTCACGTGCAACTTTTACTTCTTCAACTGGATCAGCGCTTAAAGAGATACGAAGTGTATTTCCGATGCCTTTACTTAAAATTGCTCCAAGACCGGCGGCGCTTTTTACAGTCCCAGCAAACAATGTTCCTGATTCTGTAATACCTAAATGTAATGGATAATCAAAAGCGCGAGCAGCTTTTTCGTATGCTTCAATTGCTAAGTTAACATCAGAGGCTTTCATTGATACGATAATATCGTGGAAATCTAAGTCCTCTAAAATTTTAATATGGTGCAGTGCGCTCTCGACCATACCATCAGCAGTTGGATATCCATACTTTTCTAAAATATGACGTTCTAATGAGCCGGCATTTACACCGATACGGATTGGAATGCCACGCTCTTTCGCTGCGTTTACAACAGCTTCTACTTTATGGCGACGTCCAATGTTACCTGGATTGATACGTACTTTATCAATGCCGCCTTCGATTGCTTTTAAAGCAAGGCGGTAATCAAAATGAATATCAGCAACAAGTGGAATGTTGATTTGTTTTTTAATATCAGCAATAGCATTTGCTGCGCGTTCGTCTGGAACAGCAACACGAACAACTTGACAGCCAGCTTCTTCTAAACGTTTAATTTCAGCAACTGTAGCCTCAACATCATGCGTTTTTGTTGTCGTCATACTTTGTATAATTAATTCATTGTTACCGCCAATTGTTAAATTACCGACTTTAACTGGACGTGTTTTTGTGCGTTGAGTTATTTCATTCACGAATTGATCGCTCTCCTTATAAAAGAAGTTTCTTATTTTAGTCCCTTACATCAATGATAGTATGTGTGAGAAAGGGCTATAGAAACCAAAGTACTCGGTTTCACTTTTACTATTGTATCAGCGCTTTTATGTAATTGACAAGGATTAAGTGATTGCTTATTGATATAAGGGGAATTTATAAGACTTTCCAACTTGGATTTTTGTAGCAGATGTATTTTTATTTAATTGCTTAAAATCATCAATTACTTTTTCAATAGAAGGAATTTTTTTCTTATTAATAGCTTCTGTAATAGAAAGAACTGTATCGCCAGTTTTTACTTCGATTGCTTTATAAGCTGTATCCGTTTCTTTTTCTTTTTCTGTTTCTTTCTCTTTATTTTGTTTTGTATCTGTATTTTCTTTTTTTATCGTTTGGGCAGCAGATGTTTTTTTGTATGAACTTAACATCGGTAAAGTACCGATTTTTATGTCGTAATAAAATATATAACCGAGGACAAGCACGAATAAGAGTACACCTAATCTCTTCATATCCTTCACTCCTTTGCTAGGAATATATGCTTGTCCAAAAAAAAAATGCCTATTTAGGCATTTTTTTTATAGTTCTTGTTTTTCTTTCGGCTTTGGAACTTCTTTAATTGTTAAGTATAGAATGATTAAAACAACTGCAATGTAAATGAATGTTGCGCCAGGTACGTTTATTTTGAATAAATCCATAATCATAAAGAAGATTGTTGGAATTGTGTAGCTGTAAGCAGTTAATGTCCAAACTTGTTTATAAGATAATTTGCGTTGACCGCTCATCGCAGAACCGATGAAGGCAAGCAATGTAACTCCTACAAAGGTAATAAATAATTGGAACAAGTACAGTAAGAACCCAATAACGAATAATAAGATTGGATAAATACTGTCAAATAACGAAATGAAATCTTGTAAATCTTTTTTCTCAAGAGATGCGCCTAATAAGTCATTATAGGAGTATGTTTGTGTTTGACCATTCCCCATGGAGACTACTTTATCTTTTAAAACAAATAAACCTGTTTTATTTTGATATTTTTCTAAGTCTGTTGAATTTGGATCAAATACGAAAAGGGCATTTCCATCTTCTTTTTCGATAGGTTGATCAATATCAGCTGTTAGCTCGCCATTTTCAATTTTAAAATCAGGTAAATCTTTTTCGATTACTTTATTTACCATGTTAACACCATCTTGAATAACGCTACCGTACAAGAAAGTTCTTGGAATAGTAGTGATTAGGCAAAGAAGCATAATATACAAAATGGTTTTACCGATTTTTTGAAAACGGAAAAGCGCCATATCTTTAGGCGAATATACGCTTTTTGCTAGCTGTGTAAAAATGGACATAGATTCACTTCCTTTATGTATGTATAAAATCATTGTAACGTACGAATCTAGAGAAGCTCAAGATATATTATATTTACATATAGTAGAGAAGACTAAATTCCTTCTTATTAATTTACTTCTTTTAGTAGAGAAAAATACAATTGACACTTTTCTTTCGTATATGGTAAATTTATCTTACATTTTTCAAACGATATATCCGATTGGAATTTAGTTGTTTTTAATGGTACATACATAATCGTGGACCCTTAGCTCAGTTGGTTAGAGCAGACGGCTCATAACCGTCCGGTCGTAGGTTCGAGTCCTACAGGGTCCATATCCATTTCATATGTTTATTATGTCAGCAGGAAGCTTCCTTGTAGAAGGAAGCTTTTTTTCGGAATATATGAGCATTTTAATTGAAAAGAAGTGGGAATTTTGCTACTTTAATGATAGCAAGACAAAGCGATTTATTTGTTTGCACCCTATGGCAATTAGGGTAGAATGAAGTTGTAGGTCACATATGTAGTGACAATACATAAACCGGGAGGAATATAACAATGGCAAAACACGAATTACCAAATTTACCTTATGCGTATGATGCTTTAGAACCTCACTTTGATAAAGAAACAATGAACATCCATCATACAAAACATCACAACACGTATATTACAAACTTAAACGCTGCTTTAGAAGGTCATGCAGAATTAGCTGACAAAAGCGTTGAAGAATTAGTTGCAAACTTAAACGAAGTACCTGAAGCAATCCGTACAGCAGTACGTAACAATGGTGGCGGACATGCTAACCATACATTCTTCTGGACAATCCTATCTCCAAACGGCGGGGGACAACCAGTAGGCGAACTTGCAACTGCGATTGAAGCGAAATTCGGTAGCTTCGATGCATTCAAAGCAGAATTCGCAAAAGCTGGCGCAACTCGCTTCGGTTCTGGTTGGGCTTGGTTAGTAGTAAACAATGGTGAGTTAGAAGTAACAAGCACTCCAAACCAAGATTCTCCTCTAACTGAAGGTAAAACTCCAGTTATCGGTTTAGATGTTTGGGAGCATGCTTACTACTTAAATTACCAAAACCGTCGTCCTGACTACATCGGTGCATTCTGGAACGTTGTAGATTGGAACGTTGCTGAAAAACTTTACCAAGAAGCAAAATAATTAAAGTTAATACAGCTAGAAAAAAGCTAGGGGGTTTTCTCCTAGCTTTTTTCTATGTTCTCCTTTTACATAATTGAGCTTGTCTTTGGAAGACTAGAACATGAAGTAAAGGAGAGTTGTGTATGAAGTGGAAACATGTAATCGGTGATGTTGAAGTGAATCGGGATTTAGTATTATTGCTCGTTATAGGAGGTTTATACACGCTCGCAATTTCTTTATCGAATACGTTTGTAAACATTTATTTATGGAAGCAAACACAAAATTATGTGAATCTGGGCTTGTATAATTTGGCCAGCGTTGTATTGCAGCCTCTAACATTTCTTGTGGGCGGGAAATTAGCGAAACGTATTGATCGCTCGATTTTATTGAGAATCGGTGTAGGCACATTAGCTGTTTTTTTTATCGTCGTTTTAGTAGCGGGAAAAAGTGCATCTCACTATATTTTATTAATGGGAGCTCTTTTAGGAGTTGGTTATGGTTTTTATTGGCTCGCTTTTAACTTGTTGACATTTGAGATTACAGAACCAGAAACAAGAGATTTTTTTAACGGTTTTCTAGGACTTCTTACATCGTTCTCTGGAATGATTGGGCCGATAGCAGCAGGATATACAATTTCACGTATGGAAAAATGGAGTGGTTATACTGTCGTTTTCTTCCTCTCGTTAATGCTATTTGCGGTTGCAGTCGTTCTAAGCTTTTTTTTATCGAAGAGGGAATGTGAAGGACGCTATGAAATTGTGCAAGTATTGAAAGAGCGGCAAGTTGATGAAAACTGGGGAAGAATTACGCGCGCTCATTTCTTCCAAGGCTTGAGAGAGGGAACGTTTATTTTCGTTATTTCGGTATATGTCTATTTAGCATCTGGTAGCGAGTTAGCACTAGGGAAATATAGTTTAGTGAATTCTGCAGTATCATTTGTATGCTATTATTTAGTTGCTCGTATGTTAAAGAAAGAATGGCGAAAAAAAGCAATTTTACTTGGTGGCATTATTTTATATGCGGTCGTATTTTTAGTTATTTTTAATGTTACATATACGAAATTACTTATTTATGCAGCATGTATTGCGGTTGCATATCCGATTTTACTCGTTCCGTACGGCTCAATGACATACGATGTAATTGGTAGAGCAAAACAGGCGAGAGAATGGCGTGTAGAATATATAGTGGTCAGGGAATTATGGTTAAATGCCGGAAGAATTTGTTCCATTTTAAGTTTTTTATGTGCTGTCATATTTTTTCCGCCTGAAAAAAGTTTACCTTTCTTACTATGTATTTTAGGAGCTGGACATTTTCTTATTTATTTTGCAGTTAAAAATGTCAAATATGATGAGGGGAATGTGAACAAAACCAGTGTTGTAGCGCAAGGAAGCACACAGAATCAAACTGAACCAGAAGGTTAACTTATCGCGTGTTTTATGCTAGAATAGAAAAAGATGTAAGACAGCAGTGAGGGCACCTGTATGAAGGTGTCCCTTTCACATTACATAGCTGTTGGTAGAGGGGGTTTGTATGAGCAAGAAGCAGAAACAACAAAAGAAAAAGACCCACGTTCCTTTTCGGTTAAACGTGTTGTTTTTTTGCGTGTTTTTAATGTTCTCCGCGGTTATTGTAAGGCTTGGATACGTACAAATTGTTCGTGGTGAGGAATATAAAAATGAAGTTGAGAAAAAAGAAAACTCAACGATAAGTAATCCTGTACCACGCGGGAAAATATTTGATCGTAATGGAGAAGCGGTCGTAGATAATGAGCCTATTCGTACAATTACATTTACAAAAATGAAGGGATCAACTGCAGCAGATCGCTTAGAGACGGCGAAAAAGTTAGCAGATTTAATTGAAGTCCCAACAGATAAGTTAACAGATCGCGATAAGAAAGATTATTGGCTTGCTTTACATAAAGAAGAAGCAGAAGCAAAAATCACAAAAAAAGATCGTGAAGAGTTTAAAGCGAATAAAATTGACGATAAAGAACTAGATGAACGTCAACGAAATCGTGTAACAGAAGAAGAGATTAATCAACTGTCAGCAAAAGATTTAGAAATATTGGCGATCAAAAGTAAGATGGAAAGCGGATATGCAATGACGCCGCAAATCGTTAAAAAAAATGCAACACCGGAAGAATACGCGATTATTAGTGAAAATTTAGCGAAATTACCAGGTGTAGATACAAATGTTGACTGGGAGCGAAAATATAAGTATGACGATATGTTCCGAAGTGTACTTGGTGGTGTAACTTCTTCTGATGAAGGGTTACCGAGAGAAAGATTAGATCACTATCTTGTTCGTGATTATAATCGTAACGATCGTGTAGGAAAAAGTTACCTTGAGCAACAGTACGAAGATAGTTTACACGGCACAAAATCTGAAGTAAGAAATGTTACAGATAAAGATGGTAATATTTTAGAAACTATTAATGTGTCACAGGGACAACGAGGTAATGATCTGAATTTAACAATCGATATGGAATTACAAAAGCGTGTAGAAGAGATTCTTGAGAAAAACTTAAATAAATTTAAAGGATCAGAACCGCTTTTAGATCGCGCTTTCGTTGTAATGATGAATCCAAAGAATGGTGAAGTTTTATCCATGGCAGGGAAACAATTAGTTAACGAAGATGGGCAAACGAAAGTGAATGACTTTGCGTTAGGTACGATGACAAGTTCTTATCCGATGGGTTCAACTGTAAAAGGTGCAACAGTACTTACTGGATATCAAACTGGGGCGATTCAACCTGGATCAGTTCAATATGATGAACCGATTGTATTAAAAGGAACGCCTAAAAAGTCATCTTGGCAAAATATGGGTTACATCGATGACCTTACAGCCTTAAAAAAGTCTTCTAACGTTTATATGTTTAAAACAGCGATGAGCCTGGCCGGAGTTTCATATGTGAAAGGTGGTACGTTAGATATACCACAAAAAGCATTTGATACTATGCGTTACTATTTTGGGCAGTTTGGGCTTGGTGTAAAAACAGGAATTGATTTGCCAAATGAAACTGCTGGTCAAATAGGTAGAGGGAGTCAACCAGGTTTCTTACTAGACTTATCGATTGGACAGTATGACACGTATACACCGCTTCAATTAGCGCAATATATTTCGACGATTGCAAATGGTGGATATCGTATGCAACCACAAGTTGTAAAGGAAATTCGTCAGCCAGCTATGAAGCCAGAGGAAGTAGGGAAAGTTGTTCAATCAATGGAACCGAAAGTATTAAATCGTATTGATATGCCAGAATCGCAAATTAAACGCGTTCAAGAAGGATTTAGACAAGTGTTTAACGATTCAGGTGGTACAGCCACGAAATACTTTACAGGCGCACCATATAAAGCTGCTGGTAAAACAGGTACAGCTCAAACCGTATATGGCGGAGATAAAGAGATTGGTAAAAAAGAAAACGGTGAGCGTGTGCAAACGTATAACTTAACGCTAGTAGGTTATGCACCACTTGAAGATCCAGAAGTAGCATTTTCTGTTGTTGTGCCATGGGTACATGACGATAAAACAGGAATTAACGGATATATCAGTCGTGAAATAATGGACGCTTACTTTGATTTGAAAAAACAAGCATTAACTGGTGAAGCTCCGCAAGATGAAAAAGCGAAAAAAAATAAAAATCAAGATGATGAATAAAAAAGTTGTAAAAAAAGCACACTATCTGAAAAGATAGTGTGCTTTTTTTTATGCCTTACGCATATGGTTTAGTAAATATGGACAAGCATAAAATATTGAAAAAACATGTAGTTTCAAAAACGATGAACACAACAAGATTAGTGCATACGCTCTAAGTTTGTTGTGTGTGATAGGCGATAGCAGTTTTATCCCGCGTTTGAGGGCGGTAAAACTCCCACCTCAAAATTCAGCTGGAGCAAAGAAGTTAGGTGGGAGCCCTGCTGCCCGTAAACGCCCGATTGGTGAGGGCTAATAATCAGTGGGGGATGAACAAAACCCCCACTGATTAAAGTTTCGCTTTATGGATGATTAGAAAATTTCCTGCATCTAAAGTACAAAAGTGAAAATAAAGTTTGTGTATACAGTTGTTTTTGTGGGACTTTACAAAACTTTTACAAATAATTAAAACCGAATTAATAGTTTAGCAGTATTCTTATATCTGTAATCCTGTTATTTCCGGTTACTTCTAGGAGGAAGAACACGTGAAATGGATGAGCGCATCGATTAAAGTTTTGACATTATCGACATGTTTCCTTTGTTTTAATATGTCTACTGCATTCGCTACAAATGAAATGGGAGAAGTGAGAGTTGATGGATCCTCAACGGTTTTCCCCATTATAGAGGCAGTAGCAGAGGAATATACAAAGGCCCATCCAAACGTGAAAATTTCTATTAGTATTTCTGGGACAGGGGGAGGATTTAATCGTTTCAGTAAAGGAGAAGTAGATATAAACAATGCTTCGAGATTGATGAAACCGGTAGAAGAAAATGCAATGCAGAAAAAATCCATTCAATTTACACCATTTGAGGTTGCTTATGACGGTCTAACGATTGTTGTGAATCGTCAAAATACGTGGGTAAACAATATGACGATAGATGAGTTACGTCTACTATGGAGTGAAAATGGAAGATTGAAACGATGGTCACAAATTCATTCATCATGGCCTCGTGAACAAGTTAAATTTTATGCGCCAGGCGTAGACTCTGGTACTTATGATTATTTCCAAAATGTTGTCTTACAAAATAATCGCCTTGTAAAAACGGTTTCTTTGTCTGAAGACGATCAAGTTATTATGCAAGGGGTAATGAATGATAAAAATGCCATTGCTTTTGTAGGATATGCTTATTATATGGCCAATCGAGATAAGGTAAAAGCAATACAGGTGGATGGTGTATTTCCAACGAAAGAGACCATTCAGTCGGGTACGTATAAGCCATTATCTAGGCCGCTATTTACGTATGTGAATCATGCATCCATCAGAAATAAAATTAATGTAGCAAATTATGTTGAGTTTATGATTAAGCATGTTGGAAGCCTTGCTGAAGAGGTCGGATATGTAAAATTACCAAAAGAAAAATATAATGAACAGCTGCGAATGTTAACAGAAATAAAAAGGTAATGTCAGGGTGGAAAGGGGTTTTCATCTTTGGCTCATAATGACAAAAGTCAAATTACATTTTCTGTACAACATTTGATTGAGAGAAATACAAATAGAAGAAAAAAAACGCAGCGAATCAATCGAATTGTTCCGTTAATACTAAAAGCCATTGCTAGCGTGTCCATTGTAACGACACTTGGAATTATTATTACGTTGGCAAATGAAACAATCATGTTTTTTCAAAAGATATCATTGTATTCTTTTTTGACAGAGAAGGAATGGTTACCTTTTTTTGAAGATCCAAAATTCGGTATATTACCACTTATATGTGGAACAATCCTTGTAACAGCAATTGCCATGTTCGTAGCAATTCCTATTGGTTTAGGTTGTGCCGTGTTTTTAAGCGAATACGCTTCGAATGGCGCTCGGAAAATATTAAAACCTTTGTTAGAGCTACTAGCAGGCATCCCGACAATTGTATATGGTTTTTTCGCGTTAACAGTTGTCACACCACTTTTACAACGGGTTATACCAGATTTGCAGTTTTTTAATGCTATTAGTCCAGGTATTGTTATAGGGTTTATGATGATACCGACGATTGCGTCTCTCTCTGAAGATGCGATGAGAGCTGTAGCGAAAGGAATTAAAGAAGCCTCATTAGCGCTAGGAGCAACTCGTTTTGAGATGGTAAAACAAGTGGTGTTTCCATCGGCTTTTACGGGCATAATGGCAGCGATTATATTAGCAGCTTCCAGGGCAATTGGTGAAACGATGATTGTTGTTATTGCAGCTGGATCAACACCTAATGTATCGATAGATCCGACTCATTCTATTCAAACATTAACAGCCTATATTGTACAAGTGAGTTTAGGTGATGCTCCGCACGGAACGATTACTTATTACAGCATGTACGCTGTAGGTGCAACGTTATTTATGTTTACTTTTATTATGAATATCATTTCGCAATATATTATGCGCCGTTTTAGGAGGTTGACATAATATGCGAATGTTAAACCATAAGAACATACAAGAAAATATGGCATCGCGTTTTTTAAAGGATCGGATTTACAAGTGTTTGTTTTATATAGCAATTTTGTTTTCGGTAGTAATACTTTTTATATTGCTTTTTCAAATTTTTGAAAAAGGTATAAGTTATCTTTCAATAGATTTCTTTACAAACTTCGCCTCACGTAATCCGAGAGAAGCTGGGATTGTCGCTGCTTTGTCAGGAACAATACTATTTATGAGCATTGTTATACCAGTCTCTTTTATATTTGGAGTCGGAACAGCTCTTTATTTAGAGCATTATGCGAAGGAGTCCGTTTTTAAAAAGTTAATTGAATTAAATAATCAAACATTAGCAGGGGTACCTTCCGTTGTGTTTGGTTTACTCGGGTTAACTATTTTCGTATACGCTCTCCATTTGGGAGAGAGCATAATGGCAGCGGCACTGACGATGAGCTTACTCGTCTTACCAACTGTTGTTGTAGCTAGTCAAGAAGCGATTAGAACTGTGCCGAGCTCATTACTAGAGGCTTCTTACGGATTAGGTGCTACGAAATGGCAAACGATGTATCAAATTGTATTGCCAGTCGCTTTGCCAGGGATTGTAACGGGATGTACGTTAGCGGTATCGAGAGCAATTGGTGAGGCAGCACCATTATTAGTTATTGGGGCCCTTGCCTTTGCAAATTATGTTCCGTTCAGTATGTTTGATAGATTTACGGTTTTACCAATTCAAATTTTTAATTGGATGAGTAGACCACAAGAAGAATTTCAGTATGTAGCAGCAGCTGGGATGATTGTTTTGCTAGGATTGTTGCTCTTTATAAATATATTTGTCTTATGGTTACGAAATCGAAAATAAGTTGGAAGTGGATGAAAGGGGAATTCAAATGGTAGCAACAGTAGTAAATGTACAGGTGAAAAATGAAAAAAAGATTGAGACAGCACCAAAAAAAATAGTATTTGATACGAAAAATTTAAATTTATGGTACGGAGAAGACCATGCTTTAAAAGATATCAACTTAAGTATTCATGAGAATGAAGTAACAGCGATTATCGGTCCAAGTGGTTGTGGGAAATCAACATACTTAAAAACGCTAAATCGTATGGTAGAGTTAGTGCCTATCGTTCGAACTACGGGCGTTATCGAATATAGAGAACGAAACATATTTGATAAATCATATCCGGTTGAAGAATTACGTACGCATGTGGGTATGGTGTTCCAAAAGCCAAATCCATTCCCAAAATCTATTTATGAAAATGTAGCATATGGTCCGAAAATCCATGGTGTTCGTGACAAAAAAACACTTGATGAAATTGTTGAAAATAGCTTGCGCGGCGCAGCTATTTGGGATGAGTTAAAAGATCGTTTGCATGATAATGCATACGGTTTATCTGGTGGTCAGCAACAACGTCTATGCATTGCACGCTGCTTAGCGATTGAGCCAGACGTAATTTTAATGGATGAGCCAACATCGGCGCTAGATCCAATTTCAACATCAAAAGTAGAAGAATTAATTCAGGAGTTAAAGAAAGATTTTAGTATTGTTATCGTAACGCACAACATGCAACAAGCAGCACGAATTTCAGATAAAACTGCTTTCTTCTTAAGTGGAGAAGTTGTGGAATATACAGATACGAACAAATTATTTACAACACCTGCAGATAAGCGTACAGAAGACTACATTACAGGACGATTTGGTTGATATCGCTAGCAAGGCTAAGAGTAAAGACCCTCTTAACAGAGGGTAACTAACTGTTACGATTTATTTAACCAATTATAACCAAAGTTAATTAAATATATCAGTAAGCCCTGCTAGTCAAGTGATTGGCTAGTAGTGAGGGTTAACTGCGGGCAATCCCTAAAGCTGATTGAACTACAACGTGGCTAGAAATGGTGAGCGTGAATGTTGCGAAAGTAGAAAAAATCAATCAGATGATTAAGGAGTTGACTTCTGATGATATTGGCGAAGAAAGTCAGACTGATTCCAACGCCTGAACAAGAAAAGGTGCTTAGAAATCATGCTGGAGCTTCAAGATTCGCTTATAACTATTGTAAAAGGATGAGTGATAGATACTATAAGCTATTTGGAAAATCTGTTTCACAGTTAGATTTACAGAAACGATTTACAAAGATCAAGAAGCGAAAGAGATATGAGTGGTTAAATGAAATCAACGCACAAGTTCCCAAACAGGCTTCAAAAGATTTTGATAAGGCGAGAAGAAATTCGTTCAAAAAGTACAAAAATGGTTATCACACTTCTTATAAATCCAAAAAAGATTTAATTCAAGGATTTTATGCCAATTATGAAAGACTGATTATAGGAAAGAAAGTAGTTGATATTCAGTCTATTGGAGAAGTGAAAACAAGCCAACAACTACCAAGAAACAAAAAATCATCAAATCCAAGAGTTACATTTGATGGTCGTCACTGGTGGATTAGTGTAGGGTTCCAGGAAGACTTTGAATCACAAGAACTAACCAATGAGTCGATTGGTGTGGATGTTGGTGTAAAAGAGCTGTTTGTAGCTTCTAATGGTACGAAAGAACGAAATATAAACAAAGATGCTAAGGTTAAAAAACTTTTGAAAAGGAAAAAGTCAGCGCAAAGAGATATGTCTAGGAGATTTAAAAAAGGTGTAAAAATTCAATCTGCCGGATATGAAAAAGCTAAAACTGAGCACCTTCGGTTATCTAGGAAAATTACGAATATCCGAAATAACCATATCCATCAATCAACAGCTAAATTGGTGAAAACCAAACCAATGAGGATTGTTGTGGAAGACTTACATATCTCAAACCTGTTAAAAAACAAAAAACTATCGAAAGCATTTTCATTTCAAAAATTAAACTTCTTCTTTCAATGTTTATCATACAAGTGTGAGAAGTACGGCATTGAATATGTAAAAGCTGATAAATGGTTCGCTTCCAGCAAGATTTGCTCATGTTGCGGAGTTAAATACGACCATTCAGTTCAATCAGAAGGACAGTGGAGTTTAAAGATTCGTGAATGGGACTGTGTTCAATGCAATAGCCATCACGATAGGGATTTGAATGCTTCGATAAATTTATCAAGATGGGTAAAATAAATGCTTGATAATATGAGGTAACGATACTGCCTCGTGTGGAGTGTTATACCCCTCGTCCCTTCGGGGTTGCGAGAACACTTTGAAGCACTAACTTGTGTGAATTTGATTGAATTGTATAGATTTAGTTAAGTTTATCGTATCGGCATTTCTCACTTTCACCTCATTCTAATAGGGGAGTAATATTTCTCTTTTCTCAAGGCGTAATAAACATACAAGAAGCGGGGTAGGGGATTTATCCCGCTATTTGCCGGGCAGTAAAACTCCCACCTCAAAATTTGGATGGAGCAAAGAAGTTAGGTGGGAGTTTTACTGCCCGTAAACGCCCGATTGGTGAAGGCTAATAATCAGTGGGAGATGAACAAAACCCCCACTGATTAAAGTTTCACTTTATATATAATGGCACATAATATTGAGGGGGAAGAAATGATGGTAAGAGAACAGTTTCAATGTGATTTAAAAACGTTACAGCAAAAGGTGATCGAGCTTGGTGAGTTAGCAAGTGGAGCTTTATTGATTGCTATGGAAGGTCTTCACAACAGGGATGTAGAGAAAGCGTTAGAAGTCATTGATGGGGATTATCGCATGGATAATTTAGAAGAGGAAATAAATGACCTTGCGCTTATGCTTATTACAAAGCAGCAGCCTGTAGCAAGTGATTTAAGAAGAATTTTCATTTCAATTAAAACAGCGACAGATTTAGAACGTATTGCAGACCATGCTGTTAATATTGCGAAATCAACAATTCGTCTTGGTGAAAAAGAAGTGGTTGTTAGTTTACATAATCTTGAGGAAATGTTTGAGATTGCTCATAAGATGTTAAATTTAGCATTAGAAGCATATGAGCAAGAAAATTTAACTTTTGCTAAACAAATTGCTGAAATGGATGATTCAGTTGATGAAATTTATGGGAAGGCGATTCGTGAATTTATTTCATCTATCCCTGGACAACCAGAAGCGATTACACAAATTACACAACTATCCTTTGTTGCAAGATATATTGAGCGTGTAGCAGACCATGTTACAAATATTGCCGAGAATGTATTTTATGTAGTAAAAGGAAAGCATTATTTATTGAATGAGTAGGGGGAAAAGTAGGTGATGAGAAATCACCTGCTTTTTTTAGTCAAAACATGACAAAAAAAGCTCGTTGTTTCCTTTAGTCTATGATGATAAGATGTATCATAATTAATGGAAAAATAAGTACATATATGTTAGTTACGTCTTATTAATTATTTTACCAAGTTAATGGTAAGCGCTTTCTTTTTGGTGGGAGTTAAAAGGTACATTTATTTATAAAGTGAGGCTTTAATTAGTGGGGCTGTCTCTCGCTGATTGTTAGATCATACCAAACCGGACTTTTACTGCAGTTAATGTGGGGTAAATGATATACGGAGTTCTTGAACATTATATAAGTGGAGGCTGAAGTATATGAAGGGGGTTATTTTAGCTGGAGGAAAAGGGAGACGCCTTAGACCATTAACATGTAATACTCCAAAACCGATGTTACCATTGTTAGAAAAACCAGTTCTTGAATATAATATTGAATTATTACGTCAGCATGGTATTCGTGAAATTGCAATTACAGTTCAATATATGAGTACCGCTATTAAGCAATACTTTGGTGATGGTAGTAAGTGGGGAGTTAACTTGTATTATTTTGAAGATTCTCCTCCGCTTGGAACAGCAGGGAGTATTAAGCAAGCCGAAAGTTTTTTAGATGAAACATTTGTTGTTATTAGTGGGGATGCACTAACTGACTTTCAATTATCAGAAGGAATTGCATTTCATGAACAGAAGAAGAGAATGGTAACGATGTTTGTGAAAGAAGTAGAAAACCCACTCTCATTTGGCTTAGTTGTAATGAATAAAGAACAAGAAATTATACGATATATAGAAAAGCCGAGCTGGAATGAGGTAGTTTCTAATATTGTGAATACAGGTATTTATATAATGGAGCCGGAAATCTTTTCTTACATACCATCCATGGAATTTTCGGATTTCAGTCATGATGTGTTTCCTTTATTGGCAAATAAAAATGCTTTATTTGCATATTTATCAGAAGACTATTGGCTAGATATTGGTACATTTGATCAATATCGGCAAGCTCAATTCGATTTGTTGACGAAAAAATTGAAGGTGCCTATTCCATATACAGAAGTATTACCGATGGTGTGGATGGGAGAAGGTGTAACGATAGGAAAAGGGACGAAAATTCATGGCCCTTCTTTTATTGGAGAAGGAGCAATGATTGGTGCAGGGGCTGTAATTGAACCGTACTCTATTATCGGGAAAAATAGTATCGTTTCAAGTTATTCTCATCTTCAAAAAAGCATCATTTTTGCAAATTCTCATATAGGAAAAAATTGTGAGTTGTTAGAAACAACAATAGGAGATCATACAATGGTCGAAGATGATGTTACACTTTTTCAAAAAAGTATTGTAGCGGATCATTGTCATATAGGGAAAAGTACAGTAATTAAGCAAAAAGGAAAAATATGGCCATATAAGGAGATAGATAGTCATTCGATAGTAGGTTCTGCCGGTGTTAAAGAGAGTGAAAAGAGTGCAGGATGGTTACAAAAAAGCCGAATTGTAGGAAGGGGTAATGTTGAAATTACTCCTCAATTTATTGTGAAAGTTGCAATGGCTTATGGATCTCTTTTTGCCAAAGGGGAGAGTATATTGATTGGAAGTCAGGAAAATATAGAAACAACTTCCTTTAAAAATTTATTCCTCCATGCCATTCATGGCAGCGGGATTCATACGATGGAATGTAAAGAAATGAATGAGTCGCTTTTTCAGTATGCCATTCATAATTTGCAATGTGCAGGTGGAGTTTTCGTTCAAGTGGAAAGCGAAAGAGGGATTGTTATACAACTGTATGGCAAGGAGGGCTCGTTTTTAACGTATAAGCAGCAAAAAGAGATAGAACAAGTATATATGTCTGAGTCGTTTTATTACGCTTCTGAGAAAGAACTGGGGCGAAATAAGCTAGTTCACGTTTCTGCAAATAATTATGTAGAAGCTGTGTTAGAGCGTATTGATATTGAAACGATACAAAAACAGAAGTTTCATCTTCTTATTAATAAGAGAAATGATATGTTACAACATTTACTTATGATTTTTTTGCAAAGGCTCGGGTGCACAGTTACATGGATTTATGCGGGTGAACAAAAGCATCATGTGAAAGCCTTGATGAAATCAAGTAAAGTAAATATGGCACTTATGTTTTCAGAGCAAGGAAATTATTTCGAGTTATATGATAATTATAGTAATATTTACCAGGGAACAGATTTTGAAGAGGTAGATATTCCAGATTTATTACTTGAATCGGCAGGAAATATTTACCCGATGTCTTTGAAATTAGGAGAATGTTACCTTCTATTTTATACGCAGGATGAAAAAAAGTCGTTTCAAGCGAGATGGAAGCGAGATATTTTATATCGAATTGGAAAATTATTCGAGCTAATAGCATTGCAGGGAAAAACATTTCTCAGCATAGTAGAGCAATCACCTCCGCTCTATCTACTTTGTGATGAAGTTGTATGTTCATGGAATGAAAAAGGGAAAGTAATGAGGAAATTATTGGCTGATATGGAAAGAAAGGAAGAAGGTATATTTGAAGGAGTACAGTTCAAATATACCGAAAAAGAGTGGTCTTATATCGTTTCTGACACAAAACAACCGAAATTTTTAGTGTATTCGCATGCTAGAAACCCAGTAATAGCAAGGGAAAACATGAAAAATCTTATAGAAAAAATTAGACAATATCAAAAGGTGTAGAATTTTTATTTTAAAAGTGGTATTATAGTATAGTCTGATTTAAGTTATTAGTACTGGAGGGAAATAAGAATGCGTGTGAATATTACTCTAGCATGTACAGAATGCGGAGATCGTAACTATATCTCAAAGAAAAACAAACGTAACAACGCTGAGCGTATCGAGCTTAAAAAGTATTGCAAGCGTGACAAGAAGTCTACGTTACACCGTGAAACAAAGTAAGCAGTAGGAATATTTTCCTACTGTTTCTTTTTTTATTCGGTTCCTCTGTTAAAAGTGATACACTATCATCGTAGAGCAAAGTGTCACTGTGAGGGGGAAAATGTGTGAGAGAAGAGAAACTACGTTTACGTAAACAAATAATAGAACACATGAATTCTTTATCAGAAGAACGGTATACAACTTTATCAGAGCAAATTGCAGCTTCGTTGTATGCGCAAAAAGAGTGGGTTGAAGCTAAAACAATTGGAATCACCCTCTCAATGGAAAATGAAGTGAATACATATCCTATTATCGAAAAAGCTTGGGAAGAAGGAAAGAAAGTTGTTGTTCCGAAGTGTAATAAAGGAACACGAACGATGTCTTTCCGGAAAATTAGTAATTTTGATCAATTAGAAACAGTGTATATGAATTTACGTGAACCAATTCCAGCGCTTACGGAAGAAGTGAATGCAGATGAAATTGATCTTCAAATCGTGCCAGGCGTAGCTTATACAGAGCGAGGAGAACGGATTGGATATGGCGGTGGCTATTATGATCGTTATCTCGTGCATTATAAAGGGAAAGCGCTATCATTAGCTTATAGTTTTCAAATGGTAGAACATATTCCAGTAGAGCCATTTGATAAAAATGTAGAAAAAATTATTACAGAAAAAGGAACAATGGTTAAAAATGGGCTTGTATAGACAAATAAAAATTGACGAGACTTTTTCTTCGTGATTATAATAAAATATGTGAACGTTTTCTTATTATAATTTTTTATAGTAAGTGAGCATAGAGGGTGATGAAATGGTATCTATTTATGATATTCAGCAATTGCTAAAGAAATTTGGTACGATTATTTATACGGGTGATCGAATTGCAGATTTACAATTAATGCAAGATGAATTGCGTGAATTAAATCAATCACAGCTAATCGACCCACAAGACTATCAAACAGCTTTATTTTTATTGAAGCAAGAAATTCAAAAAGAGCTAAATAAGAATTAGATAAAGGTAGGTACGTAACATGGAAGAGAAATGGTTAGTTGGTGTTGACCTTGGTGGTACAACGATTAAATTAGCATTTATTAATGTGTATGGTGAAATTTTACATAAGTGGGAAATCCCTACGAATACAAATGAACAAGGAAAACATATTACACTTGATGTAGCGAAAGCTATTGATAAAAAGTTAGAAGAATTAGGTGAATTAAAAAGCAAGCTAATTGGTATTGGTATGGGAGCTCCTGGTCCTGTACATGTGGCATCTGGAATGATTTATGAAGCGGTTAATTTAGGATGGAAAAACTATCCGTTAAAAGATTTACTAGAAGTAGAAACGGGATTACCTGTTGTTATTGATAATGATGCAAACTTAGCGGCGCTTGGTGAAATGTGGAAAGGTGCTGGTGAAGGAGCAAAAGATTTAATTTGTATGACACTTGGCACTGGTGTTGGTGGTGGTGTTATCGCCAATGGTGAGATTGTACATGGTATAAGCGGTGCTGCTGGTGAGATTGGACATATTACAGTTGTTACAGAGAACGCTTTTCCATGTAATTGCGGGAAGTCGGGTTGTTTAGAAACGGTAGCCTCTGCAACAGGTATTGTACGTGTTGCTATGCAACAAATACAAGAGACAGATAAAGAAAGTGTTTTACGTTCTATGTTAGCAGAAGAAGGGCTTATTACATCAAAAGATGTATTTGAAGCACTTGGACAAGGTGACGAACTAGCAGGTGAAGTAGTGGAAAAAGTAGCTTCTTATTTAGGATTAGCTGTAGCGAACCTTGCTAGTACGTTGAATCCAGAGAAAATCGTAATTGGTGGTGGCGTATCTAAAGCTGGAGACGCACTATTAGAGCCAATTCAACGTTATTTCGAGCAATATGCTTTCTCTCGTGCTGTAAAGAGCACAAAGTTAGCAATTGCAATACTTGGTAATGATGCAGGTGTAATTGGAGGAGCGTGGCTTGTAAAAAAGCACAAATACGAGGCGAAGATGATATAAGTTGTGAATAATGAAAAGAGGAAGGGGCCCCCTTCCTCTTTTTATGCAAGATCTTGTTGGAGAATAAAAATGTAAATGGATTAAGCTGGTGGGTACCCATTATATAGAACAGTCATGATTGTAAACCATCCGAAAACAAGTACGGTTGCAATAGCGAAGCCGCCCGCGAATAAGTTTTTTTCGCGAAGTGTTCTAAGCGTAGCAAATACAGCTAACAGAGTGACTAGCGTAAAAATAATAACAAGGCCCATACAATATCCTCCTCTGTCTACTCATTCCTTAGAATGAGTTTTTAGAATATTTACTCTTTTATATTGTACATGTTTTAAAAATGATTGTCGAGATAACACGCCTTCTTTTCCTAAGAGAAAGAAATGTTGTATCATTAAAAGTAAATTAAATAACTGGAGGAGATTTTCATATGAAATGGATACAAATGCCTTTAGGCCCATTACAAACAAATGCTTATATTTTAACGAATGATCAAAATGAGTGTATTATTTTTGATCCTGGTCATGAAGGAGAGAAACTTGTTACATATTTACAGGAAGCACAGTTAAAGCCACTTGCGGTTTTATTAACACATGCTCATTTCGATCATATTGGTGCTGTTGATGCCGTGAGAGACGCTTTTCATATTCCTGTATACGTACATAAAGAAGAAGCGGATTGGTTAGGAGATGCAACTGTGAATGGCTCGCAAATTTTTATGATGAACCGCAGTATTACAGCAAAACCAGCAGACCATATTATTGACGAAGAGGGTACATTAACGATCGGTTCTTTTAGTTTTGAAATTTTTGAGACACCAGGACATTCTCCAGGAAGTATTTCTTATTACAGTAAAGAAGCGAATGCTGTATTTTCTGGAGATGTATTGTTCCAAATGAGTATTGGAAGAACGGATTTACCTGGTGGAAGTTTTGCTGAATTAATTGGAAGTATTGAAGAGAAATTATTTGTATTACCAGATGAAACAGCGGTGCTATGTGGACACGGTCCAGAAACAAGCATTGGTTTTGAAAAAGAAAATAATCCATTTTTACAATAAGGAGTCATTATGGGGATGGAGCTCAATTTAAGAGAATGGATGGGAAAAGAAAAGGATCATTCGATTTCATATAGTACGTATATGAACCTCGTATTATATGCAGAGGAACATGGGTATTATATGAGAGAACGTGAAAAAATCGGAAGACAGGGAGATTTTTTTACGAGTAGCAATGTATCTTCTGTATTTGCGAAGACTTTTGCTAAGTTTTTTATTCGGCTTGTTGAAAAGGGAGAAGTTTCTCCAAATATTTGTGAGATTGGTGGGGGAACAGGAAAGTTTGCCTATGATGTTTTACAAGAATGGAAACAATTATCTCCGGAAACCTTTATCAATTTAAACTATTCAATTATTGAAGTGAGCCCTTTTCATAGAAGGCTACAACAGGAGAGGCTTTGCTTATTTGATAATGTGTCGTATTATACATCTTATATTGAAATGGGAGAGTCTTTCGAAGGAATTATTTTTTCGAATGAATTATTTGATGCGTTTCCTGTTGAGATAGTTGAGAAAAGAAATGGAATTTTGTATGAAGTACGTATCACGTATACAGATGAGGGAAACCTTACAGAAGTATTTAGACCGATAGAGAAAAGAGTCGGTCGTTACTTATTGAAATATAACATTCATATTGCTGAGGGACAGCGCTTTGAAGTGCCTATTGCAATGGAAGAGTATATAGAAGAGATTGCGAAATGGTTTCAGAAAGGTATATGTATTACAGTTGATTATGGATATACAAAAGAAGAATGGATGCATCCTGCACATCGTGAAGGAAGTTTAAGAGGATATTATAAGCACAAGCTAATTCGTAATCCTCTTGCATATCCAGGAGAAATGGATCTTACTACGCATGTTCATTGGGATGAGTTGAAGATGAATTTTGAGCTGCACGGAATTAATACGATATGGCATAGGAAGCAATCAGAGTTTTTGTTAGCAGCAGGAATATTAGATCAGCTTGCTAGCCATCAAGATACCAACCCTTTTTCTGAAACTCAAAAACTAAATAGAGCTATTCGCTCTATGATTTTGAACGGAGGATTAGGTAATGCTTTCGATGTTGTTATACACACAAAAGATATGAAGAATTTACTTTTGAATCAATATTTAACGATATGAAAAAAACAAGACACAGTATTTTCTGTGTCTTGTTTTTTAATACGACTTTTAATTATGTAGCATTATATATTTTCTCTCATGATATATATTTATATTAAAGATATGAGATGAAAAATATAGAATACACTCTTTTTCTCTGTCTATAGGTCCCTAACCTAATAATACACGAACGAGTTGAATAATTGTTTCGTTTTCTACTTTGTAGTAAATTTCCAATCCTTTTCTTTCACTAGAAACGATTTTAGCACTTTTTAACTTTGCTAAATGCTGTGAAATTGTAGATTGTGGCATGTTTAAGCCTGTGTACATTGTAGAAACGTTGCTTGGGCCACGTTCAATTAATCCCTTTACAATACATAAGCGAACAGGATGAGCAAGCACTTTCAATAATTCTGCATTGCTTTCATATAGTTCTATTTCTTTTTGAAAGGTTTCTAACATGTTCTTTTCCACCTCCGTGTGAGCTGTTATACCATACTATACATACCAAAAAATCAAAGAAAAGAAAACAGTTGTTGCAGAAAAAAAGTCCTAAAGTAAAGAAATTGTAAGAAAAGAGACCCTGATGTAAATAAAATAGATAAATTTGCACAGTTTTGTAAAATGACATTTTTGAGTGAAAATTTTGATGCGTTTCAAAAATTGAAAGATATAGATATATTCGTAACACAATTTTATCATGATTTTCTTATTCTTTCAAATGAATATACAAAATTTTTAAAATAATATGACAAAGGAATTATAATGTTATATATAGAATATATAACAGGTTAAAAGAAAAGAAGCTGATTATGATCAGCTTCTTTATAATGGTGATAATGAAATATTTGAATGTGGCTGATAAATCTTAGAATGATCAAGTTATTAGTCATTTATTCTAGAGTTCATCTTGTATCAATTTTAAAAATCTGTGATTCCATATATTTTCATAAAAATTAATTGTCTCTTTTGCGGACATAAATGGATTATTTAACGTAGAGGTTGTTTTCTGTATCATGAAGTTTTCGTATCCCAGTCCATGGGCAAATTTAATCGTAGCATCCATACAGTACTCTGTTTGGGCACCACAAAATTCAATATGATGTACAGATAATTGGTCTAAAATCTCTTTTAAGTTCGTTTTATAAAATGAATTTGCATGTGTTTTTCTTACAAAAAAATCTTGTTCTTGAACATCTAGATCGGTATGAATAGCCCAAAGTTCTTTTTCGGGTACTAAATCATCATCACAATGTTGAACAAAAATGATTGGTTTATTTGATTTTCTATAGGAAGAAATTCTTTTATTTACTTTTGTAAGCAAGTTTTGTAAATCAAATAAATGCTCTCCGCTATAACATACCCCATTTTGTAAATCGATAACGATTAAAACATCTGCACAAGTATCCATTATTTTTGCCCCTTTTTTACTTTTTAATATATCAATTAATTCATTACTTGGAAATAGATGGTGCTCTTTCGTTTTTTTATGAACTATACGAAAAGTAAAAAATATATTTAACGGCATAAAAAAGAAGATATGAAAACTTAATTTCATATCTTCTGTTCGTCCTATGCATTTACAGGTTCTTCTACATAAGAAAGGGCATTTTCAAAATCGGATATTAAATCGTCAACATTTTCAAGGCCAACGGATAAACGAAGTAATGAATTAGAAATACCTCTTTCATCACGAGCTTCTTGCGACAATGCTGCATGTGACATTTTAGCTGGGTAGGAAAGAATCGATTCGACAGCTCCTAAACTAACTGCGAAGACAGGTAATTTTACTTTTGATAAAAATTGGCGGAGTGCGTCTTCTGATTGTAAAGTGAAAGATAGGACAGCTCCGGCTGATGTAGCTTGAGATTGTTGAATGTCAAATCCAAGATGTGTTTGTAAGCCAGGATAATAGACATTTTGAACTTTAGTGTGCTCTTGTAAAAAATGTGCGATTTTGTTGGCACCTGCAGCTGAATGTTCGAGACGTACATGCAATGTTTTAATGCCGCGAAGCACGAGAGAACAATCTTGCGGTCCTAAAATAGCACCAAAAGCGTTTTGTAGAAAGCCGAGCTTTTGAGCGAGTTCTTCATCTTTTACGACAGCTAATCCGGCGGTGACATCGCTATGACCAGCAATAAACTTTGTAGCGCTATGAAGAACGACATCAGCGCCAAGATCAAGCGGTTTTTGAAATAGTGGTGTCAAAAATGTATTATCAACAAAAGTAAGAGCACCAATAGATTTTGCAAGATTAGAAACAGCACGAATATCTGTCACTTTTAAAAGTGGGTTAGAAGGTGTTTCTACATAAAAGAGCTTCGTATTTGGTTTAATGTTTTCTTTTACTTCTTCCACATTGGTCATATCAACAAATGTATGTGAAACACCATAACGGGAGAGAACTTCAGTAACAATTCGATAAGTACCTCCATATACATCTTCTGAAATAAGAACATGGTCACCTTGTGAAAGAAGGAGAAATGCAGTAGAAATGGCTGCAATGCCTGATGCAAAGGCAAATCCTTTTGTCCCGCCTTCTAATAAAGCAATGATATCTTCAAGAGCTTCACGTGTTGGATTTCCAGATCTACTATAGTCATACTTTCCGAAAGCATCTACATCAAACTGATGGAATGTTGATGTGTTATAGATGGGAACGTTAACAGCTCCTGTGTGTGTGTCATGCTTGTATTGATTATGCAGTAAAAGCGTATCTATGGAATAACTCATATTCTTACACCTTCTTTTACAAGTTTAATTGCTTGCTTTAAGTCTTGAATTAAGTCGTTGCTATTTTCGATGCCGACTGAAAAACGGAGAAGACGATTACACACACCACGTGCTGTTCGAACATCTTCTGGAATATCGGCATGAGTTTGCGTTGCTGGATAAGTCATTAAACTTTCGACACCGCCAAGACTTTCAGCAAATGTAATTAAGGATAAAGATTGTAAGAAAGGATTAATCCAAGTTTCATCTTGAAGGCGAAATGAAATCATACCACCTCTTCCTGGATAAAATACATCTGTCACACCATCTTCATCATTTAAATAAGCAACAATTGCATGAGCGTTTTCTTCATGCTGTTTCATGCGAAGTGCTAAAGTCTTCATGCCTCGAATTAATAGCCATGAATCAAACGGGCTTAAGACAGCACCAGAGGCATTATGATAATGAGCAAGCTCCTCGCAAAGAGATTTCCCTTTCGCAACGACAAGTCCGCTTAGTACATCGTTATGACCGCCTAAATATTTAGTTGCGCTATGAAGGACGATGTTTGCACCTTCTGTTAATGGTTGCTGTATATAAGGTGTATAGAACGTGTTATCTACAATAAGAAGTAGTCCGTGCCTTTTCGCTACACTTGCTACACTTACGATATCAGTTACTTGCATTAATGGATTAGTCGGTGTTTCTATGAAAATAGCCTTCGTTTGAGATGTGATTGCTTGCTCAATTTGTTTAATAGATTGTGTATCTACGTATCTACATCGAATATTCCACTTGTCTTCATGTTCGGAAAATAGACGATATGTTCCCCCGTATAAGTCTTCAGATACGATAAGCTCATCTCCGGAACGGAATAGTGAAAGGACAAGGAGAACAGCCGCCATTCCTGAACTACAGGCATACCCTTGCTCACCGCTTTCTAAGTCTGCAATTGCCTGTTCTAAAAGGCCACGAGTCGGATTTCCAGTTCTTGAATAGTCAAATCCAGTAGATTTACCAATTCCTTCGTGACGATAAGCAGTTGAGAAATAAACAGGTGGATTAACCGTTCCTGTTGTAGCTTCGCTACGGTTCCCGATTTGTGCTAGTTTTGTTTCGATTGTTGACATGTGAAAATTCCCCCTTTTTAAAGTGAACGACTAAGTGAAAATAAAAAAAGCCTTCTAAGAAGAAGGCTTTCGGATTGAATAGAGTCTTCTTCTCATCTGTCAAATCTTTCACAATTTGCTGGAATTAGCACCTTATTAACGAATGAATGTTAATGGTTGCTGAGGCGTCAAAGGGCCAGTCCCTCTACCTCTCTAGATAAGAATGTTCGTATGAAATTTTATTATGGTTTTAACTTTACAACAAAAGATAATTGAATTGCAACTTTATTTTAAATAATTTTTATTTTTCCGCAAGTGTCATTGACTTTTATTTTAGTGCGTGCTAAATTTATAAAAAATTAACAAACATTGTTAAAAGGGGAACGTATTTCCTTTTAGCTACATAAATAAAATAATAAAGACAAACTCTTATTGAGAGCGGTGGAGGGAAAGGCCCTGTGAAACCCGGCAACCTTCAAACTAAATGTTTGAAACGGTGCTAAAACCTGCAAAACGTGTGTTTTGCATAATAAGAGGAGGAACAATTATGTCCCCCTCTTCAAAGTGAAGAGGGGGTTTTTATATTGATAGAAATGAGGGAGATTCGTGAAATTACTAGATTTATTATCAAAAGGAATTGTAATAGGTGATGGTGCGGTTGGAACGTTATTACATTCGCATGGTTTACAAAGTAGTTTTGAAGAATTGAATTTGTCTGATCCGGACTTAATTATATCGATCCATAAACAATATGTAGCTGCTGGAGCGGATGTTATTCAAACGAATACGTATGGTGCGAATGAAGCGAAACTCCGCATGTATGGTCTAGAAAATCAAGTTGTCCAAATTAATAAAGCGGCAGTGAATATTGCGAAAGCATCAGTAACAGATCGGAATGCAATTTTAGGGACAATTGGAGGTATGAAACATATTGGTGCTGTTACAACGACTGATATAGAGCGAGAATTTATGTTACTTGAGCAGGCAGGTGCTTTACTAGAAGAACAGGTTGATGGATTACTATTAGAAACTTTTTATGATGAATTTGAATTATTGCATGCGGTTAAAGTATTGCGTAAACAAACGAATATTCCGATTGTTGCTCAGTTAGCGTTACATGAGGCAGGTACGACTCAAAATGGGAATGATGTCAATGAAATATTAAAACAGCTTTTAGATTACGGTGCCAATGTTGTTGGGTTGAACTGTCAACTAGGCCCGCTTCACATGACGGAAGCTTTCAAAATGATATCGATTCCTCAAAATGGCTATTTATCAGCATATCCGAATGCAGGTCTCCCGAATTATGTGGAAGGGCGTTACGTATATGAGGGAAGTCCAGCGTATTTTGAAGAAATGACACCGAAATTTATTGAACAAGGTATTCGTTTATTAGGTGGTTGTTGTGGTACTACCCCGGAACATATTGAAGGAATGAAACGTGCTATTGCAAATGTTGCACCTGTAATAGCAAAGGAGACGATTCAAAGGCCTAAAGTGGTCCATACACATGAGAAGCGTTCGAGAGCTCATGTTACTCTAGCAGAAAAGGCAAAGAAACAAACGACAGTTGTAGTGGAATTAGATCCACCGAAAACGTTAGACACGCAGCGTTTTTTTGAAGGGGCAAGAGCACTGAAAAGGGCTGGAGCGGATGCTATTACTCTAGCAGATAATTCATTAGCATCTCCTCGTGTTTCGAATATGGCTATGGGTGCATTATTAACGAAGCATGATATTCCAGTATTGACGCATTTAACGTGTAGAGACCATAACGTCATTGGACTACAGTCTCACTTACTTGGATTATCAGCATTAGGTATGGAGGAAGTGCTAGCTTTAACTGGTGATCCAGCGCGCGTTGGTGATTTCCCAGGTGCAACTTCTGTATATGATTTGTCATCGATAGAGCTCATTAAAATGATTAAAGAGATGAACGACGGACGCTCTATTTTAGGGAAATCAATTGGTCCGGCAACAAGATTTTCTGTTGGAGGTGCATTCAATCCTCATGTAAGGCATTTAAAAGCAGCGGTCAAGCGAATGGAACGAAAAATTGATGCTGGTGCTGAATATTTCTTAACGCAGCCGATATATGATGTTGCTTTAATAGAAGAAGTATATGAGGCGACAAAGCATTTGGAACAACCTATCTTTATTGGAATTATGCCGTTAGTAAGTAAGCGGAACGCAGATTTTCTTCATTTTGAAGTGCCAGGTATTACTCTCCCTGAAGAGATAAGACAAAGAATGGATGGACATGAAACGAAAGAGGCAGCCATAGAGGAAGGGATTCGTATTTCACAAAAGTTGATCGATGCGGCGATGAAATACTTTAACGGTATTTATCTTATTACACCGTTTTTAAAATATGAAATTACAGAACATCTCGTGAAATATGTGAGAGAAAAGCAAGAAGTGAAAGAAGGTATTAATTGATGAAACGAATAGAAGAGAGATTACAACATGAAATTTTAATATTAGATGGTGCAATGGGAACGATGATCCAGCAAGAAGACTTAACAGCGGAAGATTTTGGAGGAGAAGAATACGAAGGTTGTAATGAATATTTAGTAAAAACAAGACCGGATGTTATTTTAAATATTCATAAAGTCTACATTGAAGCTGGAGCAGATATTATTGAAACGAATACGTTTGGTGCAACAAATATTGTATTAAGTGATTATGCATTGTCTCATTTAGATGAAGAGTTAAACGAAAGGGCAGCGCTTTTGGCGAAGCAAGCGGTTAAAGAAAGTGGGAAAGAAGTGTATGTTGCGGGAGCGATGGGACCAACGACGAAAGCGATTAGTGTTACAGGTGGTGTGACTTTTGAAGAGTTAATTGAAGCCTATACAAGGCAAGCGAGAGGACTATTAAGAGGAGAAGTTGATGTATTACTCGTTGAAACGAGTCAAGATATGCGTAATGTGAAAGCTGCGTACATTGGAATTCAATCGGCGTTTGAAGAACTAAACAAAATAGTACCTATTATGATTTCTGGAACAATTGAACCGATGGGAACGACTTTAGCGGGTCAAACGATCGAAGCCTTTTATTTATCGGTAGAGCATATGAAGCCATTATCGGTTGGATTAAACTGTGCTACTGGTCCAGAATTTATGAGGGAACATATACGTTCCCTATCTGATTTATCGGAGTGTTATATTTCGTGTTATCCAAACGCTGGTCTTCCTGATGAAGATGGGCATTATCACGAATCTCCAGCGTCACTTGCTGAAAAAGTAAAACGTTTTGCTGAAGAAGGATGGATTAATATTATTGGTGGTTGTTGTGGCACAACACCAGAACATATACGTGTAATGAAATCGGCGCTTGCCTCGATTAATCCTCGTGAGCATCATGAAAGGGTTGGACATGGAATTAGTGGACTAGAAGCGTTGCAATACGATGATTCTATGAGGCCTTTATTTGTTGGAGAAAGGACGAATGTAATTGGATCGCGTAAGTTTAAAAGATTAGTAGCAGAAGGGAAATTTGAAGAGGCTGCTGAAGTGGCAAGAGCGCAAGTGAAGAAAAATGCTCATATTATTGATATTTGTATGGCAGACCCTGATCGTGATGAAATAGAAGATATGGAAAGATTCTTGGCAGAAGTTACGAAAGTGTTAAAAGTACCGATTATGATTGATTCAACAGATGAAAATGTTATGGCGAAAGCTCTTACTTATATTCAAGGAAAAGGTGTTATCAATTCTATTAATTTAGAGGATGGAGAAGAACGTTTTGAAAAAGTGACACCCCTTCTTCGGAAATACGGTGCTGCGATAGTTGTAGGGACAATTGATGAAGATGGTATGGCAGTTAGTGCAGAAAGAAAGATAGAGATTGCTAAAAGAAGCTATGAATTACTAACGAAAAAGTATGGTATACGCCCATCTGATATTATTTTTGATGCGCTTGTGTTTCCTGTAGGAACAGGTGATGAAGAATATATAGGTTCAGCGGCAGCGACTATAGAAGGAATTCGTCTTATTAAAGAAGCGTTACCAGAATGTTTAACGATTCTAGGTGTGAGTAATATATCTTTTGGTTTACCACCAGCTGGACGTGAAGTATTAAACTCTGTCTTTCTATATCATGCAACGAAAGCAGGATTAGATTATGCGATTGTTAATACGGAAAAATTAGAACGCTATGCGTTAATTCCAGAGGAAGAAAAACGTCTTGCGGATGCATTATTATTTGAAACGACGAAAGAGACGTTAGAAAAATTTACAAACTTTTATCGTGTTGCCAAAAAGAAAGATGTCGTTATACAAGAAACGCTAACACTTGATGAACGACTGGCAAATTATATTGTAGAAGGTACGAAGCAAGGACTACAAGAAGATCTAAGTCTCGCGCTTACAGAAGGACGAAAACCTCTGGATATTATTAACGGGCCGCTTATGACAGGAATGGATGAGGTGGGGCGATTATTTAATGGTAATGAGCTTATCGTTGCTGAAGTATTGCAAAGTGCTGAAAGTATGAAAGCTGCCGTAAGTTATTTAGAGCCACATATGGAATCTAGTGAGAGTGCAAAAAAAGGGAAAGTATTATTAGCGACTGTTAAAGGAGACGTACATGATATTGGGAAAAACCTTGTTGAAATTATTTTATCAAATAACGGATATGAAATTATTAATTTAGGAATTAATGTTCGTTCGGATCGAATTGTTCAAGAAGTACAAGAAAAGAAACCTGATATTATTGGCCTTTCGGGTTTGTTAGTAAAATCAGCGCAACAAATGGTAACGACTGCTGAAGATTTAAAAGCAGCGAATATTGATATTCCAATTGTTGTAGGTGGTGCAGCACTAACGAGGAAATTTACAGATAATCGTATTTCTCCATCTTATAAAGGGCTCGTATGTTATGCAAGTGATGCAATGACAGGTCTTGATATTATTAACAAATTACAAAAAGAAGAAGAACGTGAAAAGATGAAGCGAGATAAAAAGGAACGCCATCTTCATATTGTGAAACAAGAGGAGAAAAAAATAGAAATTCCCGCAGTTATTGAGCCGTTGCCAAAAGCAACTGTTATAGTGCCAGATTCGACGAAACGAGTTGTATTACGGGATATTCCTGCCCTTCATCTTGCACCGTTTTTAAATAGACAAATGTTAATTGGACACCATCTTGGGTTAAAAGGAAACGTAAAAAAACTCTTGCAAGAAGGGGATAAAAGAGCACATGAGCTAAATGATTTAATTGATGAATTATTACAAGAAGGACAATCTTGGTTACGCCCAAAAGCGGTGTATCAATTTTTCCCGGCGCAAAGTGATGGACAAAATATAATTATATACGATCCGGAAAATTACACACGTATTATAGAGCGATTTGAATTTCCGAGACAAGGGAAAGCACCATACCGTACTTTAGGAGATTATATACGCCCGATTGGAGATGAGATGGATTATGTCGCTTTCTTATCTGTTACCGTTGGAGAAGGGGTTCGAGATATTGCAGAGGAATGGAAGGCGAAGGGAGATTATTTACGCAGTCATGCGATTCAGTCGTTAGCACTTGAATTAGCAGAAGGACTTGCTGAAAAAACACATATGCTCATTCGTGATCGTTGGGGAATTCCAGATTCACCTGAACTGACGATGGAAGAGAGATTCCGTACAAAATATAGAGGAATACGCGTATCATTTGGTTATCCAGCATGCCCAGAACTTGCTGATCAAGAAAAATTATTTCGCTTAATTCATCCAGAAGAAATAGGTATTTCATTAACAGAAGGATTTATGATGGAGCCAGAAGCGTCTGTAACGGCTATGGTATTTTCTCACCCTGAGGCAAGGTATTTTAGTGTACTATAGTGTAGAAGGGGGAGACGTATGAAAAAAATAGTCTTTACAGGTGGCGGTTCGGCCGGGCATGTAACACCTAATTTAGCAATTATTCCACATTTACAAAAGCAGAACTGGGATATCTCTTATATTGGTTCTCATCAAGGTATTGAGAAAACGATTATAGAAAAAGAAGGAATCCCATACCATAGTATTGCAAGCGGGAAGCTACGTCGTTATTTTGATTTGAAAAATATAAAAGATCCTTTTCTCGTGATGAAGGGTGTTATGGATGCGTACGTAACAATTCGTAAACTAAAACCGGATGTTATTTTTTCAAAAGGTGGTTTCGTATCCGTACCAGTCGTAATAGGAGGGTGGCTAAATAGGGTGCCAGTTTTATTACATGAATCTGATATGACACCTGGACTAGCAAATAAAATTGCGCTCCGTTTTGCCTCGAAAATATTTGTTACATTTGAAGAAGCAGCGAAACATTTACCGAAAGAAAAAGTAATATATACAGGATCGCCTGTACGTGAAGACGTACTAAGAGGAAATCTTGAAAAAGGTTTAAAGTTTCTAGGGTTTTCCCGGAAGAAATCAGTTATTACTGTTATGGGAGGAAGTTTAGGCGCAAAGAAAATTAATGAAACGGTTCGATCGGCACTTCCAGATCTTCTGAAAAATTATCAAATTGTGCATCTTTGCGGAAAAGGAAATCTTGATGAATCCTTACAAAATAAAGAAGGATATAGACAATTTGAATATGTACATGAAGAGTTGCCGGATATATTAGCAGCAACAGATTTTGTTATTTCGCGTGCGGGATCCAACGCGATTTTTGAATTTTTAACAATGCAAAAGCCGATGGTTTTAATTCCGTTATCGAAATTTGCAAGCCGTGGAGATCAAATTTTAAATGCTGAATCCTTTAAAAGACAAGGGTATGCATCGGTATTATATGAAGAGGATGTAACGGTGAACTCACTTATAAAGCATATAGAAGAGCTATCTCATAATAATGAGACGTATAAAACAGCATTAAAAAAATATAATGGAAAAGAAGCGATTAAAACTATCATTCAACATATTTCAGAGGCATGATTAAACAATCATGTCTTTTTTAGTAGGATGAAAGATTCCAAGAATTGATATTTTTATGTTACAATAAAGTGAAACTTTAATCAGTGGGGGGTTCATCCCCACTGATTATTAGCCCTCACCAATCGGGCTTTTACGGGCAGTTAATCCCACACCTAACTTCTTTGTTTTCGTTGAATTTTGAGGTGGGGGTCTTACTGCCCGTTAATGCGGGGTAACAAATGGTTAATAGGGAAATTCCAATTGATTAAGCGTGAAAATACGAATGGATTAGGAGTGACTGTGTTGGAGCTAAGTCTCTATGAAAATACTGCACTTATTATATGCTTTGTGTTGTACGTTGGTAGTGTTATTGTTTATATTTCACGGAAATTTTCACAAGAACGAGAGCTTGAAAAATCAGAAATAACAGCTGAACTAGAAATGTTAGCTGATGAAAGTTATAAAAAACAAAAAATAAAAGAAGATCATGAGGCACCCCATCATTGAAACGCAAATAAGTTCTAAGGATGGGGATTTTTTTTGAAAAAATCCCATTAACGCTAAAAAAGGAGTTTCCCCATACATATTTAAGGAGTGAATATAAATGAAATTTTATATTGCTTCAGGATTTCAAAATAAACATCTTGTTCGTTTCGTATCAAGCCAGTTGAAAGAAGTGGGATGGCAGCATACATATGATTGGACGAAAAATGAAAGAGCAACCAATAGAGAACAATTGCAAAAGATTGGTGAAGAAGAACAAGAAGCGATACGAGAAGCTGATGTTTTCTTACTCATACTAGAGGGTGGGAATGGAAGTCATACAGAATTAGGGATGGCAATTGCTTTAGAAAAGAAAATTTATATATATCACAAGGGCAATGAGTTGCAAACGACATTCTACCATTTACGAGAAGTTGATATTTTCGAAGGAGAAATTGAGGGGCTTGTCTCATATATATTGAATAAAGTGGAATGTTAGACGTGGGAATGTAGCGAGAAATATTTTTTGCAAAAAAAGAGTGAAGGTTACCATTAGGCTATTTTGGGCACAGTGATTATAAGTAAAGCATATAAAGGAGTTATACATATGAAATTAGAAAATGGATGGGAAACAAGTTTTTTAGAGGTTGTACAAAACAGTGAATTTAAGAAAGATGCAATTCTTAGTCAATTGCTTTTTGCGGATAGTGAAGAAGTAGAAGAGCTTGTTGATGATTACGGTTATGAAGAGATTATTGAACGCGAACATGATGATGAGTTAGCAGGAATTTTAGGAGAAGAACTTTTCAGTGAGCTGGAGCGAAACGTATTCTTATCTCCACAGCCAGAAGAAAAACTTATTTCATTCGTAAATGGATTAGGTTTTCATGTGTTAGATTGGATTGTGCTTCTTGAAACAGAATTTGGCATTGATAGCGCAAACTTCACATCGGATGCAGTGAAAATGTTAGAAAAGCGCTTTAGACAGTTTCCCTATATAGAAGAGAAGACAATTTTTGATATGACGTTTGAAGAAGCGATGGATGTATTAGAATCTGTTACAGGATTACAGCTGAAGGGGAAAATGAACGTATAATGAAAAAGAACGTGATAGCTTCACGTTCTTTTTTTTTACATAATAATAATTTTATCATCTAGCTTTGTTTGTCCAGTAAGAAGTGCATTTAAATACTCTACTTTTCGTATGCAAGCTTGTATATGTCTTTCAACCTCTTGTAACTCTGCTTGGTGATGCGTTTCAATTGGATGAATTTGTACGTTAAATTTTTCGAATTGACTACTATATGTTATTTCTGCATAGCCGCTCATAATATCGGTTTCGTTATGAAATAAAAATTGCTTCGTTTCTTCACAGAATGATACATCCTGAAAGCCATATACTTTTAATGCTTCAATTACTTTGTTAATCATGTTTGTATTCATTTTTTAACCCTCTTTACGAAGTTCTACTTTTATATTATAACATAAAAAATTACGTAGAAAGCGCTTCCAAGTGTATTTTATTATAAACTTTACGTTTCAATCATAAAAATGAAACAAAGAAAAAATAATTGTAAAGAAGGAAGGACTCTTTTATTGTTTCGTCATATATATAGAGAAATAGTGCAATGAAAGGAAATTTTCCGAGGTGGAGATTGTATTTCCAATTTGAGCGCAGTAAAAGAGGTGAGAATCTTGAACTTTGATATTGTAGGACAAAAAGCATATATAAAAGATGGGCCGCATCGGAACCGAATTGGAACTGTAAAGAAAAATGAAAAACAATTAGAATCCCATTTTGCTATTGTAATTGGGGAACAAAGTATTGCTGTAGAGCTAAAGGATATCGTGTTAGTTGGAGTAGATGTAGGACAATTTCATACATGGTGCGAGCAAAATGGTTATTTGTGAAAGGGACGGGCTGTGAGATAATGAAATATATTTGAGAAAAGAGAATATGTTATTATATTCTCTTTTTTTATGTGTAAGGAGATAGAAATGAAGTATAAAGAACGAGATTTTACATTGGAGTTAAAAGAGCAACTAGAAGAGTTTTTAGTAGAAGTATAAAGATTGGTTTTTATAAAACCTTACAAAAATGTAATTTTTATAAAAGTCCGAAAAGATATATAATTTATTTATAATTATCTATTCTAATATACAGGTGGTGTTTTACTATGGTTGAAGTAATCGGTAGAGCTTTATACATAGTGTTTGAAACAATATGTTATGCCTTATGTATAAAAGATAAAGAGGAAGATGAAAAGAACTAAAAAAGGACGCTAACAGTTTTTGTTAGCGTCCTTTTTTATTATGAAGCAATCTCACCAGTTTTTACATCATCTTGATTGTACGTATCCTGATCTAATTCACCAAGCCATTTACTAGAAATAAGACCAGCTGTCATCGAACCACTTACGTTAAGAGCTGTACGACCCATATCGATTAATGGTTCAACTGAGATAACAAGAGCGACAATGCCGATTGGTAAGTTCATTGTAGATAGTACGATTAACGCTGCGAATGTTGCACCGCCACCAACGCCGGCAACACCGAATGAGCTAATAGCAACGACAGCGATTAAAGTTAAAATAAATTGTGGTTGTAATGGATCGATTCCTACGGTTGGAGCGACCATCATAGCAAGCATTGCTGGATAAATACCTGCGCAACCGTTTTGACCGATAGATACCCCAAAGGATGCAGCGAAGTTAGCGATTCCTTCAGAAATACCAAGCTTTTCTTTTTGAGCTTCAATATTTAATGGCATTGCACCAGCACTAGAGCGAGATGTGAATGCAAATGTTAATACAGGGAACACTTTTTTCAAATATTGAATTGGATTTAAACCAGATAGTGCGATTAATAATAAGTGAATGATAAACATTACGATAAGAGCTACGTAAGACGCTAACACGAAGTTACCAAGTTTTAAAATAGCATTTATATCGCTACCAGCAACTGTCTTTGCCATAAGAGCTAATACGCCGTATGGAGTAAGACGTAAAATTAATGTTACCATACGCATTACGATTGCATATACAGCATCAAGCATTTTCTTAAATAGCTCTGCTTGTTCTGGATATTTTCGTTTTACACCTATAAAGGCAATCCCGATAAAGGCTGCAAATATTACAACAGAAATTGTTGATGTTGGACGAGCACCTGTTAAATCAAGAAAAGGATTCGTAGGCAACAGTTCTAACAATTTGTCTGGAATTGTTGTCTTTTCAATAGAAGTAAATCTTTCTTCTACTAATTTCAGACGAGCAGATTCTGCATCACCTTGTTGTAATCCTGTCGCTGATACATCAAATCCTGCGCTTGCTGCGATACCGACAGCTGCGGCAATTCCTGTAGTAAGAATTAAAATTCCGATAATAAGACCACTAATTTTACCAAGGTTTTTCGTTAATTGTAATTTTGTAAATGCTGAAATAATAGATACTAAAATAAGTGGCATAACGATCATTTGAAGTAATTTCACATAACCGTTACCAATTAAACTAAACCAGGTATTTGATTCGATAATTACTTTAGAAGTAGGCTCATAAATAAATTGTAATATAAGACCAAATATAATTCCGACTCCTAAAGCAGTAAATACACGTTTATTAAAAGATACATGCTTACGTTGCATATAATACAATACGCCAACTAAAATGAGCATGACTGTGATGTTAATTCCGACAAGCATTGTATTCATGTTAATTCCCCCTAATTCCAATGTGTTATATAGAATATAAGGTAATAAAACCTATAAGTCAACTAGGGAATTGCGGGATTAAAAAAAAGATGGCAATTTGCCATCTCTTAATGCCCAGCTCCAGGGACAAGTAAAAATGTTGTGTACCATGTAAATCCGATGAAGAAAACGGTTAAATATGCCCCGAATACGTATATATACATACGCTCTGTTAATTTTAAATAACTTAAAAGTACGAAGAATCCTGTTTGTCCTAAAAATAGTAGTGCGGTCGAATGCATATCCCCTACGTAAAACATAACCGAGAAAATTCCAGTCCAAAAGCCGAGAACGCGAAACATGCGCTCCATGCCATCTCCCTCCTTTTCTAAAAAAAGTAAAACCTCTTTTCATTATAGTTTATTTTTCTAACTATTGTAAATATTCATTCATATAAAAAAGAAGCCAATTATAATATTGACTTCTTCTTAGTTGAAAAACTAAATTTGAATTTTATCCCGCTATTTGTGGGCAGTAAAACTCCCATCTCAAAATTCGGCAAATGCGAGGAAATTAGGTGGGAGATAACTGCCCGTAAAAGCCCGATTGGTGCGGGCTAATAATCAGTGGGGGAAGAACACCTCCCCACTGATTAAAGTTTCACTTTATAGTTACAAGATTTGCAGCCATCTAGTAGACTATCGTTTCGTGTTAATTCCACGTTCGGGAATAGGATTTCAAAAATCCCCTTCATCATATCTCCGTGCATATTACAAATTTCAGTCGGATGATGCGCAGCAACTTCTTTAAATGGGCAATTGTGTACATCATAGAAAATTTTTGTGCCATCTGTACTTAATTCAAAAGCAGGGGATAAGCCAGCTGTTGAGAATGCTTCTTTTGCGATTAGCATTTTTTGTTCTATCGTCAATGCTTCTGCACTTACATTTAAGCGATGCATATGTTGTTGCATTAATTCTTTGCCGAATTGTTTCCCTGTTTCATATAGCGCTTTTTCACCAGCACTACCTAAGCTTAGCAGTGAATTAAATGCTATCTGTGCTAATAATTGATAATCGCGAAATGGGAATTGTAACTGGATGACATCTTGAGACAAGACGTATAGTCTGCTTGGTCTGCCGCCTTTCCCAGTTTTTTTTGTTTCTGATTTGAGCATATTAACATCTTCTAATTTAGATAAATGTAAACGCGCTACGTTTGGATGAATGTTAAACTCATCTGCAATTTCTTGTACAGTTACGTAATTATGCTTTTGCGAAATATATTTATAAATGTAATAACGAGTAGGGTCAGATAACACACCTGTAATTTTTAAAGCTTGTTCCATGAGGATCTCCACCTTTATCACTTTATCCAAGATATTAACATTATAATACAGATAAACTTCTATATAGGTAATTTCAGACAATAGTTCAGAAATTGTTCATAATTTCACAAACATATTTTTCCTTTTTATCTTAGTGGAAATACAAAATCTCTAATTTTTCTTGAGCATTTTTTCATGATATATACATAGTGAGGAGGGAAACTTGATGAATAGTGTCGAGCTTTTTGCAAATATGATTATGAAAGAAGCTTGTGGGGTGCAAGCATCAGACTTACATATTGTGCCCAGGCAAAAGGATGTGGCGATTCAATTACGTATAGGGAAAGATTTAATTACGAAACGGTGTATTGGAAAGGAATTTGGAGAAAAGCTTGTTTCACACTTTAAATTTTTAGCATCAATGGATATAGGAGAGAGGAGAAAACCTCAAAATGGTTCGTTGTACTTACAAATTGATGGACAAGAAGTGTATTTACGCCTTTCAACACTTCCAACAGTATATCAAGAAAGTCTCGTTATTCGCCTCCATTTACAAGCATCTGTACAGCCGTTGTCTCACCTTTCGTTATTTCCAAGTTCAGCGGAAAAATTACTCTCTTTTTTAAAGCATTCGCATGGGTTACTCGTATTTACTGGGCCGACTGGTTCTGGAAAAACAACAACAATGTATGCGTTATTAGAAGTAGCTAGAAAATGGCAAACACGTCGCATCATTACACTAGAAGATCCAGTTGAGCAAAGAAAAGACGGTTTATTACAAATTCAAATAAATGAAAAAGCTGGTATCACATATAAAACAGGATTAAAGGCTATTTTGCGTCATGATCCAGATATTATTTTAGTTGGCGAAATTCGTGATGAAGAAACAGCAAAAGTAGCTGTAAGGGCCAGTTTGACGGGACATTTAGTAATGACAACCTTGCATACAAATGATGCGAAAGGAGCGATACTGCGATTTATGGATTATGGTATTACAAGGCAAGAAATTGAACAATCATTATTAGCAGTAGCTGCTCAGCGGCTCGTCGAATTAAAATGTCCATTTTGCAGAGGGAAGTGTGCAACTTTATGTAAATCAATGAGGAAAGTGAGACAGGCAAGCATTTATGAACTGTTATATGGATATGAATTAAAACAAGCGATTAAAGAAGCAAGTGGAGAACATGTTACGTATCACTATAAAACGTTGGAATCGTCGGTTCGAAAAGGGTATGCTTTAGGCTTTTTAGAAGAAGATGTATATGTTTAAGAGAAAATGGAGTTTAAGTGATCAAGCATTATTATGTAAAAGATTAAGTGATTTATTAGAGAAAGGTTACTCACTTTTGCAGGCGTTAGAATTTTTGCAGTTGCAACTACCATTAGGGAAGAAATTACAGTTACAGCGTATGATCGAGGGATTGAAAAATGGACAAAGTTTGCACGCTTCTTTTCACCAATTAATGTTTCACTCTGAGATGTTAAGTTATTTGTTTTATGCAGAGCGACATGGTGACATTTCTTTTGCTTTGCAACAAGGGAGCGTACTTCTTTACAAGAAAGATAAATATAGGAAAGATATGATGAAAGTAATGCGATATCCTATGTTTTTATCATTTTTTTTAATGATTATGCTTTCTGTTTTTAACCTCATTTTATTGCCTCAGTTTGAAATGATGTATAGTTCTTTACGTTCTACAGCACCACCACTTACGGAGCAAATTTTAGTTGCAATTAAATTATTACCCTACTTCATTTATATGATTGTTCTTATCGTTATAACGGGATTTAGTTTATATATATTTTATTTCCGAAAACTTCCGCCTACTCAAAAGGTAAAGATTATGATCCGTATTCCCCTTATGAAAACATTTCTTATTTTAAATCATTCGCATTATTTTTCCACTCAATTAAGTGGTTTATTACACGGTGGATTGTCGGTACACGAAGCATTAACAATAATGATGAAGCAAAAGTATCATCCGTTCTTTCAGTATGAAGCAGACCGAATTGAGCGGCAATTAATTGCAGGAGAACCGTTACAATCTATTATTGATAAAAGCGGTTATTACGAGAAAGAACTTTCTTATATCATTACGCATGGACAAGCAAACGGTAATTTAGCAAATGAGCTTGGTGATTACAGTGAGCTCATTATTGAAAAGGTAGAACAAAAAATTAAACGTATGTTATTTGTGATTCAACCCATTTTATTTACATGTCTTGGGGTTATAGTCATTTTGATGTACTTAGCGATGATTATGCCGATGTTTCAAATGATGAATTCTATATAGGGGGCATTTACATGCAGAATGAGGAGGGTTTTACTCTTTTAGAAATGTTATTAGTTATGGTTGTCATAACTGTATTATTACTATTAATTATTCCAAATGTAGTTACACAGCGCTCATCCGTCCAAGGAAAAGGATGTGCAGCCTATGTGAAATCTATAGAAGCACAAATACAAGCATATCACTTGCAACATAATAAGATTCCATCAATAGAGGAACTTGAAACAGGAAAGTATATTACTTCAAAAACTTGCCCGAAAGGTGAACCAATCCATATTTCCGATGATGGTACGGTATCAGCTGGGAAATCGTGAAGCAAAAAGGTTTTACTCTTTTAGAAATGCTACTTGTCTTATTTGCTATTTCTGTACTGAGTGTTGTTACGCATTTTAACGTTACTTCATTACATGAAAAACAAAAAGTTGAGCAGTTTTTGAAACAGTTTTCAAATGATATTTTGTATATGCAGCAGTTGGCGATTAAGCGTCAACAACATTATACGTTACGCTGGTTTAAAGGGAAACAGATGTATTATATTTCGGAATCGGAGACAGACCTTTTAATTGTTAAGAGAGAATATGATAAAGATGTCCAAATGGATTTGCATACCTTTCCAAATCCAATGACATATAATCCGAGCGGGAATATTAATAGGGGTGGTACCATTTTACTTTCCTATCGAGGGTATAAATATGAGATTGTATTTCAGCTTGGAAGAGGGAGATTTACGTATCGTGAAGTGTCAAAAAGGATCAGTAATGGTTGAAATGGTTGTAGCGTTAAGTTTAATAATGATGGCGGCATCGTTATTGCTCCCGCAAACATTATTAATTATGCAAGAAAGAAAAAATATAAAAATGAGCTATAAAGCATTAATATTATTAAAAAAAGAAGCGGCCTTATTTAAGTATGAGAATGAGGAAAAGCGAGTAAAAGAGCAAGTCATAAAAGGAATTGTATATTACACATATTGGAGAGGAGATGAAGTTTGTACGATGTGGAAAGATATGAGAGGAAAAGCGATGGAGCAATGCCTTTATGCAAAGGAAAAATAAAAAAGAAGCGGGATTTACATTAATAGAAATGATTGCATGTTTGTTGCTTTTATCAATGTTCTTTTTACTTTTACCGCGTCTTCATATTATGGGGATAGAAAATACACATTCAAAAGGATTAAATGACTGGGAGTGGGATGTATTTTTAGGACAAATGCAATTAGAGTTTCGTGAAGTATCAAGTGGGAGGAAGATAGAGCTAGAAAACGGTGGGAATATTTTACGCCTCCAACTTCGTAATGGTGATCAGGTGACGTATGAAAAGTCGAATAGTAATTTAATAAGAAAAGTAAATATGCGCGGAAGGGAATTTATATTACAAAGGATTGAAGCGATTTCGTATAAATTAACACCTCATTTGTTATATATATATGTGAAAGATATAAGTGGTGAAATATATGAAGGCGTGGCTGTGCGCTATAGTGAAATTGAGATAGAAACATGAGAAAACAAGATGGATTTGCAATGCCAGGAACAATTATTTTTCTTATTTTATTCATTTCTTTTTTGATGTACGAAACGAATATGTTACTTTCGGATAAAAAATTTTATTCTGAAATAGAACAAAGTTTTTTCATGGAGGAACTTGTTGATCGCGCTATTTCAGATATAAAAAGAGAGTTACAGCAAAAAGAAAAAGAGGATGTTTTTTTATTTCAGTATGAAAGAGGAGAAGTGAGTGGAAAGTACGTCTTTGAAAATGATGTTATTATCATTTCGTTGCAATGTGTTACAAAACAGAGAGTTTTCTATACAGTGAGCTTTCGGTATAGGGAAAAGGATAATAAAATATTTGATTGGGTAGAAGGATAATATGTAAAATATATGGAGAAGAACCATGAGTTTCTATTGTGGAGGGAGTCAATTTCTTTGAGGAAAGGGATAAGAATAATGGTCAAAAGTTTAAATTTTCTCAAAAAAGAGAAAGGTAGAAAGAATATGATATATTCATGCTATCCAATCATTTTTTTCTAGGGAGATAAGGAAATGACAAATAACAATCAAATAGGTGAAAATAAGGAACAAACTATTTTTGATCATAAAGGAAATACGATTATGACAGAGGATAGGGAAATACAAATTATTTCAAAATTCGAAGAACCTCTTATTGTCGTATTAGCAAATGTATTAAGTGATGAAGAGTGTGGTGAATTAATTGAATTGTCTAAAAGTAAGATGAAACGTTCTAAAGTTGGTTCATCACGTGATGTAAATGATATTCGAACGAGTAGTGGTGCATTTTTGGAAGAGAATGAACTAACTTCGAAGATTGAAAAACGAATTTCATCTATCACGAATGTTCCTGTAGCGCATGGAGAAGGATTGCACATTTTAAATTATGAAGTAGATCAAGAATATAAAGCGCACTATGATTATTTTGCGGAACATAGTAGATCAGCTGCTAATAATCGTATAAGTACTCTTGTGATGTACTTAAATGATGTAGAAGAAGGCGGAGAAACATTCTTTCCGAAATTAAATCTTTCTGTACACCCTAGAAAGGGAATGGCAGTATACTTTGAGTACTTTTATCAAGATCAATCACTAAATGAGCTTACGTTACATGGAGGAGCACCTGTAACGAAAGGTGAGAAATGGATTGCAACGCAGTGGGTGAGAAGAGGTACTTATAAGTAAAAGCGAGTATGTTACGTTTTGTTCTTCATTTTACAAGAAGAACAAAACGTTTTTTTATTAAATAAAGTAACATCTTTCGTTATAATAACAAATAATAACGGATGATTGAGAGGAACGAAAATGAAATCTATATACATAACCGGCTATATGGGAGTCGGGAAAACAACAATTGGAAAAGCGTTAAGTAAAGAACTCCATATGGAAGTTGTAGATACAGATCAAAAAATCGAAGAGCAGAAAGAGAAGGCGATTCGGTATATTTTTGCAGAAGAAGGCGAAATGGCTTTTCGTGAATATGAAAGTGAAATGTTACGTTCACTACCGGTTCAGAATGTAATTATGACAACTGGTGGAGGGATTATTGAACGAGAGGAAAATCGAAAGTGGATGAAGGAAAATGGAACTGTTGTGTATTTATATTGCGATCCACATGTAATTGCAGAAAGGCTTCGTGAAGATACGACACGTCCACTATTTCAGAAGAAAGATATAGATGCATTTATAACGAAATTTGAATCGCGCCGAGCGTATTATGAAGAGGCTGATATTCATATCGATACGACAAATAAGTCGGTAAAGCAAATTATGAATGAATTAAAGCAAAAGATTAATGAATAAAAAAGTGGACATACTAATCAAGTAGAGGTGATGATAATATGTCTACTAATGATTATGTACGCTTTGTGACACAGCAATTTGTGTCATATATGGATGCTCCAAAAGAGGATCGAAAACAACAGAAACAACAACGTCGTGCGGAGAAAGAGCCATTCTTAAATAAATGGTTTGGTGTTATGCCACTGAGCGCTGCTTTGTTTTATCGAAATGTAAAAAATAAAAGAAAAAAATCAAGCTAACTTTTTCGTAATATGTTTAGCAAAACAAAAATCCCCTAGTATAACAAGATGCTAGGGGATTTTTGTTTATTGCACAGACTCTTTTTCCTCAGTAACCGCATGTATTTTATTGTTTACCCATACAAATCCAATTCCGATACAAATAGAAATCCCCCAGCCAACAGCGGTCATAATAGCTCTCATTTCACCATATCCATCTACACCGAAAACAGAGATGAAATAGATTTTCAAGAAGCTTTTTAATATAAATTGAAGGCCGAAAAATAGTGTTAAATATTGCAGTGCTGGATATATACGACTATCACGATAAAGCTCACGGCTTTTATCACGATCATGACCTTGCAGTGCTGCGATATCAGCTGCGAAATATAACATGAGTGGTTTTTTTATAAAGATTGTACATATAACGATGCAGCCAAGTACGATATGATAATATGCATCATTCCATAGCATTCGTTCAGCCGACCCAGATATTAAGTCTACCGCTGTATTAGAAATAAGTGTAATTAAAATAAAGAACCCTGTAACGTTAAGCTGTTTTTCTTTTTTAAAGGTATACAGTGTATAAATAATCCCCGGAACAGAGGAAATTAACATTGCGTAATAAGGATCGATATAAGGTTTTGCAAATTTCCAAATGAGGAATGGGAATACGAGATAAAAGACAAGATCTAATATAGCTTTTTTATTTTGATTCATACATGGCCTCCTTAAGTCATACATATATTTTATAATATAATTTCTGAAAATTGTATAAGGTTAATGAAAAAAAGAAAAGTAGATGATTAGTAGATTAAAAAATTGCCCCTAGCGTAGTAAGTTTTTTTAGTATATAATAAAGGAAACGCTTTCATTTTTGGTTTGTTCACAAAATGGACGGAAAATCACATATTTACTATTGATATGTTGCTTTATAATGAAACCAATTAAATATACATGCATACAATATTGTGAAATAAATAACATAAATAATCTATATAAATGTAAACGTTATCAAAGAGAGAGGTGGAGACAATGAGTAAATTTTTCTTCAATCATAATCCAGCAACATTAGAGGATGGAAGACTTGTTAAGTATGCTGAAATTATTTATGGAGAAGGTGGCCGTTCTGTATTAGAAAATTTAATGGTGAAGGCATCTATCAGATTGCGTGATCGTTATCCGAATAAATCTGACGAACAGATCTCGAACCTCGTAAATCAAGGCATCCATGATATGTTTCAAAAATACGTGAATGAGTAAGAGCAGCTACTGGCTGCTCTTATTTTTTTGTATAAGGATTGTGCCTCTAGCTGAAAATAAAGATGCATTTTGAAACATGCAAAAAGGAGGCGAAAAAGATGAGTAATGGAATTGGTCGTTCAAAAGAGAATCTTCCAACTGATGCAAACCATGTAAGTGCAAAGGATCGTGCATATCAGAAACGTATGACAGAGAAAAAACAGCAAGAGCGCAATGAAGATAGAGAATAGGCTGGGAACATATTTTAAAAGAAGCTCCTTCAATCTGAAGGAGCTTTCTTTAAGATAGAAAATGATTTGCGGTAACATAAAAGAGACCACCGTTTATAATTTGTATTGTAATGCGTGGTTCGTATTGTTCTTGTAATGCTTGCTTTTCAATTTCATAGCTTTCTGGAAGTTCATCGCTATCTTCGTAAAATCGATTTAAAAGGTCTAAATCGTGATTCCAACGCACTCTCGCTTCTTTTGCCCACGTGTGGTCATCTTCAGCGATTATACTTTTTAAAGCATCCTCTATACGTTGTAAGCCACTTTGTGGCTTAATGATAGGTGAGAGGGTAAAACAAAAGTCAGGTATTTTCGGTGTGAGTTTGATCTCTGCTAAAGTGTCATGAAAGTTTGCAATCATTGTCCCGGAAATAAGATGAATACCGATGGAATGAAGTATGTCTTTTTTTCGGTCGCATTGATAAGATACTTTTATATTTACACCAAGCCAAGGATGAAGGGGCGTATGAGTTGCCCCGCTATGTTTCACTTCCTCATATAAACGTATGTATGAACCTAGTTCTTTTGTTGTTTCAAATATTTGATGCAAACGGGGTGAACCGTAATGAATAAGTTCACCGTCGTTTTTTTCGTTTTCTGGATTTGTAATAAGAGTAAGGCGCATCGGGTTCGGAACGCCTCCTGTTTTTTCAAGATAGTGCCAATAGAAAGGGCGGTTCATTAATAATTTATCCATTTCAATTGTTAACTGCACGTCTAATAGGTGAGGGGAACGTTCTAAAATTTCGCAGTTATTCGCCTCAAAAAAGTTATATAAGTAATTATGAATTTCATTTTGCTGCATAGTCTTGCACCTCTGCTTCATTGCGCTTCGCAAAATCGATAATAGATGTTAAATTTTCCATCTTGATTCGAATTTCACCTTCGCTTTTTGACTGAGCGAAAATTTCTTGAATATGCGCATCAATATTTTTCATGTTGATTCTCGTTAAAATTTCATCGAGTTCACCGATTACACGTTCAAATAAATTAATTTTTTCATATAGTAGTTTTAAAATGTGCTCTTCAACAGTATGCTTTGTTGCTAAGTTATAAATATGAACATCATTTTTTTGTCCAAGACGGTGAATACGTCCAATCCTTTGCTCGAGTCGCATTGGATTCCACGGTAAGTCGTAATTAATCATATGGCTACAAAATTGTAAGTTAATTCCTTCACCACCAGCTTCGGTCGCAATTAATACTTGGGCATGATTTTGGAAAAGCTCCTTCATCCAATCTTTCTTCCCGCGCTTAAATCCACCGCGAAATGGAACAGAGGAAATGCCATGTTGTTGTAAGAACCATTGTAAATACATTTGTGAAGCTCTATATTCAGTGAAGATAATGACTTTATCGTCAACTTCTTTTATAAGCTCTAGTGCTTTATTTGCTTTGGAGTTGAACGGAATATGATTAATTTTGTCCATCAGCACATCAATATGTGGGTCCTTTATGTAGTGCTCATTTTCTTTCTGTCTTTTTTCTACATGTTTTTTTAATGAATAGTAAACAGCTTCACGACTACTACATGCTTCCCGTTTTAAAGTTAAGGATGAGAAAGCAGATGTGACGGCATCTTGTCCACGCCAATTTTCAATTTCATTATACAAAGCTTGTTCTTCTTCATTGAATTCAACGAAGATTGTTCGTACATGCCTCTTCGGCCAATCAATGCCAGTGTTATTGCGTCTATTTCGAACCATTACTTTATTGATAAGAGCTTTTAAATCTTCATCGGATTCAGTGGAACGATTTTTGGAAGCGTAATATTCTTCAAAATTAGATTGATTGCCTAAATGACCTGGTTTTAATAAAGAAACGAGGTTGAAGATTTCATCGATTTTATTTTGAACAGGAGTTGCAGTTAGTAATAAACAAAACTTCTTTTTTAATCGCTGTGCAAATTCATAGTTTTTTGTTTTATTATTTTTTAGTTTATGTGCTTCATCGATAATAATAAGGTCATACTCTAGGTTTAAAACGATATCGCGATGCGGTGAACGTTTCGCAGTATCGATTGATGAAACGATGACATCAGCTTGTTCCCAAGAATAACTTTTCTTTTGAGCGACCGCAGGAATAAAAAATTTTGTGTTTAGTTCATACGCCCATTGAGATACGAGAGAAGCTGGAACGAGAATGAGTACCTTTTTTACAAGTCCTCGAACCATATATTCTTTTAAAATAAGTCCAGCTTCAATCGTTTTTCCAAGTCCGACTTCGTCTGCTAGAATCGCTTTACCATTCATTTGTTCAATGACATTTTGAGCAACCTCTAATTGATGTGGAAGCGGCGTGAAATGTGATAAATGTTTCGGTGCTTGCAATCCATCAAAAGTAGGGACGAGTAACGATTTCTCTGTTTTATAAGCTAAATGATATAAATCCCAATTTGTCCAAGGGCCATCTTCATCAATTCTTTTTAAAAAATTATTTTGCCACGTTCGATCTACGGAAATATCGACATTCATTAAGACTCTCCCACCTTTTATAAACTAAAGTGATTATTAAAAAAATCTTTATTATAAGCCTTGTAATAAGGCGCTATCACAATTACTAAAAGTTAAAGAATAGACAACGATAAAGGTCTAAATCTTAAAAGTTGTATTTAATAGGATTAAGAATAAAAAATTCTAAATTATTTTTTATGCTAGAATATTGATGAAATATAGCGAATGATGTTAGGATAATGGTGTGAAATGTGTGGAATCTTTCGTATTTTATCCAAGAAAGCACTTTTTTATTTACGCTTTCATAAAAAAATATAGTGAGATTCCGTATATCCTATCTTTTCAGAATGAAAATGTTTAGATATGGGAAGCAACTTTTATTGATTTGTCAGAGCATAAGGGGGAAAGAGCATGATTACATTACAACGTACACCGTTATTTGATGTATACGCGAAGTATGGTGGGAAAACAGTCGACTTCGGTGGTTGGGAATTACCAGTTCAATTTTCAAGCATTAAAGAGGAACATGAAGCTGTACGTACAGGAGCAGGTTTGTTCGATGTATCTCATATGGGAGAAGTAGAGGTAAAAGGTGTAGATAGTTTAGCATTTTTACAACGTGTTGTTACAAATGACGTATCTACCTTAAAGGTAGGGGGCGCACAATATACAGCTATGTGCTATGAAAATGGTGGCACAGTAGATGATTTATTAATCTACAAACGTGGTGAAGAAGACTATTTATTAGTAATCAATGCGTCAAATATCGAGAAAGATTACGAATGGTTAGCTAGCCATGTAATTGGCGATGCGAAAGTAGTCAATGTTTCTAGTGAAGTTGCGCAGCTTGCAATTCAAGGACCAAAAGCAGAAGGCATTTTACAAAAAGTTGTGTCAGAAGATTTGAAAGAAATTAAGTTCTTTAAATTTAAAAATAATATTCTTGTAGATGGAATTCCTGCACTTGTATCTCGTACAGGTTACACAGGTGAAGATGGATTCGAAATTTACTGTAAGAGTGAAGATGCAGCAAAACTTTGGGAGAAACTTCTTGAAGTGGGAGCAGAAGAGGGCTTAAAACCATGTGGCTTAGGTGCTCGTGATACACTTCGCTTCGAAGCAACACTTCCGTTATACGGACAGGAGTTATCAAAAGATATTACACCGATTGAAGCGGGAATTGGCTTTGCGGTAAAACCAAATAAAGAAGCAGATTTCTTTGGAAAAGAAACGTTAAAAGAGCAAAAAGAAAACGGTGCATCTCGTAAATTAGTCGGCATCGAAGTAATCGAACGCGGTATTCCTCGTACGCATTACCCTGTATTTATAGGAGAAGAAAAAATCGGGGAAGTAACGAGTGGTACACAATCTCCAACGTTAAAGAAAAGCATTGGTTTAGCACTAATTGATGTAAAATACGCAGCAGTTGATACAGAAGTAGAAATTGAAATTCGTAATAAACGCGTCAAAGCAGTAGTTGTTCCAACACCATTTTATAAACGTTCAAAGTAACGGGGAGAGGGGTAGATTTCATGTTGCATCGTTATCTTCCAATGACAGAAGAAGACAAAAAAGAAATGTTACAAACGATCGGCGTTCAAACGATCGACGAATTATTCTCTGATATTCCAGAGAGTGTTCGTTTTAAAGGGGATTTAAAAATTAAAGAAGCAAAATCAGAGCCAGAGCTTTTAAAAGAGTTATCTCAAATGGCTAGTAAAAATGCTAATTTAAAAGAATATGCTTCTTTCTTAGGAGCAGGTGTATACGATCATTACGCTCCAGTAATTGTTGATCATGTTATTTCTCGTTCAGAGTTTTATACAGCTTACACACCATACCAACCAGAAATTTCACAAGGGGAATTACAAGCAATTTTTGAATTCCAAACAATGATTTGTGAATTAACAGGAATGGATGTAGCAAACTCTTCTATGTATGACGGAGGTACAGCTTTAGCTGAAGCGGCAATGCTAGCAGCTGGTCATACTCGCAAAAAGAAAATTCTTGTTTCAGCGGCAGTTCATCCAGAATCAAGAGCGGTACTTGAAACATATGCAAAAGGTCAAAATCTTGAAGTTGTTGAAATTGATCATAAAAACGGTGTAACAGATTTAGAAGTATTACAAAGTGAAGTAGATGATACAGTTGCTTGTGTAATCGTTCAATATCCAAACTTCTTCGGACAAGTGGAAAAGTTAGCTGATATCGAAAAAATCGTTCATCAACAAAAATCATTATTTATCGTTTCTTCAAATCCATTATCATTAGGCGCATTAACACCGCCAGGAAAATTCGGTGCTGATGTTGTAATCGGTGATGCACAACCATTCGGTATCCCAACGCAGTTTGGTGGACCGCACTGTGGTTACTTTGCAACAACGAAAGCATTTATGCGTAAAATTCCAGGACGTCTTGTCGGACAAACTGTAGATTCAGATGGTAAACGTGGATTTGTATTAACGTTACAAGCACGTGAACAGCATATTCGCCGTGATAAAGCGACGTCTAACATTTGTTCAAACCAAGCGTTAAATGCATTAGCAGCTTCTGTTGCAATGACGGCACTTGGCAAACAAGGTGTAAAAGAAATGGCACGTCAAAACATTTCTAAAGCACAATATGCAAAACGTCAATTCGAAGCGAAAGGCTTCACTGTAACGTTCGCTGGACCATTCTTTAATGAATTTGTTGTAGATTGCAAACGTCCAGTTAAAGAAATAAATGATGTATTAATACAAAAGAATATTATCGGTGGTTACGACCTAGGCCGTGATTATAAAGAGCATGAAAATCATATGCTTGTAGCAGTAACAGAGCTTCGTACAAAAGAGGAAATTGACACACTTGTAAACGAAATGGGGGCTATCCAATGAAGAACCAAGACCAAGCACTTATTTTTGAAGTGACTAAAGAAGGACGCGTAGGATATAGCTTACCCAAATTAGATGTAGAAGAAGTAAAATTAGAAGATGTGTTTGAGAGTGATTATATTCGAGTAGAAGATGCAGAGCTTCCAGAAGTATCTGAACTTGATATTATGCGCCATTACACAGCGCTTTCAAACCGTAACCACGGTGTGGATTCAGGATTCTATCCACTTGGGTCTTGTACGATGAAGTATAATCCTAAAATTAATGAAAACGTAGCTCGTTTCGCAGGATTTGCAAATATTCATCCACTTCAAGATGAAAAGACAGTGCAAGGTGCAATGGAATTAATGTATGACTTACAAGAACATTTAATTGAAATTACAGGTATGGATACTGTTACGTTACAACCAGCAGCTGGTGCACACGGAGAATGGACAGGATTAATGTTGATTCGTGCATATCATGAAGCGAACGGTGACTTTAACCGTACGAAAGTAATTGTTCCTGACTCTGCTCACGGGACAAACCCGGCGTCTGCAACAGTAGCTGGTTTTGAAACAATTACGGTGAAATCAAATGAACATGGTCTTGTTGACTTAGATGATTTAAAACGTGTTGTAAACGAAGAAACAGCAGCACTTATGTTAACAAATCCAAATACATTAGGCCTATTCGAAGAAAATATTTTAGAAATGGCAGAAATCGTCCATAACGCAGGCGGTAAATTATACTATGATGGTGCAAACTTAAATGCGGTATTAAGCCAAGCGCGCCCAGGAGATATGGGATTTGACGTTGTGCATTTAAACCTTCATAAAACATTTACAGGTCCTCACGGCGGCGGTGGCCCAGGTTCTGGTCCAGTAGGTGTGAAAGCTGATTTAATTCCGTACTTACCAAAACCAATTTTAGAGAAAACAGAAAATGGCTATCACTTTAACTATGATCGTCCAGAAGCAATTGGGCGCGTAAAACCATTCTATGGTAACTTCGGAATTAACGTTCGTGCATACACATATATTCGTTCTATGGGCCCAGATGGCTTGCGTGCAGTAACTGAGTATGCTGTATTAAATGCGAACTATATGATGAGAAGATTAGCACCATTCTATGATCTTCCGTTCGATAGACATTGCAAGCATGAATTTGTATTATCTGGTCGTCGTCAAAAGAAACTTGGTGTACGTACATTAGATATTGCAAAACGTCTGCTTGATTTCGGTTACCATCCACCAACAATTTACTTCCCATTAAATGTGGAAGAATGTATTATGATTGAGCCAACAGAAACAGAATCAAAAGAAACATTAGATGGTTTCATTGATAAGATGATTCAAATTGCTAAAGAGGTAGAAGAAAATCCAGAAGTTGTACAAGAAGCACCACATACAACAGTAATAAAACGTTTAGATGAAACATTGGCTGCTCGTAAACCAGTTTTACGTTATGAAAAGCTAGCACCTGTACAAGTGTGATTGGAAAAAAAGAACTCGCTACATGCGGGTTCTTTTTTTTGCAAAATTGGTGTGGCTAGAATGAAAAAATGTTGAAAATTTATATTTTTTGTTTCATATTGCTGTAAAGATGCGGTTTTATAGGTGTTTTTGTTGAAAAAGTCGGTTTGATAAAAGTATTTATTTTTGTTAGAATTTTATTGAAATTAAGAAGATGTGATGAGGTAGAAATTACTCATTTTTATGTATATGTGAAAAAACGAGCAAGACGGGGGTGGAAGTGTGGGATATCGATGTTATAGAATGGTATACCATTTAGAAAATGGAGAAACAATTAAAGATGTAAAAGAATTTTGTTACCGAGACCAAGGGAAAGTGTTAGAAAGAGTAGCGCACCGTGTAATGGATAATAGAGAAGTGACAGCGATTGATAAACAAGGAACAATCATTTCAATAGCGTGTGAGGACATTGTAAAGGTAGAACTTGATTACATAACAGAAAGTTAACCTTGAGTCATATCGAATTATTCGATACAATATACTGTTGAATGGTGAAGAGAGAAGAGAGGAGTTTATCATGGGTAATACACGACACTTTTATATGTTTATTTTAGCGTTTGTTCTTGTTGTGGCGTTAACGATTTATTTAATTGTTGATAGCAGCTGGTACAATACAGTTCATCCAGCATTCCTTCTTTTTATGTATGTAGGAATTGCGGTTGTTAGTTTCGGAATGAGAGACGAAATGTTAGATCGCTTTGAAAAGTGATACATATACGAAAGACCAACAGGAAAATGTTGGTCTTTTTTTCTTGCCAAAAATAGGATATTGTGTATATACTGTATATATAAGGTATATACAGTATATACACACTGGAGGAAAACATGAATATTATTATTTCGAATTCTTCCCAAGACCCTATTTATGTGCAAATAAGAAAACAATTAAGCCAGCTTATTTTAAATGGTGGTTTAAAGGGTGGAGACCAATTACCGTCTATTCGTAGCTTAGCGAAGGAATTACAGATTAGTGTAATTACAACGAAGCGTGCGTACGAGGAGCTTGAAAAAGAAGGATATATAGAAACTGTTGCTGGGAAAGGGACTTATGTTTCACGTAAAAATAATGAACTACTAAAAGAACAAAGGCTTCGTTTATTGGAAAGTAAAGCGGAAGAGATTGTGAATGAAAGTAAAGCGTTGCAGCTTTCACTTGAAGATTTACAGCAGATGATTGCGTGTTTATATGAGGGGGAATAAGGGATGTTAGAGCTAAAAAACGTTTGTAAAAGTTATCAAGATTTCTCAGTGAAAAATGTAAGTTTTACATTACCACGAGGATATATTATGGGATTTGTTGGACCAAATGGAGCCGGGAAAAGTACGACAATCAAAATGATTATGAATTTAATTAGAAAAGATAGCGGCGATATAAAAGTTTTTGGCAAGGACAATAAGAAAGCCGAAAAGGAAATAAAACAAAATATCGGTTTTGTATATGATGAAAATCATTATTACGAAGATTTAACGTGTGAACAAATGAAGCGTATTATTGCACCGTTATATGAAAAGTGGGACGAAAAGCAGTATCAATCGTATATGCAGAGATTACAAGTTCCAACGTATAAAAAGATTAAAGAGTTATCCAAAGGGATGAAAATGAAATTTGCGATTGCCATTGCACTTTCACATCACGCGGAGTTTATCATTATGGATGAACCGACAGCAGGATTAGACCCAGTTGTTCGAAGTGAATTACTTGATATGCTGCAAGAGATTGTAATGGAAGATGAAGTATCTGTATTATTTTCCACACACATTACAACAGACTTAGAGCGCATCGCGGATTATATTACGTTCATCAACGATGGAGAAATTATATTTACTGGTGAGAAAGATGAATTAATGGAGAATTACGTAATCGTAAAGGGAAACAATGATTTATTAGATCGAGAAGGAAAAGAACTATTTGTTGGCTTACGCAAAAATAAATTTGGTTTCGAAGGTTTAGCGAAGGATAAACAAGCAATTGTCGATTGGTTTGGAAATGAAGTTGTACTAGAAAAGCCTACATTAGATGATATTATCGTTTACACCGCGAAAGGGAGAGGTGCTTATGCGTCAGCTCATATATAAAGATTTGTTCTTTTTTAGGGTAACGTGGTTAGTGAATCTAATTGTGCCTCTTGTATTATTTATGTTAGATCCAAGTGGTGAATTGTTATTTTCGATGAGTTGTCTATTTATAACTCTTTCTTCCGTTATGACGTTAACTTTTATGGATGAAAGGAATAACAGTGACATTATTATAAATAGTTTACCGGTAAGCCGAAAGGATATCATAATTGCTAGATATGTTTCCAGTGCAGTATTTATTGTTGGTGGCATACTCTCTACGATGTTAGTTGTTTTTCTTGTAAGAGGCATTGTGGTCATTGGTGATATCGGTACCTATCATCCGAATCTATACATTGAAATTCCATGGTATGAAGTAATAAATGGAGCTGTTTACGCCGTATTTTTTGTTGTAACATTCTTTCCTAGTTATTATGTTACAAGGTCAAAGATAGCACGAAGTATAGTGTCAGGAGCATCAATGGTAGTTGGTGGAATTGCTTGGATATTCATAGGAGATGGATTGGATGAAACAACACCTTCATTCATTGAGTGGATTATGAATCCAGTGCATATCGGTGTATTTATAGTTGGAGGAATTATATTAGCTAGTGTCTATATCGCTTCTATGTTTCTTACAATTAAAATTTATGAAACGCGTGATTTATAGAGAGGGGAATTCATATGCAACAGTTGATTTTGAAGGAGTTTTTCTTACAGAAGAAGATGTTTCCTTTCTATTTTTTAATACCTATTTTATCTGTTTTTAGAAATTCCGTAGAACCGATGGGGATTGCAATAGGATTATTTATAACATGTAGTACGATTATATATATTTCTTTTTATTATGACGAGAAAAGTAAAATAGAAAAAGTATTAGTGAGTTTGCCGATAATGAGAAAAGAGATAGTTATAGCTAAATATATTTCAAGCACATTATTTATTATAGTCGGTTTGAGCATAACTTCTATAGTCGTAATATTAGGAAATATTTTGTTGAACAGAGATATAGTTATTCCTGGATATGCAATATTTTCAGCAATAGTAGCAACTTTGATTTATTGTGTAGTAACGATACCTACTAATTACATTGGAGGATATAAAGCTATTACTGTCTTGAATGTGATTATGATTTTTCCTTTAATGGGTATGATTGGCCTTATGTGCAATATTTTTGGTGATGAAATAATTATGTTAAAAGTACTCCACTCTCAAGAGGCTACACTAGCAATGAGTGTTCTTGGTATCGGAGTGTTAGTAAGTATAGTCATATCAATGTTTCTCTCAATGAAAATGTTTCAGGAGGCAGAGTTATAGAAGGGACATTTTCATATTAGGAGGGTAAAACATGATCAAGCAATTAGTCTTAAAAGATATAGTGTTGCAAAGAAAGTTAGGGTTTGCGTATCTTATATGTTTGTTTTTCCTTGCTATTGTTGATTTTCGTAGTGATAGCTTCCTTATGACGATTAGCTTATCTATACCTTTTCTTGGCATGGTACTGTCAATGAGTTATGAGGGGAAAAATAAAAGTGAAATAATAGTAAATAGTTTACCGTTACAACGTAAAGGAATTGTCATAGCAAAATACATATTTGTAAGTATTTTAGTTGCGTTAGGGGGGATTCTCTCACTTGTGGTTGGTTTGATTCAGTTACAAAATGAACATATAACTGGATTTATGCTGTGGGGAGAAATTCTCGGAGGTATAACAGGTGGGCTTGTTTGTAGCATAATTGTACTTCCGATTGAATTCTCAGTAGGATATAACAGTGCAAAACAAATTGCTCCTTTTATCGGAATAGCATTTGGGTATTTAAGTGGACTAATTGTAAGTAACGTATGGTTAGATGTAGAGAATGTTTGGAGCACGAGTCTAGTCGTAAATGTTTTTTTTATAGCTGGGCTGCTTCTTTTATATATCATGTCTATGTTATTCTCAATTCATTTGTATAGTGAGCGTGATTTGTAAGAGAGAGGAGAATAGTGTTGAAACAACTAATTTTAAAAGATTTCATCATTCAATGGAAATTTTTAATTTGGTACATATTGTATCCTGTTTTCTTTTATATGGCTTTAACAGATACGGAAAATCTGTTCATAATTATGTCAGTAATTATTACAATTGGGGCAACAGTAAAAACATTTGAAGCAGATAGTAAAAATGAGAGTGAAGTTATAGTAAGTAGTTTGCCAATATTCAGAAAACAAATTGTATATGCGAAATATATAGTAGCAATTATTATTCTCTTTATAAGCGTAACGGTCGGTTGTTTCACGATGGGAATGAAGAATGGGGTTAACCTATTTGAATTTATTGAAACGACAATGGTTGCTAGTATTAGCTTTATTTTAGTGTATTTAAGCTTTGTTTTACCGATATCGTTTTGGCTAGGGTATAAAAAAACTATTTTTATTACGATAGTAATATTCATGGCGCCGATTGTTATTTTAGAAACTTTGTTTCAAATCAACCTGGAACAAATTCAACTATACAACAGCGTGTTATTCGTTAGTTCAATTTGCATGTTCATAGTATCTATCTTCGTTTCAGTGAAATTGTATGAGAAGAGAGAATTTTAAAAGGTGCCTCGTAAAAGGCACCTTTTTCAATAACGGCAATACGAGAGCAAAAGTTTATAAACAGAAAGGCTATTAGGCACATCTTTCGGAGTATGTAATATAAAGCTGAAAACGATAACGAAAATGAGAAAGAGGAAAAATAAAAACAGGATCTGCTTATGTATAGAATTTTGCATATAACCCACTCCTTTTTTAGGTAGTATGTCCAAAAGAAAGAAGGATATGAAAAATTTTAGGAGGGAGAATGATGAAAAAAAGAAAATGGTTATATAGAATAGGAGTCCTTTTATTTTCAATTGGTCTCATATTAGCAAATTTTTACTCAGATATACCATCGCCATTTCCTAATTTGCATAAAGGGATTGGTATGAGTGTTGTCATAGCTGGTCTGCTTTGTCTGATCGCATCAAATTTCTATAGAAAATCTGAATGAATATAAAGTGAAACTTTAATCAGTGGGGGTTTTGTCCATCCCCACTGATTATTAGCCCGCACCAATCGGGCGTTTACGGGCAGCCCGACTCCCACCTAACTCCCTCGCATTCGCCGAATTTTGAGGTGGGGGTCTTACTGCCCGCGAATAGCGGGATAAAAAAAGGACAGTTACTTCTTTTCAGAAGAACTGTCCTTTTTAAATAACTTGTTCCATAGCTTGGCGATACTCCATATAATCACGATTGTAATGGAGGCAATAATTGACCAAGCGATAGATGCAATTTCAAGTGCCATGTTAGGAAGGAATGTAAGAATGAATAGTACTTTATGAAACAACCATTCTATTATATGAAAACTTATTTGTAATAGAATGACGATCCCGAGTGTAATCCATGCTAACATTTGTTTTCCTTTTTCTTTCCACATGACATTCACCTCACGTTAGCCTAATAATTTTAAGCCAACAGCGCCGCATAGAATGCAGCTTAAGAAGGCAAGGCGACGCCAATCCGCTGACTCGCGGAAAATAAGAATCCCGAGAAGTGCACTTCCGGCAGTTCCGATTCCAGTCCAAATTGCGTAAGCAGTTCCCATCGGTAATGTGTTCATTGCAAGAGATAAGAAGAAGAAGCTTACGCCAAAGTTAGCGATTAAAATTACTTTTGGTGCCCAGCCTTTCTTTTCAGTGGCTACTTTCATAAAGAGTACACCAACAATTTCACAAATACCAGCTAGAATTAAAAATACCCAAGCCATTTTATGCGGCCTCCTTCGCTTCTTTTTCTTCTGTTACTCGTTTTAAACCAATTACTCCGAAGAAGATTAAACCGATTAATAATACTTTTACGATAGAGAAAGGTTCTCCGAAGATGAAAATCTCTGTAAGAACGATTCCACCAGCTCCAATTCCTGTAAAGACTGCGTATACAGTGCCGACAGGTAAATCTTTATATGCTCTAAATAATAAGACGAAACTAATTGTAATTAATAGAGCAACACCAGCCCACTCAAGTGGTGCCTCCGCTTTTTTAAGTCCAATAACCCAAAAGATTTCAATAATACCAGCTATGATTACATAAATCCATGCCATATGTCATTTCTCCTTCCTACCAGTCGTTAGGTAAAGGGCTTAAAAACGACGCATTGCAAAGGAGCAATCCGTCAGTTTGAAAGGCCGCGCCAAAATACTTTCCAAGAAGCTTCTAAACGTGTCTCAAAACGATTTAAACCTGCGTATAGTAGTTCAACCATAAGGCCGTCAAGTAAGCATAAAAAAGCCTCCAAAGCATCTTTTACTTCAATGTTATGCAGTTCATCTTGTTCGCTTGCTCTTTTAAACACAGGGAATAAAAGTTTTCCGACATTTTCAATGTGTACATTCGCTTTATCAATAATTTGTTCGCGAAATGCATCCGGCGGAAAATAAGAAGTTCGTAACCAAAACATTGATTCTTCACTTTCACCAAATCGTTTTGCATAACCTTTTAACAGATTTACTAGCAATTCTTCAGTAGACGATTTTGAAAAATTTTCGATATCGTCAGTGAAGCTTTGTAAATCTTTTTGAAGAGCGGATTCTAAGCATGTAAAATATAGCTCTTCTTTTCCTTTAAAGTGTGCGTAAATCGATGGTTTTTTAATCCCAACTTCTTGAGCAATATTTGCTAATGAAGTTCCTTCGTAGCCGTAGCGCGCGAAATGAGAAAGTGCTACAGCTTTAATGCGGTTTGCTGTCATTTTCATCCCCTACCTACCGTTCGTTAGGTTCATTATATGAGATAAAAAATATAAAGTCAATAGGTGAAGAACTGAAAAAAGAGTGCTATGGTTGGCACTCTTTTCTAGACTGTTTTTCGCTCAATTAAATGGAATGAAAGTTCTTCTGAGTTTCCAATAATGTGTTCGTTTTGTATCTGTTTATGAAATAAAGAAAAAGCACGTGATCCCATTGTGAGCCCGGGATGCTCAATAGTTGTAATTTCTAATGCTTTTGAAATTTCATGGTTATCAAATCCCAGGATAGCGAGGTCTTCAGGTATGCGAATGCCATGTTTTTTTGCCTCTGTTAATAAACCAGCAGCTACTTGATCGTTCGCTGTGAAAATAGCGGTTGGACGATTTTTTATGTTTAAAATACGATGAAGTATTTTTGCCCCGTCCTGCATCGTATAACATTGATGAAAAACCCAATCAGGGTGCACTGTTTTTCCTTCTTGATGAAGAGTATCGGCGAAAGCTTTTTCACGATCGATTGAATTAGCACTTGTTTTTCTTGCTAAACAAATGCCGATTTTTTCATGACCTTTACTGAGTAAATAGGAAGTACCAAGGCGGAATCCTTCGTAATGATCTACATAGACAGATGAAATGAGGGGATGTTTCATTTTTTCACATGAAATAATAGGGGCAAATTTTGCGAACGGTTCAATTTGTTCCCATGAACTCGTGCGAGAGCAAATAATCATCCCGTCAAATTGCTTCATTTTCATCATTTCAAGAACGCGAATTTCTTCAATACTATCGTAATTCGTTTGGCATAAATTAATATGATATCCAGCTGCTAACGCTTCGTTTCCGATTCCTTCAATGATCGTGCTAAAGTACGGAAGATTAATAAAAGGTAGCATAACGCCAATTGTATATGTTTTACCCTTTATTAAATGGATAGCATTTATATTTTTTGCATAGTTCAATTCTTCAACTGCATCTAAAACACGCTTACGTTTTTCCTCTTTTACGTAAGGATGATTATTAAGGACACGAGAAACAGTTGATATAGATACACCAGCAGTTTTTGCAATTTGTTTTATATTGGCCATATGTATCACCTCTTTCCTTAATTATAAGGGGAAAATAATAAGAATGAAAAAAATCTTGACCTGAAAAGCTTTTCACAATCTATGTTATAAGCATGACTTCTGTTGTTCGCGTAACCTTTTTATTTGGGCGTAAGAATAGTGGGGTCTTTTTTGTATGTCTGCAAAGAATTTTTGTCAAAATGTGTGAGAATAACGTGGAAAGTTTTCGGAGGAGGCGTTTGATAACGAAGCGAATAGTAGAGAGTATAAACGCTTCACTCGTTAAGAGAACGGTATGAAAGGGCGGAAACAAATTGAAAAAAGGAATCATTTGTTTCGTGTTTTCTAGTGTAATACTTAGCTCATGTTCATTTCAGCAAACGATGCAAGAAGAAAAAACATTTGTAGGAACAACAGGAGGGGCTAAGGACCGTGTTACTGATCCGATTCCCCTAAAGGAACTTCCAAAATATTTTCCGGCAAAGTTTAAAGTTCCAACGTTTTTACCTTATGACATCACGAGTGATGTGAAGGGAGAGGTAAGAACGATGGGAAAGAAGAATGCTGTCTTAACGATTAAATATAAGCAACAAGAGAAAGGAAGGCACGATTATATAGAATTAACAGTGGCCAACTTTTCTTACAGTTTTCCATACCTCGTAGAAGAGAATCGATTTCAAGAACAAATGAAATTGAATAATGGAGCACCTGCTTATTTTAAAAATAAGGATGATTACGAGCGAGGGGACGAATTTGCTACGCTTATATGGAAAGAGAAGGGGATTGAATATCAGCTATTATATCGTAATGTAGATGAGAAAGTTGAAGATGTGATTAAACAAAATCTGCTGTACATTGCGAACAATATGGAATGAAAAAACTAGCTGTATCGTGCAGCTAGTTTTTTGTATATTATTTCTTTTTAATTTTTCCTGACCAAGATTTAAATCCACCTTTTAATTGGTAGAAATCTGTGTAGCCTTGTTTTTTTAAGTATTGAGCTGCACGACCTGTACGGAATCCGCTTTGGCAATATAAATAAACCGGTTGATCTTGGCGGAGTTCTTTGTGGCGAAGGCGAATTTGTGATAATGGAATGTTACGCGCACCTAAAATATGTCCCGCGTTAAATTCATCCGCTTCGCGAATATCGATAAGCTGTGCTTTACGGTAGCCAGCGCGAAATTCATCTTCTGAAAGTGTTTTAATTAATTTTTTCTGATAGAAATACATCCATACAGTGTAGCCGATGAATGCTGCAATTGCGGCTAGTATAATAATCAAGTTTGTTGACACGATTCTATCGCTCCCTTTTTTCTTATCCTACTTTCAATATTATAATGCCCATATGTATTTATGCAACAGATTCATTTGTATATAAGAAGAAATTTCGTATTCTTTCACAAATTTTGTCGAATTTGGTAGACTAGAGAATGTGAAAAATAATTGGTTATATGAGGTGCAGGATGGGAAAAGAAAAATGGTGTTATATTAACTCTGGTCAATGTTCACCAGCATTTAATATGGCGTTAGATGAATGTTTATTAAATTGGCAAAGTGCAAAGAAAATGTCACCAACAATTCGTTTTTATGAATGGGAAGTACCAACATTAACAGTCGGGTATTTCCAGCGTGTTGAAAAAGATATAAATATGGATGTAGTTAACGAAAAGAAATATGGATTTGTTCGTCGTCAAACAGGCGGCAGGGGTGTACTACATGACAAAGAATTAACGTACAGTGTTATTGTGTCTGAAGATCATCCGAATATGCCAAAAACAGTTACAGAAGCATATCGAATTATTTCGCAAGGCTTATTGGACGGTTTTAAGGCATTAGGATTAGAAGCGTATTATGCAGTTCCGAAAACAGAAGCGGATCGTGAGAATTTAAAAAATCCGCGTTCAGGAGTATGTTTTGATGCACCATCTTGGTATGAAATTGTAGTTGAAGGAAGAAAAATCGCGGGTAGTGCTCAAACACGTCAAAAAGGTGTTATCTTACAACACGGTTCTATTCCGTTAGAAATAGATTTAGATGAGTTATACGACCTATTTTTATTCCAAAATGAGCGAGTAAAAGAGCGTATGAAAAACATGTTTTCTTCTAAAGCGGTAGCGATTAATGAATTAACAGACCGTACATTTACGATTGAACAGTTAATTAAAGCGTTTGAAACTGGATTTGAAAAAGGTTTAGATATAGAGCTTGTGCCGTATGAACTAACAGAAGAACAGCTTCATGAAGTTCAAACTTTAGCAAAAGAGAAGTATGAAAGTAATGAATGGAATTATAAAAAATAAGGAGATGGCGACCGCCATCTCCTTATTTTTATAGTAAATTAAGTACTTTTTCTACTTTGATTCCTTTATCTTGTAAAGAACGAAGGCGATTTACAACGTCCATAATTTCTTTGTCGAATGTAACGCTAATACCTTGGCTTTGTAGTTCTTTTTTTAATCCTTCAATAGAATCATCTATGTCGATGCCAAGCTCGTAATCTTGACAAACTTCAATTGTCTTTTTCACAAGTTTAACATAATTTTCTTGTAGTTTTGTATTTGTTTCAGTCAAAGCAGGTTGCTTCGGTTTTGTAGGAGTAACCGGTGCTGTCTCTTGCTTTGTAACTGGAGTAGGTACTGCTTTTTTCACAGGTGCTGGAGTAGATAGTTCTATAGCTGCTTCAACACTTACTGACTTCGGCGTTGGTACCGGAGTAGGTTTAGGTGCAGCAGGTGTTTCTACTCGCGTAATAGGCTTTGGAGCAGGTGTAACTGCTTTTGGAGCTTCTACAACTACTTCTTTTTTCGGAGTAGCTTCTACAACTGTTTCTTCTTGCTCAGCAGCTTCTTTATTTTCTTTGCTCCACATAACGCGTTCAACTTCTAGAGAAACATTATTTTTGTTCATCGCTGTTAATGTAACTTTACCAACCTCAGCGTTCCCAGTGAAATCAACAATTTTATAAATAACACTCTTGTTCCAATCCACGTTTCCGCTCAAAAATAATTCTTCGTTACATTTTGGCGTTAAGCCCTCGATTTTAATTTCTGCGTTTACACCGTTTTCACTATATACCATAATTAGCGAAGCATTTACATCTTCGTCTGCTAACATTAGTTCACGTACCATTTTGCCGGTGCGTACTTGCGTTTTCTTCTTAACTGACATCAAATTTCTCCTCTCAAAAATTCAATAATAATAAAAAAATCGTATAACGAAAAATAATTGCTCACGAAGATTTATGATACCGATAATAAAAGCATCACGTCAACAATTAACTTTAATTATTTTGCATTTTTCTTATTTTCTTTATGAAATTTTTCAATTTGTAAAATTAGACAGAAGAAAAACAGCCGTTTGAAAGGCTGTTAAAATTTAGATGTTTTATATAAAAATTTGTACAGAATATAAAAAGAAAGTGTAACAAGAGCACCTTGCCAAATAGACAAATTATAAAATAAGTATGGTTGTGTTTTAAAAAATACGTTTGAAAAAACTGATAAGATAAAAGGTATAAACACTGATAATAAGAGGAGTGCTTTTTGTTTCCAGGAAACCAGTATTGTAAAAGAAAAACGTCTAAATAACGAAAAAGTTATGAAAGCACCGATTGTTAAAACGATAGCAGATAATATTGTTCCAGGAATACTAAGTGGAATTTCTGAAGTGTTTGTATCTGTAAATAGTTTTTGCATAAGAGTAGTAAATGTATCGTATCCAATTTGAATAGCTAATAATAAACTAACTGCAAATCCAATAACGGTAGCTTGTTGGAAAGAATTTTGATGCTCTGAAGAGTTAATCAATTCGTCGCAGTAAGCTTTTAAATCTTCTCCGAAAATATCATGTGCATTTTTACCATCTTCTTGCGCTTCTAAAAGATGATCCAATATTTCTAAAAGCAATTCTTCCATTTGCTTTTGCGGAACGCTAGTAAAGCGTAGATAAATAAGCATATCACCATAAGCAGCTTCGTTTTCAGGTGTTAATAATTTTCTTTTTTCATTGTTTAACTTAACCATTTCTTTTTCGGTCATAACCTCGTTACTCCTTTTTAAATTCTAAGTATTCTTTTTTGAAGAAAAGTTTATATAGTGCATAGCAAGAGATGGCAAGTAAAGCGCCAATCCAAGGTGAAATTTGCAGAGTAGTATAGGGCTTTTTTATAAATAAAAAGGAAATACCAATTAATAGTATCCATAGGCTATGGCGTATTAAAAAACTTCCTATATGCCTCCAAATAGTTGTTGTGTTTTTAAATAAATCAGTGTTAATAAAATCGAAAACAAAACGTATCATAAGATGTACGGACAAGATAAATACGAGCAGATAAATGAAATCAATGTGTACAAATTTAAAACGTGCTTCATTTGAAAATAAGGGAAATACCAATGCAATTACGGAAGAAATAGCAAAGTATATTGCTAACAGATAACTAGTTATAAATAAAGGAATCGATAATTGTTCCCATAAACTTGGCTTCGGTAGAGCAGCAATTAGCTCGTCACAGTACGCCTGTAAGTCGTCACCAAAAATATCATAAGCACTTTTTTCTTTTTGTTGAGCTTCAATAAGGTGATCAAGAATTTCAATTAGCAGTTCTTCTGCTTGGTACTCTGGCACTTTAGCTAGGCGGATGTATATTAACATGTCACTATAGGTGGTTTCGTTTTCTGCATTTAATAATTTACGCTTTTGATTATTTAATTCGATTAAATCTTTCGCCTTCATCCCCATCACTCCCCCTGTAATAAGTTGTTTACCGTCGTTGAAACCATTCCCCAACTTTTTTTAAATTCTTCAAGTTGTTCTAATCCCTTATCAGTTACGTGATAATATTTTCGCTTCGGTCCAAGAGAGGAAGCCTTTAATGTACCTTCAATAAGTTTCTCTTTTTGCATGCGTAACAATAAAGGATAGATGCTTCCTTCACTTACGAATGTAAAGCCGTGATTATTTAATTTTGTACTTAGTTCATATCCGTACACTTCTTCTTGTGAAATGATATATAGAATGCAACCTTCTAGTACACCTTTTAACATTTGGCTGTGCATGATTTCACCACCTTTTATCCAGGTAACTTGCCTTGCAAGGTAGCTGTTATCCAAATTATAACAGTCAGTAACTTGCAAAGCAAGTTACTGAAGTGGAAAACTTTAATCTGTGTTAATTTTCATGTGCTTCCCATACTAACGAGAGGAGGGAAGCACATGAAACCATTTATGCCAAAACTCGTTTACTTTGAACCGAGGGCACTCGAATATCCGCTTGGAAAAGAGCTTTATGAGAAGTTTACGAAGATGGGATTAGAAATTCGTGAAACGACATCACATAATCAAATTAGAAATTTTCCAGGGGAAAATGAATTGCAAAAGTATCGTAATGCAAAAGCAACACTTGTCGTTGGGGTGAGGAAGACGTTAAAGTTCGATACATCAAAACCTTCAGCTGAATATGCAATCCCGCTTGCAACAGGATGTATGGGGCATTGTCATTATTGTTATTTGCAAACGACACTTGGGAGCAAACCTTACGTAAGGGTGTATGTGAATCTAGATGAAATATTTGAGAAGGCAAAGCAATATATGGATGAAAGGGCCCCTGAAATAACAAGATTTGAAGCGGCGTGTACATCAGACATCGTTGGAATTGATCATTTGACACATGCATTAAAGCGGGCGATAGAGTTTATCGGAGAAAGTGAACATGGACGTTTACGTTTCGTTACGAAATATTCGCATGTTGATCATTTATTAGATGCAAAGCATAATGGGAAAACGCGTTTTCGATTTAGTATTAATTCACGTTATGTGATTAAAAATTTTGAACCAGGGACATCGCCATTTGAAGAGCGAATTGAGGCTGCTCGTAAAGTAGCGGGGGCTAATTATCCTCTTGGCTTTATTGTTGCGCCAATTTATATGCATGAAGGGTGGGAAGAAGGGTACCGTGAATTGTTTGAACGATTGTACAATGAGTTAAAAGACATGACGATACCAAATTTAACGTTCGAATTAATTCAACATCGTTTTACGAAACCAGCCAAAAAAGTCATTCAAGAACGTTATCCGAATACGAAACTTGAAATGGATGAAGAGAAGCGGAAATATAAATGGGGACGATACGGTATTGGGAAATATGTATATCAAAAGGATGATGCAGAAGTATTGGAAGAAACAATACGAGGTTATATATATGAGTATTTTCCCGATGCAGAAATTCAATATTTTACATAAGGGAAATCTGGATTCTTTTTTTGTTTTATATATTTAGGCTCGTTTCCACCTTGTCACGTTATTCTTTCTGGTGTATCATTTTATTGATTGCTTCGTACGGAATAAGCAAAATGAAATTGGATGGAGGAAACCGATGCCTACCCCTAGTATGGAAGATTATATTGAACAAATTTATTTGTTGATTGATGAAAAGGGTTATGCCCGTGTATCTGATATTGCTGAAGCGCTTAGTGTACATCCATCCTCTGTAACAAAAATGGTACAAAAATTAGACAAAGACGAATATCTAATTTATGAAAAATATAGAGGGCTTGTATTAACATCAAAAGGTAAAAAAATCGGAGAACGTCTCGTATATCGTCATGAATTGTTAGAACAGTTTATGCGCATTATCGGTGTGGATGAAAGCAAAATTTATAATGATGTAGAAGGAATTGAACATCATTTAAGTTGGGAATCAATTGACCGTATCGGTGATTTAGTACAATACTTTGAACAAGATGAAGTTCGAGTAGAAACACTTCGTGGTGTTCAAAAAGCAAATGAAGAGAAAAGTAATTAAGGGGAACGTGTGGCGTTTCCTTTTTTATTTCAATCGAAAAGGACGGGAGAATCATGAAAGCGATTATTTTTGATTTTGATGGATTAATTGTGGACACAGAAACAATATGGTTTCACTCTTTCAGAGATGCTGTTCGTGAATACGGCAGCGAGTTACCTTTAGAGGAATTTGCGAAATGTATTGGAACGACAGATGAAGTGCTTTATGCATATTTAAAAGAGCAATTAAAAGAAAAGTTTAATGAGCATACATTAAAGGAAAAAGTAACAACTTTACATAAAGAAAAAATGAAAATACCGAAAGCACGTGACGGGGTAAAAGAATATTTAGAAGAAGCGAAAGAACTTGGATTGAAAATCGCATTAGCCTCTAGTTCATCTAGGGAGTGGGTCGTTCGTTTTTTAGAAGAGCTACAAATTAGAGATTATTTTGAAGTGATTAAAACGCGAGAAGATGTAGAGAAGGTAAAACCAGATCCAGCTCTTTATAAAGTTGCGATAGAAGAATTAGGAATTGAACCATCAGAAGCTGTTGTATTTGAAGATTCATTAAATGGATTGAAAGCAGCGGTGGCAGCAGGATTAAAATGTGTCGTCGTACCTAATGATGTGACAAGAAATTTACAATTTGAAAACCATCACCTTCGTATCGAAAGTATGAAAGATAAAAGTTTGAAAGAAGTACTTCAACATATAAAGTGAAACTTTAATCAGTCGGGGCTTTTCTCATCCCCACTGATTATTTGCCCATACTAATTGAGATAAAAAAGACCGTATTTCCTAAAAGGAAGCACGGTCTTTCTTTTTGTTTTTTTTACCTTCAATGACAGTTAAATGAGATTGTTTTCTTTTTCTTTTCAACGATGGAGAATTACCCTTTTTCCCCTTGTCATCAGAAGCATTTCGTTTCAAGAAAGAATTACTTAGGGGTGCTACATTTTGTTTCCCGTGTTTGCGGTTCGATTGTTTCGCTGCACGCTTATATGAGCTTTGCGAATTTGCAGAACCACTAGAGTTTGTAAACATTTTGTAGAGTAAGTAAAAGATACCGACGACAGCTAACATGATACCAATGTTTTTCAATACTTCCATTGGATTTGTAATAACAGATGAAACAAGGCCGAATATTGCTAATCCGATAATAAGCACAAATATAGCGAATGTAAACGAACGACCGTTCATAAGGGACACCTCCTAAAAACATATATTAAAATTAGTATATTAACGATGAGGAAAGGAGTTGAACACCATTTTTAAATAATTATTGTTTGTTTTCTAAACGTAATAATTCTTCAAACGATGCGATTGCAACTTCCGCTTGATCATCTGTTGGTTCTTTCGTTGTTAATAGTTGCAGCCATAATCCTGGATATCCAAGTACTCGCAAAACAGGGACATCTCGTAATCGATTGGTAAATTGTAATACTTCAAAAGAAATGCCGAGAACAACTGGAATTAATAAAATTCTGTTTACTACCCTTGCCCAAAGTGGATCTGTAGGAACTAGGAAATAAACAAACATTCCAATAATGACTGTAAATATTATAAAGCTACTGCCACAGCGATAATGGAGGCGAGTTTGCTTTTGAACATTTTCTACAGTCAGTGGAAGGTTATTCTCGTAAGCATTGATTACTTTATGTTCCGCACCGTGGTACTGAAATACCCGCTTAATAAGTGGGGTTAAAGAAATGAAGTATATATAGCTCAATAATAGCATGAGCTTAATGACACTTTCGACAATGATTTGCCCTGTATGAGATGGGAAAATCGGTCTCGTTAATTCAGCTAAAAGTGCAGGAACTGCTGTGAAAATTACTTTACCGAATATGAACGATAAAACGCCAACTGCTGCAACTCCTAATACCATCGTTAATTTTGATTGTTCTTCTTTTTTATTTGCAAGTTGTTCATCTTCTTCTGGGTGGACATCAAATCGTTCTGAAGCAAAGTTTAAATGTTTCGCTCCATTCGCACTTGCATCCACAATAGCGGCAATACCTCGTAAAAATGGAATTTTCTTTAGTAGAGATAATGCTTTATTACGAACGCGTGGTAAACGATAAAATTCAATCGATTTATCTTTACGACGAACCGCTGTAACAGTATATTCTCTACCGCCAAACATAACTCCTTCTATGACTGCCTGCCCGCCATATATTTGTTTTGACTCTTCTGCCATGTTAACACCAACCTGTATTTGTTTCTCTCTTATGTAGAAAAAGAGGCAATTGTCATACTTGGTTTTGTCATCTTGAAATAAGACAATCACCGAGTTTCCTTTATTTTATCGACAAATACAGGCAGATGACAAGGGAAAATGTTACGAGAGTCGGACATTTCTTATTCTTTTTATAGACAAATTTTGCAGGATTTAAACATGCCTCAAAATAGTTTCGGGCATACTAGTGAGCGGAGGTGTCAATGTGAATCAAGAACAATCAACAATAAGAAACTTTGTACAAATTGGTTTATTTGGTGGCTTATTTTGGGGAGGTATATGGTATTTCCTTCATATATTCTCATTTACAGAAGCTGGACCTAACTATTTACTTTTACCGTTTGCATTTGGAGATTGGAAAGAAGGGGTTTGGGGAAATGTACTAGGTATCGTTTGTATGGGACTTCTTTCAATTTTAGTGGCATTTCTCTATAAAGCCCTTTTTAAAAAGTTTGAAGGAGTATTCCCTGGCGTACTATACGGTTTGTTTTGGTGGGCATTATTATTTTTGGGGATGGGGCTAATGGCACCTGTTATTAAAAGTGCACTCCATTTACCGAAAGAAACAATTGTAACGACAATATGTATCTTTATATTATATGGTGTTTTTATTTCGTATTCTGTAGCATTCGAATCGAATAATACAAATAGAGGAGAAGGGGTCGAGAAGACAAACTATTCAAATAAGTGATTCCTATGTTAAAATGTCGTATAGACATTTTTTAATATTAAGGAGTTTTAAGAAAATGAAAAAGTTACTCCTCGTAAATGGTCCTAACCTAAATCGCCTTGGCGTTAGGGAAGTAAATGTATACGGAAAAGGAACGTTAGCGACGCTTGAAACAGATATGAAACACGAAGCAGAGAAAATGGGAGTGGAGTTAGAATGTTTCCAATCGAATCATGAAGGTGCTATTATCGATCGTCTTCATGAGGCTGAAGATATATATGAAGGGATCATTTTAAATCCTGGAGCATTTACGCATTATAGCTATGCGATTCGAGATGCAATTGCGAGCATTTCGATTCCTGTTATTGAAGTACATATTTCTAACATTCACCAGCGTGAATCGTTCCGTCACGAATCTGTGACGGCGGCTGTTTGTGCGGGACAAATTGTTGGATTTGGTTTTTATGGCTATAAGTTAGCGTTATTTGCATTAATGGAGAAATTGAGGGAGGCATAAAGTAATGGAAAAGATCGAGAGATTAAGAAGTGCGTTTGATGAGGCTGGTATTGACGGTATCGTATTAACGAATGAACATAGCCGTAGATATATGGCGAATTTCACAGGAACAGCTGGTGTTGTACTAATTTCAAAAGAGCGTGCTCTATTTATTACAGATTTCCGTTATGTAGAGCAAGCTAGTAAGCAAGCGGTTGGATACGAAATAGTGCAGCATGCAGGATTAATTCTTGATGAAGTTGCGAAACAAGTTAAAGAACTTGGAATTCAAAAGCTAGGATTTGAGCAAGATACTCTTACATATAGCTCTTACGTAACGCATAATGAAGCGATCGAAGCTGAATTCATCCCAACTTCTGGGCTTGTAGAAAAGTTACGCTTGATAAAGACTGATTCAGAGATTAAGATATTAAAGGAAGCTGCACAGATTGCAGATGCTGCCTTTGAGCATATTCTATCATTCATTCGCCCGGGAGTATCTGAAATTGAAGTGTCAAATGAACTTGAATTTTTCATGAGAAAACAAGGAGCAACATCTTCTTCGTTTGATATTATCGTTGCTTCAGGTCTTCGTTCGGCATTACCGCACGGCGTGGCATCTGAAAAAGTGATAGAAAAAGGAGATTTCGTTACATTAGACTTCGGCGCTTATTACAAAGGATATTGCTCTGATATTACTCGTACGATTGCAGTCGGTGAACCATCTGATAAATTAAAAGAAATTTATAATATTGTTTTAGAAGCACAACTACGTGGTGTGAACGGTATTAAAGCTGGTTTAACGGGTCGTGAGGCTGATGCATTAACGCGTGATTACATAACGGAAAAAGGATATGGTGAATACTTCGGACACTCTACTGGTCATGGAATCGGTCTTGAAATCCATGAAGCACCAGGTTTAGCGTTCCGTTCTGATACAGTACTTGAACCAGGTATGGCTGTAACAGTAGAACCAGGTATTTATATTCCAGGTGTTGGCGGGGTACGTATTGAAGATGATATCATTGTAACAAGTGAAGGTAATGAAGTAATAACGAAATCACCAAAAGAACTTATTATTTTGTAATACACAGGAGGATTTTTTTACATGATTTCAGTAAACGATTTTCGTACAGGTTTAACAATTTCAGTGGACAATGCCCTTTGGCAAGTAATGGATTTCCAACACGTAAAGCCAGGTAAAGGTGCTGCATTCGTTCGCTCTAAACTACGTAACCTTCGCACAGGATCTGTTCAAGAGAAAACATTCCGTGCAGGTGAAAAAGTAGAAAAAGCACACATCGAAAACCGTCGTATGCAATACTTATACGCGAGCGGTGAGTCTCACGTATTTATGGATAACGAAACTTATGAGCAAATCGAACTTGGTGAAAACCAAATCGAGCGCGAATTAAAATTCTTAAAAGAAAACATGGGAGTATCTATTATGACATACCAAGATGAAATACTTGGTGTTGAACTTCCGAACACAGTTGAATTAAAAGTTGCAGAAACAGAGCCTGGTATTAAAGGTGACACAGCTTCTAACGTAACAAAACCAGCTAAATTAGAAACTGGTCTTGTTGTACAAGTACCAATCTTCATTAACGAAGGCGAAATGCTTATCATCAACACTGGTGAAGGTAAATACGTTTCTCGTGCATAGTAGAAAAGCACTCGTGATTATCACGAGTGCTTTTTTTATAGGAAATAGGGCAGATAGTAAATTGCAGTTATAGCAAAACTAACTGTGACGAGTGAAAGGGTACCCATAATATATGGAGTCAAAACAATTTGAAACGGGCGTATTTCACCAGTTTCAATACCGGTAAAAGTTTTATTCGTTGCATGATCCATATTGTTATTTCTAAAGGTACTCATAATAATTAACCACGTAATTGCAAATATTGCTAGACTGCCAAGGAAAAAGCTCTCCATAAATGACCAGCCGACCATTTTTGAAAAAAGATAAATAATAGCTAATTCTACTACAATTGTTAAACTAATTTTCAATCCTTTCATATTTTCCCCCCTCATTTTGTACTTCCAACCAATTTGAAAATTTTTCGCATGATACAACATGCAGTACGCAAGGTGATTTTACTTCTTTCTCCAAAGCAGCGTGTATGTCTGGAAATTGTTTTTCCACATGTAATGAAATGTAAGGTAGTTTCTCTTGTGCTTTTAAAGAGCGAATGTTATTCGTTTTAGCACCGGCAAATACGTATGTAAGTTGCAAGTCTAAAAAAGCGATTTTAAAGATCTCTTTTTTAGCAGATTCGTTATATCCTCTTCCCCAATATTGATAGCCGAGCCAACTTCCAATATGTGAGTGCTTTTGTTCGTAATTAATATGTTTAAGTGTCGTGAGGCCAATTATTTCATTTTCCTCACTTACAATCACTCTTGATAAGGAGTGCTTTTTTCGTTCCTCTTCAATTGCAAAAAGAATGAATGTTTTTGTATCTTCCACTGATTCTACTTTTAGCCCTAATGCATTTTTTACATGTGGATTGCTTGATAGCTCAAAAAGCACATTTGCATATCGTAAATCGAGTGGTAATAAAGTAACTTGCTTCATCATCTATGCTCCTTTTCTATTAAATATACCATAAAATAATTAGAATATTCAGCTTTCTATTAAGTCGATAGAGAAAAATTATGTTTTTACTTCTGAAATAGACAACCTCTGCATATGGTTGTACAAATATATTCTTTTTCAGAATAAGGAAGTAGTAACTGTTATGGGAGAAGGTGGGAGAATGAAACAGTGGCTAGCGGCAATGGAAACATCCGTGCTTGTTATGGGGTTACTTCGGTTGTTTTCAGGAAGCGCGGAAATATTCGCCGCTTTGCTTATGCTTTACGTGAATGATGCGAAGAAAGCATTGTTTATAAATGGTATGTTGGCGTTTGTTGGACCGACCGTATTAATTTTAACAATGACAATTGGCATAGCGAGTGTAGCAAGTGAGATTTCTTTCTTGAAACTCTTTTTTCTAGCACTTGGAATTGGCTGCATTTTTATCGCGTTGTTGAAATAGTAAGTCGAGTATAGTGGGGAGAAGCTTATGAAAGAAGTATTAGAAGTTTTACCGAAAACGATGAAACAGTTAGTTGAAGGTTGTAAGCAATACGATACTCTAGAGGAAATTCGCGTTCGAATTGGAAGGCCACTAGAGTGTATCGCACATGGAGAAGTGTTTTTCTATGACTATATCGCTACAGCGGAAGATGCAATCCATTTATTGAATAAATTAAGTCAATTCTCAATTTATACGATGGAAGAGGAATTGAAACGTGGATATGCGACACTACGAGGAGGACATAGAATTGGCCTAGCAGGAAAAGTCATTACAGAAAAAAGTGCAGTGAAAATGATTCGGGATGTCTCTTCTTTTAATATTCGTATTGCCCGTCAAAAAATAGGGATTGCTGAGCCGCTTCTGCCATATCTTTATGAATCGCGATGGTTAAACACGATGGTAATTGGGCCACCGCAAACGGGGAAAACAACACTTTTAAGAGATGTAGCACGCTGTATGAGTCAAGGTGTAAGTGCTTCGAAAATCCCTTCATGTAAAGTGGGAATTGTTGATGAACGATCAGAAATTGCGGGCTGTGTGAAAGGAATCCCGCAATATGACTTTGGCACGCGAGTAGATGTATTAGACGCTTGTCCAAAAGCTGAAGGAATGATGATGATGATCCGTTCTATGAGCCCAGACATATTAATCGTAGATGAAATTGGACGTAAAGAAGATAGTGAAGCAATTATGGAGGCGGTGCATGCCGGCGTTCAGCTTTTTATAAGTGCACATGGATTTTCTTATGATGATGTTGTGAAACGTCCATCGTTACAGGCGGTGCTGGAACTTGGTGTATTTGATCGGTTTGTGGAATTGTCAAAAGCGAGAGGGCCAGGAACGGTTATGCAAGTGAAAGATAAATATGGAAAATCAGTATTACCTCATAGAAAGGCTCAAGGCGTATGGTGAAAATATTTGGTGCGGTATTAATAGTTGCTGTTAGCACTTTTTTCGGATTTTCATACGCTAAAAGGTACAGTGAGAGACCGCGGCAACTTAGGTTATTGAAGGCAGCATTGCAATCATTAGAAGCTGAAATTATGTATGGACACACGCCGTTATCTGAGGCTGCAGAGCGTTTAGTCAAACAAATGCCGAAGCCGTTAAATTGGATATTTCAAAGCTTTTCGAAACGGCTAGAGGACGGGGAGCAAACAGTTAGAGAAGCTTGGATTGATAGTTTGAAGGAGAACTGGACGTTAACGGCGTTTAAACAAACCGAGTATGAAATCTTACAACAATTTGGTGAAACACTTGGACAACATGATCGTGAATCACAGCAAAAACATATTCGCTTATGTATTACACATTTGGAGAGAGAAGAAGGAGAAGCGAAAGCATTACAACTACAATATGAAAAAATGATAAAGAGTTTAGGGGTACTAGCAGGGCTACTTATCGTAATTTTACTGCTATAGGGGGGAGAAAGGCGATGTCCATTGATGTTGGATTAATATTTCAAATCGCCGGAATCGGCATTGTTTTAGCTTTCATTCATACTGTACTAAAAGAATTAAAGCGAGAGGATATTGCAAATTGGGTTATCCTTGTCGGTTTTGTCGTTATTTTGTTTCATGTTGCATTTTTAATTAATACTCTATTCGACAAGATTAAAAGTGTCTTTCTCTTCCAGTAAAGGAGGCGGTTCGAATCGAAATTATACAAATTGTCGGATTAGGCCTCGTTGCTACATTTTTAGCTGCTGTTTTAAATCAGCATAAGTCTAGTATTACATCGTTATTTATTGTGTTCATTGGTAGCATGATGTTTCTTCTCTTAATCGATCAAATTCATTCTATTTTACAAATGATTGAGAGAGTGGCGAGTGAAGCGAAGGTTAGCAACGTATATGTAGAAACGTTATTGAAAATTATAGGGATTGCTTATATCGCTGAGTTTGGTGCGCAAATTACAAAGGATGCTGGTCAAGGTGCAATCGCTTCGAAAATTGAATTAGCTGGGAAAATCTTAATTCTCGTCATGGCAATTCCTATTTTGACGGTTGTAATTGAAACAATTCTCGGTTTTTTACCTACGGGATAAGGGGGAGTGAATGTTGAGGAAGTTTGGAGCTAAGCTATTATTTGCTTGCTTCCTTTTCTTTTCTTTACCGATTGTTGTACAAGCTTCTCCTATAGAAACAAACGTCGTTGATCAACAATTGGATAAGCTCGGAATTGAAGATGTGAAGCAATTTTGGGACGGGCTTGTTACAAAGTATGGAGGCTATTTACCAGAGAGTCAAAAAGGAAGCTTTATGGAGTTTGTAAAGGGAGAAAAAGAGTTCTCCATAAAAGAGTGGATGATAGGTCTACTAAAATATTTATTTCATGAGCTTGTTGCAAATGGAAAGTTACTTGGAACGCTCATTATGCTCACGATTTTCAGTGCATTGTTGCAATCGTTACAATCTGCTTTTTCAAAGAGTAGCGTGAGTAAAATCGCTGATGCAGTCGTATACATGGTACTTATTATTTTCGCTTTAAATAGTTTTTATGTCGTTATGACATATGCAAGAGAGACGATACAAACAATGGTAGATTTTATACTAGCGTTATTACCAATTTTACTTGCACTCGTAGCAACAGGCGGCGGTGTTGTTTCTGTATCATTTTTTCATCCAATCATCATTTTCTTAATGAATACGAGTGGGCTTCTTATGAACTATATCGTTCTACCACTTTTATTACTTGCAACTATATTAAGTATTGTAAGCACGATGAGTGATCAATATAAAGTTACGAAATTGTCCAAGCTTTTGCAAAACGTTAGTGTTGGGATTATTGGTATCTTTTTGACGGTTTTTTTAGGCGTATTATCTGTACAGGGAACAGCGTCAGCCGTTGCTGATGGTATAGCTGTGAAAACGGCTAAATTTGTAACAGGAAACTTCATTCCTGTAGTAGGAAGGATGTTTACTGAGGCGGCGGATACTGTTATTAGTGCATCTGGATTATTAAAAAACACAGTAGGAATTATCGGGCTCGTTATTTTATGCTTAATTGTCGCTTTCCCAGCGATTCAAATTTTTTGTATCGCGTTTATTTATAAATTCGCAGCAGCAGTATTGCAACCAGTAGGCGGAGGAGCAATTATTCAATGTTTAGATATCATTGGACGAAGTATCATTTACGTATTTGCTTGCTTAGCTATCGTATCATTTATGTTCTTTTTAAGTATCACAATTATTATTGCTGCCGGGAACATTACTCTCATGATGCGGTAGGAGGTGAAGAGTATGCAATTTGTTACAGAGTGGATTAGAAATATTATCGTTTTTTTACTCTTAGCGACAATGCTTCATCTTATTCTTCCAAATTCAAATTTGCAAAAGTACGTTAAATTCGTTGTAAGTCTATTGTTAGTCGTATTAATTTTAACGCCTCTATTTAAGTTGTTACAAACAGATGTAAATGAAGTTATCGCAAATTTCAATGAAGAAAAGTACGTAGCAGATGGATCTGTAAAAAATTCGATAGATTCGAAGAAAAAAGAAATACAAGCTCTAACACGTGCATATAGTTTAGAAGAGATGGCTACCAAAATGAAAAAAGACGTAGGAAAAGAGTTTGAGAAAAAGTATGGTATGACAGTCTCTGAAATACAAATAGTCGCAGTGGAACATGCAGAAGAAGTAAAGTCAGCGAAAGATATTCAATCTGTTGTTGTGACGTTGAAAGAAAAAGAACGTAGTAAAAATGATGCAATCGAAACAGTAAAGCCCATTGAAATTAATATGAAAGAACCTCCAAAAAAAATAGAAGAAACGAATGTAGAAATGAAAGATTTCTTTTCAAGCAGGTGGCAACTAGAGGATAAACAAATCCAAGTTCAGATGGAAGGGAGGACAGGTAGCGTAAATGGACAATAAAGATAAAAATTCGAGGTTCTCATTTTTTCGAAACCTATTAAATGGGGATGGAAAAGAAAGTAATGAGAAGGGGAAAAAGGTAACACCTAAGTTTTTGCTTGTCCTACTCATACTTGGGATTGCGCTTATGTTTTCTAGTAATTTCTTATCACCTAAAAAAGAAGAAGTGCCTGTGTTTAAAGAAAAGACAAGTCAAAGCCAAGATAAAGATGTACCAACTTTCGGTCAAAAAAACAATGATAATATGTCAAATGTAGAAAAATACGAAAAAGCGTATGAACAAGAATTGAAAACTTCTTTAGAAGAGATAGCCGGAGTAAAAGATGTAACTATTAAAGTGAACTTAGATTCATCTGAAGAAAAAATACTCGAGAAAAATACAGTAAAACGTTCACAAACGACAGGTGAAACTGATAAAGCAGGCGGGAAAAGGGAAGTAGAAGACGAGTCTCTTGATGAAAAGACAGTCATTATACGTGAAGGTGATAAAGAAACTCCAATTGTTTTGCGAACAGAGAAACCGAAAGTACGAGGTGTTCTGGTCGTAGCAAAGGGAGTGGATAATATACAAATAAAAGCAATGGTAAAAGAAGCTGTGACGCGATTATTAGATGTACCAGCTCATCGCGTTTCAGTATCACCGAAAAATTGATAGGGAGGAAATAAAGTGTTAAAAAAACAAACGGTTTGGCTATTAACGATGTTAAGTTTAGTGGTTGTACTATCTGTTTATTACGTAACAACTCCTGATAAAATGAATACAGCAGCACCGGCAACGGGTGAAAAGATGGGACAAGAAAAGCAAGGTGTTGATAAAGCAGTTACAAAAGAAACAACGAAAGAAACTACAAATAAAGAGACAACAAAAGAAAATACAAGCAAGGAAACTACAAATAAAGAAACAGACAAAAAAGAGAATGACAAAAAAGAGAATGACAAAAAAGAAACAAGTAAAAAAGAGGCTAGCGTAACAGTTCAATCAAGCGATGAGAATTTTACAGCGCTACGTATGCAAATGGAAGATCAGCGTAGTGTAGAGAAAGAAAAGTTACAAAATGTAATGAAGTCATCAAAATCTTCAGCAGAAGAAAAGAGTAAAGCGAAAGATAATCTTGATGCCATCACTACGATGGAAACGAAGCAACAATTACTTGAGACAGTGATTAAATCTCAAGGTGGATATAAAGATGCTCTTGTAAGAGCTGATGGAACGGACATTAAAGTAACAGTTAAATCGGCAAAGCATTCACAAAAAGAAGCGAATAAAATTATTCAGCTTGTAAGAAGTGAAGGTGGTCCAAAAGATGTAGGTGTGAAATTTGATCCATCAGTAAAATAAATTGAAATTATAATAGGTGTTGCTGCTTCAAATTAGATAAAAGAATAATAGAAAAAAGCTATCGTTTTCGATAGCTTTTTTCTATTTCATCTTTGCAGTTGTATTTAGTATTTTCAATTGGAAACGGGGAAATACGCTGTGAGTAAAAGATTAATGGTTCGTGATGATGGTGATTAGTTTTTCCAGATTTGACGTGAATGAAGAGGACCAATGTCCAAATCACTACGGCAGGCAAGAACAGGATGAGCCATATCATATGTCCGCACCTCACTACAATAAATTTGCTACACTTTGAACATACTATTCTTTTATGAAGGAAGAATGAACGGCGCGTAAACAAAAAAATAATATTTGGTAAAAATATGTTTTTTTACCGTAGATAAAATGAAGAATTCTGAGGGAATTACGTTTTTACACTTTGCAGTTTTGAAAAAGTAAAGAATGTTTTTTAGGAAGTGGTCTTGCCAATTTTGTGTGAAACTTGGTATTATTACTAGGTAATAATTTTTTGGTGGAATAATATTTTTACAGGAGTTTCGATTTATAATAAAGAAATATAAATTGGAATGTTTAAAAAATTTAGCGTAAGATGGGAATAGTAAATATTTCTATTAGTAAATGTCATAGGAATAAATTTTCTAATAGAATACATCGTATTTTTACAGTAAATCAGTTTGATGCCAATCTGTAAAAACGGGACAAACAAGAGTATGGGAGTGGATTTTACATGTTTAAAATTCAAGAAGTTCGTGAATTAATTAAATTAATTGATAGCTCTAATATTGATGAATTTGAATACAAAAAAGACGGTACAGCAATCAAAATGAAAAAACGTGGTAATGAAGTTGTTGCTGTGCAAGCACCGGTAACGAAACAGGTAGTACAACCAGCAGCATCTGTTGAAGTAGAAACAACAGTAGCGGCAGCGCAAGTAGAAGTGCAAAAACAAGAAGAGAAGAAAGTTGTTCAAGATGAAAACCTACATAAAATCACATCACCGATGGTAGGGACATTTTATTCCTCTTCTTCGCCTGATACACCTCAATATGTAAGTGTTGGGGACAGAGTATCGAAAGATTCTATCGTATGTATTGTTGAAGCTATGAAATTATTTAACGAAATTGACGCAGATGTAGAGGGCGAAATTGTTGAAATTCTTGTTAATAACGGACAGCTTGTTGAGTATGGACAACCGCTATTTCTTGTAAAAGCGTAATAAGGGAGTCTTTGTGATGATAAAAAAAGTATTAATAGCCAATCGTGGGGAAATTGCTGTACGAATTATTCGTGCTTGTAAAGAAATGGATATTGAAACAGTTGCAATTTATTCAGAAGCAGACAAAGAGTCACTTCATGTGCAAATTGCAGATGAAGCGTATTGTGTTGGACCAACGATTTCAAAAGAAAGCTATTTAAATTTGACGAACATTATTAGTGTTGCGAAATTAACAGGTTGTGATGCAATTCATCCGGGATATGGATTTTTAGCAGAGAATGCAGATTTTGCAGAATTATGCCGTGAGTGTAACTTGATTTTTATCGGTCCAAGCCCAGAAGCCATTTCAAAGATGGGCACAAAAGACGTTGCACGTGATACAATGAAAGAAGCAGGGGTTCCGATTGTACCAGGTTCACAAGGGATTATTAAAAATACCGAAGAAGCGATCGAGCTTGCTAATCAACTTGGATATCCAGTTATCATTAAAGCGACTGCAGGTGGCGGCGGAAAAGGTATTCGTGTTGCGCGCCATGAAGAAGAGCTTGTAAAAGGAATTCAAATTACACAGCAAGAAGCCAGTACCGCTTTTGGGAACCCTGGTGTATACTTGGAGAAGTACGTTGAAGATTTCCGCCATGTTGAGATTCAAATAATGGCAGATACACATGGAAATGCCATTCATTTAGGAGAGCGTGATTGTACAATTCAGCGCCGTCTGCAAAAACTATTAGAAGAAAGTCCATCACCTGCACTTGATGAGAATATTCGCAAGCAAATGGGTGACGCAGCAGTTAAAGCGGCGGTAGCGGTTGATTATACAGGTGCTGGTACGGTTGAGTTTATTTATGAATATAAAACGAAAAGCTTTTATTTCATGGAGATGAATACGAGAATCCAAGTTGAACATCCAGTTACTGAAATGGTAACAGGGATGGATTTAATTAAAGAACAAATTCTTGTTGCTTCTGGAGAAAAGTTATCGTTACAGCAAGAAGAAGTACAATTTAATGGTTGGGCAATGGAATGTCGAATTAATGCGGAAAACCCTGCCAAAAAATTTATGCCATCTCCAGGTAAAGTAGAAATGTACTTACCACCAGGCGGATTTGGTATTCGCGTCGATTCAGCTGTATATCCGGGATATTCAATACCACCTTTCTATGATTCGATGGTTGCTAAATTAATTGTTCACGGAAAAACACGTGAAGAGGCAATTGCAAAAATGAAGCGAGCGCTCAGTGAGTTTGTCATTGAAGGCGTACATACAACAATCCCGTTCCATTTGCAATTGCTAGAGCATCCTGATTTTGTAAAAGGTGAGTTTAACACGAAATTTTTGGAAGAGCATGAACTTGTGACGCAGTGATACATTAAAGGAGGTTTTTTTCATGGCTGAACATATGTTAGATATGGGTCAAGATACAACTCTTGGAAAAGTAGAAATTGCACCAGAAGTAATCGAAGTAATTGCAGGTATTGCAGCTGCTGAAGTAGAAGGTGTAGCGGCAATGCGTGGTAATTTTGCTACAGATGTTGTTGAGAAGTTAGGTAAGAAAAATCATGGTAAAGGTGTAAAGGTTGAATTAGCAAACGAAGATATTATTGTTGACCTTTATGTTGTGATGTATTTTGGTGTAGCGATTCCGGTTGTTGCACAAAAAATTCAAGACAATATTCGCCAAGCACTCTTTACAATGACAGGACTTGAGCCAAAAGAAGTGAACGTTCACATCGTTGGCGTAACATTCGAAACACAAAAAACAGAAATCGAACCAGTGTAAGAGTGGAAAAAGGTGCCTAGTAAAATAGGCATCTTTTTTATCGTTTCATTTCTTCACAAATTAAAACCCTCTAATTATTATACTATTTCAAAAAAAAAGAAAAATAAAACGGTATGTTTCATTTTTCCAAAAAACGTACATTGTGATAAGATATGGAACTTGAAGTTAATCTTTTTATTATTTTTCAGCCTTGTACCCCGTGTGTGAAACGATAAATTGTGTTATTATCATTGTATTATAAGGTTGGAAAATCAATGAAAACTGCAAGAGTAAGTGAATTGACGGCTTATAAATTATAATAATATAACAAAACATAAGGAAAGACTTGAAGTATAAAGGAGAGTTACAATGAAACGTAGGACGGCTAGAGAAAGAGCAATGCAAGCATTATACCAAATGGATATTACAGGTGAATTAGAACCGAAAGTAGCGGTGGAAAATACGCTAGATGAAGGCGAAGAAACAAATGAGTTTCTAGAATCACTTGTTGTAGGATTTGTAGACAACAAAGAAGAGATTGACGCAGCAATTCGTCAAAATTTAAAAAAGTGGAAGCTTGAGCGTATTAGTATTGTTGATCGCAGTATTTTACGTGTAGCTGTGTGTGAGATGAAATACATGGAAGAAATTCCGCACAATGTAACAATTAACGAAGCAATTGAAATCGCAAAAACATTTGGGGATGAGGAATCTCGTCGTTTTATTAACGGCGTTTTATCTAATATAAAAGATACACTGTAATTTCTTTAAGGGGGAAACTTAAAATGGTAGCAGTAATCATCAAAGGAAATGAAGTTGCGGAGAAAAAACGAGCACAATTAAAAGAAAAAGTTGTGAAGTTAAAAGAGCAAGGGATTGTACCAGGATTAGCAGTTATTTTAGTTGGAGAAGATCCAGCATCTCGTTCTTATGTAAAAGGAAAAGAAAAAGGCTGTGAGCAAGTAGGAATCTATTCAGAGCTAATAGAACTTCCTGAAACGATTACTGAGGAGCGTTTGCTTGCTGAAATCGATCGCTTAAATGGAGACGACCGCATTAATGGCATATTGGTACAATTACCTTTACCAAAACATATTGAAGAAAAAGCTATCATTGAAAGAATTTCACCGGAAAAGGATGTAGATGGATTTCACCCAATCAGCGTAGGACGTATGATGACGGGACAAGACACATTCCTTCCATGTACACCGCATGGCATTTTAGAATTAGTAAAAGAAACGAATCTTGATATTTCTGGAAAGCATGTTGTTGTAATTGGAAGAAGTAATATTGTTGGTAAACCAGTGGGGCAACTGTTTTTAAATGAAAATGCAACTGTCACATATTGTCATTCTAAGACGCAAAATATAAAAGAATTATCGAAGTTAGCTGATATTTTAATCGTAGCCGTTGGACGACCGAAAATGGTAACAGCTGACTATATTAAAGAGGGTGCGGTTGTAATTGATGTTGGTGTTAACCGTTTAGAAACAGGCAAACTTTGTGGTGATGTTGATTTTGACAATGTATTAGACGTTGCAGGTTACATTACGCCTGTGCCAAAAGGAGTCGGCCCAATGACTATTACAATGCTTCTTCACAACACTGTGGAGTCTGCAAAGCGTGCAGGTGTTGTTTGTCAATAATTTGAATCGGCTATGAGGAGAGAGAAATGGAGAAACAATATTTAACCGTTACAGCGTTAACACGCTATATTAAAACAAAAATAGAGTATGATCCGCATTTACAGTCTGTTTGGTTAAAAGGAGAAATTTCCAACTTTAAATATCATAGTCGTGGTCATATGTATTTTACATTGAAAGATGAAAATGCAAGAATTGCAGCGGTTATGTTTGCGGGTCATAATCGTAACATTAAATTCAGACCGGAAAATGGAATGAAAGTACTTGTAAAAGGAAAGATTTCTGTTTACGAGGCGAGTGGTTCTTATCAAATTTATATTCAAGACATGCAGCCTGACGGAATTGGAAACTTGCATTTAGCTTATGAGCAATTAAAAGTTCGTTTAGAGGAAGAGGGCTTGTTTTCTCAAGTTTATAAAAAAATAATTCCTCCGTATGCTAAAACAATAGGTGTAATCACGTCGCCAACAGGAGCAGCAATTCGCGATATTATAACAACAATTAAACGTCGTTATCCAATTGGAAATGTTATTGTGTTTCCTGTACTTGTACAAGGGGAGTCAGCAGCTCCCTCGATTGTACAAGCAATTCGTACAGCGAATGAAATGGGAGATATTGATGTTTTAATTGTTGGACGTGGTGGAGGCTCTATTGAAGAATTATGGGCCTTTAATGAGGAAGTAGTTGCAAGAGAAATTTTCACAAGTGAGATTCCGATTATTTCGGCTGTAGGCCATGAAACAGATTTTACAATCGCAGATTTTGTCGCGGATTTACGTGCACCAACACCGACTGCAGCAGCTGAGCTGGCGGTACCTAATACTATAGAGTTACAAGAAAAGGTATTACAAAGAACTCTGAGATTGCAAAGAGCAATGAGAGAGAGAGTACATAAAAAAGAAGAAAAACTGCAAGTGTTACAAAAATCTTATGCGTTCCGTTATCCAAGGCAAGTGTACGAGCAAAAAGAAGAGCAGTTAGACAGGGCTCTTGAACAACTTGTTTTAGCGAAAGAGCGTTATATAGATAAAAAAGTAAATCAATTAAAGCAACTTTCATTTTATTTAGAAAAGCACCACCCATCTCAAAAAATTATACAAACGAAAACGGCAATTGAAACGTTGCAAAAGCAGTTGCAACGTGAAATGCAAACATTACTTCAAACGAAGGAGTTCGTATTTGTGAGAGCGGCTCAAAAGCTTGAGGTATTAAGCCCGCTTAAAGTAATGATGAGAGGGTATGGGCTTGTATACGATGAAGAGAAACAAGTATTAAAAAGCGTGAAAGATGTTAGCCTTGGAGATGCTGTTTCGGTTCAATTACAAGATGGAATACTAGATTGTAGTGTATCAAGCATAGAGGAGCGTGAATTGAATAATGGAAAATAAGTTAAGCTTTGAAGAAGCAATTTCGCAGCTTGAGCATCTCGTTTCTAAGCTTGAACAAGGTGATGTACCTTTAGAGGAAGCAATTTCTTATTTTAAGGAAGGCATGGAATTATCTAAGCTTTGTGATGAGAAATTGAAAGATGTACAAGAACAAATGGCAGTTATCCTTGGGGAAGATGGAGAGCTTAAACCGTTTACTGCTTTAGGAGATGAAGCATAGTGACACATATAGCTTTTGATGCTTTTTTGAAAGAGAGTAAAACTTTCGTAGAAGAAAAGCTTGTTAGCTATGCAAATGAATTACAATGTCCAAATGTGCTTCGTGAAGCGATGGCATATTCTTTGGAAGCGGGTGGGAAACGTCTCCGCCCGTTACTTTTATTTGCAACGTTACAAGCGTTTGGGAAAGAAAGAAATCTTGGAGTGGGTGCAGCTTGTGCCCTTGAAATGATTCATACATATTCGTTAATTCATGATGATTTACCTTGTATGGATGATGATGATCTAAGACGAGGAAAGCCTACAAATCATAAAGTATTTGGTGAAGCAATGGCAGTTTTAGCGGGAGATGGTTTGTTGACATATGCTTTTCAAGTTATTATGGCATATGAGCAAAAAGAAATCTCTGCTGAAAAAAAAGTAAGACTTGTACTTGAGCTTGCGAAAGCAGCAGGACCTGAAGGAATGGTTGCTGGACAAGTGGCAGATATGGAAGCTGAAGGAAAACGACTTACAATTAATGAATTAGAGTACATTCATAATCATAAGACAGGTAAACTGCTTGAGTTTGCTGTACTTGCAGGCGCGATACTTTCTGATGCTACAGAAGAGCAAGAAGAGAAGTTACTTGCATTTGCGAAATATATCGGTCTAGCTTTCCAAATTAGAGATGATATTTTGGATGTAGAAGGAACAGAAGAAGAGATTGGAAAACCGATTGGTAGTGATGCTTCCAACGAGAAGAGCACATATACGACGTTATTTACTGTAGATAGAGCAAAATCTATTTTAGAGGAGAAAATTGCAAAAGCAAAAGATTCTATTAGCTCCTTACAATTACAAGATGAATATTTACTATCTATTTGTGATTTAATCGCAAAACGTAATAACTAATATAACAGCGTTTCCATTTGTTGAGTCATTCATCATTTTATGATATAAATGTAGGAAAAGGTTTTTCTTTTCTTGTTATTGGCAAAAATATATGTAGATTACATTGCCGTTATCACTTCGTGTTAGCGGCTATTTTTTTCATCACGTAAAGAAATATGATGTATAATATGATAAGTGAAAAAATGGAAGTGTTTTCTGAAAGCAGGACAAGATAAAAAGAATAGAAAAGATAATTTCTTGTGTTGTGTAAATGTTTCTTATAATATTTGACATGTTGACAGATTATGAAATGAAAGTGAGTGATCCATGTGGATCTAACGCAAATTCAAAACCCTAGTTTTTTGAAAGATATGTCTATCAGTGAACTAGAGGGGTTGAGTGAGGATATTCGTAAGTTTTTAATTGAAGAGCTCTCTCAAACAGGTGGACATATTGCACCTAATTTAGGTGTAGTAGAACTCACAATTGCTCTGCATAAATTATTTGATAGTCCGAAAGATAAGTTTTTATGGGACGTAGGACATCAATCCTATGTACATAAAATTTTAACAGGGCGTGCGAAAGAATTCGGCACATTAAGGCAATACCAAGGTCTATGTGGTTTTCCAAAACGCTGTGAGAGTGAGCATGATGTTTGGGAAACTGGTCATAGTTCAACGTCGTTATCTGCTGCAATGGGAATGGCTCTAGCACGTGATTTAAAGAAAACGGAAGAATACGTTATACCAATCATTGGCGATGGTGCATTAACAGGCGGAATGGCTTTAGAGGCATTGAACCACATTGGGCATGAAAAAACGGACATGATTGTTATTTTGAATGACAATGAAATGTCAATTGCACCAAACGTCGGTGCACTTCATAATGTACTTGGTCGTTTACGTACCGCAGGGAAGTACCATTGGGTAAAAGATGAACTAGAGTATATATTGAAGAAAATCCCAGCAGTCGGTGGGAAAGTTGCTGCGACAGCAGAGAAAATAAAAGATAGTCTAAAATATTTACTAGTATCAGGCGTCTTTTTTGAAGAATTAGGCTTTACATATTTAGGTCCGGTCGATGGGCATGATTATGAAAAGTTATTCGAAACGTTGCAATATGCAAAGAAAACAAAAGGCCCAGTACTTGTTCATGTTATTACGAAAAAAGGAAAAGGTTATAAACCAGCTGAAAGTGACGTTATTGGAACTTGGCATGGAACAGGATCGTATAAAATTGAGTCAGGTGACTTCGTTAAACCGAAAGAAGTTGCACCAGCATGGAGTGCTGTTGTTAGTGAAACAGTGCTTAAGCTAGCGAGAACGGATGAACGTATCGTTGCAATTACGCCTGCAATGCCTGTTGGATCGAAACTTGAGAAATTCCAAAAAGAATTTCCGGATCGCATGATTGATGTAGGTATTGCAGAGCAGCATGCTACAACAATGGCAGCTGGTATGGCAACACAAGGGATGAAGCCGTTCTTAGCAATTTATTCAACATTTTTACAAAGAGCATATGACCAAGTTGTTCATGATATTTGTCGCCAGAATTTAAACGTTTTTATTGGAATAGATCGCTCTGGATTAGTAGGAGCAGACGGTGAAACGCATCAAGGTGTATTTGACATCGCGTTTTTACGTCACTTGCCGAATATGGTGCTTATGATGCCGAAAGATGAAAATGAAGGTCAACATTTAGTATATACAGCGATGCAATACGAAGATGGGCCGATTGCTTTACGTTATGCACGCGGAAATGGACTTGGCGTTCAAATGGATGAAGAATTAAAGGCGATTCCAATCGGTACATGGGAAACGTTAAAAGAAGGCACACAAGCAGCAATTTTAACGTTTGGTACGACAATCCCGATGGCAATGGAAGCAGCTGAGCGTCTTGAACAAGCTGGAATATCAGTGAAAGTAGTGAATGCTCGCTTTATTAAGCCGATGGACGAAGCATATTTACATGAGCTTTTAGGGAAAAATATACCGATTTTAACGATTGAAGAGGCTTGTTTAATCGGTGGCTTTGGAACGGGAGTAGTTGAATTTGCTTCTGAGAACGGATACCATAGTGCTTTAATTGAACGAATGGGTATTCCTGATCGCTTCATAGAGCATGGTAGTGTAACAAAACTGTTAGAAGAAATTGGTTTAACAACAGATGCTGTTGTAGACCGTATTCATACAATGATTCCATCAAAACAAAAAAGGGCGTAACAAATGAGCGTAAAAAAAGAAAGAGTAGATGTACTATTAGTAGAGCGAGGGCTTATAGAAACGCGTGAGAAGGCTAAACGTGCTGTTATGGCAGGTCTTGTATATGCGAATGAAATGAGACTCGATAAGCCAGGGGAGAAAATCTCACAAGATACGGAGATTACGGTGAAAGGGCAAGTCATGCCGTATGTAAGCCGTGGTGGTTATAAGCTTGAAAAGGCATTAGAAACATTTCAACTTGATTTACAAGATAAGGTTATGATAGATATTGGTTCATCAACTGGTGGTTTTACAGACTGTGCGCTTCAAAATGGGGCGAAGTTATCCTACGCATTAGATGTAGGATATAATCAACTTGCGTGGAAATTGCGTCAAGATGAGCGTGTTGTTGTGATGGAACGAACGAACTTCCGTTACGTGACACCGGCAGATTTAGAGCGTGGTTTACCGCAGTTTGCAAGTATTGATGTTTCATTTATATCATTAAGGCTTATATTGCCGGTTTTAAAAACAATGCTTATGCCAAATGGTGATGTAGCTGCATTGATTAAACCTCAGTTTGAAGCTGGACGAGAACAAGTCGGGAAAAAAGGCATTGTTCGTGATAGAAAAGTACATGAAGCTGTCGTGGAAATGATTGTCGATTTTGCTCTTAAGGAAGGCTATAATATCGAAGGTTTAACATTCTCACCAATTACAGGCGGGGATGGAAATATTGAATTTTTAATTCATCTAAAGTGGCACGGTGAGCGTGAGAATGGCGAAAATCATTCTCCGGTTTCTATTGAGCAAGTTGTTACAGAAGCACATGATGTTCTAAAACAAAAAGGGAAAGGGGAATAACATATGTTGTTCCTCTTTTTGTTGTAATCGTATAATGATTGTAAAAACAATTGTGTACAAGTAATGGATTATACGGTAACATAAATAAATGAAGTATACCAATGTTTAAACTATGGTAAGAGATAGTGTGAGGTGCAAATGTATGAATAAAGGTCAGCGCCATATTAAAATCAGGGAAATTATTGCTAACAAAGAAATTGAAACACAAGATGAACTAGTTGATATTTTACGTAATGTGGGGTTTAATGTAACGCAAGCAACAGTATCGCGCGATATTAAAGAACTGCACTTAGTGAAGGTGCCATTACATGATGGCCGCTATAAATATAGCTTGCCAGCAGATCAACGATTTAATCCGTTGCAAAAATTAAAACGAAATCTAGTGGATTCATTTGTAAAATTAGACACGGCAGGACATATGCTTGTGTTAAAAACATTGCCTGGTAACGCTCATTCACTTGGGGCACTCATTGATCATTTAGAGTGGGATGAGATCGTCGGAACCATTTGTGGTGATGATACTTGCTTAATTATTTGCCGTACACCTGAAGATACAGGTGTTGTCTCTGATCGTTTCTTAAATATGCTTTAACAGAAAAATCTTGTTTACTTTCCTCTGTAAAGTGGAAAGTAAACAAGATATTTTTATTGGCGAAAAATACGGATTTTCAAATACAATACATTATTTTTTTTGAATGAAGTTAGAAAATAGGTGGATTGACCCGTAAAACGAATGTTTGGTACAATGGAGCGGGTTAGAAGAGTAATTTATACATACAAACATATAGTATAACTATTTGAATGAAGAATACTGAGAAAAGCCCTTAATAGGGGATTAGTTTATAACGAGGTGAATGGGGCATTGTTATCGGAATTATCGATCAGAAACTTTGCTATTATTGAGGCATTAAATATTTCTTTTCAAAAAGGTTTAACCGTTTTAAGTGGTGAAACAGGAGCTGGAAAATCCATTATTATTGATGCAATTAGTTTGCTTGTTGGTGGCCGTGGTTCAGCAGAATTTGTTCGATATGGAACAGAAAAGGCTGAGATAGAAGGCTTATTCTATGTAGAAGATGACAAACATCCATGTATCGCAAAGGCAGAAGAGTTAGATATAGAAATAGAAGATGGCATGATTATTTTGAAGCGTGACATCGCTGCGAACGGAAAAAGTGTCTGTCGTGTAAATGGGAAACTTGTTACACTCAGCATATTAAAAGAGATTGGAAAAACGCTAGTTGATATTCATGGACAGCATGAAACACAAGATTTAATGAATGAAGAGCGTCATATGTTTATGCTTGATCATTTTGATGGAAATCGCATTGTTAAACAATTGGGCATATATCAAAATGTATATACAGACTATGAGAAGTTAAAAAAACAGCTGAAATCTTTAAGTGAAAATGAACAACAAATGGCCCATCGTCTAGATTTAATTCAATTCCAACATGAAGAAATTCGTAAGGCGGATTTAAAAATGGATGAAGAATATGAATTGACTGAGGAACGATTAAAAATCTCCAATTTTGAAAAGATTTATAAAGCATTAGGAGATGCGTATCGTTCGTTAAGTGGAGACGGACAGGGATTGGACCACGTAAGAAATGCAATGGGACAAATGGAGAGTATTACGCACTTAGATGAAGCGTATCAAGAAAATCATGATTCTATTGCGAATAGTTATTACTTATTAGAAGAAGTTGCATACCAGCTTAGAGAAAAATTAGACATGATGGAATACGATCCGAAACGTCTAGATGAAATTGAAACACGTTTGAATGAAATCCGTATGTTAAAGAGAAAGTATGGAAATACTGTAGAAGAGATTTTAGCGTATGCTGATAAAATTGAACAAGAAATTTTTACGATTGAAAATAAAGACGTACATATTGAAACGACGAGAAAGCAGTTAACGAAATTAGAAGGTGTTATTGTAAAAGAAGCAACGTTGTTAAGTACTATGCGTCATGAGCTTGCAGATCATCTTACAAGCGCTATTCATCAAGAATTAAAAGAACTATATATGGAAAAAACGAAATTTGAAGTGAGAATTATGAAGAGGGTAGGAAATGTAGAAGAACCTCTCGTGGAAGGAATACCGGTAAAACTTACGGCTGATGGCTACGATCATGTGGAATTTTATATTTCAACGAATCCGGGTGAACCGTTAAAGCCACTTTCAAAGGTCGCTTCTGGCGGAGAGTTATCTCGTATTATTTTAGCTTTAAAAAGCATTTTTTCTAAGCATCAAGGTGTTGCATCTGTTATTTTTGATGAAGTGGATACGGGTGTGAGTGGTCGGGTTGCACAGGCTATTGCGGAAAAAATTTATCGTGTATCAGTAAACTCGCAAGTACTTTGTATTACGCACTTACCTCAAGTAGCTTCAATGGCGGACTCTCATTTATTTATTAGAAAACAAGTGGCGAATGATCGTACGATTACATCGGTTACTGTGTTAAGTACGGATGAAAAAGTAACAGAAATTGCTCGAATGATTTCTGGTGTTGAAATTACAGATTTAACGACAGAGCATGCGAAAGAGTTACTTACGCAAGCGCATCATTTCAAACAGACAGCAGAGGCTATCCAGTAATGGATAGCTTTTTTTTCTCAAATGACGATTTCTTAATTCTTCCGGTTATAAATAAAGCGCCGCAAGGAGAGATTAAAAAGTGAAGCCAAGAGGCTGAATGTGGGGTAGGAGCGAGGAGAGTGAACAAATTGAAATTAGAAAGATTTCGAAAAATAATAGGTCTTTGTCTCCTTGTTTCTCTAGTTTTTATTGGATGTTTTAAACCGCTTCGAACGTTTATTTCATCTCCGAAGCAACTTGTTGTTTTTGAAGGACAACAATCAGAAATAGCATCATTACCAGTTTTTAAGGCTGCATCTACAAATCGTAATGTGTTTACTGTAAGTTCAAATGAACAAGAACTTATGGTAAATTCTCACCAAAATGGTGAAGCTGATATGGTGTTTCAACTTGCTGGTTTTCCAGTGAAAAAAGTAAATGTGAAAGTATTAAAAGATTTTAAAGTTATTCCAGGTGGACAATCGATTGGTGTAAAATTGAACACAAAAGGTGTACTTGTTGTAGGCCATCATTTAATTCAAACTGAAAAGGGTAAAGTATCTCCTGGTGAAACAGCTGGTGTACAGATTGGAGATATGATTACTGAAATCAATGGTAAAACAATTGAAAGAATGAGTGATGTAGCACCATTTATTCATAATAGTGGAGAAACAGGTGAACCGCTTAATCTTGTTTTATTAAGAGATGGAAAATATATTCGTGCTAAGCTAACACCACAAAAAGACAATGGTGAATCCTCTTACCGAATTGGACTGTATATTCGTGATTCAGCAGCTGGTATCGGAACGATGACATTTGTACATCCAGATTCCATGAAATATGGAGCGCTTGGTCATGTGATTTCCGATAATGATACAAAAAAGCCAATTCAAGTAGAAGATGGACAAATTATGCGTTCGACAGTAACGTCTATTGAAAGAGGAAGTCACGGGAACCCGGGAGAAAAATTAGCAAGATTTTCACCGGATCGTGAAGTGATTGGTAATATTACAATAAATAGCCCGTATGGTATTTTTGGGAAATTAAATACAGATATGACAAACGGCATAATGGATAAAGCAATGCCTATCGCATTATCCCATCAAGTAAAAGAAGGGCCAGCGAAAATATTAACAGTTATTGATCAAGATAAGGTGGAAGCGTTTGATATTGAAGTTGTTAGTACGGTACCACAAAAGTTCCCGGCTACAAAAGGTATGGTTATAAAAGTGACAGATAAACGTTTACTAGCAAAAACGGGTGGTATTGTACAAGGAATGAGTGGAAGTCCGATTGTACAAAATGGGAAAGTAATTGGTGCGGTTACACATGTATTTGTAAATGATCCAACGTCAGGATACGGTGTTCATATTGAATGGATGTTACATGAGGCTGGAATTAATATTTATGATCAAGAGAAAAAAGCGAGCTAATACATATTAGCTCGCTTTTCTTTTGAAAAATTCGTTGAAATTTTGTAAAAGCTCCGCAAGAGCTGTTTTTTGTTGTAAGATATAAGCAAAGGGTTGAACGTTTCGCTGTAATTCTATGATGGAATGTGTTGCGAAAGTAAAAAAATGAACGATAAACATATTTTTTTGTGATTTTATCGGAAAGTAAGAAACTTTAAAGGGAATTTTCACACAATTGTCGAACAATTCATGTAGCCTAGAAGCTTACACATGTCGGAAGAATCGATTCGGTAAGGGAGGAAAAACTGTGGAGAAAATTAAAGTATGTCTTGTGGATGATAATAAAGAATTGGTATCGATGCTAGAGAGTTATGTTGCTGCCCAAGATGATATGGAAGTTATCGGAATTGCTTACAATGGTCAAGAATGTTTAAACTTATTGAAAGAAAAGCAGCCTGATATACTCGTTTTAGACATTATTATGCCACATTTAGATGGTCTAGCTGTGCTAGAGAAAATGCGACATATTGAAAGGTTAAGACAACCTAGCGTTATTATGTTGACAGCATTCGGACAAGAAGATGTGACGAAAAAAGCGGTTGATTTAGGGGCATCATATTTCATATTAAAACCATTTGATATGGAGAATTTAACAAGTCATATTCGTCAAGTTAGTGGTAAGGAAAGTGCTACTATTAAACGTCCATTACCATCTTTCCGATCAGCAACAACAATCGATGGAAAACCGAAAAACTTAGATGCGAGTATTACAAGTATCATTCATGAAATTGGTGTACCCGCTCATATTAAAGGGTACATGTACTTACGAGAAGCAATCTCTATGGTGTACAATGATATCGAATTACTAGGATCTATTACGAAAGTATTATATCCAGATATTGCAAAGAAATATAATACAACAGCAAGCCGTGTCGAGCGCGCAATCCGTCACGCAATTGAAGTAGCTTGGAGCCGTGGGAATATTGATTCTATTTCGTCCTTATTTGGTTATACTGTATCCATGTCAAAAGCAAAACCTACGAATTCCGAGTTCATCGCAATGGTTGCGGATAAGCTGAGACTTGAACATAAGGCTAGCTGAGAGGAAAAGTAGTAAGGGATTTAAGTTTTAGTAGAGCTTAATAATTCTTGAAATTTATACTCGATATCAATTTTAAAACCAATAAACTTTTATTTAATGACCAATGAATTTTAGAATTCGTTGGTCTTTTTATTTTGTTGAGAAAAAGAGGGAGAAGTGATATCGATTTTATCAAAATTATTTCGGTAGATAAAAAGGGTTGTTTGATATTATGGAAAATAAAACCTGTTTTTAGTAATATTACATATAAGTGAGTTTTTTAAGATAATTAAATAGGTATACAGAGGGAGAAGGAAAATGAAAAACAAAATATTAACTTGGCTAGGAATAGTAGCAGCTATGGGAGTTCTTGCTGTTGCAGTTACATTTGGAATGTTAGAGCTTGCCGATAATCCAGTAGATAAAGAAATGAGTGCTCAAATAGATAAAAAAGAAGACCCAACGATAGTAGGTAGAGAGGTAGATGGAGTCTTTGTTGATGTGTATGTTACTGAAAATTCTACTGAAAGCGAAGTCATTACAGCGATGTATCACATGACTCATCAAAAAGTAGTGGCAGAACGAAAATCGGGATCCATCCCAATGATTCAAAATAACGCTGAAAAATTAAAAAAAATCATAAATAAGAGTAGTTTTGCGAAGAAAAATGAGCTTGTAGCAATTGCTGATAGATGGGCGAAAAAAGATTTTAGTAAAATTGTAGAAGATCACAATTTTTTCTCGGATGCTCAAGAGGGTAATGTTTGTAAAGCCACTAGAGCGATGGATGCGGTAGAAGAGCAACATTATATTTTAACTACATTCGGGGAGGAAAAAGCGAAAGAACTATACGAATCAGGGGATACTCCGCACATTCAATAAAAAATAATATGAAGGGCTTCTAGTTTTTTTATTACCTTGCTTTAAGGGGGCAATGGTGACTTGTGAATAAATATTCTGCTTTCTTTATGACTTGTAACAAAAAAGAAGATATATAATTCATTATTAAATGATGAAGTAAAGGCTAAATCGCATCGTAGTACATCTATTAAAGGATTTTAGCGGGGAAGTCATCCATGATATAATAGATGATAATAAAAAGCCCTGCAAAACAGGACTATATTATTCTTCGTCTTTATTTTGTTTTTCTAATTCAACTAACTTTTGGATTAAAATATGCTGTGGCATATGCATAAGTTGTTCAAGTGGAACACCTAACGCTTTTGATAGGCGGACTGCAGTGTCTGGAGAAATTTGTAATGGTCTCATAGAAGTACCTCCTTTTTCGTATAGTATAGCATAAGATTGGGGGAGTGAGGATGACTCTTATATTTGCGCATCGTGGTGCGGCGGGAACGTATCCGGAAAATACAATGATTTCATTTGAAGCAGCAGAGGCTTTCGGGGCAGATGGAATTGAACTCGATGTTCAATTCACGAAAGATGGAAAAGTTGTCGTTATTCATGATGAAACGGTGGATCGGACAACAAATGGAAAAGGTGCGGTTCGAAATTATTTATATGAGGATTTATGTAAGTTGGATGCGAGTTATAAATTCGGTGACAAAGTAGGTTTTTGCAAAATACCTCTTCTAGAAGAGGTGTTAGAATGGCTCGCAAAAACGAAATTGCTACTCAATATTGAACTGAAAAATAATAAAATCCCATACAGAGGTTTAGAAGAAGAGGTTATAACACTTGTACGTAAGTTTAGTCTAGAGGATCGGATTGTGTTTTCTTCTTTTAATCACTACAGTATGAAGCGATGTCATATGATGGCTCCTGATATTCAAACAGCTATTTTGTATCGTGAAGGTTTGCATAGCCCATGGGCATATGCAAAAAAGATGGGTGCTACTGCAGTACATCCGAATTATCGTTATCTTCAAGATGCTATCGCTGAATTAACGATGGGAAGTGGTGTGGAGGTTCGTCCTTACACGATAAATGAAGAAACGCTTATGCGTAAATATTTTGATATGAATATATCAGCGATTATTACTGATTATCCTGAAACAGCAAGAACTTTATTACCGATAAAAAAATGAGACCTAATATAATGGTCTCATTTTTTATTTATGATATGTGAAAACTTTGTTTTATCTTCTGAAGCGTGCTTGTACTTTATTTCTCTTACGATCTCTGTGTAAGACGAAGCCGCCGAAGATATAAAACCCGAGTGCGAAGCAAAGAGCGCCGATTAAAAATTGTAACCATAATATAGGGATTGGGGAGAACAAAATCCCAAATACAGTATCTCTCATTAGTTTAATACCAAGCACGGCTAATGAAATGGGGATGAGTGCTAATAATAGAGCGAGGTAACGCTGCATATATAACGCTCCTTTTCAGATTATTTTGTGTATTTTAATGATGTTATATGGAATGGGGGTTTGTCAAGAGGTTGCTGAACGAGTAAGATAAGAATGTGAAAAATTTTGCAGAGATACTTCGAGAGGAAGTGTAATGTATGAAACAAAATGTGTTAATTGTTGGAGCAGGTGAAGGTGGGAGTACACTGCTGAGTCTGTTGCAAAATTCGAATATATTTCAAATTATAGGAGTTATTGATAGTAATCCAATTGCGAAAGGATTACAAATCGCAAAGGAATATGGGGTTCCGATTGGTGATAGTGTAACTCCGTTTCTTTCTATGCATATTGATGTAATGTTTGATATGACAGGTGATTATGATTTACATAAAGTTTTATTGGGAAGCAAGCATAAAGACACCCTTCTTATACCAGGGGATATTGCAAAAATTGTTACGAGACTAGCGCATGAGAAGGAAAGCTTAATTGGAAAGCTAGAAGAACAGACGCAACAAGGGAATTTAATTTTAAATTCAACGCATGACGGTATGATTGTTATAGACCAAGAGGGACAAGTTCGTCTGTTTAATAAAAGCGCAGAGCGTATTACTGGATATAAAAAAGAGGAAGCAATAGGGAGATATATTTTAGAAGTTATTCCAACGAGTAAGTTGCTTCGTATTATACGCACGAAAAAAATAGAAGTGAATCATGAACTGACGTTAGAGAATGAAAAAAAGATTATTACAACGCGTATTCCGATATTAAAAGAAGGTGGAGAGGTTCAAGGGGCATTTGCGATTTTTAAAGACATTACAGAAGTTGTAGATTTAGCGGAAGAAGTTACAGACTTAAAAGAAATTCAAACGCTACTTGAGGCGATTATTAACTCATCTGAGGAAGCAATTTCGGTTGTTGATGAGAAAGGAAGAGGACTAGTTATAAACCCTGCTTATACGAAGTTAACGGGTTTGACTGAAGAAGAAATTATTGGGAAGCCGGCTACAACTGATATTGTGGAAGGTGAAAGTATGCATATGAAAGTACTTCGGACGCGCCGAGCGGTACGAGGAATACATATGAAGATTGGGCAAAAAAAGCGAGATGTAATTGTAAACGTAGCACCGGTTATTGTCGATGGAATATTGAAAGGGAGCGTCGGGGTAATTCGCGATGTATCAGAAATTCAAAAGTTAACAAATGAATTGAATAGGGCAAGACAAATTATTCGAACGTTAGAAGCAAAATATTCATTTGATGATATTGTTGGTGATTCAGATGAAACGACGGCAGCTATTGAACAAGCAAAACTTGGAGCGAATACACCGGCAACAGTATTACTTAGAGGGGAATCTGGTACGGGGAAAGAGTTATTTGCACACGCTATTCATAACAGTAGTAATCGAAAATACAATAAGTTTGTACGAGTAAACTGTGCTGCTATTTCTGAGACCTTATTAGAAAGTGAATTATTCGGTTATGAGGAAGGCGCGTTTTCTGGAGCGAAAAGAGGCGGGAAACGAGGATTCTTTGAAGAAGCGAATAATGGAAGTATTTTTTTAGATGAAATCGGAGAGTTATCTGCAAATACGCAAGCGAAGCTCCTTCGTGTGCTACAAGAAAAAGAAATTGTGAAAGTAGGGGGAACGAAAGCGATACCTATTAATGTCCGGGTAATTGCAGCAACGCATGTGAATTTAGAAAAGGGCATTCTAGAAGGAGAGTTCAGAGAGGACTTATATTATCGTTTAAATAAAATCCCGATTCAAATTCCTTCCCTTCGTCAGCGTAAAGGAGATATACCAGCGATTGCAGAAAGGTTAATTCAAAAAATTAATCAAGATTATGGTCGTAATGTAGAAGGACTCACCGATTCAGCCGTTTCGTATTTACAATCATATGAATGGCCAGGGAATGTTAGGGAACTTGAAAATATTTTAGGACGAGCTATTATCTTTATGAATTATAACGAAATATATATTGATGTACATCATTTACCGCCTTTACATAAAGAAGAACAAGTAGAGACGAAACAAAATAATTTATTACCTGAATTAGAAGAGAAGGCCCTTGAACACCTAGTGACAGAATTTGAGGGGAATATTATCCGTGAATATTTAGAGAAATTTGATGGGAACAAAACGAAGACTGCAAAAGCGTTAGAAATTTCAGTTCGAAACTTATATTACAAGCTAGAAAAGTATAACTGTGCAAAAAATAGCATGCAATAAATTGCGTACCGTGCAATTTATTGCGTGGTATACAAAAAGCGACAAAACGAGACAGAATATTTCGTTGTTTTACAAAGTATTGATTTCACTGCATTTTGAATGCGTTTTCATTATTGGTAAGACCACTTTTGAAAGTTGGCACGGTATTTGCTTAATGAATAGACGAGGGACGACGGAAAGGGTTGATTACAAAATATGAAGTTAGAACACTTAATTGATCAAGCAGCAGGACAGCCTAAAAAAACTGTGGCTGTAGCAGTAGCTGAAGATCATGAAGTAATTGAAGCTGTAGCGAAAGCAATCAAGTTACAGCTAGCTCAATTTCGTCTATATGGAAATCAAGAGAAAATAATAGGGATGCTACAAGAGCATGGGTTACAAACTTCAGAACATATTGAAGTGATTGCAGCAGCGTCAAGTGCTGAGGCTGCAGAACTTTCTGTTAAATCTGTAAGCAATGGCGAAGCAGATGTGCTAATGAAGGGGAACATCCCAACAGCAAATATTTTGAAAGCTGTATTAAATAAAGAGTGGGGACTTCGTAAGGGCAGCGTGCTTTCACATGTTGCAGCGTTTGAAGTTCCAAATTACGATCGTCTTATTTTTGTTACAGACGCAGCGATGAACATTGCACCTGATGTAACACAAAAAGCTGCTATTATACAAAATACTGTAGAAGTTGCCAAGGCAATAGGAATTGATTTGCCAAAGGTAGCGCCAATTGCAGCGGTAGAGGTTGTTAATCCTGCGATGCAAGCGACAATTGATGCAGCGATGTTAACTCAAATGAATCGCCGCGGACAAATTAAAAATTGTGTCGTTGATGGACCACTTGCTTTAGATAATGCAGTATCACAAATTGCAGCAGAACATAAAGGCATAGTAAGTGATGTAGCAGGTAAGGCAGACATTTTACTCGTCCCAACGATTGAAGCTGGAAATGTGCTATATAAATCACTCGTCTATTTTGCAAATGCAAAGGTAGGAGCGATGATTGCTGGCGCTAAAGCACCGATTGTTTTAACATCACGTGCTGATTCAGCAGAAACAAAAGTATATTCATTAGCATTGGCAGTTGCGACTGCTTCAAAATAAACCAAATAGGGTAAAACAATTAGGGGGAAACGACAATGACATTAGAAATCTTCGAATACTTAGAAAAATATGATTATGAGCAAGTGGTATTTTGTCAAGATAAAGAATCTGGTTTAAAAGCAATCATTGCAATCCATGATACAACACTTGGACCAGCTCTTGGTGGAACAAGAATGTGGACATATGATTCTGAAGAAGCGGCGATTGAAGATGCATTGCGTCTTGCAAAAGGGATGACATACAAAAATGCAGCAGCTGGTTTAAACTTAGGTGGTGCAAAAACAGTAATTATCGGTGATCCACGTAAAGATAAAAGCGAAGCGATGTTCCGTGCATTAGGACGCTACATTCAAGGACTAAACGGACGTTACATTACAGCTGAAGATGTTGGTACAACAGTAGATGATATGGATATTATCCATGAGGAAACTGATTTTGTAACAGGGATTTCACCATCATTCGGTTCTTCTGGTAACCCATCTCCAGTAACTGCATACGGTGTTTACCGTGGTATGAAAGCAGCTGCAAAAGAAGCATTTGGTACAGATAACCTAGAAGGAAGAGTAATTTCTATTCAAGGTGTTGGTAACGTAGCGTATCACCTATGCAAACATTTACACGCTGAAGGAGCAAAATTAATCGTTACAGATATTAATAAAGAAGCTGTACAACGTGCAGTAGAAGAATTCGGTGCAACAGCAGTTGAGCCAAATGAAATTTACGGTGTTGAATGTGATATTTACGCACCATGTGCATTAGGCGCAACAGTTAATGATGAAACTATTCCACAACTTAAAGCAAAAGTAATCGCTGGTTCTGCAAATAACCAATTAAAAGAAGATCGTCACGGCGACCTTATTCATGAAATGGGTATTGTATACGCACCAGACTATGTTATTAATGCAGGTGGCGTAATTAACGTAGCAGACGAATTATATGGATACAATAGAGAACGTGCATTAAAACGTGTTGAGTCTATTTATGACACAATTGCAAAAGTAATCGAAATTTCAAAACGCGATGGCATAGCAACTTATGTAGCAGCAGATCGTCTAGCTGAAGAGCGCATTGCAAGCTTGAAAAACTCTCGTAGCACATACTTACGCAACGGTCACGACATTATTAGCCGTCGCTAATCATTCATATATAACTTTTACAAAAGGTGTGGTTACCTCTTATGAGGTTTCCACTTCCTTTTAAATTTATTAGTGGAGGTAGCAACATTGTCTGTAAATCGAATTCTTGTTATTAACCCAGGTAGTACATCCACAAAGATTGGTGTTTTTGATAATGAAAGACCCGTTCTAGAAGAAACTATTCGTCATGACGTAGAACAGATTGGAAAATATAAGCGAATTATCGACCAATATGAGTTTCGTAAAGAAACGATTTTAGAAGTTCTACATTCTCATGGTATTAACATTTCAAAATTAAACGCTGTTTGTGGGCGTGGTGGATTACTTCGTCCAATCGAAGGCGGTACGTATACAGTAAACGATGCGATGTTAGAAGATTTAAAAAATGGGTTTAGCGGTCATCACGCTTCAAACCTTGGAGGCATTTTAGCATATGAAATCGCTTCTGGATTAAACATTCCTGCATTCATTGTGGATCCTGTCGTTGTAGATGAGATGGAGCCAATTGCTCGTATAAGTGGTATTGCTGGTATGGAACGCAAAAGTATCTTCCATGCATTAAATCAAAAAGCAGTTGCTCGTAAAGTGGCAGATGAATTAAATCACAAATATGAGGATTTAAATTTATTAGTTACACATATGGGCGGTGGTATTACAGTTGGTGCTCATAAAAAAGGAAAAGTTATCGATGTTAATAATGGCTTAAACGGAGAAGGACCATTTAGTCCAGAGCGTGCTGGTACAGTACCAGTAGGACAATTAGTTGAAATGTGTTTTTCTGGTGAGTATTACCGAGACGAAATGGTTAAAAAACTTGTCGGACAAGGTGGACTTGTAAGTCTTATCGGTACAAACGATGCAATTAAAGTAGAACAAATGGTTGAAAAAGGTGATCCTGAAGCAACTCTTATTTATAAAGCAATGGCGTATCAAGTTGCAAAAGAGATTGGCGGAGCTAGTGCTGTACTTCACGGGAAAATCGATGCAATCGTATTAACTGGTGGACTTGCGTACAGTAAAATTCTTGTCGATGAAATAAAAGAACGTGTTCACTGGATTGCAGATGTTATCGTACATCCAGGAGAAGATGAATTACAAGCGTTAGCAGAAGGAGCACTTCGTGTATTACGTGAAGAAGAAGCTCCAAAAGAATATATTGTACGAGAAAAACAAACAGTAGCTAGGGGTTGAGATAATGGCAAGAGAATATGATTTAGTCATCGTTGGCGGCGGTACTGGTGGATATGTTGCTGCTATTCGTGCATCACAACTAGGGTTAAAAACTGCACTTGTTGAAAAAGAAAATCTTGGTGGTACTTGTTTACACAAAGGATGTATTCCTAGTAAAGCTCTTTTACGTAGTGCGGAAGTATACGCAACTGCTAAAAAAGGAGAAGAGTTCGGAGTTATTGCAAGTAATGTAGAACTAAACTTTGCTAAAGTACAAGAGCGTAAAGAGAAGATTGTAACGCAGCTTCATAAAGGCGTTCAGCATTTAATGAAACAAGGTAAAATTGATGTGTTTGAAGGTATTGGCCGTATTCTTGGCCCATCTATTTTCTCTCCAATGCCAGGTACAATTTCAGTTGAACTTGCAAGTGGAGAAGAGAATGAAATGTTAATTCCAAAAAATGTACTTGTTGCAACAGGTTCTCGTCCAAATTCATTACCAGGATTAGAGTTAGACGGAGAGTATGTAATGTCTTCGGATCATGCCCTAAAAATGGAAACGCTTCCTAGCTCAATCATTATCGTTGGTGGCGGTGTAATTGGTATTGAGTGGGCATCTATGCTTGCTGACTTCGGTGTAGAAGTTACTGTATTAGAATATGCGAAAAACATATTACCACTAGAAGATAATGACGTTTCAAAAGAAATGCAACGTCTATTCAAGAAAAAAGGTATTAAAGTGGTAACTGGTGCAAAAGTATTACCAGAAACATTGGTAAAAGATAATGGAGTAACAATTCAAGCTGAACATAACGGTGAGAACAAAGCATTTAAAGCAGAAAAAATGCTTGTATCTGTAGGAAGACAAGCGAATACGCAAAATATGGGCTTAGAGAACACAGATATTGTTGTGGAAAAAGGATACATTCAAACAAATGAGTTTTATCAAACGAAGGAATCTCATATTTACGCAATTGGAGATGTAATCGGTGGCTTGCAACTTGCTCACGTTGCTTCTCATGAAGGAATTGTTGCAGTAGAACATATCGCTGGTAAAGAAGTTGCACCAATTGATTATTCTATGGTATCAAAATGCGTATATAGTAGTCCAGAAGTTGCTTCTGTCGGCTTAACAGAACAAGAAGCAAAAGAAAAAGGCTATAAGTTAAAAGTAGGTAAGTTCTCATTCCGTGCAATCGGAAAGGCACTTGTATACGGAGAATCAGACGGTTTTGTAAAACTTGTAGTTGATGAAGAAACAAATGACATTCTCGGTGTTCATATGATCGGACCACATGTAACAGATATGATTTCTGAAGCTGGTCTTGCAAGAGTACTTGATGCAACACCTTGGGAAGTAGCACATACAATTCATCCGCATCCATCATTATCTGAGGCGATTGGTGAAGCGGCACTTGCTGTAGATGGAAGAGCGTTACACGCATAAAAATGTGGATTTAGGAGGTTATGAAAAATGGCAGAAGTAAAAGAAAAGCGCCATGAAGAGCTTGGCTTAAGTGATGAGCAAGTATTAGAAATGTTCCGTACGATGTTACTTGCACGTAAAATTGACGAACGTATGTGGTTATTAAACCGTGCAGGTAAAATTCCATTCGTAATTTCTTGTCAAGGACAAGAGGCTGCACAAGTTGGAGCGGCGTTCGCTCTTGATAGAGAGAAAGATTATGCATTACCATACTACCGTGATATGGGTGTTGTACTAGCGTTTGGTATGACAGCTAAAGAGCTTATGTTGTCTGCTTTCGCAAAAGCTGGAGATCCAAACTCTGGTGGTCGTCAAATGCCTGGTCACTTCGGTCAAAAGAAAAATCGTATTGTTACAGGATCATCACCAGTAACAACGCAAGTACCACATGCAGTTGGTATTGCACTAGCTGGAAAAATGGAGAAGAAAGATTTAGTAACGTTCGTTACATTCGGAGAAGGCTCTTCAAACCAAGGTGACTTCCATGAAGGAGCAAACTTTGCTGGTGTACACAAACTACCTGTTATTTTCATGTGTGAAAATAACAAATATGCAATCTCTATTCCAGTTGAAAAACAATTAGCATGTAAAAACGTATCAGATCGTGCAATTGGTTACGGCATGCCTGGATATACAATAGACGGAAACGATCCGCTTGCAGTATATAAAGCTGTAAAAGAAGCAGCAGACCGCGGTCGTCGTGGTGAAGGTCCGACTTTAATTGAAGCAGTATCATATCGTTTGACAGCACATTCTAGTGACGACGATGATCGTGTTTATCGTGATAAAGAAGAGGTAGAAGAAGCGAAGAAAAAAGATTCAATTATAACATTTGCAGCTTATTTAAAAGAAGTTGGTGTGTTAACTGAGGAATTTGAAAAACAAATGCTAGACGAAATTATGCATATCGTAAATGAAGCAACAGAATATGCAGAAAATGCTCCGTATGCAGCACCTGAAGATGCATTGAAGCACGTATACGCAGAATAGGGGGGAACGTTTCATGGCTGTAATGTCTTATATTGATGCTATTACATTAGCAATGCGCGAAGAAATGGAACGCGATGAGAAAGTATTCGTTTTAGGAGAAGATGTTGGTAAAAAAGGTGGCGTGTTTAAAGCGACACACGGTTTGTATGATCAATTTGGTGAAGATCGTGCGCTTGATGCACCGCTTGCAGAATCTGCAATTGCTGGGGTAGCAATTGGTGCGGCAATGTATGGTATGCGTCCAATCGCTGAAATGCAGTTTGCTGATTTCATCATGCCAGCAGTAAACCAAATTGTTTCTGAGGCAGCAAAAATTCGTTATCGTTCTAACAACGATTGGACTTGTCCAGTTACAATTCGTGCACCATTCGGCGGGGGTGTTCACGGTGCATTGTATCATTCACAATCTGTAGAAGCGATGTTTGCAAACCAACCAGGTTTAAAAATTGTTATCCCTTCTACACCATATGATGCAAAAGGCTTATTAAAAGCTGCAATTCGTGATGAAGATCCAGTATTATTCTTTGAGCATAAGCGTGCATATCGCTTAATTAAAGGTGAAGTGCCAGAAGATGACTATGTATTACCAATCGGAAAAGCAGATGTAAAACGCGAAGGTGATGATATTACTGTTATCACTTACGGATTATGTGTTCACTTTGCTCTTCAAGCAGCTGAGAAGTTAGCACAAGATGGAATCTCTGCACACATTCTTGATTTAAGAACGGTATATCCGTTAGATAAAGAAGCGATTATTGAAGCGGCTTCTAAAACAGGTAAAGTTCTTCTTGTAACAGAAGACAATAAAGAAGGAAGTATTATAAGTGAAGTGGCAGCAATTATTGCTGAAAACTGTCTGTTTGATTTAGATGCGCCAATCGCACGTCTTGCAGGTCCAGACGTTCCAGCAATGCCATATGCACCAACAATGGAAAAATTCTTTATGGTAAATCCAGATAAAGTTGAAAAAGCAATGCGTGAACTTGCGGAATTTTAATCGGGGGGACTATACATGGCTGTAGAAAATATCACAATGCCTCAGCTCGGGGAGAGCGTTACAGAGGGTACAATTAGTAAATGGCTCGTTAATGTTGGCGATCACGTAAACAAGTATGATCCGCTTGCAGAAGTAATGACTGATAAAGTAAATGCTGAAGTACCATCTTCTTTCACTGGTATTGTGAAAGAGCTAATAGCTGGCGAAGGTGAGACGTTAGCTGTAGGTGAAGTAGTTTGTGTTATTCAAGTAGAAGGCGCAGATGAAGTAGCAGCGACAGCTGTTGAGGAAAAAACAAAAGAAGAACCAAAGGCAGAAGTAGCTACGCCTGAAAAAGCACCGAAAGCAAAACAACCAACTGATGGAAAACCACGTTTTTCACCAGCTGTTTTAAAACTTGCGGGTGAGCATAATGTTGATTTAGATTTAGTAGAAGGTACGGGAGCAAATGGCCGTATCACTCGTAAAGATATTTTAAAGCTAGTGGAATCTGGAAATATTCCGCAAGCAGGTGCGAAGAAAGAGGAAGCTGTAGCGGTAGCAGCAGTAGTAGAAGCGCGTCCAGAAGCACCAAAAGCAGCGCCAGTAGCACAAAAAGTAGAAGCTGCAAAACCAGTTTCTGTACCAACAATGCCTGGCGATATCGAAATTCCGGTAACAGGTGTGCGTAAAGCAATTGCAGCGAACATGTTACGCAGTAAACATGAGGCACCTCATGCTTGGATGATGATTGAAGTAGATGTGACAAACCTTGTATCATACCGTAACTCAATTAAAGGCGATTTCAAAAAGCGTGAAGGCTTTAACTTAACGTTCTTTGCTTTCTTCGTAAAAGCAGTAGCACAGGCGTTAAAAGAGTATCCTCAAATTAATTCAATGTGGGCTGGCGATAAAATCGTTCAGAAGAAAGATATTAACCTTTCTATCGCTGTTGCAACAGAGGAAGAACTATTTGTACCAGTAATTAAGCACGCGGACGAAAAAACGATTAAAGGCATCGCTCGTGAAATTACAGAGCTTGCAGGAAAAGTACGTACGAAATCGTTAAAAGCGGACGAAATGCAAGGCGGAACATTTACAATTAATAACACAGGATCATTCGGTTCTGTTCAATCTATGGGTATTATTAATTACCCACAAGCGGCTATTTTACAAGTTGAATCAATTGTAAAACGCCCAGTAATTATGGATAATGGTATGTTCGGTGCTCGCGACATGGTTAACTTATGTTTATCACTTGATCACCGTGTACTAGATGGCTTAATTTGTGGTAAGTTCTTAGGACGTGTAAAAGAAATTTTAGAAAATACGTCAGAAAATAATACATCTGTATATTAATAAAAAGCTCGCTTATGCGAGCTTTTTATCATCTTATTTCTTCATTTGCATCCTACTATATGTACAACACTTTTCCCAGTAATCTTACAATGAACGATTATGTATTAGAAATTTACGAAAATACATTGCTGATATATGGTATATAGATATAAAATAAGAAAAGAATAATTTTTTTGGCAAATCTTACTGATGAAACTGTAGTATAATATATTGTATTGTATGAAAAAGAGAGTTATTCTATATAAGTGTTTTATAGATAATGTGTAATCAGTCGTCAAAACATGAAGAATGTTGACTCCTGGTTTTTTATTTTGCTGTAACAATGTTTCAGGAGGATGTCATGAAAAGAAGTACCGAGTTTCTAAAAAGTTTAGATGTAAAATTAATTTTAATTTTGTGTGCATTTTGTGTTATAAGTATAACTGCTATATATAGCAGTCAGCAAACCGGACAGTATGGAGATGCAAACTTTGCTATGAAGCAGGGAGTTAACTACATAATTGGGGTTGTATTGTTACTTCTTGTTGCTAGCATCGACTTAGATCAGTTGCAAAAATTGTCTTGGCCGCTTTATATTGCTGGGTTTGCTTCACTTATTCTTTTGAAAGTATTACCAGCATCAGGTTTCACACCTGAAAAGTTAGGGGCAAAAAGGTGGTTCGTTTTTCCAGTACTTGGACAAATTCAGCCATCCGAGTTTTTCAAAATCGCATTGCTTCTTGTAGTAGCAAGTATAGCAGTGAAGCATAATGCACAGTATATGGCAAGGACATTCCAAACAGATTTAAAATTAGTAGGTAAAATTATGCTAGTATCCCTCCCGCCTATGGCCGTTGTATATAGCCAACCGGATACAGGTATGGTGTTCTTATATGCAGCAGCTATCGCATGTATTTTATTTATGTCAGGAATTCAAAAGAAATTAATTGCGTTATGTACAGTCATTCCGGTGACCATATTGTCTACATTAATATTTATATTTGTAAAATATCCAGATTTCTTCTTTAATAAATTAGTTACTTTGTTAAAACCTCACCAACAATCACGTATTATAGGTTGGCTAAATCCATTTGAGAATGCAAATGAAGGCTATCAAACACAGCAATCGATTTTAGCTGTAGGTAGTGGAGGTATGGAAGGGAAAGGATTCGGTGAAGGGAACGTCTATATTCCAGAGAAACACACTGACTTTATTTTCGCTACAATTGCCGAAGAAGGTGGATTTATAGTAGCGGCGTTAGTTGTGTTCTTGTTCCTATTACTACTATATCGAACAATTATTATCGGTTATTCTGCTGATAATTTATTTGGTACATTATTATGTGCTGGATCAATAGGAATACTAACGGTTCAAATATTCCAAAACATCGGTATGATCGTTGGATTAATGCCTGTAAAAGGTATCGCATTACCTTTCTTATCATATGGGGGAAGTTCCTTATTTTCGAATATGATTATGATGGGGCTCATATTATCGGTACGGAAAACGTATAAAAAATATATGTTTTCAGTTAAGTAAAAAAGCTAGTTCGTGTAAAAACGAACTAGCTTTTTTACATATATGCCCTTAAACGTTGCAAACTAAGACAGAATAGCAGTTTGAGACGGGTAAGGAGTGCAAAGTGATGCATATGCATATTTTTGAAGGAGCACGGCATCTATCTAATGGTGAATGGGTTATTCGAGCTATCATAGCATACATATTTTTAATATTAGTTGCGAAAGCGATGGGACAAAGGTCCATCGCACAACTTCGTTTTTTAGATGTCGTATTAGTATTATTGCTTGGTGGGAATATTTCTAACGCATTATCTGATGAAAAAGTGGGGTTACTCGGCTCGATGATTACAACGTTCATACTCGTTGTACTTCACATTATAAGCTCAGTCTTAATGTTGAAATGGGATAGATGGAGACGCTTTTTAGAGCCAGCACCTATTATTCTTATACACAATGGTTCCATTGATTTTAGCAATTTGAAAAAAGCGAGAATTACGGTGGAATATTTATTTTCGGAAATTCGTATGCGAAATGTGAGCGATATTCAAACGATTAAATTAGCATTGTGGGAAGCGAATGGTGTTGTTTCTATATTTCAGTATCCAGAATATGAAGCAGTTTCGCGGCTTGATCTGAAAGTGGCGGGAAGAAGATCTCCAGTTTCTTTTGTATTAGTAAAGGATGGGAGGATTCAGCAAGATGTTCTAGCTTTAGTAGGAAAAACAGAAGAGTGGGCGAAAGAGTGTTTAGAGAAGAGTGCAGAAATCGAATCCATTATGTTAGCTACAGTAGATGAAGCGCATAAAATAAATGTTTTGTTAAAAAAATGAAAAATATACGCATTTTGTCGTTTCATACATATGATACAATAGTGTGGACAACGAAAAAGGAGGGATACGATGGGATATGTAGAGGAATTACGAAAAGTAGTTGGTCATCGCCCTTTAATTTTAGTTGGTGCTGTTGTACTCGTTATAAATGAAAGTGGATATGTATTATTACAGCAAAGAACAGAGCCGTACGGAAAATGGGGGTTGCCTGGCGGGCTAATGGAGCTTGGTGAATCACCAGAAGAAACAGCTTACCGTGAAGTATATGAAGAGACAGGAATAGAAGTAAAGAACCTCCGATTAATCAATGTATTTTCTGGAGCGAACTATTTTTCAAAATTAACAAACGGTGATGAGTTTCAATCCGTAACGACAGCCTATTATACCGATGAATACGAAGGGAATTTTGTTATGAATAAAGAAGAAGCGGTTCAGCTTAAATTCTTCCCGGTGACAGAGCTACCTGATTATATTGTAGGATCGCATAAAAAAATGATTGTTGAATATATGAAAATTATGGAAAGAAATATATAATAATATTGGAAGAGATACAAAAACACAGTTCTGGTCGGTAGTCCAGACGCATGATTTCATGTCAGTAACCTTCCCCTCCGGGATGTCCAGTATTTCTAATTTTTTTAAAGGAGGGGCTGTCAATGGATTTGACAGTATATCACGATGGTCAATTTTTTGTAGGAATTATTACGCATAAAGAAAAAGAGAAATTGTATGGAGCGAGGTATATTTTTGGGATGGAACCTTCAGACGAGGAAGTACTTATATTTGTGAATGGTCCGATGTTAGCATATTTCCAGTACTTTGCAAAATGCGGTGTGGAAGTTAAAGAAAAACAGCGTCCAAAAAATATAAAGCGTATCATACGACAAGCGGCAAAAGAAGTAAATGTAAAACGTTTTACTAAGGCACAAGAAGCAATTAGTTTATCTTATGAACTGCATAAACAAGAACAGAAAGTGCAATCTAAGGAGAAACGGGAAGCTGAAAAGCAGAGAAAACGTTTTATAAAAGTACAAAAAGCAAAGCAAAAACATCGTGGTCATTAAAGAAAAGGTGTTAGAACAGGGCTCTAACACCTTTTCTATGCTGAAATACAAGTAAACTTACTTGTATTCTCTAAACATTAACTGGTAAGATACAAATAGGTAGAATTAGAGGAGGGAAAAGATTGATTAACTTTAACTTTTTTATGAATGATGTTGTCCGTCAAGCGCGTGAAGAGATTGTCTCTGCGGGATATACAGAATTGACGACACCAGAAGCAGTCGAAGAAGCATTTAAAAGAAATGGTACAACACTTGTAATGGTAAACTCTGTATGTGGTTGTGCAGGTGGCATTGCTCGTCCTGCTGCTGCACATTCCGTACATTATGATAAACGCCCTAACCACCTTGTAACGGTATTTGCGGGTCAAGATAAAGAAGCAACAGCAAGAGCTCGTGAATATTTTGAAGGATATCCACCTTCATCTCCATCATTTGCGTTATTGAAAGATGGAAAAATTGTAACGATGGTAGAACGTCATGAAATTGAAGGTCATGAACCAATGCAAGTAATTGCAAAACTACAATCTTATTTCGAAGATAATTGCGAAGAACTATAGGGAAGAGAAAAAGGCGGTATGTCCACGATCAAGTGGGTGTACCGCCTTTTTTATTTAGTTTTTAAAATAATTAAACATGCAGGAAATTGTTATTTTATGCATGTTTTTATGCATTGACAACAGCTTTAATGCTGTTTTTGTATTTATTTTTATTTTAAATATTGCATAAAAATGAAAGTGCTGATACAATACAAACATCGAATAAATACTCTATTAAACTTTTAAATATACATTATTAGGGGGAAGAAAGATGAAGAAGTTATTATCAATATCATTTGCACTTATTTTAATTGTAAGTATGTTCAGTGCTTGTAGTAATGGGGAAGAAAAGGCTACTGGAAAAAATAAAAAAGTACTCGTTATGGGGACTTCAGCAGACTATAAACCGTATGAATACGTGGAAGCTTCAAAAAGTGATGAAATTATCGGCTTTGATGTTGATATTGCCAAATATATCGGAAAAGAACTTGGATACGAAGTGAAAGTGAAAGACATGGATTTCGGCGGATTATTAGCATCTCTTAATTCAGGAAAAGTTGATTTCGTTATGGCGGGTATGACGCCAACTGCAGAGCGTAAAAATAATGCTGATTTCACAGATATTTATTTTGTTGCAAAAAATATGATCGTTTCAAAAAAGGGCTCTAATATTAAATCGTTAGAAGATTTAAAAGGGAAAAAAGTAGGAGTACAAACAGGATCAATTCAAGAAGAAAAGGCAAAAGAATTTCAGAAACAAGTCGATTTCAAAGCTGAGGGACGTGACCGTATACCAGAAATCGTACAAGAAATTAAAGCTGGTCGTTTTGACGCTGCAATTATAGAAGACACAGTTGCAAAAAATTATTTAGAAAAAATGAAAGAACTACAAGGAATTGAAATTCAAGAAGCACCAGAAGAAGTAGGTGCAGCAATTGCTCTTCCGAAAAATAGTGATAAAACAGAAGAATTTAATAAAGTAATTAAGAAAATGCAAGAAAATGGAGAAATGGATAAATTAGTGAAGAAATGGTTTGGCAGCGGAAAATAAGCTGCCTTTCACTTTTCTGTGAGGGGAATGAAAAGGATGAATCTAGATTTTTCGGCAATTACGCCTTCAATACCATATATATTAAAGGGATTAGAAGTTACATTGAAAATTGTAGCTGCATCAGCTGTGGTAGGATTTATTTTAGGAACGTTATTAGCACTTTGCAAAATTGCTAGAATACGAGTATTAAATATTGCAGCAGATATATATACTTCAATATTTCGTGGTACACCACTAGTATTACAATTAATGATTATTTATTTTGGTGTTCCGCAAATGATTGGATATGAGATACCAGCCTTTTTAGCAGCTGTACTTGCATTTAGTTTAAATTCAGGTGCATATATGTCAGAAGTAATTCGTGCCGGCATTCAAGCGGTTGATAAAGGACAAACAGAAGCAGCTATGGCTTTAGGGATTCCTTACGGGAAAATGATGAAAAATATTATTTTTCCTCAAGCTTTAAAAAATATATTACCAGCACTTGTAAATGAATTTGCGACTCTTACGAAAGAATCGGCTGTAGTAACTGTAATTGGAGCCACAGATTTAATGCGCCGTGCTTATATTGTAGGTGGTGAAACATTTAAATATCTTGAACCATTACTGTTTGTTGGACTTATTTATTATATGTTAGTCATTATTCTTACATTAGTCGGGAAAGCCATTGAAGGGAGAATGAAGAAAAGTGATTAAAGTTGAAAACCTTCATAAATCATTTGGGAAAAATGAAGTATTAAAAGGAATTACAACAACGATTGAGAAAGGAGAGGTTGTTGCAATTATTGGACCGTCTGGATCTGGAAAGTCAACGTTTTTACGTTGTATGAATGTATTAGAAGCGCCGACAGATGGTCACATTTGGATTGGAACGGAAGAAGTAACGAATCCGAAAACAAATATTATGCACGTTCGTGAAAATGTCGGAATGGTATTTCAACATTTTCACTTATTCCCTCATATGACTGTATTAGAAAATATTACGTATGCTCCTATCAATGTAAAAGAAGTAACGAAGCAAGAAGCTGAAAAAAAAGCTGAGAAACTTCTAGAAAAAGTGGGGTTATTAGATAAGAAAGATGCATATCCAAATCGTCTTTCAGGAGGACAAAAGCAGCGTGTAGCAATTGCAAGAGCGTTAGCGATGGAACCGGAAGTTATGTTATTTGATGAACCGACCTCTGCGCTAGATCCAGAAATGGTGAAAGAAGTGTTAGAAGTTATGAAATCATTAGTTACGACAGGAATGACGATGGCAATCGTTACACATGAAATGGGATTTGCAAAAGAAGTAGCAGACCGTGTTCTCTTTTTAGATGGTGGAAAGCTCGTAGAAGATAGTAATCCGGAAGAGTTTTTTACAGCACCCAAAAGTGACCGTGCAAAAGAATTTTTGCAAAAGATATTGTAATATGTGAAGGGTACGTGAATAATAGGTAGAAAAGGATGACATTGCGTCATCCTTTTTTTATACTATTTTTAAATACATTTATACATATAGGAGTAATGATATGTTTAAAATTGGATATAGAACAGTGAAAACAGCGCTTGGAACGGGAGCGGCAGTTTTTATTGCTCAGTTATTAGGATTAGAATTTTATAGTTCAGCTGGTATTTTAGTCATTTTATGTGTGCAAAATACGAAACGAAAATCCGTTCAAGTATCGTTGCACCGTTTTTTAGCTTGTGTATTATCGATGGTATTTGCGTTTTGTATTTTTGAAACGATTGGTTATACACCACTTGCGATTAGCGTATTACTGCTTACCTTTATTCCAACTGCAGTTATGTGCAAAATTCAAGAAGGGATTGTCACGAGTTCGGTTATCGTTATGCATCTGTATTCATTAAAGCAAATTACATGGTCTATAGTTGGTAATGAAATTGCTATATTAACGATTGGAATTAGTGTCGCTTTATTAGTAAACATGTACATGCCAAGCAGTGAGAATAAACTGAAAGAGTATCAAGGAAAAATAGAAGAGCATTTCAGAACGATTTTGTTTGAAATGGTCGTTTATTTACGGAATCGAGATAGTAATTGGAGTGGGGCCGAATTAATTGAAACAGAAATGATGCTGAAAGAAGCGAAAGATTTATCATTTAAAAAACTTGAGAATGAATTTATGCGTGAAGATGACTATTATTATCGGTATTTTGATATGCGTATGCAACAATTTGAAATTTTGGAGCGCATGATACCATTAGCTGCATCACTATCTTGGACGTATGAACAAGCTGATATGATTGCAGACGTAATTGAAAATATAGGGAATTCTATTCGACCTGAAAGTACAGGGGTCATTTCGTTAAGACAACTTCAAGAAATGCGAGAAGTATTTAGAGAAATGCCTTTACCAGTCTCGCGAGAAGAATTTGAAATACGTGCAAAACTTGTTCAACTTGTTTATGAGATGGAGCAATATTTACTCATTAAAAGTCGTTTTAAGGGAAAGGATAATATAAAAGAACTTATTTAGAAGGTAGGAACTATATATGCCGTATCTTCTTTCTTTAGTATTATGTCTTTCTCTATCACCGATCTGGCCTCTTGGTGATAACCCACGTGCTGGAGATCCTTTTATAATTGTAAATAAAGCAACGAATAAACTAGCTTACATCGATGATGGGAAGATCCAAAAGGTTTTTCCAGTAGCGACAGGGAAAACAAATGAATTAACCCCAGAAGGAACCTTTGACATTGTATTGAAGGCGAAGGATCCCTATTATATTGCGAAGGATATTCCTGGGGGCTCTCCAAAAAATCCACTTGGATCGAGGTGGATGGGATTTAATGCAAGAGGAACGGATGGAAGTAAGTATGGGATACACGGGACAAACCAGCCTAGTTCAATTGGAAAATATATTTCGCAAGGATGTATAAGAATGAAGAAACATGATGTGGAATATTTGTTTGATCGTATTCCAATTGGAACAAAAGTATCGATTGTGAAATCGAAAAAAACATTTCAGCAATTGGCGAAGGAAAAAGGGGCCATAGTATTTGGAAAAGTCAACGAAACGGTTGGCTTTTTCTTTTATTATAAGTTGTCTTGACATGTGTACATAACCATGCGTTAATGAGAATATATAAAGATAATTGAGTAAAGGGGTTGCTCATATGTATTTAAATCCAAAAATTTCTTACATGCAGTTTTGTGTTGGTTTTCTATTTGTTATTACATTCATATTGGCAACTTTTAATATATGTTCTTACGTTGTAGCGATTGTATTTATGGCATTACTCAATCTTACTTTTGTTATTGGGGCATTTCAGCAGAAACAATATACAAGTTTTGTAATAGCACTTGTAATGGCTTTTTCCTTTAGCATTGTAGCAATTGTAATATATATAAAATAAAATGTTCATTACAAGATAGACTATCTCGATTTCGAGATGGTCTATTTTGTATGTGTAAGCAGTAAAAAAAGGACGAGTGAATCGTCCTTTTTACCAAAACATACTTGCGCCAGTAAGTAATGTTGTTACAAGCATAGAAATTAACATTATATAAACCATAATTTTTTGAGCTTTTTTATGCATCGTTAAACCTCCTTGCAAATCAGTACAATTTCATTGTAACGAGAAATGAAATTGTGGACAAGGGGAGAGAAAGGACAAAATTCGGGAAGGGGGTGCAAAATATTACAGGAAATTTGAGCATACGTAGAGAATATGTTAAAAGATAGATTATTAATTTTTTGTTATGCAAGCTGAAGAATGGAGATACAATGATGAAAATATACGAGACAGATCGTTTACATTTAAGAGAAATTGATGAGTCGTATGCGGAAAAAGTTCTTCAATATTACGACAAAAATCGTGAATTTTTAAAAGCGTGGGAAGAGTATAGACCGGAGGGTTTTTTCACGTTAGATTATCAAAAGAAAAAGTTACAAAAGGATAGAAAAGAGTTCGCGGAAGGCAAGATTATCAGGCTTTGGATTTTTAAAAAGGGTGATGATACAAAAATTATTGGATGTATTTCATTTAATCTAATTGTTCGCGGAATTTATCAATCTTGTGTACTCGGTTATAAATTAGATAAGGAAGAATTGAATAAAGGTTACACAACAGAAGCGCTTAGAAAAGCAATTCAAGTTACCTTTGAAGAATTTCATTTACATCGTATAGAAGCACCAATTATGCCACGAAATTTAGCATCTATACAAGTAGTGACGAAGATAGGATTTCAATATGAAGGTGTATCTCGAAAAATGCTAATGGTAAATGGCATCTGGGAAGATCATATGCGCTGGGTATTGTTAAACGAGTAATAGAAGGCAGATGGGTATCTAGATGTGTTAACCATCTGTTTTTTGTCTTGTATTTCGAAACTTTTGCGAAATTCTGTTATAATTAATGTAGTTACATACATAATGGTAGTGCAGGAGGCGCAGTCTTATGATTAATCAAGAACGTTTAGTAAATGAATTTATGGAGTTAGTACAAGTAGATTCTGAAACGAAATTTGAAGCAGAAATTTGCAAAGTGTTAACAGAGAAATTTACTGCTTTAGGTGTGGAAGTATTTGAGGATGACACGATGGGTGTGACTGGTCATGGTGCAGGTAACTTAATTTGTACTTTACCAGCAACAAAAGACGGTGTTGATACAATTTATTTCACTTCTCATATGGATACAGTAGTTCCTGGTAATGGAATTAAGCCTTCTATTAAAGATGGGTATATCGTATCAGATGGTACTACAATTTTAGGAGCCGATGACAAAGCTGGATTAGCATCTATGTTTGAAGCGATTCGTGTCTTAAAAGAGAAAAACATTCCTCATGGTAAAATTGAATTTATTATTACAGTTGGAGAAGAATCTGGTCTTATTGGCGCAAAAGCGTTAGACCGCGAGCGCATTACAGCAAAATATGGTTATGCATTAGATAGTGATGGAAAAGTTGGTGAAATTGTAGTTGCAGCGCCAACACAAGCGAAAGTGAATGCGATTATTCGCGGGAAAACAGCTCATGCTGGCGTAGCACCAGAAAAAGGTGTATCTGCAATTACTATCGCAGCAAAAGCAATCGCAAAGATGCCACTTGGTCGTATCGATTCTGAAACAACTGCAAATATTGGACGTTTTGAAGGTGGTACACAAACAAATATCGTTTGCGATCATGTTCAAATCTTTGCAGAAGCTCGTTCTTTAATAAATGAGAAAATGGAAGCACAAGTTGCAAAAATGAAAGAAGCATTTGAAACAACTGCAAAAGAAATGGGTGGTCATGCAGACGTTGAAGTAAACGTTATGTATCCAGGATTTAAGTTTGCTGCTGGCGATCACGTTGTAGAAGTTGCGAAACGTGCAGCTGAAAACATTGGTCGTACGCCTTCTCTTCACCAAAGTGGTGGCGGAAGTGATGCGAACGTAATCGCAGGAAATGGTATCCCAACAGTTAACTTAGCAGTTGGTTATGAAGAAATTCATACAACAAATGAAAAAATTCCTGTTGAAGAATTAGCGAAAACAGCAGAATTAGTTGTAGCTATTATCGAAGAAGTAGCGAAGTAAGTAATAAAGTCAAAAAGACGCGTGAACCAATTATGGTTTACACGTCTTTTTTTTATTTTGATTCAATTGCTTTCACAAGGCGGATAAGCCAATATAAGAAGACCCATGGAAGTACATAAGTTGTTGTAAAACGTATGAAATGAGAGAAGATTCCTAAAGCGTAAATGTTAATGTTAAAAAGGGGAAGTAACAAATAATTAATCGCAAGGATTACTATAATAATAATAAATACATAATTGAGTTTATTATGTTGTTTCATAACGATTCATCTCCTTTACAATAATATCCATTTGTTACGTACAGTATAACAAAAAATAGATAGAGAAAAGCCAATAATTATTATAAAGTGTAAAGAAATTTGATATAATGAAGGAACAAATGTTCTTTGAGGGGTGAGTAGTATGCGAGAAATGTATCCGAAAAATGGTCGTGTCATTTTACATGTAGATATGAATTGCTTTTTCGCATCTGTTGAAATTGCTCATGACCCATCATTACAAGGAAAGCCATTAGCGATTGCGGGGAATGAAAAAGAGAGAAAAGGGATTATCATAACATGTAGTTATGAGGCGAGAGAATATGGAATACGTACGACGATGCCTCTATGGGAAGCGAAGCGATTATGCCCGCAAATAGTTGTGAGGCACCCTAATTTTACATTATATCGAGAAGCTTCATTTCAAATGTTTCAAATTCTTTCCCGTTTTACAGAAAAAATACAACCGTTTTCTATAGATGAAGGGTATTTAGATATTACAGATTGCTATGCGCTCGGTTCGCCTCTTGAAATAGCGAAGATGATTCAACAAGCGTTACTAACAGAGTTACAGCTTCCATGTAGCATTGGGATTGCCCCAAACCTTTTCCTAGCAAAGACTGCTTCAGATATGAAAAAACCTCTTGGAATTACAGTACTTCGAAAGCGTGATATCCCAGAAATTATTTGGCCACGATCAGTTGCAGAGATGCATGGAATCGGAGAGAAAACAGCTGAAAAACTAAAAGACATTCATATACATACAATTGAACAGTTAGCAAAAGGAGACGAGCATATCATTCGCGCTAAAATTGGAAAGCACGGTGTTGATTTACAAAAACGTGCAAAAGGTATGGATGACAGGGAAGTTGATCCGAATCAAATGGGACAACATAAAAGCGTTGGAAATTCGATGACTTTCTCAAAGGATATGGACGAAGAAAAAGAATTACTTGATATGTTAGAAAGATTATCGAAATCAGTAAGCAAAAGGCTACAAAAACGAACTCTCGTTAGTTATAACATTCAAATTATGATTAAATACCATGATCGTCGCACGGTAACACGGAGTAAACAATTGAAAAATGCAATATGGGAAGAACGGGTTATTTTCCAATCAGCATCACGTTTATGGAAGCAACACTGGGATGGTGATTCTGTTCGTCTGTTAGGTGTTACAGCTACTGAATTAGAGTGGAAGACAGAATCAGTGAAACAGTTAGATTTGTTTTCATTCGAAGAAGATGCGAAAGAAGAGCCGTTACTTGCTGTTATTGATCAAATTAATGAAAAGTATGGAACACCTCTTTTACAGAGAGGTAGTCAATTATTGCGTAAGCAAGAAAAGTCTTTTCAGCAAAAATTAGAAAATAAGTTTATGTAGAAGGTTTTAGAGATTTAAACCCTTCTTTTTTAGCCCCATACTAAGTTGAAACAAAAAGATTGAATGAGTATGGATTACTTTTAGTTATTCCTAGCAGTTGCTAATAACTTGAAAATAAAACAGAAGGTGTCATGAATATTAAACCTTCTGTTTTATTCATGACACCTTTATGATTTAACTTGCTTCTAAGTCTAGTGTTGTCTTCCACCCCGCGGCAGTAACACCAGATTCTAAAAGCATTCTACTTACTATTTTTTCAATTAAGACAGCTGCATTTGTATTGCAATGTAATGTAGCTTGTATACATACTTTTTGGTTAGAATCAACGTCTTCACTGTACAATTCTTTTAAACCGATACCTTCAGAACTTACCATGTGCATGAGAAGAAAACGAATATGTGCTTCATTTTCTTCTGAACAAGTAAGAGAAAGTAAGTAGTTTGTTTGCTCGGGTAAATCTTCTTTTGATTTATTATTCATAAATAGAGCGATTGGGCGTAGTAGTATATTTGCTAGTAAGACGCCGGCTGCACCTAGCATAGCTGCAACGAGGAAGCCAGCACCTGTAAGAGTACCAACAGCAGCTGCACACCATAAAGTTGCCGCTGTATTTAACCCTCTAATACTAAAACCGTCACGAATAATAACACCGCCTCCTAAAAAGCCAATACCACTAACAACTTGAGCGGCGATGCGTGATGGACTAGCATCATGATCAAGCATGACGGATAATAAAACAAATATACAGGCGCCAAGTGATACGAGAGCATTTGTCCGCAAACCAGCCATTCGATGTCTCCATTGTCTTTCCATTCCGATGCAAGCTCCTACAATAATTGCTATGAATAACCTTAATACGATGTCATACCATATCATCATGGTCACCTCCATACATATAAGTACATGTTATATTTTTTGAGAATGAGTGAGAAATACCCACTCATTCTCATTTTTACAACCAGCTATGGAATTTTTTAATATAAAGCTTTTTCAGGAATTGTGTTAAGAAAGCATAACCTAATAATATTCCTATGAGCCACGGGAAATAGCTTAGTGGTAATGCTTGTAAACCAATTGCTGCACCAAGTGGTGAGAATGGAATGTAAATTCCGATTGCCATAATACAAGCGGTTAATACAAGAACTGGTATTGATGCTGTACTTTGAATGAACGGAATTTTCTGTGTTCTGATCATGTGGACAATTAATGTTTGAGTTAGTAACCCGACGACAAACCAACCAGATTGGAATAGTGATTGTTCTCCAGGTGTATTTGCACCGAATACATTCCACATGACAACGAATGTGATAATATCGAATATAGAGCTAATTGGACCGATGCAAATAATGAAGTTACGCAAGTTTGCAGTATCCCATTTTCTAGGCTTCTCTAGAAATTCCTTATCCATTTTATCCCATGGAATTGAAAGCTGTGAAATATCATAAAGTAAGTTTTGAATTAAGAGATGAATTGCAAGCATCGGTAAAAATGGAATGAAAGCACTTGCTATTAATACACTAAATACATTTCCGAAGTTAGAGCTCGCCGTCATTTTGATATATTTTAAAATATTGCCGAACGTAGTACGTCCCTCTAAAATACCTGCTTCTAATATAGTTAAACTTTTTTCGAGTAAAATAATATCAGAAGATTCTTTTGCGATATCGGTAGCGGTATCAACAGATATTCCAACGTCAGCTTCACGTAATGCCACGGTATCGTTAATGCCATCGCCCATGTAACCTACAGTATGACCATTACCTTGTAATACGTGAATAATACGAGATTTTTGCATTGGATTTAGTTTTGCGAACACTGTTGTTTCTTCTGCCAGTTTTGCTAATGCTTTATCTGGTAAAGAATCGATTTCGTAACCGAGGACAGGCTCTCCTATATTTAATCCAACGTCTTTACAAACCTTTCTTGTAACAATTTCGTTATCACCAGTTAAGATTTTCACTTGTACGCCGTGTTTTTGCAATGCTTGAATTGCAGAAGCAGCAGATGGTTTTGGTGGATCTAAAAAGCCGATATATCCAGTAAGGATCATAGCGGATTCATCTTGTACTGCATAAGCTTTATGATAAGGTTTGTTATCTTTCTTGTATGCTACAGCGATGACACGCATTCCTTCACTATTTAAAGTTTCGCTAAGATGTTTTACATTTGCTCTCATTTCTTCAGTGAGAGGGACAATTTGCCCATCAACTTCAGTGTAATTACAGATTGATAAAATTTCTTCTACGGCACCTTTACAAACCATTGTATGTTCACCTGAAATATCTTTCACGATGACAGACATACGACGACGAGCAAAATCGAATGGAATTTCATCTAGCTTTTGAAAAGCTGATGGATCAAATTTATGGTTTTCCTCTGTATGTTCAATAACAGCTTTATCTATTAAATTTTTCAATCCCGTTTGATAGAAGCTATTTAAATAGGCAAAGTGTAATACACGATCGCATTCATTTCCGTTAGGATCTAAATGACGAACTAGGACAACTTTATCTTCTGTTAAAGTTCCAGTTTTATCTGTGCAAAGAATGTTCATAGCACCTAAGTTTTGAATAGAGTTGAGCTGTTTTACAATTACTTTTTGTTTAGACATGTTAACGGCACCTTTAGCTAAATTAGCAGTTACAATCATTGGCAGCATTTCAGGTGTAAGACCAACTGCAACAGCAATAGCAAAGAAGAAAGCTTCTTGCCAATCTCCTTTTGTGAATCCATTAATGAGAAGGACAATGGGTGTCATAATAAGCATGAATGTGATTAAGAGCCAACTTACTTTGTTTACGCCTTTATCAAAGCTTGTTTCTGCACGTTTTCCGATAACCTTTTTTGCTAAAGAGCCGAAATACGTATCCGTACTAGTTGAAACAACAACAGCTTTTGCGCTACCGCTAACAATATTTGTACCCATAAAGCAAAGGTTTTCCATATCGAGCGGATTGTAATTTTTTTTCATGTTTTTCGGTAATATATGTTTATTTTCCGTATGGTAGCAGTTTTCGTATTTTTCTACAGGAAGTGCTTCCCCGGTTAAAGAAGACTGATTAACAAATAAATCTTTTGCGGATAAAATACGCACATCAGCTGGCACGATATCACCAGCTGAAAGTGAAATAATATCGCCAGGTACAAGTTCTTCAATTGGAATTTCTGTTGTGTAATTTCGATTTAAATTTGTTACGTTTTTTGTTTCGTGTACAAATCCATCTATTCTAAAGACACTCGCAGTTGTTCGAACCATAGCCTTTAACTTATCCGCCGCTTTCTGAGAGCGGAATTCTTGTAAAAAGCGAATCGTTGCACTTAGCAGTACCATTACAGATACGACAATTGTTCCTTGTATATCATCTGTGAAAAAAGAGAGTGCTCCAAGAGCTAACAAAACAAAAATAAATGGATTTTTAAATGCCAGCAGAAATTGAATATACCATGGCAATGTTTTATTATGAGCAATTTCGTTCGGACCGTATAAAGAAAGTCTACGAGACGCTTCTTGTTTAGAGAGACCATCTTGTGTTGTTTCTAAGAGTTTTAATGCAGAGTTTACATCCTGTGTTGCAACTTCCACTAATAATTCGTTATTTGCTTTCATGCTATCTTGATCGTAAGTATGCTTTGTTTCTTGTCTTTGTAAATTTAACATTGGTAGTTCCTCCTCTTTCATGAAGGAGGAAACAATCTGTTACTCGACTATTTAAAATTGGGAGGAACAGCTTCTTTCCTACCTACATGGTGAAATATTAACGTAAAACATATGGGTATCTGGGCCGAATCATCACTTGCCACTGTTCCTCACCTCCGTACAATTAGTAGTTTCTGAATATGCTATGTTTGTTTCATAGTAGGGTGCATAAAGATATAAAAAAGACCTTTACTCAAAACGAGTAAAGGTCTGAATTCATAGTCAAAAAGAGTCAACAACAAAGACTGTTAGTAAACATAGATAAAAACAGTTTTTGTGTATGACAAAACATACGCACCTCTCCCTCGTTGAGTTTTAGCACTGTATAGCATAGGTACTGAAACCAGCTACGTTAAGAAAGGCCTTCATTCCGACCTTTCCTGTTGACCCATTGGCGTCTCTCGACATTTTTGGGCAGCAGCGTTTCTCTATACAGGAGCCTCACCTAACAGAGACCATATTCAATTACACGTTGAATATTAGCACTGTAAAATCGTAGTGTCAATATCTTTTTAATCTGTTTTTTTGAAAAATCAAATAGATTTATGATGGCTATATAGTAGGAAATAAGCGGAGTTTTTGAAATAAGGCGGGAAAATAAATACTTTAATGAACATAAATAAAAAGCACTGATTACAGTGCTTTTTATTATAGATTATGAGATTGTAGGATTTTCAAAAATAACAATTTCTGAGTTACTTGTTGTTGAAACGCGTTGTGCGTAATATGTTAAAGCTGAAGAAATATATGTTGGTAACGTCTCATTTGTATGTGATGTTGTATATTCATGGATTAATTCTTTTAAAGTCGTCCATTCTAATTGTGCTGGGTGATCAGAAACGAAAGAACTTACCCAGCGATCAAATGAAGATGAAAAATCAGTTTGTAAACGAAATACTTCTTTCATAATAAAACGCTCCCTTAAAATGTAGTACAATCATTTTACCACAAAATACGAACGATAGCTAAATTTTTTAAGTATAATGTTCGTGTTATATAGTTGTCTAGATGATTGGTTATACAAATTCAATTTGCCATTTGAAATAACATTCCGTAAGATGAAAGATAGATTATATAAAGAGCTGGAGGAAAGAAAGTGGAATTTGTATTTTTAGGGACTGGTGCAGGTGTTCCTTCAAAAGGAAGGAATGTTTCAGCAATTGCTTTGCAGTTGTTAGAAGAACGAGGACAGACTTGGTTATTTGACTGTGGCGAGGCGACGCAACATCAAATACTACATACGTCTGTACGTCCACGCCGCATTGAAAAAATATTTATTACGCATTTACATGGCGATCATATTTTTGGATTGCCGGGTTTATTGGGTAGCCGTTCGTTTCAAGGTGGAACAACAAAATTAACAGTGTACGGACCAAAAGGAATTAAACAATTTATTGAAGTGGCATTATTAGTAAGTACGACACATGTTAAATATCCACTTGAAATCGTTGAGATTACGGAAGAAGGTATTGTGTTTGAGGATAATGAATTTTGTGTAGAAACAAAAAGGTTATCACATGGAATTGAATGCTTCGGATATCGAATTGTAGAGAAAGATATACAGGGAGCTCTTTTAGTGGATAAGTTACTGGGAATGGGTGTGAAACCTGGTCCAGTTTTTAAACGCTTAAAAGATGGTGAAGTAGTTGAATTAGAGAATGGCACAGTGTTAGATGGAAAAGATTTTATTGGCCCGCCTCAAAAAGGAAGAGTTATTACAATTTTAGGCGATACACGATATTGCGAAGCGAGTAGAGAGCTTGCGCAAGATGCTGACGTACTTGTTCATGAAGCGACTTTTGCGGCAGAAGATGAACAACAAGCGTATGATTATTTTCATTCCACATCTAAGCAAGCTGCGAGTATTGCACTTCAGGCAAATGCAAAACGCTTAATATTGACTCATATTAGTTCTCGTTATCAAGGAGATACATATAAGGAATTATTGAAAGAGGCAAGAGAGCTATTTTCTAATACAGAAATAGCTACGGATTTAAAATCATTTCCAGTAGAAAGATAATAATGTTGTGAAAAAATGGTGACGATAGGTTGCCATTTTTTTTATTTCTAAAAAAAATTAAAAATAAAACTGTTATCATTTTATTTTTATATAGGATGACACAGAAATTTTTAATGATGTGAAGATATAGGATAAAAATACATAATACCGATTATTTAGAAAAACTGTTATATAAGTCAGACGACATACGAGTGGTACAAGTAGCGAAAATGGATTTTTATTCAGAACTTTTAAAATTCATTAAAAGTAAGCGTTTTATTAAAAACAAGCTATAATGAGGGCAGATTATAATTTATTGTAGGCTACATGCGTTTTAGCCATTTGTCATAACAAGTGAAGTTGACTAAATCGTGAGAGAGCAACATGGAAATTATAATAGGAAGGATATTACTATTATTTGTACTAAGTCTTTTTTTCCTTTTTAGCTTTAAAATATCAAAAGGTATGAAAGCAATGGGAGTTTCACTTGTTTATGCTATGCTTGTAAGGGGTTCTGTGTTAAACTTTGGATTGCTACCAGACTTTATTGTGGACTATCTTATATTATTTTTAAATGCAGGTAATGCTAAGTTTCTTATTTATTATTATAACTGGTATTATTTCAGGATATATTGCTTCACTGTTATTCAAAAACTATCCAATTCTTACAGCGGAACAAATTCGTGGTACGACTGGAACAGCAACCGATTCGGTAGCTTAATAGAATAGTAAATAATTTTTTCATAGAGGTTTAGGGGGAGTTATGATGAAGTATCGCTCAGTGTTTGATATTATTGGTCCGGTTATGATTGGTCCATCAAGTTCACATACAGCAGGCGCGGCAAGAATGGGGCAAGTTGCTCGTCAGCTGTTTCGTCATGAACCAGAGAGAGTTAGCATTTCATTATATGGTTCATTTGCAAAAACATACCGTGGTCACGGTACGGATGTAGCGCTAATCGGTGGAATACTAGGATTTGAAACAGATGATTTACGTATTCCAAGTGCGTTAGATATTGCAAAAGAACGCGGGATTGAAGTGGAATTCATTGAAGAAGATGCAAATGCTCCGCATCCAAATACAGCGAAAATTCGTCTGTATAAAGGTGAAGAGGAAATTGAAGTTGTTGCTTGCTCAATTGGTGGCGGTAAAATTGAAGTTGTAGAATTAAACGGATTCGATCTTCAATTAACAGGCACGAGTCCAGCACTACTTATTGTAAATAACGATCGCTTTGGTGCTATCGCAGCTGTAGCTTCAATCCTTGCTAAGCATGAGATTAACATAAGTACAATGAGTGTTTCTCGTAAAGAAAAAGGAAGAAGAGCGCTTATGGTCATTGAAACAGATGAATTATTAGCAGATGAAGTAATTGCGGAAATAAATGGGCAACAAAATATTTGTCAAGTAACTATTATGGATTAATTGCAGGGGGGACACACCATGTTTCGGAACGCAGCGGAACTAGTGGCGCAAGCTAAAGAGCAAAATGTAAAAATCGCAGAAATTATGATTCAATGTGAAATGCAAACAAGAAATATCTCACGTGAAGAAGTAATTGCTGGAATGGAAAAGAACTTAGTCGTGATGGAACAAGCAGTAGAACGCGGTATTCGTGGTGTAAAATCACCGACTGGTTTAACTGGCGGGGATGCTGTGAAAGTCCAAGCGTATATGCAGAGTGGAAAAGGTTTATCTGGAGATACGATTTTGGACGCAGTGAGTAAAGCTGTTGCGACAAATGAAGTAAATGCGGCGATGGGAATTATTTGTGCAACACCAACAGCAGGATCTGCTGGAACAGTGCCAGGTGTACTGTTTGCACTGCAAGAAAAATTACAGCCGACACGCGAAGAAATGATTGAATTTTTATTTACAGCAGGAGCTTTCGGTATGGTTGTTGCGAATAATGCTTGTATTTCTGGCGCGGCAGGAGGTTGCCAAGCTGAAGTAGGTTCAGCAAGTGGAATGGCAGCTGCAGCAGCAGTTGAGATGGCTGGTGGAACACAAGATCAAGCAGCTACAGCGATGGCGATTTCATTAAAGAATATGCTTGGTTTAGTATGTGATCCTGTTGCAGGGCTTGTAGAAGTACCTTGTGTAAAACGTAATGCAGCAGGAGCTGCGAATGCCATGATTTCAGCTGATTTATCATTAGCTGGTGTAACTAGTACAATTCCATGTGATGAAGTCATTGAGGCGATGTTTAGAATTGGACAAACGATGCCAGTAGCACTTCGTGAAACAGCAGAAGGTGGCCTTGCAGCAACACCGACAGGTCGTCGTTTGCAAGAAGAGATTTTTGGTAAGAGTAATAACTAAAAGCATATCATATGATTAAAGTAAAAACGGAGCTCAAATAAAGTTGAGCTCCGTTTTTTATTTTTCTTTTGCTATTTCTTCTAATGTTTTTCCAAGATCGTGTGATCGTTTCGTTGCTTGTGTAATACATGAGATTAATGCTTGTTGAAAATTATGCTCCTTTAATACTTCAATACCTGCTTCAGTTGTTCCGCCAGGAGAAGTAATTTCTTTTCGCAAAATAGAAGGGTGTTTTTCGCTTGCTTTTAGCATTTCAGCAGAACCAATCATCGTCTGAAGAATAAGAGATTTTGCAACATCTTCTTTTAAACCAATTTTTTTTGCTGCCTCTTCCAGTGCCTCTACCACGTAATAAATATAAGCTGGTCCACTTCCAGATAATGCAGTGATAGCATGCATATCTTCTTCTTCTACAACAGAGACGAGACCAATCGTTTCAAATAAAGATGTTGCAGTGCGAATATGTTCCTCCGTTGTGTGTTCTGAAGGTGAGATAGCGGTAGCGGATTTTAAAATGGCTGCAGATGTATTTGGCATTGCACGAATAATCGGAACGTCTTTTTGAAGTAGGTTTCTAATTGAATGAGTAGAAACACCTGCTAATAACGAAATAATAAGCAAGTCATTATTTATGTATTCTTTAAGAGGAATAACCGCTTCTGCGACATCTTTTGGCTTCATAGCTAGAAAAAGAATATTTGCATCAGCAAGTAATTCCTTTTTATTATGTGTACCTTTGACACCGTATTTTTTATGTAACTCCTGTAATCTTGTCTCGTTAGAACGATTACTTACAGTGACGTGTTCTCCCTTAACAACATTTGCGTTTAATAAGCCACCAATAATCGCTTCGGCAATAGAGCCTGCACCGAGAAAGGAAATGTTTTGCATAGACATGATGTGCCTCCTTTAAATTTGGTTAGAAATACTTATAAATGTACATACATTCGTTTTTTTATGGAAAAGACCTCTTTTTATCTGAAAATAATGACAAATTTATAGGGAAGTTGTAAACTGAAGAGGTATTCATTTTTGAACCGGAAAAAGACAGGGGGGCTAAGCATGACGGCGATTCATCGAATGGAGATTCCTGTTCCATTTGCAGTTGAGACAGTGAATGTGTTTTTAGTTGAGGGAGAAACATTAACGTTAATTGATACAGGGACAAATACAGAAGAAGCAAAGAAAGCACTAGAAAGTCAATTAGGTGCATTAGGATATAAGATAGAAGATATTGAAACGGTAGTGATTACGCATCACCATGCGGATCATTGCGGACTTTTAAATAAATTTTCTGAAAAAGTAAAGATTATCGGACATCCTTGGAATGAACCGTGGATTACACAGAATGCTGAATTTTTAAAGAGGTATCATGAATTTTTTAAAGAGACAGCCTTGCAGTTCGGCGTTCCAGCAGTATTTCTGAATGGTGAGGCGTTATTGACGACGAAGACACTTAAATATTCTTGTAATAGATCGTTAACACATACCGTGAGAGAGGGAGATCGTATAGATTCGTTACCTGGATTTACAGTGATTGAAACCCCGGGTCATGCTTCCACTCATATTTCATTATATAGAGAATCTGATGGAATATTAATTGGTGGGGATGCTCTCATTAGTCATATTTCTTCAAATCCAATATTAGAACCACCATATGAAGGGCAAACAGAAAGAGCGCATCCCTTATTGCAGTACAATCAAACGTTAAAACGTTTAAGTGAAATGAATATTTCACGGATTTTATCAGGGCATGGGGAAGATGTTCTGAATGTGAAACAACTTATTGAAACAAGATTACAAAAGCAAGAGACACGTGCTTTTAAAGTGCTTGAACTATTAAAGGAAAAGCCAATGACAGCATTTGAGGTGTGTGTAAAACTATTTCCGGTATTATATAAAGAGCAATTACCACTTACTATCTCAGAAACTGTTGGACAATTAGACTTTTTAGCATATAATCAACAGGTGATGATTGATGAATCTTCACAACAATTGATTTATTATGCAAAGTAGGTGACAGCAATGACGGGACGTTTACAAGAAAAAGTAATCGTCATTACAGGTGCTTCTAGTGGAATTGGAGAGCAAGTTGCAATGCAGGTTGCAGAGCAAGGGGCGACGCCGGTATTAATGGCTCGAACAGAAGAGAAGCTACAAGCATTAGCAGACAAAATTAAAGTAACTTATAATACACCTTGCTATTACTATGTATTAGATGTAAGTGAAGAAACGAAAGTACGATCTGTTTTTTCAAAGGTATTACAAGAAGTAGGCCGTATTGATATATTGGTAAATAATGCTGGGTTTGGTATTTTTAAAACGTTTGAAGATGCTTCAATGGATGAAGTAAAGGATATGTTTCAAGTAAATGTATTTGGATTAGTAGCTTGTACGAAAGCGGTATTACCTAATATGGTAAAAAGGAACGAAGGACAAATTATTAATATTGCTTCATTGGCTGGAAAAATTGCAACTCCGAAGTCGAGTGCTTATGCAGCAACAAAACACGCTGTATTAGGATTTACGAATAGTTTACGTATGGAGTTATCTAACACAAATGTGTATGTAACAGCAATTAACCCAGGACCGATAGAAACGAACTTTTTTGAAATAGCCGATCAATCAGGTACATATGTGAAAAATATGGGACGTTACATGTTAAAACCAACATATGTAGCAGAACAAATCGTAAAGGCGATGCAAACGAAAAAACGTGAAGTAAACTTGCCGAAGTGGATGGGAATGGGGCCAAAGCTCTACGCATTATTCCCAGGTTTATTTGAACGCGTTGCAGGCAAATCATTAAGTAAAAAATAGGAGATTTCCATATGGAAATCTCCTATTTTTTATTTTCCAGTCACATAATCGTAAACGATATCCTCAACAGCCTCGTATACATCAATTTCAGTATTTGAATGAATTATCATTTGAATATGTTTAATTAGCATTTCCTGATCCTCTTTTGAAACAGGATTACATTGATATTGCCGAAAACTTTTTATAATCATTTTCTCAATTAATTTTTTATTCATGTTTTTCCCCGCCTATATGTATACATGTATTGTTTTATTGTACTTGAAGTGAAATGAAAATACTACTATGCACTATTTTTGCATAAAAATCCACTTGTATATATTGTTTTTATAGCGAAGTTAATATTTTCAAGTTTTTAAAAATTATAAATATTTAATTGACTTTATAATTATGCAATATTATAATCAAACTTAATTTAAAGAATAGATATGAGGAGGAGCTTATGAAAGTCGCAATTATTGGAGCAACTGGATATGGAGGTATTGAGTTAATTCGGTTATTAGAGCAACATCCATATTTTTCGATAGCATCTCTCCATTCTTTTTCACAAGTCGGTGAATTTATAACAAATGTATACCCGCATTTTCGAAATGTCCTTGTCCATACGTTACAAGAAATTGATGCGGAGAAAATAGAGAAGGAAGCTGAAATTGTATTTTTAGCAACCCCAGCGGGAGTATCGGCAGAGTTAACACCAAAATTATTGGCAGTAGGTTTAAAAGTAATTGACCTATCTGGAGACTTTCGTATGATAGATCCCTCGTCATATGAATTGTGGTATAAAAGGCCAGCTGCACAGGAAGAACTTCTTAGGAAAGCAGTATATGGATTAAGTGAATGGAAAAGGCCTGAGATCCAAAATGCAAATTTAATTGCAAACCCAGGATGTTTTGCTACAGCTGCATTATTAGCGGTAGCGCCGTTAGTACGTAGCGGCATGATTGAAGAAGCTTCGATTATTATTGATGCGAAATCAGGAGTATCTGGAGCGGGCAAAACGCCAACAACAATGACTCACTTTCCTGAGTTATACGATAACTTACACATTTATAAAGTTAATCAGCATCAGCACGTTCCTGAGATTGAGCAAATGCTTGCAGAGTGGAATCGTGAAACGAGGCCAATCACGTTTAGTACACATTTAATACCGATATCACGAGGGATTATGATTACACTTTATGCGAAAGTGAAAAAGGAAATGAAAATAGAGCAACTTCAAAAGTTGTATGAAGAAACGTATGAATACTCAGCTTTCGTTCGAGTTCGCTCGCAAGGAGAATTTCCAAGTCCGAAAGAAGTAAGGGGCTCAAATTATTGTGATATTGGGATAGCTTACGATGAAAGAACAGAAAAAGTTACGGTCGTTTCTGTTATAGACAATATGATGAAAGGTGCGGCAGGGCAAGCAGTTCAAAATGCAAATTTATTAGCGGGACTAGAAGAGACAACGGGTTTACAGCATATGCCGCTTTATCCATAAGGGGGAAATTATGATTAAAGCATCGTCTATTACAAAATTAGCAAATGGTTCAATTGTTACACCAAAAGGCTTTTTGGCAATCGGTACTGCAAATGGTCTGAAAAAGGTGAAAAAGGATATGGGTGCAATCGTTTGTGAGGTGCCAGCATCATGTGCCGCTGTGTATACAACAAATCAAATACAAGCAGCGCCGTTGCAAGTAACGAAGGATAGCATAGCAGCAGAAGGGAAATTACAAGCAATTGTTGTAAATAGCGGCAATGCAAATGCTTGTACGGGGATGAAAGGATTGCAAGATGCTTATGAGATGCGAACATTAGGAGCGGAACACTTTGGAATAAAAGAAAAGTACGTCGCAGTCGCTTCAACAGGTGTAATTGGAATACCTTTACCGATGGGTATCATTCGAAAGGGAATTGAATCTCTTGTGCCAACAAAGGAAGTAAGTGAAGCTTATTCTTTTTGTGAAGCAATTTTAACGACAGATCTTATAACGAAAGAAACTTGCTATGAGATGATAATTGATGGGAAAGCAGTGATCATTGCTGGGGTCGCAAAAGGATCAGGGATGATCAAACCGAATATGGCAACGATGCTTAGTTTTATTACAACAGACGCCAATATAGAGCATGAAGTATTGCAAACAGCATTATCACAAATTACGAATCATACGTTTAATCAAATTACGGTGGACGGAGATACTTCTACAAATGATATGGTCATCGCTATGGCAAGTGGATTATCAGAAACGAAAACGATGAATATGGAACATGAAGACTGGGAAACTTTCGTAGTTGCTTTACAAAAGGTATGTGAAGATTTAGCGAAAAAAATTGCACAAGATGGTGAAGGTGCTACGAAGTTAATAGAAGTAAACGTGTTAGGGGCTAGAACAAATGAAGAAGCAAAGAAAATTGCAAAACAAATAGTCGGTTCCAGTCTTGTGAAAACAGCGATATACGGTGAGGACCCAAATTGGGGAAGAATTATTAGTAGTACTGGACAGAGTGAAGTAATTATTAACCCAAATACAATTGATATCACTCTTCAATCTATCGCCGTATTAAAAAATAGTGAGCCTCAAATGTTTTCTGAAGAGGAAATGACAAAGAAATTACAAGAACATGAAATAAAAATTGATGTGTGTTTACATTTAGGAGATGAAACGGGATCGGCTTGGGGCTGCGACTTAAGTTATGAATATGTGAAAATAAATGCTTGTTATCGTACATAAGGAGAGAGAAGATGAGTGATTATATTGTAGTTAAATGTGGCGGTAGCATGTTGAATCGATTAAATAGTGTCTTTTTTGATTGTATAAAGAAATTGCAAAATAAGTATAAGGTTGTTATTGTCCATGGCGGTGGCCCAGAAATTGATGCCAAGTTAGAAGAATCTAATATCGAGATAGAAAAGAAAGATGGATTAAGAGTAACACCAAAAGAGGTTATGGATGTTGTTCAAATGGTGCTATGCGGAAGTACGAATAAAAAATTCGTAATGAATTTACAAAAACATGATTTACTTGCGGTGGGGCTTTCAGGATGTGACGGTAATTTACTTCAAGTTCAACCTGTTGGCGAAGCGATAGGATATGTAGGAGAAGTAAGTTATGTAGAAACAGCCCTATTGAAAGGGTTGATAGATATGAATTATATTCCTGTCATTGCCCCTATTGGGATAAATGGTAATGAGGTTTATAACATAAATGCAGATACCGCTGCAGCTGGAATAGCATATGCACTATCCGCAAAAGAACTCATTTTTATAACGGACGTAGATGGAGTATTACACGAAGGAAGATTGGTAAAGAAAACGGATGAATATGAAATTCTTACTTTTATAGAACAAGGCGTCATTACAGGTGGAATGATTCCGAAAGTACAGGCGGCACTTACATCGTTAAAAATGGGAGTGGAAAAGGCTAGTATCGTAAATGGTACAAAGGATTTTACTGAGGTTACAGGAGAGTGTGTTGGAACTACGGTAACAAAAGGAGTGAGTATCGTATGACAAACCATCTTTTTCAAACATATGGAAGAAGAGAAATTGAATTTCTAAAGGGCAATGGGGCTAAAGTTATTGATAAAAGTGGTGAGCAATATTTAGATTTCACTTCTGGTATTGGAGTATGTAACTTAGGACATTGTCATCCTACGGTTGTAAAGGCAGTAGAAAAGCAACTTAGAAATATATGGCATATATCTAACTTATTTACGAACTCCTTACAAGAAGAGGTCGCATCATTATTAACAGAAGATACAGCATTAGATCATGTGTTTTTTTGTAATAGCGGGGCGGAGGCAAATGAAGCGGCTTTAAAGCTAGCACGTAAGCATACTGGAAAATCTCTCGTAGTAACATGTGAGCAATCTTTCCACGGGAGAACATTTGGAACGATGAGTGCAACAGGGCAAGATAAAGTGAAAGAAGGATTCGGTCCATTACTTCCGTCTTTTTTACATATACCATTTAACGACATACGAGCATTAGAGGAAGTAATGAATGAAGAAGTTGCGGCGGTAATGGTAGAAGTTATTCAAGGAGAAGGAGGAGTAATATTAGCTGATCCATCCTTTTTGAAGGAAATTGAAAAACTATGTAATCAGTACAATGCTCTTTTTATTATAGATGAAGTACAAACTGGAATAGGCAGAACAGGAACACTATTCGCTTATGAGCAAATGGGAATAGTTCCTGATATCGTTACCATCGCAAAGGCGCTTGGGAATGGTATTCCAGTTGGAGCGATGATTGGCCGAAAAGAACTAGGTTCTTCTTTTACTGCCGGGTCACACGGTTCAACTTTCGGTGGGAATTATATTGCTATGACTGCAGCGAAAGAAGTATTGCAATTCATTAAGGAGCAATCGTTTTTTAAAGAGGTACAGGAAAAGGGCGAGTACGTATTAAAGAAATTGCAAGAAGAATTACGACACGTTGAATGTGTTCAAAATATTCGTGGTAAGGGACTTATGATTGGAATCGAATGCAAGCATGAGGTTGCAAATGTCATAGAACAACTAGAAAAAGCAGGACTTCTCGTATTACAAGCAGGGCCTAATGTTATAAGACTATTACCACCACTTATTGTAACGAATGAAGAGCTAGAACAGGCAATATATATGATAAAAAGAGTGGTTTGTACAAAAAATGCATCAATAATATAAGGGGGAAATTTCATGTCAACTGTACAAGTACCGAAATTAAATACGAAAGATCTTTTAACGTTAGAAGAATTGACGCAAGAAGAAATCATTTCTTTAATTGAGTTCGCTATATATTTAAAAAAGAACAAGCAGGAGCCTTTATTACAAGGGAAAATATTAGGTCTCATTTTTGATAAACATTCAACCCGTACTCGCGTTTCTTTTGAAGCAGGAATGGTACAGCTCGGAGGACATGGAATGTTTTTAAGTGGAAAAGAGATGCAAATTGGCAGAGGAGAAACGGTGTCAGATACTGCGAAAGTACTATCTCATTATATTGATGGAATTATGATACGCACATTTTCGCATGCGGATGTAGAGGAGCTTGCAAAAGAGTCCAGTATCCCAGTTATTAACGGTTTAACTGATGATCATCATCCTTGCCAAGCATTGGCAGATTTAATGACGATATATGAAGAAGTTCATACGTTTAAAGGAGTTAAATTAGCTTATGTAGGTGATGGGAATAATGTATGTCATTCATTATTGCTAGCGAGTGCAAAAGTCGGAATGAATATGACTGTTGCAACTCCTGTAGGGTATGAGCCGAATGAAGAAATTGTTAAAAAAGCATTAGCGATTGCTGATGAAACAGGGGCTGAAATTGAAATTTTGCATAATCCTGAATTAGCGGTAAGTGGAGCAGATTTTATTTATACTGACGTTTGGATGAGTATGGGCCAAGAAGGAGAAGCAGAAAAATATACTTTATTCCAGCCTTTCCAAGTAAATAAAGAGCTTGTTATACATGCAAAGCAAACATATCGTTTCCTGCACTGCCTGCCCGCTCATCGTGAAGAAGAAGTAACTGGAGAGATTATAGATGGGCCACAGTCTATCGTTTTTGAGCAAGCTGGTAACAGGTTGCACGCGCAAAAAGCTTTATTAGTGAGTTTATTTAAAAATATAGAAGAGCCTTCCTAAAAGGGAGGTTTTTTTATATGGAAATGTCGGATGTATATTTAGTTAATTATCTCTATATCATTTATAATAAAAAGAGCAAACTAAATTTGTTTTTCATATCATGTAAGGACATACTAGATAAAAAAATATAGTTAAAGAGATGATGAATTTGAAAACAACTAAGAAAACATATTCGTTTTTTCAGCGGATGTGGAGAATATTAAAGTTTCAATATTTTAAGTTGCTTCGATCGCCAGAAGGAGCAAAGAAAGTGTCACTAGGTTTTGCTATTGGATTTGGTTTAGAAATGTTGGTGATTTATACGGCATCGCTCGTATATTTAATATTTTATCCAATTGTCAGGTTAGCAAAGGGATCTTTTCCAGCCGCAGTCATTGGTAATATTATTGGGAAAATATCGTTTCTCCCAGTATTTTTATTTCCGTTTGCTTATGCGCTAGGAAAAATGATTTACCCATTTCATGTACAGAAAATACATCATGAACCATTTACGATATCAGATTTGTTTTCGAGCCATATTTTTACGATGTTAAAGAGCTTATTACAGAGTGAAGTATATGTATTAATTGGTATGACGATAATAGGAATTGTGTTTGGGGTAATTTCATATTTCGTTGTGCATTATTTATATGAAAAGAATCGTAAGTTACGTTTGAAGAAAAGAAAGAAACAAGTGAGAGAACCACTTGTTCAAATATAAAGAATGTCACATTCATTTTCTCCTTTGAATATGTTTAAGAAAAAGGGGGAGAGAATGAATGTATTATTACTATGTACCTCAAGTATATCCATATACAAATTATTATCCTGTAACTGGAGCGAGACAGCAATTCGGAGTATATCCGCAGCAACAAATACAACAAATACAACAAATACAACAAATGCAACAAATGCAACAAATGCAACAGCCTGAGCAGCAACCTGTTCAAGAACGAAAACCGTATTTAATGACATGGCCGTATTCAAATGTATACTATGGTAATTATTACGAATCATAAAGCTGCTTCTATTTAGAAGCAGCTTTATGCGTTTGTTTTCAAAATTAAATTTTGAATGGTTTTAAGAGAATAAATGAGCTTTTCACGCTCTTCCTCAGATAATGTTTGAAAATTTTCTTTTAGTTTGCCTAAAATGAATTGCTGATACTGACTTACTAACATTTTCCCTTCAGTTGTTAGGGAAATTAAAATGACCCTTCGATCTTTTTCGCTATAATGACGCTCTATTAGCTCTTCTTGAATAAGTTTGTTTAATAGAGGGGTCATGTTAGGCCGTGAAATCGCTAGCCGCTTGCCAATTTCTGAAACTGCTAATGTAGCATTTTCATGCAAAAGCAGTAACACTTGCGTATGTGATGGCGGCATATGTCTTTGAGAAGAAAACTCTCCAGGAAGCATAAATTTGCGATAAAAAAGAGGCACTAGCGAAAGAAGATGATCAACAATACGTTCCCACTCGCGTGATTCCATATAACGGCCCCCTTCCACTATCATTGTAACAAAAAAGACAAGGTATAAAAATAGAATTGTTTCATGGTAGCCTTAATATTTGTAGGATAACACTTGCTTTGTAAATGTATTGGCAATAATCGCATAACCGTTATCATTTGGGTGTACTTGGTCAAATAGTAACTCTTTTTTATCATTCGAAATTAATTTGCGAATTGGTAAAACGATCGACGGTTGATGTGCTTTTGAAATAGAATAAATAGAATCATTCCAACCGTCTAAAAACATATCTGCATAACTTGCGATGGAGTCATCTAGTTGTAAAGGGTTATAGAGTTCAGAGAGAATGAGTAAAGCATTCGGATTTTGATCTCGAACGGTCTTTACAATATTTTTCACATCCGTTTCAAAACGGGCTTTTTCTTTATTTAACATTTTAATACCATCTATAACACCTACATCACGATTTAAGCGGAATAAATTATTTCCTCCAATACTAATAGTAATGATATTTGCTTCCCTAATTTTTTGTTGAACTTCTTCTGACTGGACTTTCTTAACAAGACGATCTGTAGTGAGACCATTTACACCGAGGTTTTCTACCGTAATTGGTTTATGAATTTGTCCTTCTAATTGTCTAGAAGCTAATTCGGCAAATCCCCCTTGTGTAGATCCATATCCTTTTGCAAATGAATCACCTAATACGAGGTGATAAAAGGAGTCGTTCGTTTGCTTATCAATCCAACTCGGAGCAGATGTTTTTTCTGCTTTTCCTTCAGTTCCTTTTTGTTCTATCTCATCGTTCTTTTCAAAATTAGAACAAGAAATGATTAGAAGGAGGAGACAAACAATTGTTAAGATGACTTTTTTCATAAATTCATCCTCCTTGTAATTGGTAATTGTATCATATTCAGCAGTATTAGCAATGTAAGGGCATATTATATGTTTATGAAAAGTTTACAATGACTTTACAGAAAATTTGTAGAAGTTTGTCAAAAAATATTGACGATACGAAAGAGTTTTATATATGATAATGTCAGATAAGGTGAAATGCTGCTTAGTGGGAGCTTTATCTCCCGTTAATTGTTAGTCTTCATCAATCGAGCTTTTAAGGGGACTACTCGTTAGCGCAGGATGAAATGAAAATCGTGTCTCTAATAGAAGAAAAAAGTATGTGGTTAGAGACAGATAGGGATTCATTTCATTATTTCTGGTAATTGTATAAGGGGGATTTTTTGTGAAAAAGTCAAAAAAAATGTTAGCTGGAGCAACTCTTGCTATTGGCGTTATAGCACCGCAAGTGTTGCCAACAACAGCTCAAGCAGAGGAAAAAATTGGGGAGAGTACAGTTAACTTACGAATTTTAGAAACATCAGATATTCACGTTAACTTAATGAATTACGATTATTATCAAACGAAAACAGATAATAAAGTAGGTCTCGTGCAAACTGCAACACTTGTTAATAAAGCGCGTGAAGAAGCGAAGAACTCTGTCCTATTTGATGATGGGGATGCATTACAAGGGACACCGCTTGGAGATTACGTAGCGAATAAAATAAATGATCCGAAAAATCCTGTGGATCCTAGTTATACACATCCATTATATCGTTTAATGAATTTAATGAAGTATGACGTCATCTCTCTTGGGAATCATGAATTTAACTACGGTTTAGATTATTTAAACAAAGTGATTAGTAAAACAGAATTCCCAGTTATTAACTCGAATGTTTATACAGATGATCATGATGGTATTGAAGAGAATGACAAGCATTACTTTGAACCATATCATATTTTTGAAAAAGAAGTAGAGGATGAATCTGGCCAAAAACAAAAAGTGAAAATTGGTGTAATGGGATTTGTTCCACCGCAAGTTATGAACTGGGATAAAGCGAATTTAGAAGGAAAAGTAAAAGCGAAAGATATTGTTCAAACAGCGGAAAAGTTAGTTCCAGAAATGAAAGCAAAAGGTGCGGACGTTATCGTTGCACTAGCTCATTCAGGCGTTGATAAGAGTGGATACAACGTTGGAATGGAAAACGCATCATATTATTTAACAGGAGTTGCTGGTGTTGATGCAGTATTAATGGGACATTCACATACTGAAGTGAAGGATATATTTAATGGTGTTCCAGTTGTAATGCCTGGTGTTTTTGGTAGTAACTTAGGTATTATTGATATGCAATTGAAAAAGGTAAACGGAAAATGGGAAGTGCAAAAAGATCAGTCTAAGCCACAACTTCGTCCGATTGCTGATAGTAAAGGTAACCCATTAGTAGAATCTGATCAAAAATTAGTTAATGAAATTAAAGATGATCATCAAGCGACAATCGATTATGTAAATACAGCTGTAGGTAAAACGACAGCACCAATTAATAGTTATTTTTCATTAGTACAAGATGATCCTTCCGTACAACTTGTGACAAATGCACAAAAATGGTATGTAGAAAAACTATTCGCTGAAAACGGACAATATAGTAAATATAAAGGAATTCCAGTATTATCTGCAGGGGCGCCATTTAAAGCAGGTGGCCGAAACGGTGCTACATACTATACGGATATTCCAGCAGGGACGTTAGCAATTAAAAACGTAGCGGATTTATATGTATATCCAAATACGTTATATGCTGTAAAAGTAAACGGGGCACAAGTGAAAGAATGGCTTGAAATGTCTGCTGGTCAATTTAATCAAATTGATTCAAAGAAAACAGAAGAACAACCATTAGTAAATATAGGTTATCCTACATATAACTTTGATATTTTAGATGGCCTAAAATACGAAATTGACGTAACGCAACCAGCGAAATACGATAAAGATGGCAAAGTTGTAAATGGAAATACGAATCGTATTGTAAATATGACGTATGAAGGTAAGCCTGTAGCTGACAATCAAGAGTTTATTGTGGCTACAAACAACTATCGTGGAAGTAGCCAAACGTTCCCTGGTGTAAGTAAAGGCGAAGTTGTATACCAATCACAAGATGAAACGCGTCAAATTATTGTGAAGTACATGCAGGAAACACCAGTTATTAATCCATCAGCAGATCAAAATTGGACGTTTAAACCGATTATTGCAGATAAATTAAATACAACATTTGATTCTTCACCAAATGCACAAAACCATATAAAGAAAGATGGAAAAATATCATATGTTGGACCATCTGAAAATGAATTTGCTAAATATGCAATTGATATAACGAAGAAGAATGATAAGGAAACTGGTGGAGAGAATCCAACGACACCGCCAACAGGTGAAGGCAATAACGGAGAAAATCCAACGACACCACCAACAGGTGAAGGCAATAATGGAGAGAATCCAACGGCACCGCCAACAGGTGAGGGCAATAACGGAGAAAATCCAACGACACCACCAACGGATGAAGGTAATGCTGTTAATGAACCAAAACAAGATGGAAACAACGCAGGATCTGGACAAACTACAACGGATAATCAAAATACAAAAGAAACTGTAAGTGAAAATAAAGAAGCAGATAAAGAGGAACGTGATTTACCGAAAACAGGTACAAGTGTTGCTTCTACAATTGGAGCAGGTCTGGCGTTTGTTGGAGCGGGATTACTTATGTTATTTAGAAGAAAGAAAGCGAATAGATAGCGGAGAAATATAAAAAGGATCACCGATTAAGGTAATCCTTTTTATTATATTATGAAACTGGTACTGCTTTTTCTTTCTTCCATGAAAGGCCAAATCCAGTAAAGCCGACGATAATCGTTAAGACTGGGCAAGCTAAACAGAAGATTGCGTATGGAAGGTAATCGAATGTTGGAACGCTAAGGACGTTTGTTAAGAATACGCCACTTACACCCCATGGTACGAGCGGGTTAATGACTGTACCTGCATCTTCTAATACGCGTGATAAATTACGACGTTCTAAACCGAGTTCATCGTATTTATTAGCGAATGCTTGTCCTGTTAAAACGATGGATAAGTACTGCTCACCAAGTAAGAAGTTTACACCAATTGCAGTTGAAGCAGTAGAAATAATTAAGCGTGTGCTATTTTTTACAAAGCTAGAGATAATATTCATCAGCTGCGCTATAATACCCATTCCTTGTAATAATCCTCCCATACAAAGAGCTAGGAAAATAAGAGCAATCGACATCATCATACTTTGTAGACCACCGCGAGATAGTAAGCTATCAATGTCTTTAATACCAGTTTTAGAAACGTAGCCGTCTTGCATAATTTTCATTAAATCAGCTAAAGAAGTGCTAGGTTTAAAAATAAAGAGAATAATAATTCCTACCACAATTCCTGCAAGCAATGTTGGAACTGCTGGAACTTTTTTAAATGCGAATAGGAACAGTAATAAAATTGGAATAAGTGTAACGATAGAAATCGTTGTGTGTTTTTCTAACGTGCTAATAAAGTTTGTGAAGTCAACGTCTCCACTAGTACCGCTTCCTAAAATGAAAAATGCGATAAAAGCAATAATGAAAGCAGGAACTGTTGTCCAAAGCATGTTACGAATATGCTCAAATAAATCTACCCCCGTTACAGCAGGAGCTAAGTTTGTTGTATCAGATAAAGGAGACATTTTATCTCCAAAGAATGCACCAGAAATAATTGCACCAGCGATCAGAGCTGGATCGTATCCGAGAGCACTACCCATTCCCATAAAGGCAAGTCCTACAGTTGCGGCAGTCGTAAAGGCACTACCGATACTTGTTCCAACAATTGCACAAACAACAAAAACAGTTGGGACGAAAATTTTAGGAGATACAAGCTGGAAGCCGTATACCATTAAAGTTGGAATTGTTCCAGCAGCGATCCAAACACTAATTAATACGCCCACAAGTAAGAAAATAAAAATAGATGGAATACCAGCTGAAATACTACTGATCATCCCTTTTTCCATAGTAGACCAAGAGATTTTTTTTATAAATCCAAATGCTAATAAAAGAACGATACCAAATAAAATTGGGATGTGTGGTGAAACTTCTAATTGGATAACACTAAAGCCGATACAGAAAAAGATAAATAATGTTAAAAGAACAGATTCAATTTTTGAAACCATTGTGTTTCCCTCCTAAGTAATTTAAAATAGCTCTTTTTTATATAAAATTCGCCAATATTGTATATTTCCTTCTAAAATTTAGAATTTTGTGACAAATTACCGGTAATTGTCAACATCTCAATATGATACGGAAATGATTGGATAAAAAAACGCCCCTGCATATAATTATGCAGGGACGAAGAAATCGCGGTACCACCCTAGCTTGTGAAAGGAATGTATCACAAAATAAAGGGTCATATGATATGCGCTCATAAAATAAAAACGCCCCTGCAATATATGCAGGGACGAAAAATTCGCGGTACCACCCTAAATTGTGAAACAGTTTCGTTTCACCACTCTTTAGACATAACGGTCTAAACCGTCTTTCACTACTCCTCACGTTTCGTAAAAGAAGCTCCAGGGGGTAATTCATAAATCGCTCTGTACTGGTTCGCACCGACCACCAGCTCTCTGAAATCAGAAAACGAAATACTACTAAATCCTATCAACGCCGATTCATATGATGTTAGTTAAATTTTTATCATATATTCATCATACATGTCAATAAAAACATTCGATATTTTTTTAGGGAAATAAAGGAGAAATGTTTTTAATACTGTAAAAGTGTGCGTTATAATGAATTTGAAAGGGGAGGAAAGAGTGAAGAAAAAAATAATTCTTTTTACCACCTTACTAGTCGTTGGCGGAAGTGCTGGAATTTACACAGCTTTTGCAGCTGAATCAGAGCAGTCGAAACAAAAGCAAATACAGCAGTCAGAAGTGAAGAAAGTGAAAGGAAATGAAGAGAAGAAATCGATGGAAAAAGCAGCTACGAAACTAGGAGTTTCTACTGAGGGGAAAACAAAAGAAGAGGTTACAAAAGAAGTAGATACCACTAGATTTGAGCAGCGCCATGATTTGTTAATTGAGCATGCTAAGCAACTTGGAATTGATACAGAAGGAAAAAAAGATGAAGAGATTATTTTAGAAATTGGAAAGATACAACATGGAAAGTAGAACAACTTATCGTATGATAAGTTGTTCTTTTTTAAGAACTATTTGATTTAAAAATAATTGACAGTCATTTATTTTTAATGTTAACTTTATTTATAAATAAGTTAACATTAGGGGTGGCAATTGTGGCTGTTAATAGTAACACGAGTGAAAAATCATCTTATACATATGAAGAATTATCGAAGAAGAATAAAGATTACGTATGGCACCCATTTACACAAATGAAAGATTATTTAGAAGAAGATCCTGTCATTATTGAACGTGGAGAGGGAAGAAAGCTATACGATGTAAATGGAAATGAATATTGGGACGGTGTTTCATCTATTTGGTTAAATGTTCATGGGCATCAAGTACCAGAACTAGATGAGGCAATTCGCGAGCAATTAAATAAAATTGCTCATTCTACTATGCTAGGACTTGCTAACGTTCCATCTATTTTATTAGCAGAAAAAATAATTGAAGTTGTACCAGAAGGTTTGAAGAAAGTATTCTATTCAGACTCTGGTTCTAGCGCCGTTGAAATTGCAATTAAGATGGCCTTTCAATATTGGCAGCATAAAGGAAAACCGAAAAAACAAAGATTTGTTACATTAAAAGAAGCATATCACGGTGACACGATAGGTGCTGTTTCAGTGGGGGCAATAGACTTGTTTCACCAAGTGTATAGTTCACTATTATTTGAGGCAATTAAAATGCCGTATCCATATACATATCGTTCTCCTTATGGAGATAATAAGGAACAAATTGTAAAGAAACATTTAGAAGAAATGGAAGAAATGCTACAAGAAAAACATGAAGAAGTAGCAGCTATTATTGTGGAGCCATTAATGCAAGGTGCTGGTGGGATGATTACAATGCCAAAAGGATACTTAAAAGGGCTTCGCGATTTATGTGCAAAATACAATGTATTATTTATTACAGACGAGGTAGCGACTGGATTTGGGCGTACCGGGAAAATGTTTGCATGTGAACACGAGGATGTGACGCCAGACATTTTAACAGCCGGAAAAGGTTTAACAGGTGGTTATTTACCGGTGGCAATTACGGTAACGACAGATGAAATTTATAATGCCTTTTTAGGAGGCTATGAAGAACAAAAAACGTTTTTCCATGGTCATAGTTATACAGGGAATCCGTTAGGTTGTGCCGTAGCAATTGCAAATTTAGAACTATATGAAAAGACTAATTTAATAGAAGATGTTGCGCATAAAGCAGAATATGTAGCGGCACAATTAGAAGCTCTTAATGAATATAAGCACGTAGGAGATATTCGTCAGTGTGGGCTAATGGTTGGTATTGAACTTGTGAAGAATAAGGAAATGAAAGAATCGTTTGAATGGACAGAAAGAGTCGGTGTTCAAGTGTGTAAACGCTCAAGAGAGCTGGGCATGATTTTGCGACCACTCGGTAATACGATTGTATTTATGCCTCCTCTTGCATCTACGGTGGCTGAGATTGATGAGATGTTACGCATTTTATATAAAGCAATCTCGGATGTTACGGAGGGAGAGTAATGAGTGGTTTCTTTATAACAGCAACGGATACAGAAGTTGGCAAAACGGTAGTGACAGGAGCATTGGCAGGTATATTTCGAGAGCGTGGACATAATGTTGGTGTATATAAACCGTTGCAAAGTGGACATGTTGCATCAAATCCTGAGGGTGATGCAGCAAGGTTAAAAGCATTATCGGGTGTACCGACAGAAGAGGATGAAATTTGTCCTTATTCCATTGAAGAACCACTTGCTCCGAGACTTGCCATGAAAAGAGCTGGAAGGACAGTAACGTTAAAAGAAATTACTGATCACTATAATGAACTACTAAAAAAGTTTAATAGCCTATTTGTAGAAGGGGCTGGTGGGCTTGCAGTTCCATATACAGAAGATGCTTTAGTGATTGATTTTGCAAAAGAATTACAGCTTCCTCTTATTGTAGTAGCGCGTCCTACGCTTGGGACAGTTAATCATACTATTTTAACAATTTCTTATGCAAAAGCACATGGATTAAAAGTAGCAGGTGTAATTTTATCTGGATGTAAAGGATATGAAAAAGAAAGAGTGCAAGAAAATAAAATAATGATTGAGGAGTTAAGTGGCGTGCCGGTTTTAGGGTTATTACCATTCCTTGAAGGTGAGTTTACAAGGGAAGAATTATTGGAATCGGCAAAAGAACATATTATGATTTCAAAATTAGAGGAGCTCATCCAAAATGAATCAAATGTGGCGCACGCATCTTCAATCTAAAGTAGAACAATTAAAGGAGCAAGGGCAGTATCGTAATTTACATGTAACAGAGAAAGCGGAAGAGACATGGCTTATTCGAAATGAGAAAAGGATGCTAAATTTAGCATCAAATAATTATTTAGGGTTAGCTGGAGATGAAAGGTTGAAAGAAGCTGCTATTGTCTGCACAAAAAAATATGGAACTGGAGCGACTGCCTCGCGTCTCGTTGTAGGAAATTATCCACTGTATGAAGAGGTTGAGAGAAGTATATGTGATTGGAAAGGTACTGAAAAAGCTTTAATTGTAAATAGCGGGTATACAGCAAATGTAGGTGCTATATCTGCTTTATCCTGTCGTCACGATATGGTTTTTAGTGATAAATTAAATCACGCAAGTATTGTTGATGGAATTATATTAAGCGGAGCAGAGCATAAAAGATATCGTCATAATGATTTGGATCATTTAGAAAAGATGTTGCAAATAGCGTCACCAGAAAAGAGAAAATTAATCGTAACAGATACGATTTTTAGTATGGATGGAGATATTGCATATTTGAGAGGCTTAGTTCAGCTGAAAGAGAAATACGGGGCAATCATTATAGTTGATGAAGCACATGCAAGTGGAATATATGGAATCGGTGGAGCCGGATTATCTCATGTAGAAAAAGATATTGCTCAAAAAATTGATATACATATGGGGACGTTTAGTAAGGCTTTAGGGTGTTATGGTGCGTATTTAACGGGTGATTCCATCTATATAGAGTATTTACAAAATATGATGAGAAGCTTGATTTTTACTACAGCTTTACCACCAGGAACATTAGGGGCGATCCGAAAAGCAATTGAAATTGTGAAAGAAGATAACGAAAGAAGAGAGCGACTTATAGAGAATGGTGCATATTTCAGGACGCATTTACAAGAAGCTGGTTTTGATATTGGGAATAGCTCAACTCATATTGTACCGATTGTAGTTGGGTCAAATGAAAATACTTTACGGTTTAGTGAAAGGTTACAAGAGGTAGGTATCGCTGCCATTGCAATTCGTCCGCCGACTGTTCCAGTTGGTAGTTCCCGAGTCCGTTTTGCAGTTACGTCACAACATACAATAGCCGATTTAAAATGGGCTATTCAGCATATTATACGCATTGGTAAAGAAGAGGGGTTTTTAGTATGAAAGAGCTAAAGCTTATTTTTATTCCAGGATGGGGAATGGAAGAAGGTGTTTGGACTTTGGTTCTGCCGTATTTTAAAGGATATTCTGTTCAATGTATAGATTGGCGTAACGTGAAAGAACAAAGTGAATTTGCGGGGCGAATAATAGATGTATCGCAGGATGAAAATGTAATTTTAGTTGGATGGTCACTAGGAGCGTTAGCGGCAGTACAAGCTTATAAAAAGATTAAGGCCCAAGGTATGGTACTAATTGGTGGTACCGCTAAATTTACCAATACAAGTGACTATACAAGTGGATGGAATTCCTTGCATGTAGAACGTATGAAAAAGAATTTAACGAGAAAAAAAGAAGATACTTTGAAGCGTTTCTATGAAAATATGTTTACAAAAAGTGAGCTGAGGGAGAATACGAGTTTTGAAGAGATTGCGCAGAAGTTTAAAGGAGACTCGATTCAGTCTTTACAATTAGGCTTAGATTATTTAATAGAAACAGATATGAGAAATGAAGTAATAGATATGAAAGCCCCGCTGTTACTCCTTCATGGAGAGCAGGATGTAATATGTCCATTGTCTGCAGCCCATAGTATGGCCGATAATACGAATGCCAACCTAAAAGTAGTAAGCGGTGCTGGGCATGCATTATGTGTAACGAATTTTGAATATTGCGCAAATGAAATTATTCAATTTGTAGAGGGGATACGACATGATCAACAAAACGTTACTGCAAAAACGGTTTAACGGGGCGGCTGTATCCTACGATCAATATGCAAATGTACAAAAAAAGATGGCGTATTCGTTACTTTCTACATTGAAGGAACGATATAGTGAAACATCATCGATACGTATTTTAGAACTTGGATGCGGGACAGGATATGTAACAGAGCAATTATCAAATTTATTTCCGAAAGCTCATATTACAGCTGTGGATTTTGCTGATGAGATGATTGCAGTCGCGAAAACTAGAAAAAGTTTGGAAAATGTGATGTTTCGATGTGAAGATATTGAACAATTAAAATTAGAAAATTCATATGATGTCATCATTTCAAATGCTACATTTCAATGGCTTAATGATTTAAAAGAGACAGTGAAAAATTTATTTAACTATTTGTCTGAAGAAGGAATATTATTATTTTCCACGTTTGGTAATACGACTTTTCAAGAATTGCATACGTCTTTTCAGCGCGCTAAGAAAGAAAAGGGGATACACAATTGTACTTCAATAGGACAACGATTCGTTTCGAAAGAACAGTTAGTAAATATATGTGAAATGCCATTAGGAAATGTACATGTTTCTGAAACATGTTACATAGAAAGGTTTGCAGAAGTTAGGGAGTTTCTACATTCTATTCGAAAAGTAGGAGCGACCAATAGTAATGAAGAGTCTTATTGTCAAAGCCCTTCACTCTTTCGTACGATGCTTCGTATATACGAAAGAGACTTCACGGAAAAAGAAGGGATAGTAGCAACATATCATGCTTTATTTACGTATATAACAAAAGAGGGGAAGAGATGAAATGAAACAAGTACAAATAAAAAGGGATTGGAAAAAACTTGCATACGACGTAGTAGAAGAGAAAATGATTGCGAAAGAAGATGCAATTGCAATATTAGAAGCTGATGATACAGAGGTTTTAGAAATTATGAATGCAGCTTACATCATTCGCCATCATCATTTTGGTAAGAAAGTAAAGTTGAACATGATTATAAATACGAAATCTGGTTTATGCCCTGAAGATTGCGGGTATTGTTCACAGTCTATTATTTCAGAAGCACCGATTGATAAGTATGCATGGTTAACACAAGAGAAAATTGTTGAAGGAGCGCACGAAGCAATTCGTCGTAAAGCAGGTACATATTGTATTGTTGCATCTGGTCGTCGTCCGACGAATAAAGAAGTAAATCACGTTATTGGAGCAGTTAAGGAAATTCGTGAAACGACAGATTTAAAAATTTGCTGTTGTTTAGGATTTTTAAATGAAGATCAAGCAGGTCAGTTAGCAGAAGCTGGTGTGCATCGTTATAATCACAATTTAAATACGCATGCCAACAATTATGATAGCATTTGTTCAACGCATACGTATGACGATCGTGTTGATACAGTCCAAAAAGCGAAGCAAGCCGGTATTTCTCCATGCTCTGGAGCAATTTTCGGAATGGGAGAAACGATTGAACAGCGCGCTGAAATTGCATTTGAATTACAACGTTTAGATGCTGATTCTATTCCATGTAATTTCCTTGTTGCTGTAAAGGGTACTCCGCTTGAAGGACAAAAAGAATTAACACCTGTAGAATGTTTAAAAGTGCTGGCGATGATGCGTTTTGTAAATCCAACAAAAGAAATTCGTATTTCAGGTGGTCGAGAACTTAATTTACGTTCTGTACAGCCACTTGGTTTATTTGCAGCAAACTCTATCTTTGTCGGGGACTATTTAACAACAGCTGGACAAGAGCCGACTGCGGACTGGGGTATGATTGAAGATTTAGGATTTGAGATTGAAGAATGTGCGCTATAAGATAGATGAAAAGCAAACTCTTTAAAGGGTTTGCTTTTTTTTGTAAATAAAATGTAATAAAAGTCCATTAACGCTTGATAGTAGTCACTTTTGGACGAGAAAAATAATTTTGTGGACGAATTTTCCAAGCCCTAATTGTACATAGTAAAAATGTAATTTATATCGGGTTGGAGGATTTTACATGTACAAATACATATTAACTATTATGACCTGTCTGATTTTAATAAAAGCGATAAGTGCTGATCCAGTTAGGGCGGCTGAAAATCCTGAACAAAAAGAAATGCAACAAAGAATTGAACAGCATTTTCGAACGAAAGCTGAACATTTTGGGCTTGAAACAGAAGGAAAAGATTTAAAAGAAGTGAGGAAGGAAATTTCTATTATAGAAGAAGCGGAAAAGAGAGAAAATGTGTGGAGAACAGCACAAGCTCTTCGTATAAAAACAGAAGGAAAAACGATGGATGAATTAATAGAAGATGTACGAAAAAAGGTGAGAAAATAAAAAAAGAGGCCGTAGCCTCTTTTTTAAGCCCATTGTTTTGATAAATGAGCCATTTCGATCGCAGCAACTGCCGATTCATATCCTTTATTACCAGCTTTTGTACCTGCACGTTCAATCGCTTGTTCAATTGTTTCTGTCGTTAATACACCGAAAATAACTGGAATGTCCGTTTGTAGTGATAAAGACGCAACACCTTTTGCTACTTCATTACAAACGTAATCGTAATGTGTTGTAGCACCGCGAATTACTGTACCTAATGTAATAACAGCATCATATTTTCCGCTATTGGCCATCTTTTTAGCGATTAAAGGAATTTCAAATGCACCAGGAACCCATGCAACATCAATATCATTCTCTTCTACACCGTGACGCTTTAATCCATCTAAAGCTCCGCCAAGTAACTTACTTGTAATAAACTCATTAAAACGTCCAACAACAACCCCAACTTTTAATCCTGTACCAACTAAATGACCTTCGAATACCATAATGTATCTCTCCTTTAATTATAAAGTGAAACTATAATCAGTGGGGGGATTCATCCCCCGCTGATTATTAGTTGAACCAATCGGGCCTTTACGGGCAGTTGATCTCCCACCTAACTTCTTTGCTCCAGCCGAATTTTGAGGTGGGAGTTTTACTGCCCGTTAATGCGGGATAAGTTTAGTAAATGTCCTAATTTGCTTACTTTCGTTTGTAAATACGTTTTATTTTCTTCTTTTGTTGGCATTTGCAACGGTACACGCTCGGTTACTTCTAAATCGTAACCTTGTAAGCCAGCAATTTTTCGTGGATTATTCGTTAATAATCGTAAACTTTGTAAGCCTAAATCTTTTAAAATTTGAGCGCCAATACCGTAATCACGAAGATCAGCTGGGAACCCAAGTTTTTCATTTGCTTCTACAGTATCTAACCCTTCTTCTTGTAACTTATAAGCGCGAAGCTTATTCAGAAGGCCAATGCCTCGTCCTTCTTGTCTCATATAGAGAAGAACACCTTTTCCTTCACGCTCAATTTGAGCAAGTGCAGCATGTAGCTGTGGTCCGCAATCACAGCGGCACGAACCAAATACATCTCCTGTTAAGCATTCTGAATGAACGCGTACAAGTACAGGTTCGCCTGTTGAAATATCACCTTTTACGAGCGCGATATGTTCTTTCATATCTAATGAGTTAGAATAGCCAATTGCATGGAAAGTACCGAAATCTGTAGGTAATGTAATTTCCACTTCTCTCGTCACAAGTGTTTCGTGATGGCGGCGATAAGCAATTAAATCTTCTATTGTAATCATTTTTATATCAAATTGTTTTGCGCACTCTAGTAAATCAGGTACACGTGCCATCGTACCGTCCTCATTTATAATTTCGCAAATGACTCCAGCTGGTTCTGCTCCGCAAAGTTTGGCTAAATCGACAGCGGCTTCTGTATGACCAGCACGGCGCAATACACCGCCTTCTTTCGCAATTAATGGAAAGATATGTCCAGGGCGATTGAAATCAGAGCCTTTTGATGCAGGGTTTAACAATTCTTGTATCGTAGTTGCACGTTCATGAGCACTAATGCCTGTTGTTGTAGAAACATGATCAATGCTTACTGTAAACGCAGTGTGATGTGAATCTGTATTATGGGATACCATTGGTTCTAACTGTAGACGTTCTGCGTACTCCTCCGTAATGGGTACACAAACGAGACCACGACCGTGTGTAATCATAAAATTAATCGTTTCTGGTGTAATGTACTCTGCTAAAGCAATAAAATCGCCTTCATTTTCTCGGTTTTCATCATCACATACGATAACAACTTTTCCTTGTTTTAAATCTTCTAGAGCTTCTTCAATACGATGAAACATTGTGCTTCCTCCTTATAGAAATCCGTTTTCTTGTAAAAAGATTTCGGTCATTGAACCAGTTCTTTTTGCGGGCTTTGAGATAAAGCGTTCAATATATTTTCCAATCATGTCACACTCAATGTTTACGATGTCCCCGGCTTTTTTTTCTCCGATTATAGACTCGCTTACTGTGTGGGGGATGAGTGAAATTGTAATTGAAGATTCGTCTATATCAAATATTGTTAAGCTAGTGCCATCAACAGCAACGGATCCTTTATGCAAACAATAGCGTAGTAATTCATCAGAAATTGCTATTTTGTAATAGATGGCATTGTAATGTTGTTTTTTAGTTAAAATCGTACCGATGCCATCGATATGTCCGGTGACGAAATGTCCACCGAATCGTCCGTTTGCAGCCATCGCCCGTTCTAAATTCACTTTGGCACTTGGCTTTAGCATACGAAGTGATGTTGCTTTCATTGTTTCAGGCATTGCGTCGACAGTGAATGAAGTAGTCGTAAAAGTAGTTACTGTTAAGCAAATGCCGTTAACCGCGATACTATCACCTAATTTGACATCGGATAAAATTTGATTCGCGCTAATAGTTAGCTTCATTGCTTCACCACTTTGAGTCATGCTTGATATCGTTCCTAACTCTTCTACGATTCCTGTAAACATTCCGTCACCTCGCTTTTTAAGGTTGCAACAATTTTTATGTCATTACCGATTTGTTTCATCTCTTGAATTGTTAAGGAAAGTGCATCTTGTAACTTCGAAAAACCAGCTCCGCCAAATAAGGTGGGTGCATCTTTTCCACCAATTAATTTCGGGCTTATATAGGTCACGATTTCATTAAAACTATTTGTTTTTAAGAAGTTTGCATGCACCGTTTGACCACCTTCAACGAACAGAGAAAGAATTTGTTTCTCACCGAGCAGGGATAGGACATCTTGTATTTCAATTTGCTGTGTTTTCATTTGGAATACAGCTATATTGTTAGATTCATAAGACGCTATTTTCTCTTTATTTACATCCTTACCGACAATAATCCATGTCGGAGTTAAGCCATCTGTTATGACATGAGAAGATGGCGGCGTTCGTAAGTGGGTATCTAAAATAACGCGTATAGGATGTTTACCTCCGTTTGAAATTCGTGTTGTTAAGTGTGGATTATCAGTTAGAACTGTATTCACACCGACTAGAATAGCATCATGTATATGACGATATTGGTGAACGTCAGCGCGTGCTTCTTCGCCTGTAATCCACTTACTTTCACCGGTTACAGTTGCTGTTTTTCCATCTAAGCTCATTGCTGTTTTTATTGTTACAAAGGGACGTTTCGTTTTCATATAGTGAAAAAAGTATCGATTTAATAAAGTGGCTTCCGCCTCAAGAACACCAGTAGTTACCTCGATTCCAACTTCTTCTAATCTCCTTTTTCCATTTCCGGAAACGAGTGGATTGCAATCAAGAGTAGCAATTACAACACGCTGAACTCCTTTTTCAATGAGTAATTCACAGCAAGGTGGTGTTTTTCCAAAATGGCTACACGGTTCAAGTGTTACATAAACAGTAGCACCTTTTGCTTTTTCACCAGCCATATGAAGTGCATGAACTTCGGCATGTTCTTCACCAGCACGCAAGTGAGCTCCCATTCCTATGATGTTTCCATCTTTTACAACAACAGCACCAACCATAGGATTTGGGCTTGTTTGTCCCGATGTTCCTTGTGCTAACTGCAAGGCAATCCTCATATATTCTTGATCTGTCATTCTTTTCACCTCTCCTGAAAAAATCAAAAAACCCCAAGGATTTTATATCCTTGGGGTTTGGGAGACGTGATTTCTAGAAATATAGTTCGAATACGAAAGTATAGGAAAGAAACCTAACGATGACTGATATTTTGGCATAAGGAAAAAACCTAGCAAAATATCAAATTCTTTCAACGCTAGTCGTATCTTTTTATTTCAGTATAGAAACATAAGTATACAAAATAAAACATATATAAAGATTCAAAATGAAACTTTAAAAATATGCATACTGAAATAAAAGTGTATTCGCTATATAAAATTACTAGAAAACATATCCTTCTCCCATCCAGACTATACTGTCGGCCCTAGAGTTTCACTAGATCCACCGTTTTCGCGTTGAAAACGGGTCACGGACTTAGAAGCTATCGCTTCATCACCGCCGGTTGGGAATTTCACCCGACCCCGAAGGATGTTGTTTGCTCACATTATAGCACAAAAAAGAAAAAAGCAAAGTGGAAAATATTCGAATGTGAAGAATTGTGTGAAAATATATGCCGATTTGAATGGGGACGAAAGTAATAGAAATGTTGAAAGGGGAAGGGCTGTATAGGCTTTGATCAAAAGAAAAAACATGCACAAAAAAATGTGCATGTTACGTCCAAAATTACTCTGCCTCTGGTGCTCTAACAACAGAATCGAATTTTCCTTTATGCGAAGCATCGCAATAAGGCATGTTTTTTGATAAACCACAACGACATAAAGAAAATGCCGGTTTTGCTGGGAATACATTCCCTTGTGAGTCAACTAATTCCACGTCCCCTGTAACGCGAAAAGAGCCATTATCATTCACTTTAATTTGTACTTTTGCCAACGTTATCCCTCCTTTCCAAACGCTTACTCTCATCATATAATTAGGGAGAGTACTTGACAATATAAAAAGAGCACTTTGTTTGAGAGAGAAGAGAGTGTTATAATAGTTTTTATAACTGACTAGAGTAAGGTGACGAAAGATGGATAAAAAATTACACACACTACAAAATATTGCAAATGAGCGCACATGGGCATCATTTTTGAATGATAATCATCCATATAGTTTACTTCATTGGTCAATCGCAGGTGTAGGACAAGAACCGAAAGATGTTTGGTTACTTCAAGATGAGGTAACTTTTCAAACGACGGAATTCCCAACGCTAGACGAGGCAGTAAAGTGGATTTCTGAAAATATGGAACAAGTTACAGACGTTTTAGCGCAGTAAAAAAACAGGCTTATGCAAGCCTGTTTTTTGTTTCTTTTACATATGTGTTTAAAAATTGATCGATGGCATCTTCGTACTCTTCTTTATTTTCATTATAAGAGCAAGCGTGTGCACCATGTTCTGCAATATAAAGCTGTTTATTATTTTCTTTCGCTTCATAAAGTGATTTCGTCATATCAGATAAAATATAGTCATCATCTTTACTATGAATAAAGAGAACCGGATTGTTAATATTTTTTATACAATCAATTGGTGAAACTTCACGAATTGTATAGCCATCACGAACTTTTAAAAAGGCATTTGCTAAAGGTAATAAAGGCCATTTTGGCAAATGAAACTCAACTTTCAAACGATGTTGTAACTGTCCATAAAAATCAGAGAAAGGACAATCAGCAATATAAAAATCAGCACCATCTTCTACAAGTCCTGCATATTGAAGAAGAGTTGCAGCACCCATAGATTCACCATGAATTCCGAGTGTAATATTCGTTCCGAAACGATCTTTTAGCCAGTCAACTACTGACTTTAAATCATGTTTTTCATAATAGCCATAACTTGTTGTTTTACCACCGGTTTTACCATGACGGCGATGATCATAAATAAATACGTTATATCCTCTATTTAAAAATAAGTTTGCATATTTAACGGAATTCATTTTATTTACAGTCACACCGTGGCAAAAAATCATAAATTTATTGGAATGACCAGCTGGCATGTAATATCCGTGAAGTTCGTATCCGAATTGAGAAGGGATGTGAACCTCTTCTTTTTGAATAGCCTTAAAATCGTCCAAATGAAAATGCTTTTTCGTTTCGCGTTCTAAAACTTCTTCCTCTGTTTTTTTCTTCAAGTACATAACTTTATTTGTAAAGAAAATCCCAATCGCAGTTAGTGCGCCTAGTATAGTAAACAATGCTGTAAAAAAACGTTTCATACTTTACCTCATCCTCCAAATACCTCTACATGTGATACACTAACATTGTATCACAATGATGTGAAAAGGGGAGAAATCGTGTATGGTTCATATACAAAAAATCACACCAGAAATGAAAGAAGCAATTCAGGATTTTATGTGTGAAAACTGGGGAAGCTCAATGATGGTCTCGCGAGGCAGAGTACATCAATTAGAAGAATTACCTGGTTTTATTGCACTTAGAAATAACAGAATAGTAGGAATTTTAACATATAAAGTGATAGAAAACATGTGTGAAATTGTATCGTTAAATAGTTTTGAGGAAGGGAAGGGGATTGGTACAAAACTGGTGGATTGTGTATTGCGAGTGGCAAAAGAGAACGAATGTAAAAAAGTGTGGCTTATTACGACGAATGATAATATGAACGCACTTCGTTTTTATCAAAAACGTAACTTCATGATGACGAACTTATATATTGATGCGGTAAAGGAAGCACGAAAAATAAAGAAAGAAATTCCATTTATTGGTTATGATAATATCGCGATTTCACATGAAATTCAGCTGGAGTATATTTTCTGAGTAGAGTGGAAATTGTGTAACAATTTTCAGAAATATAAAACAATAACCTTGACGAATGTTATATTTTGGTTTAATTTAAAATTGTAATCTATTACCATATTAAGGGGTGACGATGTGGCAACTATACGTGATGTTGCAAAATTGGCCGGTGTTTCAGTCGCAACCGTTTCAAGAGTCATTAACGAAAAAGGATATGTCCATGAAGATACGGTGAAACAAGTAAAAAAAGCAATTGAAGAATTACATTATAGACCGAATGCTACAGCAAAGCCTTTATTTAAACAGCCTTCAACGGTGATTGCATTACTTGTAGATAATTTGCATAATCCATCATACATCACTTTGCTCCGTTTCGTTGAGGAAATAGCATACAAAGAAGGGTATCAAGTAATAGTTTGTAATATAGAAAATAAGAATAGATACATAGATATGTTGGCGCAAAATAACATTGCAGGCGTTATAATGACGAAATCTGTTTTTCGAAGTATAGGAGAAATCTCACTTCCTTTCGCTGTGCTTGAAGAACGACAATCTCTTATGAGCTATTATGAAAGTGGACAGAAAGCTGTTTCTTTATTAAAAGAGAAAGGCTGCCAGTTTCTTGCTTATATCGGTGAGGAAGTAGAGAGTGAAGAAATGGAAGAGCATGTGGCAGGATTTCTAGATACTGCTTGGAAAGAAGGACTTTCTTATCGAGAGGGAATTGTACAAGGGTATACGAATCAACAGTTTCTTGAATTGTTACAAAAGCATCCATACATAGATGGGGTTGTAGCTTCAAGTGATAAGGTCGCTATTGAGCTAATCAGGGCGGCGAAAACTCTTAATATTCATATACCAGGTAAGTTACAAATCATTGGATTTAACGGGAGTGTAGAGGGTGAATGGATAAGTCCATCATTAACGACGATTGGAAGTTATATCGAAGAAAATGGGGAAATAGCTTTTCAACAGTTAATAGGAAAAATAAAGAAGAAACAAGTGCGACAAGAAGAAGTGGAAACAGAATTTAGATGCATTGAGAGAGAAACAACAAAGTAAAAGGTGCGTTTTTAAAACGCACCTTTTATAGTGTAATTGCGGCAATAAAGCCGAATATAAGTAACGGTATATTATAGTGTAGAAATGTTGGGACACATGTATCCCATATATGATGGTGCTGACCATCAGCATTTAAACCGGACGTTGGTCCAAGTGTACTATCAGATGCTGGAGAACCTGCATCACCAAGTGCACCAGCTGTACCGATAATTGCGATTGTAGCCATGGGACTAAATCCGAGCTGGACGCATAACGGTACGAAAATTGTTGTTAAGATTGGGATGGTTGAAAAGGAAGAGCCAATTCCCATCGTAACGAGAAGTCCAATAATGAGCATAAGAAATGCAGCAAGCGGTTTATTATTTCCGATTATATGTGCACTCGTTTGCACAAGAGATTCAACATGTCCAGTTTTTCGAAGAACAGCGCCAAATCCAGCGGCAGAAATCATAACAAATCCGATAAAGGACATCATACGCATTCCACTCGTTAAAATAGCATCGGCTTCTTTAAGAGGGAGGCTACCGCTAACTGATAAGACGATAATACCTGCTAAAGCACCAAAAATCATTGATTCTGTTGCTAATTGCACAGTTAATGTAGCGAGTATTGATAATAAACCCAAAGTAATGCTTCTTTTCGTATAGGGAACGATTTCATTCTGTGCAGAATGAATTTGTTCTGTTTCATATGTACGTGGTTTTCGGTATGTAATGAAAACCGCTACACATAATCCGATAATCATACCGATTGCTGGAATAGTCATCGCTTTTGGAATAAGTGCGACATCAAATGTAAGACCGCTTTGCGCAGCATTTGTTTGCAATACGTCATGAAAAATTTTTCCGAACCCTGCTGGAACCCACATGTAAGGGGTAATTAACCCAAATGTAATAAGACATGTTACAAGCCTACGATCCACCCTCAGCTCATTTAATACTTTTAAAAGTGCTGGAATTAAGATTGGGATGAAGGCGATATGAACAGGGATAATATTTTGTGAGAAGCAAGCCATTGTTAAAATGATAAATAATATAAGTATTTTAGAATAGACTTGTTTTTTCGTGTCTTGTTCGTTGCCGATCCATTTTAAAGCTGATTGGATCATTGCATCAGGAAGTCCTGTTTTTGAAAGGGAAATAGCAAATCCACCGAGCATTGCGTAGCTTAATGCGATAGGAGCACTGTTCCCAAGACCGGCTGTAAAAGTACTAATTGTTTCTGAAATACCGAGTCCGCCGATAAGTCCGCCTGTTAAAGCTCCAACGATAATGGCGACAATGACTTGGACACGTAACAAACTAAGCAGTAGCATGACTGCTACTGCGATGAGTACAGCGTTCATAATAAATGTAATCTCCCTAATTTTTATTCTGTTAAGGCAAGCAAGTGTTTGTAGTGACATATACTTGCGACATATCATTATAAAATGTTTTCTATGAAATGTAAAAGCGCCTTTTGTTATTAATGTTGAAAAGATAGTTCTTGTTTAATTGATTGTAAAGATTTAGCGAATAACTCAGGCTCTTCTAAATCTGGAGAATGTGCCGAGTTTGGAAACCAAATCATCTTTTTAATAGGAGCTTGAATGATATCGCAATATTGTTGAACGAGTGCATAAGGAGTTTGATAATCATAGCGACCAGAACAAAAATAAACAGGAACAGATAAACTTGAAATAGATGAAAAGAAATCGATTGTCAGCATCTCTTCCCATAAAACTCCGGATTTTAAATTTCCTGCGAGAAATTTGAACCAATCTAATAGCGTATATTCAGGAGAAAAGAAGCCTTTTCGTATGAAAGAAAAGGAAGATCCATTTTGGATTGCTCCTCCGAATGTACCAAGCCACTTTCTTTGAATAATGAGGCGTCTCGTATCTAAAAAGGGTGGTTTCCCTAATTTTAAAAGAGAAGCTAATGCCTTTTTATGGTCATGTTTTTTGGCAGAGCTAATTAAATGTTGATATAGTAATTCTTCATTTTGCTTCATATGTACGATTTGACCGATGCCGATGTATGCTTCTATATATTCGGGACATTGATTAGCGATTTGTAGTCCGATAATACTTCCCCAAGAATGACCTGCGAGAAATAGTTTTTGCTTATTAAAGCGTTTGAGAAGATATTGAATAACCTTTTTTGCATCTGAAAAAAATTGATCAATCGTAAGATTTGTTTGGATGTCCCGCCATAAAAAGGATTTACCTGCCCCTCGCTGATCCCAATTAATAACGATAAAGTGCTTTTCTAACTCTTTTTGAAAATGGCGAATAAAGCCGATTTGTGCCATACCAGGGCCGCCGTGGCAGCATAATAAAATAGGCTGTTCCACGTTTTGGCCGCGTATAAGGAGAGATTGTTTCCGGTCATTAATCATAACGCTTTCTATCGTAGCGATACTGTTAGGGATTAGTTGCTTCTTTTCGTTGTAAAACTGAGGGGTATGGCTACGAAAAAGCATATGTAAACCTCCTTTTCTTAAATGGTATGAATCGCACAGGCTCTTTCTTTTGCATATACTACTAGAAAATCATTGTATCATAACATACTGGTTTGATTTCAAGTTTAGGCGATTAAGAGAGGAGGGAGAATGTGACGATTGGAGAAATTATTGATTCTTTAAATAGACGCGAATCAATCGCTATTATAGCGAAACGGCTTGAAATGAGCCCATATACATTATCAAAGAAATTAAGGGTGATTGGATATGAATATGATGGAGAGCAGAAAAAACGTATCTTTATAGGTGATGGTGAAGAGCCACGTCATTTGCAAATCCAAGAAGCTACTGCCCTTCAATATGCAAAAACAGACTATCAATTACTAATTTATGAACAATTACAAAGCATTTATGAATTGCTAAGAAAAAGAGAAGAAGTAAGTGTTCAAATTATAAGTAAGAGCACAGAGAAAAAGAAACGAACCTTTTCGATTAATATAGAAGTATTAGCAAGACTAGATGTTATATCGGAATCAAAAGGGATTCAAAAGTCTAAAATTGTAGAAGAAGCACTACAGGAATTTTTGCAACGGTATGATGTTAATCATGAAACGTATCCAGAGAAATAAAAGAAAGGATACTATGTTCCATATAAGAGCGTGTATCCTTTCTTTTATTTCATTTTTTATTTTGTTTCGAAAAGTAATATAGGAACCAAACGGCATGATTTTGTTCATCAGCTGCTGCGCGCCGAAATGTTTCTTTCACTTGTTGATTTGTCGTTTCGTCAGCAATTTCTAAGTAAAAATCAACTGTTCGTTGCTCATCTTGCCGAATTTCAAGGATTTGAGTTCGTTCATTTATGTCTGGAGCTAAAGTAGCTAATCTAGCATGAAAATGAATGGCGCTATATTCTCCGTTAATTGCTTTCTCAATACTACGAATGTGTTTGTCGTTTTTTCGATACAATGTATCGTCATTGTTTGATGAAAACACATACAAATCTTCCCATTATAGTTTTCTATATACTACGAAGAAACAAGGGGCTATGTGCGTATCCTTTACTGCACTAGAAGAATGACAATACGTATGACTCTAAAAGAAGAAGCTCCTTGCATATAAAAGGAGCTTCTTCTTTCGAGTGTCACGCACTAGTTTGAATAGTATTTAATTGTTTTTTTGAATACGTCCATCAATAATCGGCTGAATTGGTTCTTTCACTTGTTTTACATAATCGACTAATGCTTCAAAATCGTTTGGACCAGTTTCAGCATTTTTTCCATTTTTAAAGGATACGAATCCATCACCGCCAGAAGCTAGGAAAGCATTTGCAACTACGCTATACGTTTTAGAGGGAACTAATTCTTCACCATTTGTTAAACGGATATTCGTAACCTTTTCGTTATTTGGTTTATTTGCATCCCAAGTGTATTGAATACCTGAAATTTGAAGCATTCTCGTTGCTCCTTTTTGCCATTGTTGATTTAAAATATCACGAATATCTTGACCTGTTAGATCTACTTTAATTAATTGGTTTCCGAAAGGCTGAATGCCGTATAATTCGCCCCATGTAATATCTCCAGCGTCTAGATCATTACGAATTCCACCAGGATTCATAAGAGCGATTTGTGTTTGCATAGTTTGGCGCTGGGCATCCGCAACTAAATTTCCAAGTGTAGATTCACCAGCATCGTTTTGTTTACGGTCGATAGGTGCTGTAGATTTTCCGACTACTTCATTTACAAGAGGTGCGATTTTTTCTTTATATTGATCTAACTTTTGTTTTACTTGTTTATCAGGCTCTACACCTTCATGGTACGTTGTAATAACTTCAGCTTTTTTCTTCACAATATCTTTTGTTTTTCTATCAATCGTTACATCTACATCAGAGAAAGCCATCCCGTAAGAGTTCGCTTGCACGATAAGTTTATTATTTACAGTACCATTTACGTACGTATGACTATGTCCGCCGAAAATAACATCAACTTCGGGATCTGTTTCATTTGCAATTCGAGTGAGGTCTCCATTTGTTACACCAGACTCATCAGTTGTTCCGCCGACATGTGCAAGGACTACGATAGATTTAACGCCGAGACGCTTTAATTGTTGTGTGGATTTATTAATAGCCTCTACTTCATCAGTGATTTCTACATTTTTAAGCATAGTAGGCATAACGACATTCGGTGTATCCGTTGTAACAACTCCAATGAACCCTACAGGAACTCCGTCAACCATTTTTACAGTGAATGGTGGTAAAAATAAGCGGCCAGTTGATTTATTATAGAAGTTTGCAGCGACATAAGGGAAGTTTGCTCCTTTGAAATTCCCTGTTTTTTCGTGATATCCACCGTAAATGAGGCGTTTCATTTCATCGATACCTTCATCAAATTCATGGTTTCCGATTGTACCAACATCAAACTTTAAGTCATTTAAAAATTCAATTGTTGGTTCGTCTTGTAATAATGCGGAAACTGGTGGGCTGGCTCCGACAATATCACCGGCATGTACGAGAAGTGTATTAGGGTTTTGTTTTTTACGTTCTTTTAAATAAGTAGCTAAATAATCAGCGCCACCAGCTTCTTTATTGTTAACTTTTTTTACAGTATCTAGTTGACCATGTAAATCATTAATACCAAGCATTTGTACGTCTATGTATCGGTTTTGTTCGGCAGGAGTCTGAGATGGAGGAGCGGCGAATACGCTTGAAAAAGTAATAGTACTTAAAACAGCAACAGCAGGAATAATTTTTTTCCACATAATTAATTTCTCCTTTTTTTATAATCTGACATCATACGACATAATTTTAATAGATTACTAGGATTATATCCATATAAAAATTTAGTTTTTTCGAAAAATTAACATATTTACAAAAGATAAATAATAGAGTAGGGAACCTTTTTTATTGTCGATTTCGCCGTGTATCCTCTATAATGGAGAAAAAAGTAAAAGGTGAATAGTATGAAGAAAAAGAAGCAAAGACAAACACAAAGACAAACACAAAGACACTCTCAAATGAATCAACCAGAGAAAGAATCACTTACACTAGGTGATCAATTGAACGATTCGTTAATGCAACAATTAAAGAATAAGAAAAAAGAGTTGCAAGTGAGAGAAGAGAAAAAAGAGGCAGCAGAACAAGAAAGAAAGCGTAAAGAACAAAAAGAACGTGAAAAGAATAAATCATTTGAAGAACTGTTAAGTGAAAGTAGCCTTACTTGGAAAGACTTTAAATAATAAAAAGATGATCAGTGAAATGCCACTGATCATTTTTTTGACGAGTTTGTAAGAAAAGGGGAGTTAGAATGAGGAAAATTGTAGTCGTTCCGTATGAAAATCATTGGAGTGAGAAATTTCAAATGGAGGCCGAAAGATTAAAATCGGCGATGCCAGAAACGGTAAAAATCCATCATATTGGAAGTACGTCAGTGCCAGGACTAGCAGCTAAACCTATTATTGATATGATCATGGAAGTAGAAAGTATCGACAGAGTAGATCATTGGAATGAACGATTTAAAGAGCTTGGTTACATCGTGAAAGGGGAAAATGGTATTTCAGGTCGTCGTTTTTTTATTCATGGAACTGAGGAAAAACGCTCGTATCACTTACACGTATTTGAAAAAGGAAATCCTGAGATAGTAAGGCATTTAGCATTTCGTGATTATATGATGGCTCATTGTGAAGAAGCAGAAGCGTATGCGACTTTAAAGAAAGAACTAGCTGAAAAATATACATATGATGGCACGTTGTATACAGAAGGAAAAAATGAATTTGTACGTAATGTTGATGAAAAAGCGAAGAAATGGATAGAAAATAACGTGAACGACTGAGTTCATGTTATTTTCTAAAGGGGTATAAAATTATTATGTAAACTGTACGTATGTTTTGACATTTTGAATAAATCTTGTTGAAATAAAGTGGTGGTTTATAAAAAATGTAACATTGAAAGGGAGAACGACTGTGCATATTCCAACAACTACACTTCATAATGGCGTGAAAATGCCGATGATTGGTCTAGGCGTTTATAAAGCGAAAGAAGGCGACGAAGTTAAACAAGCAGTAAAAACAGCGTTAGAAGTTGGATACCGTTCGATTGATACAGCAACTGTATATGAAAATGAAAGCGGTGTCGGAGAAGCGGTTCGTGAATCTGGAATCCCGCGAGAAGACTTGTTTATTACAACAAAAGTTTGGAACGACGATCAAGGGTACGAGGAGACGCTCGAGGCGTTTGAAAAAAGTTTAAAGAAATTACAAATGGAGTATGTAGATTTATATTTAATCCATTGGCCGATAAGAGGGAAGTATGTTGATACGTACCGTGCTTTAGAAAAGCTATATGAAGAAGGTAAAGTGCGCGCGATTGGTGTTTCTAATTTTCATAAACATCATTTAGAACTGTTATTACCAAATTGCAAAGTGAAGCCGATGGTAAATCAAGTTGAACTTCATCCAATGTTAGCGCAATTTGAATTGCGTGATTTCTGTCAAGGTGAGCAAATTCAGATGGAAGCGTGGAGTCCTTTAATGAGAGGCGGCGAAGTATTCCAGCATCCAATTATTCAGGCTATTTCTAAAAAATATGAAAAGTCACCTGCACAAGTTATATTAAGGTGGGATATTCAAAGTGGGATTGTGACTATTCCTAAATCTGTTACGCCATCTCGTATTAAAGAGAACTTTACTATTTTTGATTTCTCATTAACTGAAGAAGAGATGGATCAAATTAATACGTTAAATCGTAATTTACATGTAGGAACGAATCCTGATAAATATGATACGTTATAAAAAAAGACTGCCGCCTAGTGTTGGGAGGCAGTCTTTTGCTTTTATCGGTATCAATATTTTAGCGATGCAAAGCATATGAATCATACTTAACAATCTTTTGAAGTTGTACATATTCTTCTTTTGTTAAAGATAACTGTTGGCTAGCTTGTATATTTTCTTGCAATTGTTGAATAGAGCTTGCACCAGGTATAACAGCTGCAACAGTTTCGTTATGTAAGCAATATTGAATAGCTGTTCCTGTTAAAGAGCTTTCCCCGATTATTTCTTTTACACTCGCGAGTGTCGAATATAACTCATCGTAAGAATAAGAGAGGTAATCTTTTTCTTTTACTCTTTCTATCTTTCTTGCATTATTGTTAGTTAAAATCCCTTTCGCAAGTGGTCCGCGAGCAATAACGCTAATTTGCTGTTCATTAAGAAGCGGGAACCATTCTTCAGGGCGACGATTTAAAAGGCTGTATTCCATTAATATGCTAACGATATTTGATCGTTTTGCATACTCATGAATGACATTTGGACGTATAGAAGAGATACCATAATGACGAATAATCCCTTCTTTTTTTAATTCTTCAAAGGCTTCAACTGTTTCATCTATAGGATCTTCAATCGTCCCGCCATGCAGTTGATATAAATCAATATAATCTGTTTGAAGTCTACGTAAACTCTCTTTTACTTCGGCCTTTATATAAGCTTTAGAAGGATCCCAAGACCAACCGTTTTTTTCTTCTGTCCATCGATTTCCAACCTTTGTTGTAAGAACAACTTGGTCGCGTTTTCCTTTCAGAGCTTTTCCAACAAATTCTTCATTTAATCCATAATCGTATAAGTCCGCTGTATCAAAAAAATTAATTCCTAAATCGATTGCCTCATCGATAATACGCATAGCTTCAGCCTCAGATGCACCGAGAGACATACAGCCAAATCCAATTTCCGTAACATGTAAATCTGAGTTTCCTAATTGACGTTTTTTCATAGGTCAACCTCCTTACCTTTATTGTACGAAAGGGGAAGGAGGTTGACAAACGTTTACTTTTTATTTGCTGTAATCCACTCTTGTACAGTTGTATACTCTTTTCCATATTGTTTTAGCTTATGACGAATTTGCCATGCTTTGCCGACTAAAGTGACGCGATTTGGTAAAATGTAAACTTTCATTTCTATCACGCTCCTTTCAATGTGGTAAAATGTATGAAGAACGATTAGGAAATAGAACAGGGAGATGAAGTAGTATGAGTAATCTTGCAGAAAGAACAGTAAAAACTGAACCGATTTTTGATGGTAGGGTTATAAAAGTTCGTGTTGATGATGTAGTATTACCAAATGGAGAAATGAGTAAACGTGAAATCGTAAATCACCCTGGGGCAGTTGCTATTATTGCTATTACTGATGAGGGGAAAATTGTACTCGTTGAGCAGTATCGTAAAGCTCTCGAAAAGGCAATTGTGGAAATTCCTGCTGGGAAGTTAGAACCTGGGGAAAAGCCAGAGGTAACAGCAGTTCGTGAATTAGAAGAAGAAACAGGATATGTATGTGAAAATATGGAGCTTATTACATCTTTCTATACATCACCTGGTTTTGCAGATGAGATTTTATATGTATATAAAGCGACAGGATTAAAACAAAAAGAAAATAAAGCAGCTTTAGATGAAGATGAATTTGTGGAATTAATGGAAGTGTCATTAGAAGAAGCGATTGATCTTATGAAAGACCTTCGCATACATGATGCTAAGACGATGTTTGCAGTACAATATTTACAATTACAAAAATAAACACTCGCCTAAGGCGAGTGTTTTTAGTTGATTTTTGCATATACACGTGCATCGCGTAAGCTGCCATCGGGTGCTAGGAAATCATTTTCCATTGTACCTTCTAAAATAAATTCTAGACGTTCTGCTAAGTTACATGCGTTTATATTTGTTGCATCAGTACGAATTTCAATTCTTCTAGCACCTAGTTTATCAAATGCAAATTGAATCGCACCTTTAATGGCTTCTGTCATATAGCCATGCTTTGTATAAGCGCTATGTAGCCAAAAGTGAAGTGAAAACTTTGGAATATCCCAGTTTTCAGGCTTGAGCGTAATAGCTCCGATGAATGTACCAGATACTTTATCGTATAAGTGGAAATCAAGTGTTTCACGAAGTAAAAACTGTCCGTGAGCTTCGCGAACAATTTCTTCAGCACGTTCTTCTGTTTCAGCAGTAATTGGCATCCATGGTAATAAGTCTTCTAGCGAAGCTTGGATTGCTTCATATACTTCTGTTCCATCACCTGGAAACGGCTTACGTACTTGCAAGCGCTCAGTTTGAAATAATGTTGGAAAATCTAATAATAATGGTTTCAAGAGAAATCCCTCCTATTCTCTACTTTTTAGTTTAGCAAAGTAGAGCGGAATTTCAATGCTAATTCGTCATACTTTTTTTCTTTCTTTCATACATTTTTAGTAAGAGTGTGAACGGAGGGAAGGAAAATGTGGCGAAAAACGTGGCAAGACCGTGTAATGTCTCACATGCAGGAAAATTCTTCACTATATATATTTAATGCGGTTTTATTACTGATGGGAGTAATATTTGGAGCGATTCTTGTGAATAGTTTGCAAATAAACCAAAAGCAAGATTTATCATTTTATTTACAGCGTTTTTTTGGACAAGTTTCTAAAGGAGAATTTGCTGTCGCAGGCGAAATGTTTCGAGAAAGTTACTTTTCGCAATTAAAATATATCGGCTTTATTTGGATTTTGGGGATTTCAATTATTGGGTTGCCGCTCATTTTTATCTTACTATTTTTAAAAGGGGTAGTTGTTGGATTTACAGTAGGTTTTTTAGTAAGTCAGCACGGATGGAATGGACTATTATTAGCATTTGTATCTGTATTGCCACAAAATTTAATTATAATTCCTGTATTTCTCGTAATGACAACAATTGCTGCAAGCTTTTCCTTGAGAATGATTAGGCATCAATTTATTCGGAAAATAACTGAGCCACTATTACCGTTATTAATTCGCTATACATGCTTTTTTCTCGTGATTGGAGCGGTATTAGCTATTGCTTCCAGTGTCGAAGTGTATGCATCACCAGTTTTAATGAAAGAAGTTGTGGAGGCTATTAACAAACAATAAATACTTTTTGAGAATAATTATCAATTTGTTTTTATTGTTTTTCTTTTGACAGGAGCCCTTCTTCTGATATAATGGTGTAAGAGTGGCGAGGAGGGAGTAGTACCGAATGGAAGAAAGAATTGAACGAATTAAGAAGCAATTACATGCAGCGAGCTATAAATTGACACCACAACGTGAAGCAACAGTTCGTGTGCTGCTAGAAAATGAAGAAGATCATTTAAGCGCAGAAGATGTATACCTCCTTGTAAAAGAAAAGTCGCCAGAGATCGGATTAGCAACCGTTTATCGAACTTTAGAGTTATTGTCTGAGTTGAAAGTTGTCGATAAAATTAACTTTGGAGACGGTGTTTCGCGTTATGACTTACGCCAAGAAGGTGCACAGCGTTTCCATCATCATTTAATCTGTACACAATGCGGTGCTGTACAAGAAATACAAGAAGATTTACTTGGTGAAGTGGAGAATAAAGTGGAACGAGACTGGAGCTTTAAGGTGAAAGATCATCGTTTAACATTCCATGGGATTTGTAAAAATTGTCAAGAAAATGAAACGGATGAAAAATAACCTTTTCCTATTTAACTAGGAAGAGGTTTTTTATTTGAATAAGGTATAAATTGGTGAAAGCTTGGCATATGTTGTAATAACTTATATTTTGGAGGAATTTACAATGCGCCGAGCTTTAAAATTAACTTTTGATGGGATGAAAGTATTTTTATTATTTACAAGTTGTACGATTTTGTTTTATTTCGCTATACTATGGATAAATCAAGAATATGAAAGTTACCATCGTTATGAAAAGCCAAAAGAAGAGACTGTAGAAAAAGTATCAGGGAATGAGGAGCCGGAAAAGGATGCTTTCGTAAATAGAATGATGTTTTTCTATGAAAATGGGGAGTAGTGTAGATTGGAAGATCAATTAAAAGATTTTATTCATTATATGATTGTTGAAAAAGGTTTAGCGAAAAATACAGTTGTATCTTATGAACGCGATTTAAAAAGCTATGTGAAGTATTTGCAAAATGTAGAACAAACGAAGACGTTTCATGAAGTGACACGCTTGCATATTGTTAACTTTTTGCAGCATTTAAAAGAAAACGGGAAATCTTCAAAAACATTGGCGCGTCATATTGCATCGATTCGTTCGTTTCATCAATTTTTACTTCGTGAACGAGCAGTGGAGCATGACCCATCGGTACATATTGAAACGCCACAAGGGGAACGAAAATTACCAAAAGTATTATCAATCGACGAAGTGGAAGCATTGCTTCAAACACCGAAAACGGCAAGTGCTTTTGGGATTCGTGATAAGGCAATGTTAGAGTTGTTGTATGCAACAGGACTTCGTGTTTCGGAATTAATTGCATTAAATTTAGAAGATGTGCACTTAACGATGGGATTTGTTCGCTGTATCGGGAAAGGGAACAAAGAAAGAATTATTCCACTAGGAAGCTTAGCGACAGAAGCGATTCAAAAGTATATTGAAAAAGGAAGAAGAGAATTGATGGGTAAAAAAGCAGTAGATGCGCTCTTTTTAAACCATCATGGTAATCGATTATCGAGGCAGGGATTTTGGAAAATTTTAAAACGGCTAGCGAAAGAAGCGAATATTGCAAAAGAGCTTACACCGCATACGTTGCGTCACTCTTTTGCTACGCACCTATTAGAAAATGGGGCAGACTTACGTGCTGTACAGGAAATGCTTGGACATGCAGATATTTCGACGACACAAATTTATACGCACGTTTCAAAAACTAGATTAAAAGATGTATATAAACAGTTTCACCCGAGAGCATAGTCACTATGCTCTTTTTTCATAGATTAAGAAGAGTGAACCATTTCACAGAAACTTCACAAACATTTCGTACATTGTTTTCAGCAGAAGACTAGAATATTACAATGTATTTCCTCTATACTAAGGAAAGTATGAAGGAGGAAATGAAGATGAAAAAACTTATTATTACATTATTTATCGCGATGCTAGCATTGGCTGGCTGTAATACAAACAAAGAAGAACCGAAAAAAGAACAGAAACTTGAAGCTATAAAAGTAGCGGTTCAAACGAATCCGAAAGAAATTAAACCTGGTGAAAAAACAGAAGTACAAGCACTTGTTACACAAGGAAAAGAAAGAGTAACGGATGCTGATGACGTAAAGTTTGAGATTTGGAAAGATGGCGACGAGAAACACGAGATGTTAGATGGTAAGCATAAAGGAAAAGGTGTTTATGCAGTAGAGAAAACATTTGAAACTGATGGAGTATATCATGTTATTCCTCATACAAATGCACGTGAAATGCATGTTATGCCAGAAACAAAAGTCGCTGTAGGAAATGCAAAAGTAGAAGATGCGAAAAAAGAAGAAGGTCATGGGGATCATAAAAGTGATACGATGATACATCTTATGGCTGGTGATATTAAAGCAAATGCTGAATCAACAATGAAAGTTCATTTGAAGCAAAAAGAAGAAGCGTTAACTGGTGCTGAAGTACAACTTGAGATTTGGAAAGATGGTGTTGAAAAGCACGAATTTATTCCAGCGAAAGAAGGAAATAAAGGAGAGTATGAAACGAAACATACTTTCAAAGAAAACGGTGCTTACAAAGTGAAAGTTCATGTTAAAAAAGGTGAACTACATGAACATAAAGAAGAAACAGTAGAAGTAAAATAAAAAGTAGCTCTTTAGAGCTGCTTTTTATTTTTATATTAGGAAATATGTTATAAAATAATTAGCACTTATTTGCATAATGGATTACAATAGAAGTGTGAAGAAAATGAGAAATTCTACGAAAATGTATTAAAAAGAAAGCGTAAACATGTTATGATATCAATATCAGATGTCTGACATCTGACTTGGAAAAACCTAGAAATGTTTTTTATTCGTTTGAAAGTAAAACGAAAAAGTTAGAGAATGATTTAAAGCAGTACTGTTTAATAATGAGGACGAAAGATAATTCCCATTGATAACAGTTTCACTTTATAGCGTTTTGAACATACTACAAGAAGTAGAACTGAACATATAGGAGGTTGCAGTTATGAATAAATATAAACGTATTTTCCTAGTCGTAATGGACTCTGTGGGAATCGGTGAAGCACCGGATGCTGAGCAGTTTGGTGATTTAGGTTCTGATACAATTGGTCATATCGCTGAACATATGAATGGATTACACATGCCAAACATGGTGAAATTAGGCCTTGGTAATATTCGTGAAATGAAAGGAATCTCTAAAGTAGAGAAACCGCTTGGATATTATACAAAAATGCAAGAGAAATCTACAGGTAAAGATACAATGACAGGTCACTGGGAAATCATGGGCCTTTACATTGATACACCATTCCAAGTGTTTCCTGAAGGATTCCCGAAAGAATTACTTGATGAATTAGAAGAAAAGACAGGTCGTAAAATTATCGGTAATAAACCAGCTTCTGGAACAGAGGTACTTGTTGAGCTTGGTCAAGAACAAATGGAAACAGGTTCTTTAATTGTTTACACTTCTGCTGATAGTGTATTACAGATCGCAGCTCATGAAGAAGTAGTACCACTTGAAGAGCTATATAAAATTTGTAAAATCGCACGTGAATTAACATTAGATGAGAAGTATATGGTAGGGCGTGTTATTGCTCGTCCGTTCGTTGGAGAGCCAGGAAACTTCACACGTACACCAAATCGTCATGACTATGCGTTAAAACCATTTGGTCGCACAGTAATGAATGAACTTAAAGATAGCGATTATGATGTAATTGCTATTGGTAAAATTGCTGACATTTATGATGGAGAAGGTGTAACTGAATCACTTCGTACGAAATCAAATATGGATGGAATGGACAAGCTTGTAGATACATTAAATATGGACTTTACAGGTATTAGCTTCTTAAACTTAGTTGACTTTGATGCCTTATTTGGTCATCGTCGTGACCCACAAGGGTACGGAGAAGCTCTACAAGAATATGACGCACGTCTTCCAGAAGTATTCGAAAAACTAAAAGAAGATGATCTATTATTAATTACAGCAGACCATGGTAATGATCCAGTACATCCTGGTACTGATCATACACGTGAATATGTACCGTTATTAGCATATAGCCCAAGCATGAAAGAAGGCGGACAAGAGTTATCACTTCGTCAAACATTTGCTGATATTGGTGCAACTGTAGCAGAAAACTTTAATGTTAAAATGCCAGAACATGGAACAAGCTTCTTAAACGAGCTAAAGAAATAGGGGGATAAACAGATGAATCGTGAACTAATTACAAAATCAGCTTCATACTTAAAAGAGAAATTTCAAGAGACACCACAAGTAGGACTAATCCTTGGATCTGGACTAGGTGTATTAGCAGATGAAATCGAGAACGCAGTAACAGTACCATACAGTGAAATCCCTGAATTCCCGGTTTCAACTGTAGAAGGACATGCAGGTCAACTTGTATTCGGTACACTTCAAGGTGTAACAGTAGTAGCAATGCAAGGACGTTTCCATTTCTACGAAGGATACGATATGCAAAAAGTAACATTCCCAGTTCGTGTTATGAAAGAACTAGGTGTAGAAACAGTTGTTGTAACGAACGCAGCTGGTGGTGTAAATACATCATTTGAACCAGGCGATCTTATGTTAATTTCAGACCATATTAACTTCATGGGTACGAACCCATTAATCGGACCAAATGATTCTGAAATGGGTGTACGTTTCCCTGATATGTCTACATCATATACGCCAGAACTTCGCGAAATGGCGAAACAAGTTGCAGTAGATTTAAATATTAAAGTACAAGAAGGTGTATATGTTGGAATGACAGGTCCTGTATATGAAACACCTGCTGAAATTCGTATGCTTCGTACACTTGGCGGAGATGCAGTTGGTATGTCAACAGTACCAGAAGTAATTGTAGCTCGTCATGCAGGTATGAAAGTACTAGGTATTTCTTGTATTTCAAATATGGCAGCTGGTATTTTAGATCAACCACTTCACCACGATGAAGTAATTGAAACGACAGAACGTGTTAAAGCTAATTTCTTAGCATTAGTAAAAGCAATTGTAAAACAAATGAAGGGGTGACTTCACAATGAGAATGGTGGACCTAATTGCAAAAAAACGTGATGGACATGCATTAACGACAGAAGAAATTAACTTTATCGTTGAAGGATACACAAATGGTAGTATTCCAGATTATCAAATGAGTTCACTTGCAATGGCAATTTTCTTCCAAGATATGAATGATCAAGAACGTGCAGATTTAACGATGGCAATGGTAAATAGCGGTGATACAATTGACTTATCAGCCATTGAAGGGGTAAAAGTAGATAAGCATTCAACGGGTGGAGTTGGTGATACAACGACACTTGTATTAGGTCCATTAGTAGCTGCTTTAGGTGTACCAGTTGCGAAAATGTCTGGACGAGGTCTAGGACATACGGGTGGTACAATTGATAAATTAGAAGCAGTACCAGGATTCCATGTGGAAATTGAAAATGATGAATTCATGCGTCTTGTAAATGAAAATAAAATCGCTGTTATTGGTCAAAGTGGAAACTTAACACCTGCTGATAAAAAGTTATATGCGCTTCGTGATGTAACTGCAACAGTAAATTCAATTCCTCTTATCGCTAGCTCAATTATGAGTAAGAAAATTGCTGCTGGTGCAGATGCAATTGTTCTTGATGTAAAAACTGGAGCAGGCGCGTTTATGAAAACGGATGAAGATGCAAAGCGTTTAGCAGAAGCAATGGTACGCATCGGTAATAACGTTGGTCGTAATACGATGGCGGTTATTTCTGATATGAGTCAGCCGCTTGGTGAAGCAATTGGTAATGCATTAGAAGTACAAGAAGCAATTGATACATTACAAGGTAAGGGACCGAAAGATTTAGAAGAGTTATGTTTAACACTTGGAAGTCAGATGGTGTACCTTGCTGGACAAGCTTCATCTTTAGAAGATGCACGTGAAAAGTTAATTGAAGTAATGAACAATGGTAAAGCGCTAGAATCATTTAAAACGTTCTTATCCGCGCAAGGCGGCGATGCATCTGTTGTTGATGATCCTTCTAAATTGCCACAAGCACAATTTAAAATTGAAGTGGAAGCGAAAGAAGACGGTTACGTATCGGAAATCGTTGCAGATGAAATCGGAACAGCAGCAATGCTTTTAGGAGCAGGGCGTGCAACGAAAGAGTCTGAAATTGATTTAGCAGTTGGTCTAATGCTTCGCAAAAAAGTAGGCGATAGCGTGAAAAAAGGTGACTCTCTTGTTACAATTTACGCAAACCGCGAAAATGTTGAAGACGTAAAAGCGAAAATTTATGAGAACATGAAAATCGCTAAAGATCACGTAGATGCACCAACTTTAGTACACGGTATTGTAACGAAGTAATAAAGTGAAACTTTAATCAGTGGGGGGCTTTATCCCCACTGATTATTAGCCTTCACCAATCGGGCATTTACGGGCAGCCCGACCCAGACCTAACTTCTTTGCTTTCGCTGAATTTTGAGGTAGGGGTCTTACTGCCCGCAAATAGCGGGATAAAAAAAGCTGAGGAGATTTCTCCTTGGCTTTTTTTACTATTTTTTGTTTATAATAGTAATGGGTGAAATTATGATTAGAATTTGTGCAATAACGAAAAAAAATGAAGTTTTATATGATGTTTCGCTAGAAGAAACGAAAAAAGAGAACATCATATGGTATTGGCTTGATTTATATAAGCCAACGAAAGAGGAATATACATATATTTTACAAGATCACTTCAAGTTCCATCCCCTTGCAATTGAAGATTGTGTAGAGTATGTGCAGAGACCAAAGGTAGATTTTTATGATGGATATAACTTTTTAGTTCTTCATGCATTCGGAGAAGACGGATTAGAACCGCATGAAATCGATTTATTTATTAGTGATCGATATATAGTCTCTTTCCATTTCTCTCATAACAATGCGATTGAAAGAGTATGGAAAACGCTCGGTGAAAAGAAACGTATTAAGAAGAGCCCTTTGCATGTAGCACATACAATTATTGACCAAATTGTAGATGATTATTTCGCACCTGTTTATTACATTGAAGACCATTTAAATGCAATTGATGATAATTTAACGGGTGAGACAGCAGGAAGTGTGCTAGAAGAAGTATTTGATATTCGTGCAGATTTATCTAAGCTAAGGCGTACGATTATTCCGATGCGTGATTTATTGTATCGTATATTAAATTCAACACGTTTTTACGGTATAAGCGATCATGAAATTTATTTTAAAGATATACATGATCATTTGCTTAAACTGACAGAGATGATTGAAGCGAGCCGTGAATTAACAGCAGATATTCGAGATAGTTACTTTTCGTTGAATTCCCACCATATGAACAATATTATGAAAACATTAACTGTTTTCTCAACTATTTTCATGCCGTTAACATTTATTGCAGGGGTATACGGCATGAACTTTGCACATATGCCAGAGCTTGGCGGGAAGTATAGTTATTTTATTTGCTTAATTTTAATGGCATTAATTGGCGGCGGAATGATGGCTTGGTTTTATAAAAAAGGTTGGTTTAAGTAAAAAAACACCGAGGATTTCCTCGGTGTTTTTTTCTTAGCCAATAGCGTGTAATACGAACATGGCTAAGAATAAGCATGTAATAATATACATGGACGGTGCGACTTCTTTACGCTTTCCAAGTGCAACTTTCAAGATAGGATAAGCAATAAATCCGAACGCAATGCCATCAGCGATACTATATGTGAGCGGGATCATAACGATAATTAAAAACGCTGGAAATCCTTCTGAAAAGTCGTTCAGAGGAATTTGTTGAATGCTTGTAATCATCAGACCGCCAATAATAATTAAGATTGGTGCAATGGCGCTGTCAGGAATTATTTTGACAAACGGAAGCGCAAACAGTGATGCGAAGAATAACAACCCTGTAACGATAGACGTCAGACCTGTCTTTCCGCCTGCAGTAATACCTGCGGCACTCTCTACTGTTGAAACGGTAGGGCTTGTGCCAAATAGACCACATGTCATTGCTGAAATTGCATTTGCTTGGTAAGCACGTGGGAATTTACGATCATCTTCTAATAAACCATGTAAAAGTCCCATGTTCTCAAAAATAAGCACCATGCTTAAGGAGAATGTTGCAATCCAAAATGGCAAGGAAGAAAGTTTCCCAAATGACATAGCTCCAAACACATCGCCATAATTAGCGAATGAAAACGAACTATTTCCCATTTGACTCGTATCAACAAGACCAAACAGCCATGCAATACCAGTTCCAATTGCAATCGTCCATAAAAAGCTTCCACGTACGTTACGCGCAAATAGTACAAGTGCGACAATAAGAGTAAGTAGTGTGGCAAGAACGACAGGACTACTTAATTTTCCCATTGCAACAGCAGTATTAGGATGCGAAACGACTAAACCACCTTTTTGCAAGCCGATGAAAGCTAAAAACAACCCGATACCGACAGTGATCGCTTCCTTTAATGACTTTGGAATCGATACCGAAAGCACGCGAGCAATCGGTGTAAAAGCAGCAATTGTAAAAATAATACCGGCGATAAAAACAGCTGCCAATGCTTCTTGCCAAGTTAAACCGAGCGTATGCACAGCAGTGTACGTGAAGAATGCATTTACACCCATACCAGGGACAAGAATAGCAGGTGCATTTGCCCAAAATGCCATGAGTAGACATCCGACAAATGAACTAAGAACAGTTGCCAAAATTCCTGCCTCAAGAGGAATGCCGGCATCTGATAAGATTGACGCATTTACAATCATAATATAAACAATTGTGAAAAATGACGTGACTCCAGCTAAAACTTCTTGTTTTGGTGATGTTTGGTGTAAGTCTAATTTAAATGTTCTTTCAAGTATTCCTTTCATGTTAAACCTTCTTTTTCATATCCCTCTCCCACCCGTGATATCTCTTATGTAAGAGCTCACCGTCCTTTATTATATCAGAACATCATGTTTTTACAACAACGAAAATGATAACGGTTACTTATAAATGAGTTTATTTATAAATACGTAAAAATTGCCCGGATAGATGAAATGATTTCTAGTTCTCCTGATTGAATGGGCGGAGCTGCTTGCGCATGCAAAGTAGCATATGATGCGATCTCCCGTGGTAATTGGGCAGATTCTTCAACGAGTGAGAGGGGAACAGGATTAATATTTAAATTGTAGGTACTCGCAATTGTACGAGCTTTGTCTACTGCTTGTTGCAGAGCTTGAATGAGAGCTTGCTCATAATATTTATTTGGATGAGATATTCGAAAACGTAATCCTTTTGCTACGTTTGCCCCATTTGTAACGGCTATATCATATACTTCCCCTGCTTTTTGCACATTTAAAACGGTAATTTCATACAAATGCTCCACACGGTAGCCTTGTAGTAATGCTTTATCATTTACATATTCGTATTGAGGAGTAATTGTATAAGAAATGGTTTCTATATCTTTATCGGCAATACCTAGCTGTTTGAGTGCATCAAGCAATTGTTTCGATTGCACTGCATTTTCTTCTTGCGCCTGTTTTACATTTTTACTATCTGTTCGAATGCCCAGTGTTAATATGACAACATTTGGTTTTGCCTTTATAATGCCTTCTCCTTGTACAGTAATAGTAGCTTCTTTACCAGTATTTGTCGTACGGATGTTATGTAAATACGGATTCATTCCACTTTGCATTTATGCTCACCATCCTTTTTTATATGTATATGTGTGAACAAAAAAGAAAATCTTATGAAAAAAGTTACATAAATGAGAATGTTGAGGGAAGAAAGCATATACAATATAGGTATTTATAGATTATAATATGTGTAAATATGATAAAAAAGGGACGAGGCTAGTGAACGAAAATAGAGAAACACTGATTTTAGATTTATCTGCATCATTTCGAAAGATGATACGTTTATTACAAAATGATATTAATACACGTTTTTCAGAGCATATGCCATATAATGAATTCTCTGTATTACGTGCGTTATTTTTAAAAAGTCCACAGATGGCTTCGCAAATTGCGAGTGAAGTAAACGTAACCTCCAGTCATATTACAGCTGTAACAGATCGTCTCGTGCGAAAAGGGTTTGTTGAAAGAAAACGTTCAAATTCGGACCGTCGTATCGTATACTTAGAAATTACTGAAAACGGACGAGAAGTAACTGAAAAGCTTGAAGCTGTGCGTAAAGAATATTATAAAGAGAAATTTAAAGGTTGGAGCGACCAAGAGATAGAAATGGTTTTAGAACTATTTGGCCGCGTATTATAATAAATGAGGATAGGAAGCGAGAGCTTTCCTATCCTTTTTCTTTTGAATAAAAATATTTTGAAACTCCGATACTTTAATTAAACAGATCGGAGGAAAGATTATGAAATATATTGCTGCACTTACCATTTTACTTGGAAGTTTTTTCTGCTTTCATACATTCATGTACGCTGATACCCCTATCCAAGTGGTGCAAAAAGAAGTGAAGTACATTGAAAACGATAATACTGTCCTGTATTCGAAATTATGGGTTCGTTCTATGCAAAACGCAGTATTATTTCATCATAGCGATAATGTTCGTAATCAGGACACTTTGCGTAATGTAACAAGTTCATCGCTCGTTAAAGCGAAGCAATTACCATTTAAGAAAGCATCAATGTACATTCCAAGATTACCGCAATACGTATCAAAAGCAGGGAAAGAAAATATTCAAGTGCACTACATTGCGGTGCACTATAATGTAAAAAAAGAAAATGCGTATCAATTAAATGGTATGAACTATTTTCTGCAAGTATTTGTGAAAGAGCGCGGGGAATGGAAAATTGCTGAAAGTGTAGTCGCACCGACAGAGCAAATTGTACAAAATGGTGATGGGTTTGGGATGAAAGAAGAGAGGGGGTATGGAGATAGGAGAGAGAATGTGAAATAACCTCCTTTTGAAGGAGGTTATTTATTAAAAAATTACATTTTGTTATTTTAATCCCCAAGAAATCTTTTTCTTTAATAAGCGTGATAACACGATATAGCAAATTAGACCAATTACAACGAACCCAATATAATACCCAATAATGGATTGTATACCTCCTATTATGCGACCTCCAAATAGGGCGAAACAAGATGCAGTACATGCTATAAAAGGCTTGTAGAGCTTTGAGAATAAAAGCAACTTACCGTTTTGTTCATTAGGCGATTGTGTATATAAATAGGTACCTAAAGGTAATAAGATAAGTATATACACAATTGGAGTTAATAATTTCCAAGCAGAAGGTATTTTCGAAAAATTAGGTTCGTTTATGCGTTTTCCGTTTTTATCTGTATAAGCTGATTGTGGATCGTAATCAAATCTAATCTCTAAGTCCTCAATAGGTGAAAGTATACTTATATGTGATGAAATTGATACGTATTGATTTTCAATTTTATAAGTTTTCTCATGAGTTTCGTACAAGTGAACTGAAATAAAACCAGCCAAAAGTAAGGCCAATCCGTATGGTAAAATAAGCATAATACCAGTGAATATACTTTGAGAAAGTATATTAGCAGTTATTGTTCCCATGAATAATGTCAAAGTATAAATAGCAATTAATACAATGACTGTATAAAGAAAATAAGAATGAAATGGTGAGAATAACTGGTATTTATTATGAAAGGTCGTCTTTTTTAAAATTGCGAAAAGTCCCCAATTTATTGCATAGACAGCAATAATATTGAATACCCCTAATAACCATTTTGTAAGATATATATATCTTCGTTTAAAAGGCATTGACCATAAAGCATCCATGGTTTGGTTATGGCGCTCCCAACCAATTTGAACACATGCTAATGCAATAATTACAATTCCCTGTATAAATAAATGGTCTTCAGGACTAAGGAAATATTGATAATGATAATTAACTTTTTTCGTGATAGTTTGTGAAAAATGAAAGGATTTTGCAGCATCTAAATAATATTTATAAGATAGTGTATAGAAGCTAGTAATCCAAAAAAGCCAAATGAAATATTTTCCCTGTTTATAGCTTTGTAACCATAATGCTTTTTGAAACATAGGATCTCTCCTTTATAAAACTTTATAATTTGTAAGGCGTGATAGTGCAAAATAGCTGAGGGTTCCAAATAAAATTAGCCCAAAATAATAGCTAAATATCAAATCAAAATAGTGTAACATGCTCCCACCGATTAAAGCAAAATAGAAAGTTGTCCCGACAATCCATAGTTTTTGTTTCTTTTGAAATGAAAATACTTTCTTATTATTTTCATTAGGTGAATGCTTATATAAAATAACCCCCAGTAATAAGAAACATATTGTATATAGAATGGGTACTAGTAATATTTTAGGAGAACTATAGTCATAGAATACAGGTCCTTCCTTTTTAGTTAGTTGGTTCCTCATATCATAATTATATCGAATATGAAAATTTTTTATGGGAGCAAGAATTTCGGTTTGCTGGTTTAAATGATAGATTGCTTCATATTTATTTGAAGAATGTTCTGTATCCATATTTAAATGTGCATTATAAAAAGAGAAGAGCAAAGAAAAAATTCCAAACCCTTTAATTAAATATAGAACACAGAAGGTACCTTGAGAAATGATACTTCCTGTAAAAGTTCCGATACACAAAGCTGTAGTATAGAGAGCGATATAAGTAATTATTGCATAGGAAAAATATCTATGGAAAAAGTTGAATGATTGAAATTCAAAGTGAATTGTCGTTCTATATACAAGGTACATTAGAGCCCAGCATAGTAAAAGACATGTAACAATGTGAATAATGCCAAATAACCATTTTGAAAAAAAGATGGTGCTACGTTTAAAAGGCATTACCATTAAAGAATCACTCAACTTCAAATTGCTACGTTCCCATCCAATCATTAAGCAAGCTAGTGCAATGATAGAGAGAATAATGATGGAATTGTAATCTGAGAAGTAATAGTCGTAATAAAACTCTCCTGTTGGGTTATATTTATAGAAAAAATCCATCTGGGTTTGGGATGCCTTATAGTATTTATAAGGGAAAACATACATAGATACTAAAAACATTATTAGTACAGCATATTTCCCGCGCTTCCAATTCCACATCCACAACGCCTTATGAAACATACCCATCCTCCTCAAGTGTCGTAACGAAGACATCTTCAAGTGACATTGTTAATTCTTCAATGAGTATTGGTTGCTCTTTATAAAACTTTTCAAGCGTTGTAGCAACATTTCCTTCGATTAAAATCGTATATACTTTTCCTGTTTGGTTTAATATTTTTATATTGCTTAAGTTTTCTAGTTTTTGAGGTAGTGATCGTTCGTAAGCAACTTGGACTTTAGCAAATTGTGATTTTGCATCATCTAGTGATGTAATAGAATCTACTGTATGTCCTTTTAAAATAATGATTGTATCGGCAATTTTTTCAACTTCATCTAAATGGTGAGTGGAGATGAAAATTGTAATTTCTTTTTCTGCTACTTCTTCAACGAGAAATTGTAGAATCTGTCTTTTAACGATAGGATCAAGTCCGTTTGTCGGTTCATCTAAAATGACATATTCTGCTTTTGCAGCGAAAGCTAAAATGATCGCAAGCAGTGCTTTCATTCCTTTTGAGTAACTACGAATGCGTTTGTTTGGTAAATTAAAACGTTCTAATATTTCATAAAAATATTGTTCATCAAATGCTGTATAAACTGCTTTATAAAACTTTACGATTTCTTTTACAGTATATCCGTTCAGTGTGTTGGTAGAATCTGGAACGTATACAACTTTTTGTTTAATTTCAGGATGCTTATGAACATCTGTATCCTCATATGTAACAGTTCCTTCATCGGGGTCTAAAATGCCGACCATCGTTCGTAATAAAGTTGTTTTCCCCGCACCGTTTCTTCCGAGTAATCCGACGATACTACCCTTTTGTAATGTGAAAGAAACATCGTCTAAAATCGTTTGGTTATCAATTGTTTTCTTCAAGTTTGTCACTTTCAACATCTGTATTTCCTCCAATCTCTTTATAGTATGAATCTATCCAATCGTGAATTTTATCTTTCGTAATCCCAAGATAAGAGGCTTCTAGTAATAATTGATGAAATTGCTTTTCAACCATAGCGATTTTCCTTTCGTCTAATGTTGGGGTAATCGATTGGGCTACAAATGTTCCTTTTCCTCGTAATGTTTCAATAATCCCTTGTCGCTCTAATTCTTGATAGGCTTTACTTACTGTATTTGGATTTATAACGAGCAAAGAAGCAAGCTCGCGTACAGAAGGAAGCTTATCACTTGGAGCTAACATATTTTTTAGTACGAGCTCTTTTATATTTTGAACAATTTGTTCCCATATCGGAGTGTTGCTTCTTGGATCAAGTTGAATATGCAAGAGCAATGTCTCCTTCCTGATGAGTATTAAGTGTACTACTACGTATAATACACTTAATACAATATAGGCAATGGATTTATTTGTCAACTGAAAATAATAGAAAAATATGGTATTAAAAATGTATAAATTGGAAAAAATAAGTTTGATATAGAATGGAGGGTTAGTCATGAAGCGAGTTTTTGGAATACTTGTTTGTTTCATGTTATTGCTTTCTGGTACTTCAGTTAGTTTCGCACAATCTGAGAAAACGAAGCAGGAAAAAACAGAAGAAACCACGCCGAAGTTAGCGGAACAAGCGTCGTCAGCGATCGTAATTGAACAAGATACAGGTAAAGTTTTGTTTGATAAAAATCCGAATGAAAAGTTACCACCTGCTAGTATGACAAAGATTATGACAATGCTATTAATTATGGAACAAGTTGAAAAAGGAAAACTAAAACTAAACGATAAAGTTAGAGCGAGTGAACACGCAGCTTCAATGGGCGGATCACAAATTTTTCTAGAACCTGGGGAAGAGATGACTGTAAATGAAATGTTAAAGGGCATTGCAATTGCATCTGGAAATGATGCATCTGTTGCAGTAGCTGAGCATATCGCTGGTTCAGAAGAAGGTTTCGTAAATATGATGAACAAAAAAGCGAAAGATCTAGGATTGAAAAATACACATTTTCAAAATCCGACAGGTCTCCCGGCGAAAGATCATTATTCTACAGCGAATGATATGGCTATTATGGCGAAAGAGTTGATGAAGTATCCACTTATTCGAAAATACACAGGTAAATATGAAGACTATTTACGTGAAAATACGGATAAGAAGTTTTGGCTTGTTAATACGAATAAGCTAGTACGTTTTTATCCTGGAGTAGATGGAGTGAAAACAGGCTTTACGACAGAAGCGAAATATTGTTTAACGGCATCGGCTGAGAAAAATGGTATGCGTGTTATTTCAGTTGTAATGGGAGCACCTACATCAAAAGAGCGGAACAATCAAGTAACGAAGCTTCTTGATTATGCATTTGGACAATACATGACAAAGAAATTATATACACGTGGTGAGAAAATTAAGACTGTACAAGTAGGAAAAGGTAAGGAAGAAAAAGTAGATTTAGTTGCGTCAGACAATGTGTCTCTTCTTATGAAGAAGGGCGAAAATATGGACAAAGTTAAACAAGAAGTGATTGCTGAAAAGAAAGTGAAGGCACCGATTAAAAAAGGTGATGCACTTGGCACACTTGTTATTAAAAGAGATAAAGATGTTTTATTAAAACAAACAATTGTAGCGAAAGAAGATGTTGAGGCAGCGAGCTGGTGGGAGTTATTTAAAAGAAGTTTTGGGATGTTTTCAACATCAAAATAGCGGCGGAAATTTTGATGTTTTTCTGTTCGTATTTACTGAAATAATTGCTGAAAGGTTTCACTTTATGACGAAATAGTTCTTCTTTTGTCAGTAGGAAGGATTCTGATTTTATATCACGAAAATCTTATGTTAATGAGTAAAGTTTGAGCATAAGGAGGAAATCGTGTGAGTCTTTCCATGCATTTAGAAGTAAAACGTGACGTCTTATGTGTGAGGCTAGAGGGCGAGTTAGATCATCATACTGCTGAAGAGTTGCGAACGAAAGTCACAGATATGATTGAGACACATGGTGTTCATCATATTGTTTTGAGCCTAGAGAACTTAACGTTTATGGATAGTTCTGGTTTAGGCGTTATATTAGGCCGATATAAACATGTAAAGGGATTAGGTGGAGAGATGGTTGTCTGTGCAATTTCACCGCCCGTTAAACGTTTATTTGAAATGTCAGGTCTATTCAAAATTGTTCGTTTAGAAGAAAGTGAAGCGCATGCGCTCGCGACGTTGGGGGTGGCGTAGATGAGAAATGAAATGAACCTTCAATTTTCAGCGTTAAGTCAGAATGAATCATTCGCTCGTGTTACGGTAGCTGCTTTTATTGCGCAATTAGACCCGACGATGGAAGAACTAACAGAGATTAAAACAGTTGTGTCAGAAGCGGTTACAAATGCAATTATTCATGGGTATGAAGGAAATGCAGAAGGTGTTGTTTATATTTCAGTGATTTTGGAAGAAGCGATGGTGAAACTCACGATTCGAGATGAAGGGATTGGTATCTTTAACTTAGATGAAGCAAGACAACCCCTTTTTACAACTAAACCTGAATTAGAGCGTTCCGGAATGGGATTTACTATCATGGAAAATTTTATGGATGAAGTAGAAGTTATTTCAAACGAATCTTTCGGGACAACAATCCATTTGACAAAATACTTATCAAATAGTAACGCTCTATGCAATTAAGGAGAATAGCCAATGGACATAGAGGTCAGAAATGAGAAGAAGAAACCTCAGTTAAAGGACCACGAGCTAAAAGCGTTAATTCAAAAAAGTCAAGATGGAGATCAACAAGCGAGAGATACAATCGTTCAAAGTAATATGCGTCTCGTATGGTCGGTTGTACAGCGATTTCTTAATCGAGGATACGAACCAGACGATTTATTTCAAATTGGATGTATTGGGCTCTTAAAATCGGTAGATAAATTTGATTTATCTTTCGACGTGAAATTTTCAACATATGCAGTTCCAATGATTATCGGTGAAATACAACGATTTTTACGTGACGATGGATCAGTGAAAGTAAGTAGATCTTTAAAAGAAACAGGAAACAAAGTCCGAAAGATGAGAGACGAGCTTTCGAAAGAATTTGGAAGGGCTCCAACGATTAATGAGGTAGCACAGGCTCTTGAACTAACGCCGGAAGAAGTTGTTCTGGCGCAAGAAGCGAGTCGTGCTCCTTCGTCGATACATGAAACCGTGTATGAAAACGATGGAGATCCAATTACTATTTTAGATCAAATTGCAGATCAATCGGAAACGAAATGGTTTGATAAAATTGCTTTAAAAGAAGCAATTAGAGAATTGGATGAACGAGAAAGGCTAATTGTGTATTTGCGCTATTATAAAGACCAAACCCAATCAGAAGTAGCGGAGCGCATAGGCATTTCGCAAGTACAAGTTTCAAGACTTGAAAAGAAAATATTAAAACAGATGAAAGATCGAATAGATGAATAGCTATCTATTCGATTTTTTTTATTGTCACGAAAAGGAGAAGATTCCAACTATCGCTTAAATTTACAGAATTTATTGATAATTTAGTTAATTTAAACTATAATCCAAGTATGAACTTGTCACAAAGGGGGAAGGAAACATGGAAACGAGGCAACAATGGGGAACGAGGGCTGGATTTATTTTTGCAGCAATCGGTTCCGCTGTTGGACTAGGGAATATATGGCGTTTTCCTTATACAGCGTATGAAAACGGGGGAGGCGCATTCTTTTTACCGTACTTATTTGCATTATTAACGACTGGTATTTCATTGTTAGCTTTCGAGTTTGCTCTTGGGCATCGTCATCGTGGTTCGGCGCCACTTACATTCTTCCGTATTCATCGACGTGCTGAATTTATTGGATGGTGGCAAATGTGTGTGACATTTATTGTTTCAACATATTACGCTGTAATCATTGCTTGGTCTATTTCGTATACGTACTTTGCAATTACTGGAGCATGGGGGAAAGACACGCAATCATTTTTATTTAAAGAATATTTACATGTTGCAGATAAGCCAGGACAATTCGGGGGGCTCGTACCAGAAGTATTAATTCCGTTAGCTCTCGTTTGGATTATTGTGCTTGGTGTTGCGTTTAAAGGAGTTAAAAAAGGAATCGAAGTTGTTAACCGCATTTTTATTCCGTTACTAGTTGTTATGTTCCTTATTATCGTTGTTCGTGCAGTGACGATGGAAGGTGCGATGCAGGGGCTAGATGCATTCTTTAAACCAGATTGGAGTCGTATTTTTGATGGGAAAGTATGGCTTGCTGCTTACGGTCAAATTTTCTTTAGTTTATCTTTAGCATTCGGAATTATGATTACGTATTCTAGTTATTTACCGAAAAACTCAGATACAACAAATAATGCTTTTATTACAGGATTTGCAAATTCAGGATTTGAATTATTGGCAGGTATTGGTGTCTTTGCAGCTCTTGGATTTATGGCGAATAACATGGGGGTACCGGTTGATAAAGTAGCTAGTGCTGGTGTAGGACTTGCATTTGTAGTATTCCCGCAAATTATTAATGAGTTACCGATGTCGCCGTTATTTGGTGTATTATTCTTCTTATCTCTAACTGTTGCTGGAATTACATCACTCATTTCACTTGCAGAAGTATGCTTTGCCGCTGTATCTGAAAAATTCAGCTTGAGTCGTCAAAAGACGATTGGAATTATGGGAACGCTATTAGTATTAGTTTCTCTTGTTTTTGCAACACGTGGTGGACTTATGTTCCTAGATGTTGTTGATTACTTCGCTAACAATTTTGGATTGATTACAATTGCACTCGTTGAAGTAGTTACAATAGGACTAATATTGCGCCGTTTACCAGTTTATCAAAATCATGCAAACTTTGTATCTGATATAAAGTTAGGAACGTTTTGGAGAGTGAGTTTACTCGTTATTACCCCGCTCATGTTAGGGTATATGTTAATTGATGGTACAATCCAAAACATTAAAAAGAACTACGGAGGTTATCCAACAGAGTTTGTTGTAACGTATGGCTGGTCGATAGCGGCAGCGTTTCTTATAGTTGCACTAGTCATTAGTCTGAAGAAATGGAATGCACAAATACATTCAGACTCTGTCCAGCTTGAAAAAGAATGGAAGGACCGAGGTGTTTCATGATGAGTGGATCAGCGATTATGATGATGGTTATAGGTATGGTAGTCATTTGGGGAGGACTTGCATTAAGTATTGCAAATTTATTTAAGAAAAAGGCATAAGCTAAAAACATCTGTACCGAAATGGTACAGATGTTTTTTTTATGAAAAAATTGTATTAGAAAAAATTCCAATAACCATACTACAACTACGAGGAAGAGTGAAGGGGTGAATGAAAATTGGAACAAACGATTTATATTAAAATGCGCAATCGCTTAAAAGTGTCTCCTACGTATGAAGTAAAGCTGAGCGATGTTGCTCAACTTGCCGGAGATTCTTTTGTAGTTGAGTTGTTACAAAATGAAATAGTCTACAAAATAACAGCGCATGATAAAACACATGTTGTAATTGATGTTATGAAAGTGATTGAGATTATTCAACAAAAAGCGGCTCACATACAAATTAATTTACTTGGTTCTGGACAAACTCTTGTTGAAATTATATATGAAAAAAAGAAAGTGCATCCGGTTTTCTTCGGACTTGTATGGTTGTTACTTTTCATTGGAGCGGCCCTTGCGATCATTTATTTCCATGAAGATGTAAGTATGCAACAAGTACACCAACGGTTATATTACATGATTACTGGAGAATTTAAGGCGCAACCACTTTTATTTCAAATTCCTTATTCATTAGGTCTTGGATTAGGTATGGTCTTATTTTTTAATCATGTATTTCAAAAGAGAATTAATGAAGAGCCGAGCCCGTTAGAAGTTGAGATGTTTCAATATCAGCAGTCGCTTGATCAATATGTAATTGTTCATGAAAACAAGGATAATATGAAACAGATTGCTGATGATTGAGTGTGCCTTTGTTGTATTAATTGGCTTAGCTGGAGGGATTGCAGTAGGTAGCGGATATGTCGCGTTTTTAGCTGTACTGGGTATAATCCCTCGTTTAGCTCAATTAACGAGAAGTGGAAAGCATATTCAATACTTTGAGTGGGCGGTCATTGCAGGTACTTTAACAGGGGCTTGGTGTAGTTTGAAAAATATTACATTTCAAACGTCACAATATTGGCTTGTTATATTAGGGATATTTTGTGGCACATTCATTGGAATGCTCGCTGCGGCGTTAACGGAAGTGTTAAACGTTTTACCTATTTTAGCGAAACGAGTAAGGGTAGAGGAGAAAATTATTGTTTTACTCGTTGCTCTTGTACTTGGGAAAGTAATAGGCTCGTTGTTTCACTGGATTTATTTCGTAAAGTAGGAGGCAATATATATGGCAGGGCGAAAATTGAAGGATGATTACATAAATAAAGTGAAGGAGTACCATCCAAAACCGAACTATTTCATAAATTGTGTGAAGGCATTTCTTGTTGGTGGACTCATTTGTACAGTCGGAGAAATATTGATGAAATTTTATATACATTATTTTCACTTTAGTGAACAAGAGGCAGGAAATCCGACAGTTGCAACGCTTGTTTTATTGTCGGCGATTTTAACAGGGTGTGGTGTATATGATAAAATCGGGCAGTTTTCTGGAGCGGGATCAGCAGTACCAGTTACTGGATTTGCGAATTCTATGGCGAGTGCCGCACTAGAGCATAGGAGTGAAGGGATTGTTCTAGGAATCGCTACTAACATGTTTAAGCTTGCAGGAAGTGTCATTGTATTTGGAGTCGTCGGTGCATACATTATCGGGTTAATAAGATATACATTTCAAATTTTAATGTCTTAAAGGAGGGGTGGGTATGAGATTGACAGGAAAACAAACGTGGGTATTTCAAAATGATATCTTCGTGAATGCAACTGGTACTGCTGTCGGTCCGAAAGAAGCTGAAGGCCCTCTTGGAAAGGATTTTGATATTTCATATTCTGACTTACATTGCGGAGAGGAAAACTGGGAACTTGCTGAACGAAGGTTAATGTCAGACTCAATTCAACAAGCGATGCAAAAAGGGAATATAAAAAAATCGCAAATTGATTTCTTTTTAGCGGGAGATTTATTAAACCAAACAGTGACAGCAAATTATGTTGCTCGTGAGTATGGTATTCCTTTTTTAGGGATGTTCAGCGCTTGTGCGACGTCAATGGAAACGTTGGCGATTGGATCAGCTTTTATAGATGGTGGATTTGCGAATCGTATTTTAGCTACAGTAAGTAGTCATAATGCGACGGCTGAAAGACAATTTCGTTCCCCAACAGAATACGGAGGACAAAAGCCAGGGACAGCAAACTCAACTGTTACCGGAGCAGGGTCAATATTAATTAGCAATGAGGAGAGTGCAATTAAAATAACAGCAGCAACAATTGGTAAAGTGCAAGATTTAGGAATTGCTAATCCTTTAGATATGGGATCAGCGATGGCACCAGCTGCTGCTCATACAATTCAACAACATTTTGAAGATTTGAGAAGAAGTGCAGCTGATTATGATCTTATTGTTACTGGTGATTTATCGGCTGTTGGGACACCAATTGCGAAACAACTTTTACTTGAGGAAGGGTATGATTTGGGGAATGTATACAATGATTGTGGATTAATGATTTACAATTCAAATCAAGAAGAAGTGTTTGCAGGGGGCAGTGGTTGTGCTTGTTCAGCTGTTGTAACATACGGCCATTTATTGCGTGAAATGCAAAAAGGGAATTTACAAAGAATTTTTGTCGTTGCAACTGGAGCTCTATTAAGCCCCATGATGATGCAACAGAAGGAAACGATTCCAACGATTGCGCATGGTGTTGTGTTTGAAAGCGTTAAAGGAGAGTGAATTGTGGATTTTATATATGCATTTCTTGTAGGAGGAGCTATTTGTGTAATTGGACAAGTGTTGCTAGATTTCGCAAAGTTAACACCGGCACATTTAATGGCAACTTTTGTAGTCGCCGGAGCTATTTTAGACGGATTCGGATTGTACGATAAGCTTATAAAATTTGCAGGTGCTGGGGCAACAGTCCCTATTACAAGTTTTGGACACTCACTATTGCACGGGGCAATGCATGCGGCAGAAAAACATGGATATTTAGGAATTGGAATCGGTATGTTTAGCTTAACGTCTGCGGGGATTTCAGCAGCGATATTATTTTCATTTTTTGTTGCACTTATATGTAAACCGAAAGGATAAATCAAATGAGACGAAGGGTTGTTTTGGTCACAGATGGAGATGAATATGCAAAGCGGACAATTGAGCTGTTAACAAAGGAATTTGGGGGAAGGTGTATTTCAGCATCGCAAAGTAATCCGACCAAATTGACAGGGAAGAAAGTTGTTGAGCTTATTATGCAAACGCCATATGACCCTGTATTTGTCATGTTTGATGACAGCGGATTTATAGGAGAAGGATCTGGTGAAAAGGCGTTAAAGTATGTCGCAACACATAAACAAGTCGATGTACTGGGTATTTTAGCAGTAGCATCTAATACACATCATTGGGAATGGGCACGTGTAGATGTAAGTGTAGATCGGAATGGGAATTTGACAGAATATGGCGTTGATAAATTTGGACTCCCAGATGGTGAAATTGGCAGGATTAGTGGGGATACGATTTATTGTTTAGATGGTCTGAATGTTCCTGTCATAGTGGGGGTAGGTGATATTGGCAAGATGTGCGGAAATGATGAATGGGAGAGAGGATCACCTATTACTAGAAAAGCGATTCAATTAATTTTGGAAAGGAGTGGGTTTTATGACGAAGCCTAAAAAAGTGAATATCCCGATTTCATCTTTTTTAAGTGATAATGAAAATTATTTAAAGCAAACAGTCGGACTCGGTGTTACATACGATGTTGGTATTCGTAAATTTCAAATTTTAAATAAAGAAATTGGTGTGTTATTTGTAAATGGACTTTGTGATACGAATTATATTATCCCTATTTTAGAAGAAGCGGTGGATACAAATGAAATAAGGGATGTAGAAGAAGATACAGTGAAGCTTTTAGAGAATCGTTTAATTCATCAACAAGTAAGTAAAGTGAAAACGATGGATGAGGTAATGCTCCAAGTATTATCAGGACTCATTATTATATTTGTGGAAGGCGAAACGGAAGCGTTCGCAATAGATGTTCGTAGTTATCCGGGCAGGACACCGACAGAACCAGATACAGAAAAGGTAGTGCGCGGTGCAAGGGATGGTTTTGTTGAAAATATCGTTGTAAATACAGCATTAATTCGTAGAAGGATACGCGATCCACGTCTTCGAAATGAAATGATTCGAGTCGGGGATAGATCGCAAACGGATATTTGTATTACATACGTTCAAGATGTTGCAAATCCAGATTTAGTAAAGATTATAAAACAAGAATTAAATAACATTGATGTAGACGGGATTACGATGGCGGATAAAACAGTAGAAGAATTTGTAGTGAAACAAGGTTATAATCCATTCCCGCTTATTCGATACACAGAAAGACCAGATGTAGCAGCAAATCATCTATTAGAAGGACATGTGTTAGTACTTGTTGACACATCACCAAGTGTTATGATCACTCCAACAACATATTTCCACCATTTACAGCATGCAGAAGAGTTTAGACAAAATCCAGCTGTAGGTACATTTTTACGTTGGGTACGTTTTTTAGGTGTTATATTTTCGCTGTTCTTACTGCCATTTTGGTTAGTTTTTGTTTTTAATCCAACTCTTTTACCAGATAGTCTTGCTTTCATTGGACCAAACAAAATGACGCACTTACCAATTTTATTACAAATTTTGATGGCGGAAGTCGGACTCGAATTTTTAAGAATGGCTGCCATCCATACACCGACATCATTGTCGTCTGCAGCAGGATTAATTTCTGCCATATTAATTGGTCAAATTGCAATTGATGTAGGTTTATTTGTACCAGAAGTTATTTTGTATGTAGCGGTTTCTATGATTGGATCATTTGCAACGCCGAGTTATGAACTTGGACTTGGAAATAAGGTCGGAAAATTGTTTGTCATTATTTTAACAGGCATATTTCATGAAATGGGATTTGTCATTGGAATGACGATGTTGATTCTGTTTTTAACATCTATAAGAAGTTTGCAAACACCGTATTTATGGCCGTTTTTACCGTTTGATTGGGGCGCGTTAACGAAAATTTTACTTCGTCCAACTATGTCTAGTTTAAAGGTTCGTCCAAGTATTGTAAGACCTCAAAATGTGCGAAGACAAAAATAAGCGGGATTATGCTCCGCTTATTTTTTATTGAAAATTTATTGTTTTTTTAACAAAAATCAAACATTTTTTTTGTACAATTAGAGTAGATATTGTGTATGGAAGGGGAAGAGGACATGATTAAACTATTTGTAAGTGATTTAGATGATACACTCGTTTACAATATGAATGATATGCAAAAGGAAGATGAACGAGCGCTTTGTTGGCTAGCTGAAAACGGGACAAATATTTGTTTTGCCTCTGGCCGTTTTACTCACCGAATTGATGAGGCGGTAAAAAGGTTTTCGTTCCCGTATTACACAACTAGTTTAAATGGAGCGACAATGATACTACCGGATGGAAAAGTATTTCATGAATCGAGTTTTGAAGATGGGGTTGCCCAGGAAATATATCGATATATACATAAAAAGGGACTAGCAGATATTGTTTGTGCAAATGAGCAGCGATATACAAAAAGGAAGAATGAACATCACCATACTTTTGAAGAGTATATGGGAGTGCATATTGCTGAAATCGAAGAGTTAGAAGAGGAATTTGGGAAGACTGTACACCCTGCGAAATTATTTGTTTTTGGCGAAGAAGAAAAAATTGTAGCATTAGATCAAGAGTTGAGAGATACATTTCATAGCGAAGCGGAAGTCTTTATATCGGGTAAGCGATATGTTGACATTATGCCAAGAGGTGTAAGTAAAGGAAGCGCTCTGAAGCGATTAATGGAACATTTACAAATTGAAGCAAATGAAGTTGCATGTATTGGAGATTCTTTCAATGATATTTCTATGTTTGAAGTAACCCCGCACTCCTTCACCCTCCATCATGCTCATCCGTATGTGAAGGAGAAATCAAATTATGTTGTCCGTTCGGTTGAAGAAGCTATTATGAAATTACCGTTACTTGTATAAAAAAGAAGCTCGTCACTGGCGAGCTTCTTTTTTACTTGAATAAAGATTTAACGAAATCAATGATACTAGAGAAGAAATCTTTTACTTTATCTAGGAAACTTTGCCCTTCTTCAGATCCTAAGAAGGCAGACACATGGTCTTTTGCTTTCTCTAATTGGCTACCAACTTGGTTCCAATCGATATTAAGATTTTTCATTTTATCAAATAACGCTACTAGGCTATCCAACTGTTCATCTGTTAATGTAATACCGAGTTGATCAGCAATTTTTTTAATTAATGTACGTAAATCTTCAGTTGTTTTTGGCTGTTCTTTTGCAATTTCTTCTTTAATTTTTGCAACAAGTTGAACTGCTTTTTCTTCGCCGATTTTATCACCAAGCTGGGCTGTTTGTACCATTTCTTCATTGGCTACTTTTTTTACTTCTTCAGGAATGGCTTTGTTTGATGTTGTTTCATAGGCCTTCATTAAACCTGTTAAAGCAGCAGTTCCTGAAACTTTAAATGGTGCAGTAATTTGAATCTCTGCATCTTTCACACCTGCTGTAATAAGTGCATTTGTGTACATTGCATCTGTTATCGAATTAATGTTTTTTGAGCGTACAATGAGACCTGACCCTGGTTTTGTGTATGTAATCATAGAAGAGGAAATAGCTCTCGTACCAATTTGCGCTTTTGGAACGATGCCCTCTAGAAATTTATGTTCTTCCGCATTAGATACAGTAATAATTTGTGCATCTTTTGGTGCTTTCATTTCTTTCAAAAGATCTTGTTTCTGTTGTTCAGATAAGTTTTCTCCTAGTGTAACAATTGATTCTCCCTCAATGATGTCTGCAAATGAAGCTGTTGGCATAATAAATACGGCTACAGCTAATAGCAGAGCTAGTAATTTCGTTTTCACGAAAAATCGCTCCCTTTCTCTTTCTTAAATTTTCGGGCAACACAGTTATTATAGTATATTTTTCTTATTTGTCACCTAGCTTCTTCCACATTTCAAAAAAGAAGTATGCAGATTGTCGGATTCTTTTTGTTTCTCGTCATGAATATGGTAATATAGTGCTGAGATAGTTGAAAGGAGACATATACATATGAAAACTTTAGGATACATATTAATGGAAAATGGCGAAAAAATCGATTTAGAATTTTTCCCAGAAGAGGCACCAAAAACAGTAGAAAACTTTAAAAAATTAGCAGAGCAAGGATTTTATGATGGTGTGACATTCCACCGCGTTATTCCTGGCTTCGTAAGCCAAGGTGGAGACCCAACAGGCACAGGAGCAGGTGGCCCAGGTTACTCTATCCCATGTGAAACTGATGGAAATCCTCATAGACATCTTGTTGGCTCACTTTCTATGGCACATGCTGGCCGTAACACAGGTGGTAGCCAATTCTTTGTTGTTCATGAGCCACAACCGCATTTAGATGGCGTACATACTGTATTCGGTAAAGCAACAAGCGGTATTGAAACAGTATTAAACATGCGTCAAGGCGATGTAATGAAAGAAGTTAAAGTTTGGGAAGAATAAGTTACGAGAAAAGGAGAGCGATTTTGCTCTCTTTTTTTATTTCCTATAAACAGGGATTGGTATATATTTTAAAGTATATGACACAAATAGGACGGCTACTAACGTTAAATTATATTGTTCATGAGAACACACTTTTAACAAAATACATAGAATGGAGTACGAATTATATGCTTCAATAAATGTATTTCTCTTAACATATTGCTTTTAGTAGAACTACTTTGTTCAAAAGTGGTTAATAAGTGAAATGTGATGAGAAAGGGATTTTCCTTATAGTTCCTATATAGTATTGTCTCTTTTTTGAGCGGTGTAATAGAAAGAAATAGCGTGGAAACATATATTTGACTTTCTTCTTAACGCTTTGTATGATTATCAAGTTGTTTCAGCCCCTTCTCACTCTGGTAAAAATATTGTAGAATGAATGTGATATGAAAAGAGTGATTGAGGGGATAAATAGTTTGTAACTTTTGTAAGAAGGGATAAGGGTTATGTTAATTCGTTTTAAAAAAAGTTATGAAAAAATTGCAATGGGGCTTCTTTCATTTATGCCAACTGAAAAAGATGTAAAAACATTACAATTGACAATGAAAGAATATGAAGCGAAAGAGGATTGGCAATTGTATTTGTGGAAACAAAATGAAGATTTTGTTGGGATAATGGGGATTATAAAAAAAGAAGATCAGGTATTGGAAATTCAGCATTTGAGCGTGAATCCGTCTCACCGTCATATGGGGATTGGGACGAAGATGGTTCAAGAGCTTAAGAGTAAATTTCTTGAGTTTACAATTTGCGGAAATGAGCAAACAGCAAGTTTTTGCAAAAAGTGTAAAGAGCTTGAACAAAATATACATTCATGAAAGCAGGGATAAGTGTTTATTATCTCTGCTTTCTTTTTTGTAGTTGCTCGTGTCGTTCAGAAATGACTTCTGTTCGATCACGCAATGTGTGCTTACTTATGATGTATTCACCAGGAATGATGTTCACATCTTTCCAAGAGAGGTTTTGTTTCTTACATAACTGTATGCATTGTTTTTCTAACGATACGTCTAATAAGGGTAAAAATAACGGCGCGAAAATTTCCTTTTTGTGGATAGAGTGTAATCTTTCATTTAATAAGAACATAAGTTGTTTATGATCTATTCCTAATTGATGTAAAGATGTACTGTTCTTTTCTAAAAGTGCTATTGCGCTTTTTATCATCTTCTCTGCACCATTCCAGTTGGATCGTCTGTGATGGTATAAGGAAACAGCAATTTGAATGAGACCGACTAAGTAATTGTCGCGTTCTCCTCTAGGTTTTAATTTCCAATACTCTTCTAATATTTCATGACATTCAAAATAATCATAGTCTCCGTGAAAATGAATTAAAAATTGTATGTACTCGGTAGGATACATTTTATTCGCTCCTGTCTAACGGTTATATGTACAGTTTATCACAGAAATATTAACAATAAGCGACTAGGGAAATATCCCTAGTCGCTTTATTGCGTCCTATTAGCAGAAGCAAGCTGCTCCTACAATGATTAGTAAAATGAACAGTACAACAAGTAATGCGAACCCACCGCTAAAACCGCAATCAACGTGACCCATAGTTTTTTGACCTCCTACATTGTTCTTACTACATTGTTATCATATGAAGCGGTGGGCATTATGACATGGGCATAGGTCTATTTTTAATTAAATTTCTTAAAAAGGTTGGATAGAACATGAGTATGCTCTATACTTATGGTGTTATAGAAAAAATGTGGTGGGATGCTTTGTGCAGTATAATTTTAAAGTAGAGGCTTTTGAAGGGCCTTTAGATCTATTGTTACACTTAATAAATCGTTACGAAATTGATATATATAATATTCCTGTAGCGAAAATTACAGAGCAATATCTATCTTATGTCCATACGATGAAAGAATTACAATTAGATGTTGCCAGTGAGTATTTAGTAATGGCTGCAACGTTATTACAAATTAAAAGTAAAATGTTGTTACCGAAACAAGAAGAAGATGTACCTGATAACGGTGAAGACTTTATAGATGATCCTCGTCAAGAATTGATGGAGAGGTTAATTGAATATAAGAAATATAAGCAAGTTGCTACTGAGTTAAAAGAAAGAGAACAAGAAAGAGCACAGCTATATACACGTCCGCCAATTGATTTTACATCATTTCAACAAGAAGAGGAGACAAGCTTACCTCTTGATGTTACGTTATATGATATGTTAGCGGCATTTCAAAAGCTAATGCGTCGTAAAAAAGCAAAGACCCCCGTAACAACGCGAATTACTCGCCAAGAAATACCAATTGCACAGCGAATGACTGATATTCTACAACAGTTAGAAGTAAAAGGCGGTCGTCAAAGCTTTTATGATTTGTTTGCTGATGAAGAACGCGAAATAATGGTTGTAACATTTTTAGCGGTTCTTGAGCTAATGAAAAATCAACAAATCATAATTGAGCAAGAACATAATTTTGATGAAATTTTCGTGTTAAGCTCTAATAAATCCGTATAGAGTTGGTATGTGAAAATGGGATAGAAATATTTTATCTTATGTTAGGTTTTAATGTATCGTTTGGAACGAGAGAAGAAATATTGAACCGAACGCATTTACTGTGATTCGGTTTTTTTATGTGTATTTTTATGGAAAATAGGAGGAAGGAGTTCGTAAAATGGATAGAAAAGAACAAAAAGCGATTATTGAAGGACTTTTATTTGTTGCAGGTGACGAAGGGATTTATCCGGAACAGATAGCTAAAGTTCTGGAAGTTGAAGTGGAAGAAGTAATAAACAGTATAGAGGAAATGCAAAAAGAATGTGAAGGATCGAATCGAGGGCTGCAAATTGTACAATATGCAAAAGTGTATCGTTTTGCAACAAAGAAAGAACATGCTGCATACTATCAAAAATTAATAAATACCCCAACAACGGCTTCACTGTCTCAAGCAGCTCTTGAAACGTTGGCAATCGTTGCGTACCGTCAACCGATTACAAGAACAGAAATGGAAGAGATTCGAGGAGTGAAAACAGATAAGGCATTACAAACGTTAGTTTCACACTTACTTATAAAAGAAACGGGAAGAGCGGAAGGACCAGGGCGCCCTATTTTATACGGAACGACGAAAGAATTTTTAGATACGTTTGGATTGAAAACATTAGATGATTTACCACCTCTTTCGGAAGAAAATGAACAAATGAATGAAGCAGATTTATTCTTTGGTTCTTTACAGGAATTATCAAAATAAAAGCTTAGCATTTTGCTAAGCTTTTTTTGTATATCAATTACAGAGCGTGCCATACTAAATGAAAAAAGGAGACGAGTTATGAAAGGTGTACGGAGTATTCTATTGTTGGTTTCTGTTTTATTATGTTTTTCGTTAAACAGCGCATCGGCTAAAAGATATATGATGTCTATTCATACTGCGTCTTCTATACATATGCATCGGCAACATTTTGGTAAAATGAAAGTAAGTTTTTTAAAAGTTGGACAAGGTGATGCGACACTTATTACATTGCCAAATGGTCAAACGATGTTAATAGATGGGGGCCCTTATGAAGCGGGAGAGGTTATTATTCAAAAACTAATTGAAAAAGGAATTAATCATTTAGATGTGATTGTAAGTACTCATCCTGATATGGACCATATAGGGGGGCTTATTCCAATTGTAGAACAAATGCCGGTTTCACTCGTATTAGATAGTGGAAAAACATATAGTTCATTTACTTATCATACGTATCGGAATAATATTAAAAAAAGGGGCATACCTTTCATTTCAGTGAAGGAAGGACAATATATACCGTTAGATCCACATGTTTCTATACAAGTATTAAACAATGGTAAATCGAAAGACGAGAATAACGAGTCCTCAATTGTGTTAAAGATTCGATATGGTAAAGCGGACTTTTTATTAATGGGTGATGCTGATATACGGACGGAAAATGAAATATTAAAGCAGTTTGATGTACATGCAGATGTATTAAAAGTTGGGCATCATGGCTCGTATACTTCAACGAGTGAAACATTCTTAAAAAAAGTAGACCCACAATTCGCTATTCTTTCGTACGGGAGTAGAAATCCATATGGACATCCTCATCAAAGTGTTGTAAGACGATTAAAACAGCGTGGTATAATGATATACGGAACAAACAAGCGTACAGTAGAAATAGAAACAGACGGTGAACATATTACTATGGGGTCGAGTGGTCTTATGCCACTACTTAAGTAATTAATTATATAAGAGGGTATTTTCCATTTTGGAAAAAATGAATAACATATATTATAATGAAAAAGAAATAAATTTCCTTTTTTCTGCTGAATGAAGAGGAAATTTCATTGGAATGTATAGACAACTACTCGTGTGTATATTAAGATGGAATTAGGCGAATAAGGTAATAATAACAAGTAGGTATTTCATGGGAAAGGATCGATGAAAATGAAAACGCAAGTTGTCATCAATGCCAAAATTTATACAGGTAAAGAAGTAGTGGAAAACGGATTTATTCGTTACACAGAAACAGTTAAAGAAATTGGTTTGATGGCTCAATATGTATCACAAGAAAATGAAACTGTGTTAGATGTGGCAGGAAAGATTGTGATTCCAGGTATGATTGATGTTCATATTCATGGTGGATACGATATTGATGCGATGGATGCAAATAGCGATGGATTAGTAACTCTTGGTAAAGAAATGTTAAAAGAAGGAGTTACAACTTACTTCCCAACAACAATGACACAAGCTCCAGAAGCGATTGAAGCGGCGCTAAGTGCTGCGAAGGAAGCGAAAGACAAAGGAGCACATTTCGAATATATTCACTTAGAAGGACCATATGTTTCAAAAAAACGTGCGGGTGCACAACCACTTGAACATATTGTTCCTGCGAGTATCGAGCAATTTAAACAATGGCAGGAAGCAAGCGGTAATCTAATTAAATTAGTAACATATGCACCGGAAGAAGAAGGTGCGTTAGAGTTTGAACAGTATCTTGCTGAAACAGGTGTTGTTGGCACAATGGGGCATACAGATGCAATTGATGCACAACTGAAAAATAGAAAAATTACACATGCAACACATTTATACAATCAAATGCGTGGATTACATCATCGTGAACCAGGAGTTGTTGGTCATGTGTTATTAAATCCAGATGTAATGGTTGAAGTAATTACAGATGGTATTCACATTCACCCTGATATGGTGAAATTAGCATATAAATTAAAAGGACCGAAAAAAGTAAGTGTCATTACAGATGCAATGCGTGCAAAAGGTCTTGAAGAAGGATTATATGAGCTTGGCGGACAGCCAGTACATGTAAAAGATGGCAGTGCCCGATTAGAAGATGGAACGTTAGCTGGTAGTATTTTAAAAATGGATCAAGCTTTCCGAAATGTAATTGAATTTACAGGATGTTCAATCGAGGAGGCAGTGTTAATGACATCAGTTAACCAAGCAGAAGAATTTGGATTAAATAATAAAGGCGCGTTAGCGGTAGGTAAAGATGCAGACTTTGTTGTTATGACTGAAGAATTACATGTATATGATACGGTTCGTTTAGGAATTCATATGAAGGAAGGGAAGTAATTAGATGAATATTCTTGTTGTAAAAACTCCAGAAGAATTAGCAGAAGCAGGTTATAAGTTAATTAAAGAGGTTGTAAAATCAAAAGAAAATCCAACTTTAGGAATGGCTACAGGAAGCTCTCCATTAGGTATTTATGCAGAAATGCGAAAAAATAAACTTGATACAAGTCATGCAACCACTGTAAACTTAGATGAGTACGTAAATTTACCACACGAAGATAAAAACAGCTATCATTATTTCATGCAAGAACAGTTGTTTGATCATCTTCCATTTAAACAAACTTATGTACCGAATGGGATGGCAAGTGATTTAGAGGAAGAGTGCAAGCGTTATGAAGGCATTCTAGTAGCTAACCCAGTTGACTTACAGATTCTTGGAATCGGTGAAAACGGTCACATCGGATTTAATGAGCCAGGAACACCATTTAATTCTCCAACTAACATTGTAGAATTAACAGAATCTACACGCCAAGCAAACCTTCGCTTCTTTGAAAATGAAGAAGATGTGCCGACTCATGCGATTACAATGGGAATTGGAAGTATTATGAAAGCGAAACAAATTCTACTTGTTGCTATGGGATCTAAAAAGGCAGAAGCTATTAAAGAATTATTGCAAGGTGAATATAGTGAGGCGTGTCCTGCTACAGTTTTACAACGTCATCCGAATGTAACCGTAATCGCAGATCCAGAAGCTCTATCTTTATGCAGTGAGGCGATTGCTGATGAACATCGACAAGTATTCACCATTTCCGATCTATTATCAGATTCAAGAGTGGGTGAAACAGCTAATTGAGGAAGGCGAATGGAAGCCGGGAGATAAAATTCCATCTGAGAATGAACTTTGTGATAAGTTCGAAGTGAGTCGTATGACAATCAGACAGGCGATTAATAACTTAGTGGAACAAGGTTATTTATACCGGAAACGTGGGATTGGAACGTTCGTCCAACTTCCGAAAGTGGAGCAAAAGTTGCAAGGAATGACGGGATTCACAGAAGATATGATTTCTCGTGGTATGAAACCGAGCAGCCAGTTATTAAGTTTCCGCCTAGTTCCAGCTACTGCTAAAATAGCAGACCGGCTGAGAATACAAGAGGGAGAATCGGTTTATGAAGTGAGGCGTACGCGCTTAGCTGATGACGAACCGATTGCATTTGAGACGACATATTTGTCGCCAACTCTTGTGAAAGATATTAACGAAGAAATATTGCAACAATCTTTATATGAACATTTAGAGAAAAAACTGGGCTTTAAGCTTGTTCGCGCTACTCAATCAATTGAAGCTTCAATTGCAACGGATAATGAAGCTGAACATCTGCATATTCCTAAAAAGGCGCCTGTACTTGTAATGCGCCAATGGTCATATTCAGAAGGTGAGATACCGTTAGAGTATGTGAAATGTATTTATCGTGGGGATCGTTATAAATTTATTACAAACATCGCACGTAACAAATAATATATTTCAGTTTGTAAAGTACAGTGAATTTTAAAGTGTTTAACATGTAAAGAAATAAAAATACGACTCATCCTTATAAGGAGTGAGTCGTATTTTTATTATGAGCAATTACGTGGTTAACAGCATCTTTAACCGTATTTACTACATAGTGAGCGTGCTCTTTTACTGCGTCATCTGCTTGAGACATAGCAAAACTGTGAGGAGTTAAAGAGAACATTGGAATATCATTATAAGAATCCCCTATGCAAGCAATTTCCTCTGGTTGTATTTGAAATTCTTTTAATAAAATAGAAATAGCAGAACCTTTACTAATATTTGGTGGCATTACATCTAAACATTGTTCAGCTGAAATGAAAGTACTAACTTTTCCATGGAATTTTTCATCAATCTTTTTTTGAAGGAGTTGTAAGTTTTCCTTTGTTCCACCGATAGAAATTTTATTTGGAAAAATTGTATCATCGATTTTCTGTAATAAATTTGGTTCTTCAACAGAAGTCATTGCTACTTGTTTTTCGAGTTCATGAATAAAAGGTGTCTTTTCTTCAATATAGTAATTATGCTCATCACTTACATAACGGAAATAAGGGTCTTGATTTGTCATAGCTAGTAAATCAGGAAGAATGCTGGAATCAAAATTTGCGGATAATAGTTGCTTATTTTCATTAGTGTATACAAACACACCGTTTACACTAATACGATGGAAATTTGTATTTACAGCTTTCATTAAGTCTGCGATTTCATTATCAAGTCGTCCAGAAGCGAAGCAAAGAATAACATTTTGCTCAGCAAGACTGCGAAGTGCCGCAACATCCTGTTCATCAATCAGACCTCCATGCTGCATCATTGTACCGTCAATATCACTTACAAACATTTTAATCATGTTGCTATCTCCTTTCTATGTACAGTTGCCCTTACATTATACGCATCATATACAAACATGTCTAAAAAATGAATTTTTATTAAATGGTAGATGTTTTATATTGACGAAAAAGAAGAATGTTCTGTAACATAAAAGTAGGCTATTTAAGTACGAGGGTGGTGTTATATGAGTAATTATCTAGAAATTAAAAAAGTTTTAAATAATAATGTCATCATTGCTAGCCATCCTGAACACGAGGAAGTAGTAGTGATCGGTAAAGGAATCGGATTTGGGAAAAAGGCTGAAGATGTGTTGGAGCAAGAACAAATTGAGAAAATGTTTGTTTTAAAAAATGAACGTGATCGAGAACAATACAAACTTTTAGTACCACATGTGAGTGAAAAGCTAATTGAATTGATGAATGATATTATGTTATACATTCAAGAAAAAGCGGAGTCTCCATTAAATGAACATATTCATATCGCTTTAACAGATCATATTTCTTTTGCAATTAAAAGGCTGAAACAAGGACTTACAATAGATAATCCTTTTTTAGTTGAAACGAAAATGCTATATCCAGAGGAATATAAAATTGCTGAAGGAGTTGTGAAACTTTTAAATTCTCGTTTGCAAATTACATTGCCAGAAGGAGAAGTTGGCTTTATCGCACTCCATATTTATAGCTCGCTTACAAACTCTGATTTATCTTCTGTTAATCAAAATTCTCGTCTTATTGCACAACTTGTGTCTTTAATTGAGACAAGCCTACAAATTACATTAGACCAAGAAAGCATTCATTATTTACGCCTTATTCGCCATTTACAATATGCTATTGAGCGGGTGAAAAAAGGAGAAAAAGTAGAAGAAGCACAGAGTTTTGCTGATTTATTAAAGTTGGAATATCCAGTTTGTTATAATTTGGCGTGGAAACTAGTCAAAGTAATGCAGAAAGAATTACAACTTCCTGTATATGAAGCGGAGAGTATTTATTTAACGATGCATTTACAACGATTAGTGAAAGTAGAACATGTGTAAAAAGACATATATTTTTGTCTAAAATGAAAACGTTAAAAAAAATGATTGAATCGCTTACAATAGTTATGTATAATAACTATTGCAAAGTTATACAAAATTCGACAAACACATTAAGGTAAATAACGAAAACGTTTGCTTTAATTATAGTGAACTTATACGTAATCCTATTTTTGACACGTGTTACTGATTCGATCAGGCATGAGTGGAGAAAAGTTGGGAATGTAAGCTAAAGAAAGGGACATACTACCCTTTGTATAGCTATCGTTCTATCTTTTTTTTCCTCATGCCTTTTTGGCGTTTGTCGAAAAGTATCAATATAGATAAGAGAGGAAGGGTTTCCATGTTTAAGAAGATCTTTGGTGTTCTTCAAAAAGTCGGAAAAGCGCTTATGCTTCCAGTAGCGATTTTACCGGCAGCAGGTATTTTACTTGGATTTGGTAATGCATTTCAAAATCCACAACTAACAAATGTTATCCCTGCTTTAAAAGCAGATTGGTTCGTAATGGTTGCAAAAATTATGGAACAATCTGGCGATATTATTTTCGCTAACCTTGCGCTATTATTCGCAGTTGGGGTAGCGATCGGTTTAGCTGGTGGAGACGGAGTAGCTGGTTTAGCAGCGTTCGTCGGATACTTAATTATGAACAAAACGATGAGTGTGTTCTTAGAAGTAGATAAACTAGTGAAAGTAACAAGCACTGGAACAGACCCAGTAAAAATTGGATTTTCAGATCCAGCATATGCAAACGTATTAGGAATTCCAACGCTGCAAACAGGAGTGTTTGGTGGTATTATCGTCGGGATAGTAGCGGCATATTGTTATAATAAATACTTCAACATTGAATTACCATCATACTTAGGTTTCTTTGCAGGTAAGCGTTTCGTACCAATCGCAACTGCAACATTCTCTTTAGTGGTAGGTATTATCATGTGCTTCATTTGGCCATACATTCAGGGTGGCTTAAATACGTTCTCACATCAAATGATTGATGCAAATAGAACGATAGCAGCATTTATATTCGGTTTAATCGAACGTTCATTAATTCCATTTGGATTACATCATATTTTCTATTCACCGTTCTGGTTCGAATTCGGTCAGTATACAAATGCAGCTGGCGAATTAATCCGTGGTGACCAAAAAATCTTTATGGCACAGTTAAAAGACGGCGTAGAATTAACAGCAGGTACATTTACAACTGGTAAGTATCCGTTCATGATGTTCGGTCTTCCAGCAGCAGCTTTAGCAATGTACCATGAAGCACGTCCGGAAAATAAAAAATTAGCAGCTGGTATTTTAGGATCTGCTGCATTAACATCTTTCTTAACAGGTATTACAGAACCACTTGAATTTTCATTCTTATTCGTAGCACCAGTATTATTCGGAATTCATGCAGTATTCGCTGGTCTATCATTTATGACAATGCAAATTTTAGGTGTTAAAATTGGTATGACATTCTCTGGTGGTTTAATTGACTTCATATTATTCGGTGTACTACCAGGTCGTACGGCATGGTGGTGGGTAATTATTGTTGGTCTTGTACTAGCAGTGATTTACTACTTCGGATTCCGTTTCGCAATCCGTAAATGGAACTTAAAAACACCTGGTCGTGAAGTAGCGAATGCTAATGAAGGCGCAGGGAAAACAGAAGCAGGAGAACTTCCACGTGAAGTATTAGTAGCACTTGGTGGTAAAGAAAACATTGCTTCGTTAGATGCTTGTATTACTCGTTTACGCGTTCAAGTTAACGAACAAAAAAATGTAAATAAAGACCGCTTAAAAGAGCTTGGAGCAGCCGGTGTACTTGAAGTTGGAAATAACATTCAAGCTATTTTCGGACCGAAATCTGACACATTAAAATCACAAATTCATGATATTATGTCAGGTCGTACACCTCATGTTGAAAAAGAAGCGCCTGTAAAAGTGGAAGAAGCTCCTCAACAGGTTGATGAAAATGAAACAATCGTTTCACCAATTGAAGGGAAAATCTTACCGATTACAGAAGTACCTGACCAAGTATTCTCAGGGAAAATGATGGGAGATGGATTTGCGATTGAGCCAACAGAAGGAACAGTAGTTTCTCCGGTTAATGGTGAGATTGTAAATGTATTCCCTACAAAACATGCGATTGGTATTCAGTCTGAAGGCGGAAAAGAAATTTTAATCCACTTCGGTATTGATACTGTAAAATTAAATGGTGAAGGCTTTGAAGCGCTTGTAGCACAAGGTGATAAAGTGAAACAAGGACAACCATTATTAAAAGTAGATCTTGCATTTGTAAAAGAAAATGCACCATCTATTATTACACCAATCGTCTTTACGAATTTACAACAAGGGCAACAAGTCGAATTGAAAAAAGATGGAAATGTTAAGAAGGGCGAAAACGCTATTATTGACATTCAGTAGGAATTTGACGCAAAATGTTTATAATTATAATAGGCGATGTGGTTGACCGAACATCGCCTATTATATACAATAGATGATGTAGTACTCACGTCTATACAACTAAAAAAATACTGTATTTGAAGGAGATAAATTATCATGGAAAAAATCTTTAAAGTAACTAGCGACTCAGGAATTCATGCTCGTCCAGCAACTCTACTTGTAAACACTGCAAGCAAATTTGGTTCTGACATTAACTTAGAGTATAACGGAAAAAACGTTAACTTAAAATCAATCATGGGTGTTATGTCTTTAGGAATTCAACAAGGCGCGGAAATTAAGGTCACTGCAAATGGTGATGATGCAGCTCAAGCACTAGCAGCTATCGAAGAAACTATGAAAAACGAAGGATTAGGAGAATAATGACTCTTAACATTCAAGGGATCGCTGCATCAAGTGGGATTGCTATTGCAAAGGCTTTCAGACTTGAGAATCCTGAATTTAACATTGAAAAGAAATCAATTACAGACGAAGCTGCTGAAATTGCACGCTTAGACGCTGCGCTTGAGAAAGCAAAATCTGAACTAGAAGCTATTAAGGACCATGCTTTTGCTGAGCTAGGTGCTGATAAAGCTGCTATCTTTGAAGCACATTTATTAGTATTAAATGATCCAGAATTAGTGAATCCAGTAAAAGATAAAGTAAATGGCGAAAAAGTAAATGCTGAATTTGCAATGGATGAAGTTGCATCAATGTTTATTTCTATGTTTGAAAACATGGATAACGAATATATGAAAGAACGTGCTGCGGATATTCGCGACGTAACAAAACGTGTTCTTGCACATTTACTAGGAATTAACTTCTCAAACCCTGGTACAATTTCTGAAGAAGTAATCATCATTGCTGAAGATTTAACACCATCTGATACAGCTCAGTTAAACCGTAAGTATGCAAAAGGTTTCACAACTGATATCGGTGGACGTACATCTCACTCTGCAATTATGGCTCGTTCTATGGAAATTCCAGCTGTTGTTGGTACGAAAGTTGTTATGGAGAAAATCCAAAACGGCGATATCGTAATCATTGACGGTTTAGATGGAGAAGTAATTGTAAACCCATCTGAAGAAACTCTTCGTTCTTTTGAAGAAAAGAAAGCGAAATTTGAAGAGCAAAAAGTCGTATGGGCAAAATTAAAAGACCAAGCAACTGTAACAAGTGATGGACATCACGTTGAGCTTGTTGCTAATATCGGAACACCAAATGATGTACAAGGTATTATCGATAATGGCGGAGAAGGCGTTGGTTTATACCGTACAGAATTCTTATACATGGGCCGTGACAATCTTCCAACAGAAGAAGAGCAGTTCGAAGCGTATAAAGCAGTTCTTGAAGGTGTAAAAGAAGATCAACCGGTCGTTGTTCGTACACTTGACATCGGTGGAGATAAAGAGCTTCCATACTTACATTTACCAAAAGAAATGAACCCATTCTTAGGATACCGTGCAATTCGCTTATGTCTTGATGAGCAAGATGTGTTCCGTACACAACTTCGTGCATTACTTCGTGCTAGCGTATACGGTAACTTGAAAATTATGTTCCCAATGATTGCAACTCTTGATGAGTTCCGTCAAGCGAAAGCAATCTTATTAGAAGAGAAAGAAAGACTTGTTCAAGCGGGTACAACTGTTTCTGATTCTATTGAAGTTGGTATGATGGTTGAAATTCCAGCTTCAGCGGTATTAGCAGATCAGTTCGCAAAAGAAGTTGATTTCTTCTCTATCGGAACAAATGACTTAATCCAATACACAATGGCTGCAGACCGTATGAACGAACGTGTAGCTTACTTATACCAACCATATAACCCATCTATTTTACGTCTTGTAAAAATGGTTATCGATGCTGCTCATAAAGAAGGCAAATGGGCTGGTATGTGTGGTGAGATGGCGGGAGATTCACTTGCTATCCCATTATTATTAGGCTTAGGTTTAGATGAGTTCAGTATGAGTGCAACATCTATTCTTCCTGCAAGAACACAACTAAGTAAGTTGTCAAAAGCAGAAATGGAAACATTAGCAGAAAAAGCATTAACAATGTCAACTGCTGAAGAAGTTGTTGAATTAGTTAAAAGCATATAATAGTAAAAAAACCTGAGTCGATTCGAAATCGATCTCAGGTTTTTTTGTTACATATACCTTAGGTGATTTTATTAATTAAACTTCTCTTAAAGAGCAATTGCGATAACATCTTCTGGGCAAACACGTAAAATCCCTTCAAATCTATCGTCATTACGATTGTTTCCATTCTTATCATCTTTGTTGTTGTCTTTGTCGTCGTTATCTCTTCTTAATGCAGAGAATAGAGCAATACCGTTACAGAACCCCTCAAAAACTAAATTGCGGAATGTTCCATTTCCTTTTAGTTTAAGAAGTGAAATTTCAGTGCCTATAGAAAGATTTGCAAGTACGTTACATACAGCATGTCGTTGTGGTCTAATTTCTTCTCTCTCTTTCTCACGATGGTTGTGCTCTCTTTCATGATGATGACAGTCTCTAAAGTTATCACAGCATCCAAATGATCCAAACATAATCCTCATCACCCCCTTCACACTTATAATCTATGTAAGTTCGGTAGTTCGTGACTGGACAGATAATGGAAATTTTTCTAGGGGATTTTCTCATTTTAAATGACTAGATGGGTATTTAGTATGGAATGATGTTTAAAATAGGGGAAATGTCACAAAAAAATGTAAAGACCACCGAAATGAATGAAATAGGTAGCCTTTACACTTTTTTACTTTTATATAAAACGATGATATATACAGGAAGAGCTAGGAGTAGTGGTGCAATGGATCGTGCAGTGTGTTTTTCTGCTTCTAATTGTAACGCTTCTTCTTTAGGGAATTGTAACACTGATATGTTTGCAGCATCGCCAATAAAATATAGCAGTAGTACAGTTACTATGTAACTCAAAAGTGCGATAAAGCTTCCGTATGAACTCAATGAAAATCCCTCTCTTGTTATCTATTTGTTATCATTGTATCACAATTGTAACAAAAATACACGGTTATATTTCAATGCTTTAACAAATTTCGACACAAAACGCCATATTTGTTTATGGTGATAGCGTAAAAATTACAATTTCTCTATGTGTAGATGTCGAATAATACATTGTAATATTACGGATGTGTGACAGAATATAAAAAAACGAAGGTAATGAAATTACCTTCGTTTTTATTATTTCGCCCATTCACTTACTTGTTCTACGCTCATGCGCGGTGCAGGGTGACCTTTTAAAGTTGATTCACCAATTGTAATAAGCATAATTGGTACGTAACGAGATGAAACATTAAATTCTTCCATTAGTGCTTGTGGGTTGAAACCACCAATTGCGCAAGTATCCCAGCCAGTTGCTTTAGCAGCAAGCATAAGTTGCATTGCTGCTAAAGCAGCATTTGAAAAGGCAGCATCTCGTGGGTATTGCTCACGAGTATATGCAGATTCAATATTTTTAGCTAAGCGCTCTTTTGCGTCTGCTTTCATAAATCCTTGTTCTACAATTGGACCGTAAACAGGTTCAACATTTTTATATGCTTCTAAATCACCTAAAATAGCGACTACGGCAGAAGCGTCAAGAATTTGTTGTTGGTTATAAGCAATTGGGTGTAATCGTTTTTGTACATCTTCGCCTTGGAAAACAAGGAATTTCCAGTGTTGCAAGTTCCAAGCAGAAGGTGCTTGCGCAGCTGCTTTTAAAATTTCATGTAACTCTGTAGATGAAATTTCTTTTTCAGGGTTGAATGCACGTGTAGATGTGCGTTCATATAAAACGTTAAAAAAGTCATTGTTTGTCATTATATATCCTCCAAATTACATATCAACTTAATATAAAATAAATGTAATATACTCTACTTACATTTTGTAAGTTATTGAATTTAAGAATATAATACCTTTATTTTAATTGTCAAGTTTTAAATAGTAAGGCAGGGCATTCATACAAACGATACAATTCATATAATCATACACTAAAAAAGGAATTTCCAGAGCAGATAAGCGAAGATAACATTCTCAATTAGCTTGTTAATATGAGTTCCTCACAATTCTTTATAAAATGATTGTGAGGAATTCAGTAAAACAAGATATATGAAGTGAGTGAAGACCAGTGATGAACATACTACATTTTTTATTAGAGAATACTGTTTTCCAAAATGTATTACAAGATCTTCAGTTGAATGTCCTTTATATAGAAGATGGATGTACACATCAACAAACGATAGAAAACGTCCATCCAAAATGTATGTTTATAGCAAATAGTTTTGAAGAAGGAGAAATATTGTTTCATAGAACTAGACCACATATTGTAATTATGTATGTAACAGATTTTGCTCAAATAAAATATATAAAGAATATATATGATTCACGGAGTACATTCATTATCATTTGGGATCAACAGATAAACAATGAGTTTGCAGATTTACTACTGTTAGGAATACGTAATATTGTTATAGCACCAGTAACTCCACAAGTGGTACTAGAGGAAGTGAATAAGAGTTTATATCAACTTACTTTAGTGCGGCAAGTAGGTTTACAACAAGAATTGCTTCAAACGATGTTTGATTTTCAAAATGATTTATTATTTATAGTAGAAGATGATGAGATTGTTGATTGTAATACGAATTTTTTACAATTCTTCGGACATGATAATTTATTTACGTATCGTGAACAACATTTAGTGTTTGCAGAACATCTTATTAGAGAGAACGGATATTATTCGACGACTCACGATATAACATGGCTGGATGATACTTTATCAAATGGAAGAAGAATTAAAATGTACAATTATGAAGGAGAAGCATTTACTTTTCTATTACGTGCGACACCATTACCAGAAGATTTATCGCGATTTATAGTAAAATGCACAGAGATTACAGAATTAGACGAAATCTATCAAGAGCAAGAAAGACTTGCTATGATAGATTCATTGACAGAGGTTTATAATCGTTTGAAGTTCCAACAAATACTAGAGGTAGAGTGGGACAATGCAATACGTAACGATGAAAAATTAGCACTTATTTTGTTTGATATAGATAATTTTAAATCAGTAAATGACACATATGGTCATGATTTTGGCGATTTAGCATTAGTACAACTTGCAGATCTTATGAAATCTAAAGTTGAAGATCAACATGTATTTGCAAGATGGGGAGGAGAGGAATTTATAATATTAGTGACAAATACGGTAGAAAAAGAAGCGTTTCAAGTTGCGGAATCATTGCGATTTTTCATTGAAACAAAGCATTTCTCTGGAATTTCGAAATTAACAGCGAGTTTTGGAGTTGCGTTATATGAGCAAGGGATTACAAGAGAAGAGTTAATGCAAAGAGCGGATATTGCGTTATATGAAGCGAAAAAAAATGGGAAAAATCAAGTATGTATATATAGAAAAGAAAAAATGTGATTTTTCGCAACAAATTGTTGCGATTTTTTTTTATTACTTGATAATAGAATATGGGGGACCATCTTAACCGATAAGCTCCCACTTCAAGTAAGCTCGCAAGAGAGACTAAGTGGTGGGTAGTTCACATGAAGTAATTACGGAGGAACAATATGATAAAAAAAATAATGGTTATGGCTTCACTGTCTGCTGTAGTTTGCGGCGGAGTATACTATTTTCTCTATAGTCCCGATTCAAAGGAACAAGCAGTATTAACAACAAAGGTAACTCCTGCTATTGAGTCAGAGGTACAGGATAATATAGAAGAAGTACAAAAAATTGATTATGCTAGTATATCTCAAAAGTTAGATCAGTATTTAGTAGGAAAGCAATTTAATGGGACAGTTTTGGTGACAGATAAAGAGCATGTTATATTGAATAAAGGATATGGATATGCTGATGTTCAAAATAAAATAGAAAATACGCCTCAAACAAAATATCGTATCGGTTCTATTACGAAAACAGTTGTTGCTACATCCATTCTACAGTTACAAGAACAAGGGAAGTTAAATATCCAAGATAATGTAAATAAATACATTCCTTCATTTCCAGCAGATAAACACATCACGTTATATCACTTATTAACGCATACATCTGGTTTACCGGAAAATGGGAAAGGGAAGGTTAATGTAGCTTCACGTATAAATTTAGTAACTTGGATTGGAAGTCAAAAATTAGAGTTTCCACCAGGAACAGGTTGGAAGTATACGGATTATAATTATATGGTGCTCGCTTATATTATAGAAAATATAACGAAAAAGCCTTTAGGAGACTATGTAAAAGAAAATATATTTACAAAGGCCGAGATGCATGAATCAGGTATGGGAAATATGGTGCCTGGAGATAAAAACTTCACGAAGGGTTATGTGAAGAAAGACCAAGATCTTGTACCAGCACAAAAATTAGGAATGGACTGGTTATATGGATCGGGTGAGATGTATACGACAGTAGGGGATATGAAAAAATTAGATGAAGCGATTATAAATGGAAAGCTTCTTTCTGAACAAAGTATACAAGCGATGTTTACACCTTCACAAGAAAGAAAATATGCATTTAGCTTTTACATATATCCAGATTATTTCCATAACCATGGTGTACTGTCTGGTTGGAACACTTTCAATAATTTTAATAAAGAAAAAGGAACTTTTGTTATTTTATTTTCAAATGTGAAAAATAGTATGGATGATGATTTTAATAAAGAGTTCCGAAAGATGGTAAATGATTTATTAGAACAAAGGGGATGAGAAGATGGAAAATAAAAATTTATCAATAGGTTTCATTGGTATTGGTGTAATGGGAAAAAGTATGGTTAACCATTTAATGCAAAGTGGTTATAAAGTATATGTATATAATAGAACGAAAGAAAAAGCGGATTCTTTAGTGCAAGAGGGTGCGACTTGGTGTGATACACCGAAAGCGTTAGTAAAGCAAGTTGATGTTGTTATGACGATGGTTGGTTATCCTCATGATGTAGAAGAAGTGTACTTTGGGGTAGATGGAATTTTAGAACATGCAAATGAAGGTACGATAGCAATTGACTTTACAACATCTACACCAACATTGGCAAAACGTATTAATGAAGTTGCGAAAAGCAAGAATATATATACATTAGATGCACCAGTATCTGGCGGGGACATTGGGGCTAAAGAAGCAAGACTAGCAATTATGGTCGGTGGAGAGAACAGAATATATGATATTTGCTTACCTCTATTTGAAAAACTAGGAACAAATATTCAGTTGCAAGGCCCTGCTGGGAGTGGACAACATACAAAAATGTGCAATCAAATAGCAATTGCTTCTAACATGATAGGAGTATGTGAAGCGGTAGCATATGCGAAAAAGGCTGGACTTAATGCAGATAAAGTATTAGAGAGTATTTCGACAGGAGCAGCAGGTAGCTGGTCATTAAGTAATTTAGCTCCTCGAATGTTAAAAGGAGATTTTGAACCTGGCTTTTATGTAAAGCATTTTATGAAAGATATGAAGATTGCTTTAGATGAAGCTGAAAAATTACAATTACCAGTACCGGGTTTAACCCTAGCGAAGGAATTGTATGAAGAGCTAATCGCAGATGGAAAAGAGAATAGCGGAACACAAGTATTATACAAAAAGTATATAAGGGGGTAAATGGAATGGATCTCCAAAAGTTTGACGAGATGATTGATGCTGTGCAGCGAGCAACTTGTGTACAGATTAATGATAAGCAAAAAGAAGCTTTTAAACAAAAATACGATTTTGGACCAGATTTTGAATATGGAAGAGATGAGAAAGGGCATTATGTTATCCGAAGCTCGAAAAAGATGTTAGAGGAAATGGAGTTTTATTTGGCATTGAAATATGATCGGGATGGAATTGTCCTTTATATGCATGCTGAGATTGAAGGGACATGTCATGTATCCGTTAGCTACAGTGAAGATGCACTTCATTTGCAAGAATTGTTTCAATTTCTAGAAGAAAATAAATAAAAAGTCCTCATTTGAGGACTTTTTATTTATTTAGGCAGGCATAATATTTAAGTTGGATAATTTATAGGCTGGAAGCTCGGCGGCATCGTTCAATTGGGAATGGAATAACTTGTGCAATGTGATTAGGACCAAACTGTTTCGCACGAGCATGGCGTACTATATAAAATGCGCACAGGATAGAAATAGGAATAGCACCGTACAAACCGAAAAATAAAGCGCTTACACAAGATGCGACAAAACCTAAAACACCAACTTCTAATTCTTCCATAATAGCTCCTAAAATGACAGGAATAGCTCCGCATGAAACCCCTAGTATAAGTGCGATAAGTAAACTCATGATTATCCCCCTCTGCTTGCAATATTCTTTTCCTTCTTATTAGTTGTAGTATATCATACACAAAACAGAATTTTCAGAAAAAATTCAAAAAAAGTTCAATAAATGTTCAAAAAGTGTTCCGAAATATACTTGATAAAATGGAAGCGTGATTTGAGATATTTGATTTGAATAAACGAAAGGGACAAATTATTTTAATAAATAAAAAATCAGGCTTACTTCAATGTTATGAAATAAGCCTGTTCCATAGGAGGATGTATATATGTAGAGTGAATAAAAGATTGGAAAAGGGGTTCCAATCTTTTATTCAACTAGCTACCTTAATAAATTGGAACCCAACCTTCTGTTGTAACAAAAATACGAATAGCTACAACTTGGCGATCATCTTGTAAGGTAAAATAATGTCTTGCATTTTCAGGTACAGATATAAGATCACCAGGCTCAAGTTCAACGTCAAAGAATCGACCATCTTTTCCTTCAATAGCGAAGATGCCATGACCGCTGACAATAAAGCGAACTTCATCGTCAGTATGATGGTGTTCTTTTTGGAAATTAATTAATAATTCGTCAAGGTTAGGTGTGCCATTTGAAAGTGAAATTACATCATGAGCTTTATAACCTCGGCGCGCTGAAACATCAGCGATTTCTTTTGAAAACACAGCTAATATTTCAGCCTTGTTTTCATCTGCTAACGAATAATTTTCATTTAAATGAGTAGGAAGCTTAGAGATGTTCCATTTCTCATATAAAACGCCTTCCTCTTGTAGAAATTTAGATACTTCCACTTCATTTTCGATACGAGTATTTACTTCATGAATACGAATTTGCGCCATTAGAAACGCCTCCTTGAATTGATAATAGTTTTATATGAAATTGGAATAAAAACTCATAAGCTTCTAATCTTTTCTTTGCATCAAAGCTATCTCGGCCCCATACGGTAATACCATGGTTACGGATTAATACTGCTCCCGAATCTCCTTGTATATGCTTTCGGAAGTTTTCTCCAAGCGTTGGGATATGGGCATGGTTTTCGATAATAGGAATGTTAATCGTTGCACCTTCTTCCCAAATATCGAGAGCTTTAATAATTTCTTGATTTTGAAGGGTGACTGCATCACTATATAAATTTGTGATGACATTATTATCAGTTGTATGAACATGAAGTACGCACCCGGCATTCGTATTGTTATAAATATGTGTATGCAATATTGTTTCTGCTGAAGGGCGTAATTCAGTCTCTAATACGGGAACCCCTAGATGATCTACTAATAGAAAATCATCTGGAGTAGTTTTTGTTTTATCTTTACCACTTGCTGTAATAAGAAAAGTAAGTGGATCATGACTGACTTTTATAGAAATATTTCCACTCGTTGCTGGAAACCAATTCCGAGTTGTTAATTCTTTTTTTATTTCACTTAAGTCATACCATTGACGAAAAAGTTGTTTCATGATTTCACCTCCAACAAATGTTGTAATTCGACTTGAATATCGTGAAATGTGTTAAAGGATGTATAAGCAATATGATTTTCTTCACATTTTGTAATAAGGAAGTCACGGGCGAATACTTTATCTGCTTGTTTTGCTGCTTGTAAATCAGTAATGGAATCTCCTATCACAATATGAAAATCATCTTTAGAGCTTAGTTTACGAATTAATGATGATTTACAGAGACCGCAACTATGCTGACATTGCTCGTCACAAGGGTGCGGCCATTTAACTTCAACAAATTCTCCTGAAAAGTCAGTTGCATTACAGTAAATTTGCTCTTTTGGAATGATTCCTTGTAAGAGTGGATAGACGAAGAAATCCATTCCACCTGATATAACGTAAAAGGAAATGTTATTTTCATTAATAAATTGTATGAATTCATGAAAACCTGTACGGATTTCAGCAGTTTCTTGTAAATACTGAATAATATCATCGTGTAGATTAATAGGTATTAATCGGAATAATTGAGAAACACCTTCTTGAATAGAAAGTTCTTGAGATAAAATTTTTTGCTTTATTTCCTCTGCTTCTGGTGGTGCGAACTTTTCCATAATGGACATAATGTTATCATTATTCGTAATCGTGCCATCGAAATCACAAAACACTTGAATACTCATAATTTCACCTCATGTGAGGGATTTCCCCATATTTGTAATGCGCTATGTAAATTCACTTCATCTACCTCATGGAGTGGTTTATTTTGTAAAGTAGCATCAATTGCAGTACGGAAAGCTTTACCACCGCCCTGCGCCCCATTCGGATGTCCGTGTATCCCACCGCCAGCATTAATAACAACACCTTTGCCAAAATCTCGTAGAATAAAGGGAACGAAACCAGGGTGAATACCAGCAGATGGAACAGCAAAACTTTTCTTGAAAAATGCATCGTCTTCAGTTAAATGTTTTGAAATGTTGAGAGCTTCTTCTTTTTCTAACGCAACACTTCCGTATGGAGATGGGAATAATGAAAAGTCAGCCCCAGCATAGCGAAGTAGCTTTCCAAGTAATAATGGAGACGAGATTCCATATAACTTCGATGCGGAATAAGCACCACTTACAGCAGGGTGTGCCATAATGGGAACTGGGATTTCATCATCTTCTGCAAGTGATTGTAGTACATCTAGTCCGTAAGCAAATACGTTAAATAATAGAATATCAGCCCCAGCTTGCACTGCGCGTTTCGCATTTTCTTTTAAATCAAAAGTTCGTCCTGTTAAATTTACGGCATATAACGTTTTATGTCCGTATGTTTCATATACTGATTGTAAAACTTCTTTTCCAGATACAATGCGTTTCGTAAGTGGTGTTAATGTATTCTCAAATAATATTTCATCATCTTTTACTATATCTACACCACCACTTGCTTGATCGCGTAATTGCGTTTTCAAATACCCAATATTTCGTCCAATCATGCCTTTAAAAATACTCATTAAAAGGGGACGATCATGCACTTGTAAAAGATTTCGAATACCATCTATCCCGAATTTTGGACCAGGGAAATACTGTTTTAAGTAGTCTGAAAATGTTAAGTCAATTAATTTCACTTCGCCATCAAGTGATAGCTTTCCGAATGTAGTTGTTAAAATCGCTGGTAAATCTGGACTGAAGTTTAATAACGGATATTCGATTTTAATAATCCCGCGCTTTACTTTTTTACGTAAATACAAATTGGTATGTTCTTGTTCAGCTAATTCCTCAACATGGATGACGTTACCTTTATGCTGTTTTAGTTGCTCTTGCAATAAGTGTGGCAAATGAGTCCAAGAGCCAATTGTTAAACCGAGTGCAATTTGCTCGGCCCTTTTTTCTAAGTTATGTGAATCATCATGGATTAAATACGTCGCTATAATTCCGCTCATTGTTATACCCTCCTAGTTAAATAAAAAAACCTCTCAGCTAAGGAGAGGTTTTTTTACAACCAGCTCCTTATCTGTCAGCGTAACGCTGCGAGAATTAGCACCGTGTCTACAATTGTAGATCGGTTGCCGGGTTTCGTCGGGCTCGTCCCTCCACCTGCTCTTGATAAGAAGTATTTAGAAATGTTTAAATTTTTAAGATAACTGAATTTTGTCAGATTTTTTTTATGTTGTCAATGACTTTTTGAAAAAATTTAATTTATCAATTCGATTAATTGCTTCTCGTAATCGATCTTCTGTATGTAAGAGACCAACACGAACATACCCTTCGCCGTGCTCACCAAATCCAATACCAGGGGCAACAGCGACATGTGCTTTTTCTAGCAAAATATCAGAAAATTGCTCAGATGTATAGCCTTCTGGTACAGGAAGCCATGCAAAGAATGATCCGGTTGGAATATTTACATTCCAACCAATCGAGTGACAAGCTTTAATAAGAGCATTTCTTCGAGATTCATAACTATTAACAAGTTCTACCACACAAGACTGCGAGCCTAATAGTGCTTCGCGGGCAGCATCTTGAACTGCACCAAAAATACTAACATACATATGATCTTGCAATAAGTTAATTGTTTCGATGACACTTTCATTCCCTACTGCAAAAGCAATACGCCATCCAGCCATATTGAAAGTTTTTGATAATGTATAAATTTCAATTCCTGCATCTTTGGCGCCATCTGCTTGCAAGAAACTAACGGGCTTTTGACCATCAAATCCGATAGCACCGTAAGCAAAATCATGAACAACTAATATATTATGTTTATTAGCAAAATGAATTGTTGCATCAAAGAAATCTTTTGATGCTGTAGCACCGGTAGGATTATTAGGATAGTTTAAAAACATTAACTTTGCTTTCTTGGCAATAGAGTCATCAATTTTTGTATAATCTGGTAAAAAATTATTTTCTGCAATAAGCGGCATTGTTTCAAAGTGCGCTTTTGCTAAAGCAACTCCGGATAAATAATCTGGATAACCTGGATCTGGAACGAGAATGGTATCGCCAGGGTTTGTAAAACAAAGTGGTAATTCTACTAATCCAGCTTTTCCGCCAAACAAAATAGCAACTTCAGTTTTTGGATTTAATTCTACGCCGTATTCACGTTTATAGAATGTTGCCACGGCCTCTTTTAAGCTTTCATGTCCGCGAAATGGCGGATATTTATGATGAATGGTCTTTTCGGCAGCATCTTGTAAAGCTTTTACGATATGCTGCGGTGTTGGTTGATCTGGATTACCTTGTCCTAGATTAATAACATCGTGACCAGCTGCAACGACTTTGTTAACTTTTGCAACAAGTGAAGCGAAAAATTGTGTTGGCAATGATGTTACTATCTCAGAAGGTTGAAATAATTTCATACTTTCCACCTCTTTTGAAAGTTGTTACAATTCTAGTGACAAATGATATAATCTTTCCAGTATTTTGTAAAGAAAAAAATTAAGAATGGGGATGACAAAATGAAAGTCGCATGTATTCAAATGGATATTGCTTTTGGAGATGTAGAAAAAAATATTGAGAGCGCTAAAAATAAAATAAGCGAAGCGATGAAGGAGAAACCAGACGTTGTCGTCTTACCAGAACTATGGACAACGGGATATGATTTAACAAGGCTTTCTGAAATTGCAGATACGGATGGATTAGAAACGAAAGAAATGCTAAAAGAATGGTCGAAGCAATACGGTGTACATATTGTTGGTGGTTCCATAGCAAAGCAAACAGAGCAAGGTGTCACAAATACAATGTATGTTGTAACTAATAAAGGTCAGCTAGTCAATGAATATAGTAAAGTACATTTATTTCAGCTTATGGATGAACATAAATATTTAATCGCTGGAAATAGTACAGGCGAATTTAAGTTAGATGATATAGAGTGTGCTGGCACAATTTGTTATGATATTCGTTTTCCAGAGTGGATGCGCGTTCATACTGCTAAAGGTGCAAAAGTTTTATTTGTTGTAGCAGAATGGCCATTAGTTCGTTTAGCACATTGGCGCTTGCTATTACAAGCAAGAGCAGTTGAAAATCAGTGTTATGTTGTAGCATGTAATAGGGCGGGAAAGGATCCGAATAATGAGTTTGCGGGTCATTCTTTAATTGTCGATCCGTGGGGTGAGGTTGTGGTAGAGGCAAATGAAGAGGAATCTATTTTATTTGGAGAGCTTAAATTCGAGAAGATTAAAGAGGTACGTAAAGGAATCCCAGTTTTTGCAGATCGCCGTCCAGAATTATATAAATAAAATGTTGACAAGTGATTTTTATTCTTGGTATAGTCTTCATCATAAAGTTAAAAATTCAAAAAATATGCAACTCTTATCAAGAGCAGGTGGAGGGATTTGGCCCGATGAAGCCCAGCAACCGACCGTAATACCATTGTGAAATGGGGCGTTTATGACGCCAAAAGGCACGGTGCTAATTCCAGCAGAAAGTAAACTTTCTGGCAGATAAGAGGGGAGAAGATAAACTTCAAACCTCTTTCTTTGTGGAAAGGGGTTTTTCTATTTTAGAAAAACCTCTGAATGAAAAGGAGGAGAAGAAGATGGGATATTATTCATTAACTGAAACAACAGCTATACAATATGCGAAAGAACACGGTTATTTTGAAAAGAAAGCAAATGTAGTTTGTCATGAAATTGGAGATGGAAATTTAAATTACGTGTTCAAATTAGATGATGGAGAGAAGTCTATTATAATAAAACAAGCACTGCCATATGCGAAAGTCGTTGGTGAGAGCTGGCCACTGTCTATAAAAAGAGCGACGATTGAAAGTAAAGCATTACAAATTTTCGCGAAGTATGTGCCAGATTATGTTCCGGTAGTGTACAGTCATGATGAAGAGTTAGCAGTTACAGTCATAGAAGACTTATCAAGATTAACAATTACAAGAAAGGGATTAATAGATGGAGAAGGATATCCACTTTTATCCCAGCATATCGGTCGTTTTCTAGCACATGTTTTGTTTTATACTTCAGATTTCGGTTTACAGTCAGAAGAGAAAAGGGTACTAGAAGGTACATTTATAAATCCAGACCTTAGTAAAATTACAGAAGATTTAGTTTTTACGGATCCGTTTGGACATTACGATACAAATGATTATGAGTCAGATTTACAGTCAGTGATTGATGAACTTTGGAGTGACAAAACTTTAAAACTAAAAGTAGCACAATATAAATATAAGTTTTTAACGAGAAAAGAAGCGCTTATTCATGGTGATTTACATACTGGTAGTATTTTTTCATCACCTTCTGAAACGAAAGTGATTGATCCAGAATTTGCAACGTACGGTCCATTTGGATTTGATATCGGTCAATTTATTGCAAATCTATTATTAAATGCTTTATCTAGAGAAGAAGAAAAGAGAAGTGTACTATTTTTCCATATAGAAAAGACATGGAGTTATTTTGTAGAAAACTTTACGAAGTTATGGATTGGAGAAGGTGTAGAAGCATATACGAAAGAAAAACAATGGTTACCAATTATTTTGCAAAATATCTTTACTGATGCCGTCGGATTTGCGGGATGTGAACTGATTCGTAGAACAATTGGTTTAGCTCATGTAGCGGATTTAGATGGGATAGCAAATAAAGAAAAAAGAATTCAAGCTAAAAAACAAGCGTTATCCTTAGGTAGAGAACTAATAAAATATGAAGCCAAGTGTGCTGATATTCAACTGTTTCGAACATTATTTCAACAGACAGTTGGAGGCGTAAAAGCATGAGTACAATTATTACTATTCCGAGATCTGTAAGTTGGAAAGGCGATGCAATTGCAGTATTAAATCAAACAAAGTTGCCGCATGTCACTGAATACAAAACATTAACGAATATTGAAGATGTATGGAAAAGTATCATTATGTTAGAAGTACGAGGAGCGCCTGCAATTGGAATTGTAGCTGCGTTTGGTTTGGCGCTTGCGGCAAAGAAATACGATGCTATAAATATCGATGAGTTTCAAAAGAAGTTTAATAGAGATTGTAACTATTTAGGAACATCACGCCCGACAGCAGTCAATTTATTTTGGGCAATCGATCGTATGAGAGAATCTATTCGAGAGATTACTACAATAAAAGAAGCTCAAAAAATATTAGAAGAAGAAGCGCTTCATATTCAGCAAGAGGATGAAATGGTGTGCCGAAGTATTGGAGAACATGCTTTAACATGTTTTAAAGACGGTGATAAAATTTTAACAATTTGTAACGCTGGAAGTATTGCAACTGCTAGATATGGAACAGCGTTAGCCCCATTTTATATTGGGAAAGAGAAGGGTGTGCGTTTACATGCGTATGCGTGTGAAACGAGGCCGGTTTTACAAGGTGGTCGTTTAACGACATGGGAATTGAAACAAGCAGACATTGATGTAACGCTTATTACGGATAATACTGCAGCACATGCAATTCGAACGAAAGAAATTAATGCGATTATCGTAGGGGCAGATCGAATCGTTGAAAACGGTGATACTGCTAATAAAATAGGAACATTAAATTTAGCTATATTAGCAAAGTATTTCGGTATCCCATTTTACGTTGCAGCACCGTTATCTACATTTGATACTACGAAACAAACAGGTGCTGAAATTGTCATTGAAGAAAGAGATGAAACAGAAGTTACGAAAATTTTTGGGAAACAAGTGGCGCCACTTGGAACGCCTGTATTTAACCCTGCATTTGATGTAACACCGCATGAATTAATTACGGGGATTATTACTGAGAAAGGTATTTTACGTGGAGATTATAAGCAAGAAATTACATCATTATTTGAAAAAATAAGCTAACTGCTCAGTCGCTATATAAAAAAATGGTGGAAAAGCATGTTTTTAAATGGTCGAGAGGGACTGGCTATGTATAGGAGCGGTCAGCGCCTGTTCCTACCACGCGCAACGTTTTAAAACAAAGAAAGGTAGCAAGGTGTAGGACCATTTGTATCTTCATGGTAGCAATCTATATGCTGAAAAATGAAATGTATGGCCGAGTAGTTAAAAAACAAGTTAATAAAAAATAGCTTGTTTTTATGCCTTAAGTCTTCCTTTCCTCTTATTTATGTAATGAAGGGAGGAGAGAAAGATGGAAGAGTGGATCAGGATGATAGGTAATGTGGGGTTTCCAATTGTTGTAACGCTATATTTACTACATCGCATTGAAAGTAAATTAGACGGAGTGATTGTTGCAATTGAGAAACTCCCTAAACAATTACTAAAGTAGAAAGATCCTCGCGATAAAAAGTAAAATAAAGTTTGCTCGCGAAGAGCAAACTTTATTTTTTTATTGAGCAGTATATCCACCATCGATAACAACAGCTTGGCCAGTTATGCCTTTTGCTTTTTCACTTGCTAAAAACATAGCATAATCAGCAATTTCTTGTACTTGTAGCAAACGTTTCTGTGGTACAAGAGGATAAATGACATCTTCTAAAACATTTTCAAGTGGTACATTTCTTGTAGTGGCTAAATCTTGTAATTGATTACGTACAAGGGGAGTATCGACATAACCAGGACAAAGCGCATTAACAGTAATTCCGTGAGTAGCGCCTTCTAAAGCAGCAACTTTTGTTAATCCAATTACGCCATGTTTCGCGCTATTATAGGCAGCTTTTCCAGCGAATCCAACAAGTCCGTTAATCGAAGCAACATTAATAATACGACCATATTTTTGCTTTTTCATAACCGGAAAAGCATGTTTGATGGCGATAAATGGAGCGATTTGCATAATTTTAATAAGAAGCTCGAATTTATCAGTTGGAAAATCTTCAATCGGTGAAACATGTTGCATTCCTGCGTTGTTAATTAATACATCTAATGAGCCGAAGTGAGTAACTGTTTGAGAAATTGCTGCTGTAATTTCTTCTTCAGATGTAACGTCACATTTTAAACCAATGGCTTGATAGCCTTCTTTTTGCAATTGTTCAGCAGCTTCTTTCGCACGTTCTTCAAGACGATCACTAATTACAACTTTAGCACCCTCTTTGGCAAAAGCACTTCCCATTTCATAACCAATACCGCTCGCAGCACCTGTTAAAAAGACAACTCGATTTGTAACCATGATGAAAAACACTCCTTCATAATAAAAGTTCTCTTATTGCTCTATTTAGAGAGGTGATAATAAAATCCCTGCAAACATTTGGAAAAATATTGCTAGCTATCTTGTTTTGCAAAGTAGCGTTTGCTATACTATTTTGTAAAGCAAGATACTTACGCTTATCTATCTTGTAAAACAAGATAGTGGGAGGATTTGAAATATGTCGACAAGTCAAATGCTGAAAGGGATTTTAGAAGGATGCTTACTTGCTATTATTTCTGAAGGTGAAATATACGGTTATGAAATGAGTGAAAGATTAGCGAAGTATGGTTTCACAATGGCGAGTGAGGGAAGTATTTATCCGTTATTAATACGAATGCAAAAGGAAGGATTAATAACAAGTGTAATGAAGGAATCTCCATCTGGCCCAAAGCGAAAATATTATACATTAACAGAAAAAGGCGAGGAAGCACTGGATGAATTTATGGATCGCTGGGAAGCGATGCAAAGTAGTGTAGAGCGTCTACTTGAAGGGAAGGGGAGAAAAAAATAATGTTATCAAATGAAGCGCGAAATTTTTTATTAGATATGAGATTATTTTTAACTGCAAAGAGTGTGAAAGAAAGCGATATTGAAAGCTTTTTAGAAGATGCAGAGTTGCATTTAATAGAAGGTGAGGGTGAAGGAAAAAGTGTAGAAGATATTTTCGGAAGCTCACCGAAAGAATATGCAAATGAACTTGTAAAAGTAATGGAAAGGGATAGACAGGAAACGTGGAAGCAAATTGGTTTTACGGTAATGAATGTCGTATCGTTTTGGATTATTGCTTCTATCTTAATAGTGAATAACGGAATTCTACAGATTTCACTTATTCAGTGTATTGGCTATAGTTTTACATTGATTTTAGCTGTAATGGGTCCTAATTTTCTGCTTCGTAAAATGACCTTTGTAACAAGCTTTACAAAAACATGGTTTTTAGTCATGATTGCGCCAATGTTTTTATTAGGAGCAGTTACGATATTAGATGTGATATATCCTACAACGATGTTTACGTTGACTCTAGTCCAAAGTTATATATTAGCTGGAGGGATCTTTATCCTCACGGTAGCTATAAATATATATTTTGAAGGATGGTTTAAAAATTTATATTTAATTATTCCTCTTTCTATTATGTTAGTGTTTCAAACATTTACATCAGAAGATCTCATACCGATGTTATTTCAGATTATATGTTTATACGGAAGTTTATTTATTTTAATTTTCGTTGAAATTATGATGAAGACGAATAGAAGAGAAACGGTTAAATAAGGGAGGGATTCTAATGCAAGTTTCTAAAGAAGGGGAAAAGTTTTTAATCGATACGAAAGTGTATTTAATTACGAAGGGAATTAAAGAAGAAGATGTAGATGCTTTTCTAGAGGATGCAGAGCTACATTTAATAGAAGGTGAGAAAAAAGGAAAGACGGTAAGTGATATATTTGGTGATTCGCCAAAAGAATATGCAGAAGAATTAGCGAAAGAGATGGAGAAGGATAAAGGCGGGAGTATAAAGAGTATTCTTGCGATGATAATTGGTATTGGCGGGTATTGGATATTAACTCATATTTTATTTAATAATCCAAATCAGCAATTTACACTAACGAATATACAGTTAATTGGCTATCCTATCGTCTTAATCATTACGATTATTGGAACCATTGTTGCGTTTAGAATGTCTTCTTTTAAAAATAAATTTGTAGAGTTCGGGATTATTTACATAATAGTAATGGTTCCCATTTTACTATTAGTATTATTGATGTTTGTTGATAAATGGTACGGTACACCTATTTTGCAATTGTCGACAATGCAAACATATATATTAGCAGCAAGTATCTTTTTATTACTTTTCGTTGGAGAAGTGTATGTCCTTGGTTGGATGGGTGTTTTGGTGCTAATTGTTCCTTTAGCGATTATGTTTATATTTAAAGGATTAGAAGAAAAAAATGTATTTTGGGGAATTGCAAAGATATTACTTATGTATGGAAGTATATATGGGTTAATGAGATGGTCTTTAAAAATTGAAGAGAGAAAAAGTGTAAACTAGTAGTTTGGAAGGAGGGAATGCGATGCTTTCTCATGAGTCACGAACTTTTTTGGAAAACACAGGAGCCTATTTAAGAGTAAAAGGAATAAGTGAGAAGGATATTAAATTCTTTTTAGAAGATGCAGAACTACATTTAATAGAAGGTGAGAAGAAGGGAAAGACGGTAAGTGATATATTTGGTCATGCTCCAAAAGAATATGCTAATCAACTTGCGGAAGAGATGGATATAGATAGAAAAGGTAATTATAAATTATTACTTTACTTTATTGTAAATTTATTGGCTTTCACGATGATGAAGAGCGTATTCTTTAGTGCAGCCGACCGTCGTTTGTCTTATTCTTTAATTGAGTTAATTGGCTATCCGATTATGATTTTTGTAGGAATTATTGTATTAATATGGGGGATGAGAACAGCGGCGTTTAAGCGGAAAAGAACTGAACTTATTATTATGTATATAACTAGTGTGCTATGGTTTTTATCAATTTTCAGTATTGCATTACTAAATAACTTTTATGGCACAACGTTTATTCAATTTACTGCTATAGAAAGCTTTGGTCTTGTAGGTATTGTATTTCTGAGCGCGGCCGTTATAAATATTAAATTTGGTGGTTGGTTTACTTTGCTCTATTTGCTTGTTCCAATTGCATTAGAATATATATTTGTAATGTTAGATTTATCAGGCATTATAGGAATGTATATACATCAAATAGTTTTTTTAGTCGTTATTTATATGCTTTTAAAAATTCACACAAAATTAGAAAAAAGGGCATTCATATGCAAATAATGATTATATGTATATTAACTATTCTGTTTCTAGGATTAGCAATATTAGGGATCTATACCGTTTTCACAAAAAAGATGCATGATGACTATTTCGATACTTTATTAGATGACACATCAGGTTATGTTTTGTTCTTCGGTTTAATAGGAAAAGGGCTGCTCTGGATATGCAAAAAAGTATTTCCAAAGAAATATTATATTGGGATTTTCAGAGGAATTACGTTTACGTTTAGTTGCCTATTTTTATTCCTCGCAGCCGGTATTTGGTTTGTTGATTGGAATATGTTGTTTTAAACAGTAACAAGATCGTTACTGTTTTTTTCTTTGTAATAAAGAACTTTGTAAGGAGAGTTCCTTTTGTTCGTTTGTTAATAAGGAATGAATATGGACGTTTTCAGGGCGAGGGACGATAGGATACATAAGATTTGTTGGAGAAGGGTGGTGCTCCGATCCAGTTGGAGAATGAGGATCTGCATGAGTAAGTTTTCCATGAATTCGTCTTGTAAATAAAATATGACCAATTTCGTGAGCGAGGGTGTATATATTTTTCATTGGAGCAGCTGAGTTTGTTAAAACGATGTAACCAGTAAGTTGTTGTTGTTTCGCTAGAGAGTAAGCGCAAGCGATTACTGCGGTTTCTTTGAAATAATCACTACCAATATAACAAATATAAAGGTCACATTCAGGAGCTTCGTTAACACAAGTTTGAAAAAAGGATGATAATTTTTCCTGACTTTGAATGGAGTTTTTATAACTAATTTCCCGATTAGAAAAACGGAAAAGTTCGTTTAGTACAATTACTTCTTTAATTTGAAATGTAATGGGATGCCAAATTGATTCTGCAACTGCTAAATCTTTTGCAATACGGTCGTCAGAAATATCGGCGCCTGGAGTAATGCAAACACATATATTAACGTATGAATCCATAAGGAACACCTCAAATGAACAAATTCTTCCTATAATATATGTGGGAAAAGATTCTATGTATGGATAAACGCCTTGTTTATCGCACGAATATATATAATACAAGTCGAAAAAATTTCATAGTTCTATAACGTAGTATGGTCTGCTTTTTGATATAGTAAAGAAAAGGGGGAGAATATATGTATACATTAAAAATCGTTTCAGACAGAGAAGCTCTTTATCAATTTGCGAGCTATGTAAGAGTTGTGCAAGGGGTTGAAGATGTATATGTAGAGGTGGGAGAACCTTTATATGAACATCCATTAATGAAGTTTTATGTACATATTACAATTGAAGAAACATATGATCAGCATAAAGCATTGCAAGAAATAGCTAGGTTAGTAGAATTAGGGCGTTTTACATATGTCCATTATCATAGTGAGGAAATTGAAGAAGCTTTTGAAGTTGTAAAATACGAAAGCTTTAAGAAATAAAGTGAAACTTTAATCAGTGGGGGTTTTGTTCATCGCCCACTGATTATCAGCCCTCACCAATCGGGCTTTTATGGGCAGCCCGATCCCCACCTAACTTCTTTACTTTCGCTGAATTTTGAGGTAGGGGTCTTACCGCCCGCAAATAGCAGGATAACGGTAAAAAAAGGAAGTGGAAGCTTCCTTTTTTATTGAAAATTACAGCAACAAAAGAAAGAGAATTTTGTTATGATAAGGAAGGGTGAGGAAAGGGGAGTTTACATATTGGGGTATATTGAAGAGTTACGCAAAGTAGTTGGTACGAGACCACTTATTTTAGTAGGATCGGCAATTATTATATTAAATGATAATCAAGAAGTATTGCTTCAATATCGTTCAGATACATATGATTGGGGCGTACCTGGTGGGGCAATGGAACTGGGAGAAACGACAGAAGAAACTGCTCGTAGAGAATTATTCGAGGAGACGGGACTAAACGCGAAAATTATGCAATTTCTTGGCGTTCTTTCAGGAAAGGAAGTTTATTTCCGTTATCCAAATGGAGATGAAATTTTTAATGTGATTCATCTGTATCAGGCACATCATGTAAGCGGAGAATTAAAGCTCGATCATGAAGGGTTACAACTTCAATATTTTCCAGTAGATAAGTTACCAAAATTGAATGAAACGACAGAGAAGATATTACAAAAATTCTTATACGCATTGACAGAATAGAAGGTTAATTCCTTCTATTTTTATTATATTAAATATTTTGATTTTTTGGTATGTTTATAGTATGATAATTTTAGACATACAACTTATGGGATTTCACCTAAAAACTTACTAGGGTACATAAGAGAGGGGCAAGTACAAAATGCATAATGTTGTCATTACAGCTGCAGTTCGTTCACCTATTGGAACTTTCGGAGGAGCACTAAAAAATATAACACCAGTAGAATTAGCTGTTCCTGTACTTCAGGAAGCTGTAAAAAGAGGCGGAGTAGAGCCACATGAAGTTGATGAAGTAATTTTAGGTCATTGTATTCAAAGAACTGATGAAGCAAATACAGCAAGAACAGCTGCATTAGCGGCAGGATTTCCTGACACAGTTACTGGTTATACAATTCAACGTCAATGTTCTTCAGGTATGCAAGCAATTATGTCTGCTGCAATGCAAATCCAATTAGGTGTAAGTGATATTGTTGTTGCAGGTGGAGTAGAAGCAATGAGCTCGAGCCCTTATGCATTAAAACAACACCGCTGGGGACAACGTCTACAGCACGGAGAAATTCGTGATACGGTGTGGGAAGTTTTAGAAGATCCGATTCACCATATTATGATGGGTGAAACAGCGGAAAATTTAGTTGAACAATATGAAATTACAAGAGAGGAACAAGATGAAGTTGCGCTTCGTAGTCATACATTAGCGCTGCAAGCGATGGAGTCTGGATACTTTGACGACCAAATTGTTCCTATTACAATAAAAGAACGTAGAAAAGAAGTTGTATTTGCAAAGGATGAACATCCACGTGCAGATATTACAGCTGAAAAATTAGCAGGATTAAAACCAGCTTTCCGTAAAGATGGATCAGTAACTGCAGGGAATTCATCTGGTCTTAATGACGGAAGTGCCGTTTTAGTATTAATGAGTGAAGAAAAGGCGAAAGAAAAAGGCTTACAACCGTTAGCTCGAATTGTTGGATATTCAGTAGCAGGTGTAGATCCGAAAATTATGGGTATTGGACCAGCACCAGCAATTCGCAAAGGGTTAGAAAAAGTAGATTGGTCATTAGAAGATGCAGATTTACTTGAAATTAATGAAGCTTTCGCTGCACAATACCTAGCTGTAGAGAAAGAGTTAGGGTTAGACCGTGAGAAAGTGAATGTAAACGGTAGTGGTGTAGGACTTGGACATCCAATCGGTTGTACAGGAGCTCGTATTACGGTAAGTTTAATTCACGAATTAAAACGACGTGGATTAGAAAAAGGTATTGCCTCTCTATGCGTTGGAGGCGGTATTGGAGTAGCTTTATTTATAGAAGCATTATAAAAAAGAGGCAGCGATTGCTGCCTCTTTTTTTATGACTCAAATAAGTGATGAAATAATCGATCGCGATTTTCAAAGAAAAGTTTCGTCGTTTGGTAATGCTCCGTTTCTTCTAATGTCGATTCGTGAATCCCTTCTTGAGTTAAAGAGTATATAGTAGATTCAGGATAAGCCATTAAAATAGGAGAGTGCGTCGCGATAACAAATTGTGAACCTTGTTCCGCTAGTTCGTGCATTCGAATAAGCATAGAAAGTTGCCTCATTGGTGATAGAGCGGCCTCAGGCTCATCTAAAATGTATAAACCTTGTCCTGAAAAACGATTCATAAATAATGAGAAAAATGATTCACCATGTGATTGTTTGTGTAGTGAGGTACCACCATAGGAGTCAATAATTGGATTTCCGGGTGCGTCTAAATCAGCATCCATTTCATCAATATAAGAAGCAACGTTATAAAATGATTCAGCGCGAAGAAAGAAACCGTCTTTTGGTGTATTGAAACTTTTTGAAATTCGAATGTATTCATGTAAAGACGAATGTGAATCGTACGTGTTAAAACGGAAGTTCTTCGTTCCACCTTCTGCATTAAAACCTAAAGCAACTGCAATCGCTTCGAGTAATGTTGATTTACCCGTTCCGTTTTCTCCAATAATGAATGTTACATTCGGATGGAAAAGGAGTGATTGTAATGTTCGTATAGCCGGTAAGCAGTATGGATATGCGGAAAAGCTAGGGATATTTTCTTTTTGTAATGAGACGCTTTTTAAAAAGGGTGTTTCAATCAATATATAAACCTCAATTCATAACGGATTTTGTTTCTAAAAAAGCAGCGAATACAAGTGTAATACAACTTGCTAGTAATATTGTATATTGAAGTGCGCCAAAACCAAGCCCTTCCCAGCTGAAAGTCATTCTCTTCCATATGAAAATGAAAAGAACGCTCATAAAGCCAAAGAGGGCAGGCATATATTTTATAATTTTCAAGTGCTTCCATAGAAAGAAGCCAATGTATGTACTTAAAAACAAGGTAGACAGAACAAGAAAAAATACAAGTGTTAACGACACGTGACCCCCTTTATTTTCTGAATATTTTATGTGAATTATAACATTTAAACTATCATATTCCAATGTGAAAATAAATATTGCATGGAGATTATTCATGTCGTTATGATAATATGTATTCTATTGGAAATATGAAAAGGAGTTAAAATATGCCGTTTACATTTGCACATCCAGCAGCTGTTCTCCCTTTTGCTAAGAAACATTCTAGTTATATTTCGGTGACGGCTCTTATATTGGGTAGTATGGCACCTGATTTTGAATATTTTTTATATTTTAGGCCATACGGTATTATTGGCCATACATGGGCTGGTTTCTTCTATTTGAATTTACCACTCGTTTTTTTATTAGCATATGGATATCATCGTATTTTAAAAGGACCGTTTATAACACATTTACCTAAGCCTTTTGCTAATTACTATAAATATGTAGTAGATGCGAAGTGGGGGCTATATACTTGGAAGGACTTTTTTGTATTTTGCTATTCTGCTTTATTCGGTATGGTGACGCATGTCGTCTGGGATGCTTTTACTCATAAGACAGGCTATTTTGTTATGAAAATACCGCTGTTACAGCAAGAAGTATATAGTATTCCGATTTATAAATTTTTACAGCATGGGAGTACGTGTTTTGGTCTACTATTACTAATATATGTACTATGGAAATATAGGAGGGAAACTGATCAAGATACTAGTTTAACTTCGGAAAAAAAGAAATATTGGGCTTCATCTATCGTTGTGGCGATTATTATATTTATCGTTCACGCGTTATTAGACCCCTATTTTCATATTTTCCAAATAGGAGGTATAATAGTATCTGGACTGACAAGTTCGTTTTGTGGACTTCTTATTGTTTCTATAGTTTACAAATCAAGGGACTAATTTATATTAATGAATGATAGTGTTAGGAGAAATTAAATGATGAAAGCATGGAAAAGTATTTTTGTTTTATGCAGTTTTCTTCTTATGTTAAGTGGTTGCTTCCAGCAAGAAGAAAAGAAGGCAGAACCTAAAAAGAAAGAATCTATTCCAGAAACAAAAGAGTATGGTGGGCGTGAGCTTAAAAAAGTAGGACAAAAAGTGAAAGAAAAAGGGTGGGGGACATTTGAATTAGAACAGATTCATTCTGTGAATCAGACATTTGAAGTAGCCCCAATGAAAATTCACGTACAAGACGTTAAAGTTATCTCATTATCACAAATGAGCAAAGAGGCAAAAAATACATTGAAAGTGTATACTGCATTAACTCCTGAAGAAGTAAAGCGTAGATTGGGAGATAAAGTGAGTCAAGAAGATGCTGAATTATATGCATCGTTAAGTGGAACAGAGATTAGCGATACGATTCGGTATGTTGAAATTACATATAAGGTAGAGAATAGTGGAGATAAGAACATGCAATTTTTCTCTATGAATGATGTTGCTATAAATGACAAACAACATTTTAATGTAGCGACTCAAAACTTTTTATATGATGAAGATACGCTCGTTGGTACAAAGAGTGTTTCAAGGGAAGATTATAGGCCTGGTGAGACACGAGAAGGAATTATCGGTTTAATACTTGATGATGGAAAAGAAAAAGTAAAGGATATTAAGTTTACGACAGATGATTTAGCAGCAGGAGACACAAATGAAGCTGTTAAAGAACCGCAAACTTTTAATATTTCACTCTCTAAATAAAGTGTCTTTATAATAATTTAAGCAAAAACAGTCAGCATAAAAAGTTATGCTGACTGTTTTTTTAGCTCTTTCACATATGAATCTACACTTTGAAAAGGAACTGTAATTTTAAAAGCATCTTTTTGCTCGTTAAATTGTTTTTCATTATAAGGACCAAATCGTTTATTATGCTTTACATCGATGATCCAATAATGTTCACTTTTTTTATTTGTAATTGCTGCGTCAGGATTATTTGGATCTGATTTTTCCTCAATTTGCTTTGTGATAATGTATTTATCGTCCCAAGCAATTTCTGTAATTTTTGCAGGGATGTATTGTGTAGCATATACAGCATCCTGCGATGGGAAAAGTTCAAATGCATCTCCAGAAGTATGTATGAGTTCATATTCATCGTTAATTGTATAGGTCAAATGGTTTGTATTGCCTGTACAACCTGTTAATAAGAGTGCGGCAAATAGGATTATCCATCTTTTCAATATGGGAACCTCCTTTACAGTGCTGTTGTAACACATTGTACAAGAAAAGTAAGCGAAACGCCAGTTTACAATGTTTTTTAGAAGTGGTACGATGAGACGGGTAAAGAAGGATATGAAGGAGTCGACACAAAATGAAGTTAAAGATGCATCGTCCAGCGCTTGTAATGAATCGCATAGGTGCTTCCCTTATTGACATGTTTTTAATCTCGGTTACGTACGGTGCAGTAGTAGCTATTATTACCGGAAACTATAGTGCTATTTTCAATCGTTTTAATATAAGTTTAGGTGACTATAGATATGACCTTACACTTGTTTTCGTATTAATGGCTATAAATTTTATTGTGTTACCTTTTCTTTGGAACGGTTCTACACTTGGTAAAAAGGTAACAAGAACAAAAATAATCTCGTTAACAAGTGAAAAACTAACGTTACAAACATTAATAATACGATTTTTGGTATTATTATTACCAAGCATATTATTACTTGGAGTTCCATTAATATGCAATGTATATATGATGTTATTCCGCAAAGATAATTGTGGCTTCCATGATTTAATTGCAAAGACGAAAGTGATGAGTCTTGTATAATTAATATTTAGATTATACGTGCTACTAATGAAATAAGACTTTTTATCGTTTGTATATAAAAAGTCTTATTTTTAATTTCGTGAAAAATTTCATCATTATCTTTTTTTTTGGAAAATTAGATAAATGGAATTGATATAGGGCGGATATTTCCTATATAATACCCTCCATATTATTGATGGATGTTTAAAGAAGCTGTAGCTAATTCAAACATCCTATTTTCGTTTTAAATAGATTGAAAATTAAGATAATGGTATTATGGATATAAATAATATCATTATATAACAAAGGGGGATTTAGAATGACTGGAGGTAGCTTAATATTTTGGGGGATTCTTATTTTTATTGGTTTAACCTTCGATCAATATAATAGTAAGAAAAAAAAAGAAACAGAAAAGTAATCGCTTACAAGTTGTGGAGTAAACTTTTCCTGCTTGCGGACTAATATAATAAAAGAGTATACTGAATGACGGTAAGACTTATAGAAGGGGTAATGAAAATGAAGCTTGCAGGGAAAGTTGCTATCGTAACTGGCGGTGGCATCGGTATTGGACGTAATACAGCTCTTTTGTTGGCTAAACAAGGCGCAAAAGTAATTGTGACGGACATTGATCAAGAAAGTGGACAAGCAACAGTGGAGGAAATTACGAATCTAGGCGGAGAAGCACTTTTTGTATCCTATGATATGGGAAAGCAAGGAGATTGGCAACGCGTTATCAGTATTACTTTGAATGCATTTAGTCGCATTGATATGCTTTTTCAAAATGCTGGTTTATATAAAATAGATTCTATTTTTTCTCGCCAACAAGAGAACGATTCCAATGTACTTTGTATTAATGACGTTTGGATAGAGATAAAACAATTAACGTCATCTTTTATGAAACAGCAAGAAGAAGTGGTGCTGAGTGACTTACCGATTTTCGGTATTATTGGCACGAAAGGACAATCATTTCATACAGTAGAAGCCCTCGTATAATAATGAAAACCGCCCTCAAAATATGTGGACGGTTTTTTTGTGTGTATTTTCAGCCATTCTAATTTCTTATCGTATAAGTAGCAACTATACAGAATACAAGTGATTTCGTACCCACTATTTTTTTGTTTTAATTTGGCACGGGGTAGGAAGAGGATCTGACCGTTTCTATGCATGGCTAGGTTCTCTTTTCTACCTAAAAAAGAAAGTGTTGTATTTGCATGTATACTTAGCGAATACGTTGTTCAGTTTGACTATCAAAGAAATGCGCTTTATTCATATCAAATGCTAGTTTAATTTGATCTCCAGGTGAAAATGCATGTCTTGCATCAACACGTGCTGCAAAATCTTGATCTCCAAGTTTCATATATAAAATGGATTCAGCCCCTAACAACTCTGCAACTTCAATTTTCGTTGTGAAAGTAGTAGATTGTGAAGCTTCTAAAAATAATAGTTCATCATGAATATCTTCTGGACGAATACCTAAAACAATTTCTTTATTTACATAGCCTTGTTCGCGTAATAACTTCATTTTTCCTTCAGATACTTTAAACTTTAGTGAACTGTCTATAACGAAATCGGTTTCAGTTAATTTTCCACGGAAGAAATTCATTGCGGGTGAACCGATAAAACCACCAACGAAAATATTTTCAGGTGTTTCATATACTTCTTTTGGAGTTCCAATTTGTTGGATTTTGCCGTCTTTCATAACAACAAGGCGTGAAGCCATTGTCATTGCCTCAGTTTGATCATGTGTTACATAAATTGTCGTTGTGCCCAGGCGGTGGTGTAATTTAGAAATTTCTGATCGCATTGCAACACGTAGTTTAGCGTCTAAGTTTGATAATGGTTCATCCATTAAGAAGACTTTTGCGTCTCGAACAATTGCTCTACCTAATGCAACACGTTGACGTTGTCCACCTGATAAAGCTTTCGGTTTTCTATCTAAATATTGTTCAAGCCCTAAAATTTGAGCTGCATGTTTCACTCGACGGTCGATTTCATCTTTTGGTATTTTTCGAAGTTTTAATCCAAATGCCATATTATCATACACACTCATATGTGGATAAAGAGCGTAGTTTTGGAAGACCATTGCGATATCTCGATCTTTTGGAGGAACATCGTTCATTAGCTTACCATCAATTGAAAATTCTCCTTTTGAAATATCTTCAAGCCCAGCTACCATTCGTAGTGTTGTAGATTTTCCGCATCCAGAAGGACCAACGAATACGATAAATTCTTTATCTTGAATGTGTAAGTTAAAATCTGTTACGGCTGTTACGTTATTATCATATATTTTATAAATATTTTCTAATTTAAGTTCTGCCATGATATTTCCCCCTAGAAAGTTTATGCAAACGTTTTCTTTGAATTTATTATAAACGAATAGATTCAAAAAAGAAATAAAAACACTGTAAAAAAATAAAACGTTTTCATTATCCCTATGAATATATAATAAGTTCCACATGTTTTATTAGAAAAAGAAAATAAATATTGTAAGCGCTATTTTAAATTTGGATAGAATCTGTTATTATTCAGTAATGAAAACGTTTGCGCCTTAAAAAAGAAAAACGAATCAATAGTATAGATGAAATGGGGTAGCATAATGGGAAAACAATGGTGGAAAGAAAGTGTAGTATATCAAATTTATCCTCGTAGTTTTATGGATAGTAACGGTGATGGTATAGGGGATCTTCGTGGTATTCTTACGAAGCTAGATTACTTAAAAGAATTAGGTATTGATGTAATTTGGTTATCACCAGTCTATGAATCTCCAAACGATGATAATGGTTACGATATAAGTGATTATTGTAAAATTATGAACGAGTTCGGAACAATGGAAGATTGGGATGAACTATTACATGAAATGCATAAACGTAATATGAAACTTATGATGGACTTAGTTGTTAATCATACTTCAGATGAACATAATTGGTTTATTGAATCACGTAAAGCAAAAGAAAATAAATATAGAGACTATTATATATGGCGTCCTGGAAATGAAGGGAAAGAGCCGAATAACTGGGGAGCGGCATTTAGTGGCTCTGCATGGCAATATGATGAAATGACAGATGAATATTATTTGCATCTGTTTTCTAAAAAACAGCCAGATTTAAACTGGGATAATGAAAAGGTAAGACAAGATGTTTATGACATGATGAAGTTTTGGTTAGAAAAAGGAATTGATGGATTCCGTATGGATGTTATCAATTTTATTTCTAAAGAAGATGGCTTACCATCTGTTGAAACGGATGAAGAAGGATATGTTTCAGGGCATAAACATTTTATGAACGGTCCGAATATTCATAAGTATTTGCATGAAATGAATGAAGACGTATTGTCTCAGTATGACATTATGACGGTTGGGGAAATGCCTGGTGTAACGACAGAAGAGGCTAAATTGTATACAGGGGAAGCTAGAAAAGAACTGCAAATGGTATTCCAATTTGAACATATGGATTTAGATTCCGGAGAAGGCGGGAAATGGGATGTAAAACCATGCTCACTCCTTACTTTGAAACAAAATTTAACAAAGTGGCAAAAAGCATTAGAACAAACAGGATGGAATAGCCTTTATTGGAATAACCATGATCAGCCTCGCGTTGTATCTCGTTTTGGTAATGATGGAGCTTATCATACTGAATCAGCAAAAATGTTAGCGACAGTACTTCATATGATGAAAGGGACACCATATATTTATCAAGGAGAAGAAATCGGAATGACAAATGTTCGATTTGAATCAATTGATGAATACCGAGATATTGAAACACTAAATATGTATAAAGAAAAAGTTATAGAGCGCGGCGAAGATATCGATAAAGTGATGCAGTCTATATATATAAAGGGCCGAGATAATGCTAGAACTCCGATGCAGTGGGATGATAGAGAACATGCTGGATTCACAACGGGTGAGCCTTGGATCGCGGTAAATCCTAACTACAAAGAGATTAACGTGAAACAAGCAATTCAAGATGAAGAATCAATTTTTTATTACTATAAAAAATTGATTGAATTACGTAAAAACAATGAAATAGTTGTGTATGGAACATATGATTTAATATTAGAAAATAACCCCTCTATTTTTGCTTATGTAAGAACATATGGAGAAGAAAAGCTGCTGGTGATTGCAAACTTCACTGCGGATGAATGTGTATTTGAATTGCCAGAGGATATTGTTTATAGTGAAGCAGAGTTATTAATACACAATTATGATGTAGAAAATGTATTGATAGAAAACATTACATTACGACCATATGAAGCAATGGTATTTAAATTGAAATAAGAAAAGCCTTATGCCACCTTGGCATAAGGCTTTTACTATTACCATTTTAAAATAGAGAATCCATACGGTGGAAGTGTAACTTGTAATACACTTGCTTCCGCTGAAAATTCTTCGTTTGTATAAATGTTAATTATTTTCTTCCTGGTAATATGAAGAGGGAGTGAAGTTGTAACTTCACTGTTAGTAGGATTTAAAACGAAAAAGATAGTTTCATCTTCATATGTTTTTGTATAAGAAATATAATTATGTTCATCATTTGCCTCAATGAATTGAAAAGTACCATTTCCTCCAAATGCTTTATGTTGTTTCCGTAATGAAATTAATGTTTGTATATGTGTAAATAAAAGAGTATCTTGTTCTTTTTCATCCCATATCATACATTTGCGGCAGTCAGGGTCCATTCCACCATCCATACCGATTTCATCGCCGTAATAAATACAAGGAGAACCGATGAAAGAAAGGTGAAATACATAGAGTAACTTTAACTTATTTTTATCCCCGTTACATGTTGCTAAAATTCTAGGTGTGTCATGACTGTCTAATAAATGAAATGCCGCTTCATTTACATTCATAGAGTAGGAATGTAGAGAATCGGTAATTTGTTTCATAAATTCACTTGCATGAATGGATTCGTTAGCAAAGTAAGAAAGTAGAGCGTTTGTAACAGGATAGCTCATTACAGCATCAAATTGGTCACCTTGTAGCCATGGGAGTGCATCGTGCCAAATTTCACCTAAAATATATACTTCAGGATTCAATGCTTTTATTTCACTTCGGAATTCTCTCCAAAAACTGTGATCGACTTCATTTGCTACATCAAGGCGCCAACCGTCTATATTGAATTCTCTTACCCAATAACGCCCTACTTCAAGTAAATATTCTTTTACATCTGGGTGTGCTGTATTTAATTTAGGCATATACGGTGTAAATGCGAAAGTATCATAATTAGGAAGTGGCTCGGTTATAATTGGGAATTCATGAATGTGGAACCAATCTTTATAGGCGGAATTCTCACCGTGGTTCAGCACGTTTTGAAATTTATCAAAGAAGTATCCGCTATGATTAAAAACAGCGTCGAGCATTACTTTTATACCATGTTTATGACACGCCTGAACGAGTTCTTTGAAAGTTTCTTTCGTCCCAAATTGTGGATCGATTTCCATGTAATCAATTGTGTCATATTTATGATTCGAATGAGCTTTGAAAATAGGAGTGAAATATATTCCGGAAATTCCAAGCTTCACAAGGTAATCAAGGTTTTGAATAATACCAGCAAAATCTCCGCCGAAAAAATTAGTTGGAGTTGGTTCGGTACTTCCCCAAGGGAGGGTGTTTGCTGGATTTAATGTGTTATCCCCGTTAGCGAATCGTTCCGGGAAAATTTGATACCATACTGTGTCTTTAATCCAGGATGGTGCCCTGAAAACGTCTTTTGCATGAACAAATGGAAAGCAGAAAAAGTTACCGACATCGTCATTTGGGATATTAGAAAAAAATCCTCGTTCTGTATAAATAAAAGTTTCTACGTCGTTTTTTAATTCGAATCCATAACGTAAGCGTTTAAATTTTGGTTTGATTGAAACGGACCAATAATCAAATAACTCAGTAGATCCAGTTTTTTTCATCGGTGTACTCGCTGTAATCCATTTCCCGTCCTGCCATTCGTACGGGTCACCGTAGATGAGAGCGGCGTTGTGAACATCATCTCTTTTTGTGTGTATTCGGATGTGAATTGTTTTTTCGTCGTAAGCGTATGCATAATTATCTTTTGGCCTATGATAGATCGCTTCTTTAAGCATATAGAAAATCCCCCTTTAATATCTCTATACATATAGTTCCCTTAAACGAAATAATAAAGATTATGTTGCAAACGATTGCCTTCCACATAACTTTAATATTGCTTATAAGAGTAGTATTCATTTTATGTAAAGTCAATGAATAAAGAGTATGATAAGATTATTTTGAAAATTAATATTTGCAAAATGAATAAAAGGATGTATAATGATAGACAAATAGCGCAAACGTTTTCATAGATTTAGATATTGTTTGCGCTTCTATTAAACAATTAAATGCAAACGTTTTCAATTAAAGAGGTACATAGACAATTTAGGGAGGTTTTTGGGATGAAGAAAGCATTATCACTATTAACGATTTCAGCATTGTCAATCGGTATGTTATCTGCATGTGGACCGAAAGATTCAGGGAAAAAAGAAGCAAGTAAAGAGAAGAAAGATTATGATCTTCTCGTTTGGGAAGATGAGAAAAAAGGTGTGGGTTTAGAGCCGGCAGTGAAAAGTTTTGAAAAGAAATATAATGTGAAAGTAAAAGTTGAAGAGGTTCAGATGACGAAACAAATAGAAAAACTTCGTCTCGACGGTCCAGCTGGTACAGGGCCAGATGTTGTAACATTGCCACATGATCATATTGGTAATGCGGTAACAGAAGGGCTACTTTCAGAGGTGAAAGTGGATGATACGGTAAAAAATAAATTTACAGATTTATCAATAAAGGCACAAACATACGACGGAAAACTATACGGTTTACCAAAAGCAATTGAAACACCAATCTTTATTTATAATAAAAAATTAATGTCAAAAGCACCAGAAACGATGGATGAGCTGTATAACTTCTCAAAAGACTTTACGAAAGATGACAAGTACGGATTTTTAACATTAGGAGATAACTTCTATTTTGCTAACGCATTTATGGAGGGTATGGGCGGTTATGTATTTGGTGAAAAAGATGGAAAACTGACTCCGACAGATATTGGATTAAATAATAGTGGTGCAGTACAAGGTGCTGAATATATTCAAAAATGGTATAAAGAAAAATTATTACCAAAAGGAATTATTGGTGAATCTGGCGGTTCAGCTGCAGATGGATTATTTAATGAAGGAAAAGCAGCATCTATTATGAATGGTCCATGGGCATTCCAAGCGATGGAAAAGGCTGGAATTGATTATGGTGTTGCTCCAATGCCGAAATTACCAAATGGTCAACCGATGAAAACATTTGTTGGGGTAAAAGGATGGCATGTAACAAGTTTCTCTAAACAAAATGATTTAGCTACAAAATTCACTGAGTGGGTAACAAATGAAGAAAACGCGAAAATTCGATTTGAGAAAACAAAAGAAATTCCTCCAGTAAAATCAGTGATGGAAGATCCAATTATTAAAGATAATGAGGCTGCAAAAGCAGTTGCGACTCAATCAGAAAATGGAATCCCGATGCCGAATATTCCAGAAATGCAAGAAGTTTGGAAACCAGCTGGAGATGCGCTTCAATTAGTTGTATCAAATAAACAAGAGCCAAAAGCAGCACTTGATAATGCAGTGAAACAAATTAAAGGTAATATTGAGGCAAACCACAGCAATAAAAAATAAGGTGAAATTCGTGCCTCTAATAGGAGAGGCACGAATTCTCTCCCTTCCAAGTAGGAAGAAAAAAGGGGGAAGGAACATGCAAACATCTATGGAACCAGAGAAAGAGTTAAACGGTTCAAAGCATAGGAAAATGGCGACCATGTTATCAATCATTCCAGGTATTGGTCAACTATATAATAAACAATTTGTAAAAGGTCTTATTTTTCTAGTATTAACAGGTTCATTTATTGTAGCATTTGCTGATTTGTTAAATATAGGATTATGGGGAATTGTAACGCTTGGTACAGAAGTTCCACGTGACCATTCGGTCTTTCTATTAGTAGAAGGGATTTTGGCACTAATCGTCGTTGTGTTTGGTCTAGGGATATATGCATTTAACTTATATGATGCATATCAAAATGGGAAAAAACGTGATATAGGAACGCCATTAAACTCTGTAAAAGAGCAATATCGTAACTTATTAGATCAAGGTTTTCCATATTTAATGGTTTCACCAGGTTTTCTATTGCTTATCTTTGTTGTTGTTTTCCCAATCATTTTCGTAATTTTAATTGGATTTACGAATTATGATTTATATCACTCTCCTCCAGCTAAATTAGTAGATTGGGTGGGCTTTAAAAACTTTATTGATATTTTCACATTACCAATGTGGAGAGATACATTTTTAAGTGTATTCTCTTGGACTGTCATTTGGACATTTGTTGCAACAACATTACAAGTTGCACTTGGTATTTTCTTAGCGATTATCGTAAATCAGCCTGGTATTAAAGGTAAGGCAATTATTCGAACAATCTTCATTTTACCGTGGGCTGTTCCAGCATTCGTATCTATTCTTGTCTTCTCGGGTATGTTTAATGAAACATTTGGAGCAATTAATAATCAAGTATTAGCTTTATTCGGGATTGAAAAGATTGCTTGGATGACAGATCCGTTTTGGGCGAAGATTGCTTTAATTATGATCCAAACGTGGCTCGGTTTCCCATTCGTATTTGCAATGACAACAGGTATATTGCAATCGATTCCAGGAGAATTATATGAAGCTGCTACAGTAGATGGGGCAACTGCTTGGCAACAGTTCCGTAAAATTACATTGCCACTTGTTTTATACGCAACAGCACCAATTTTGATTACACAGTATACGTTTAACTTTAATAATTTTAGTATTATTTATCTATTTAATAGCGGGGGACCTGCTGTGTCTGGACAAAATGCGGGTGGAACGGATATTTTAATTTCATGGATCTATAAGTTAACGATGACTTCGGCTCAGTACGGAAAAGCAGCAGCTCTTACAATGATTTTATCGTTAATTGTTATTACAGTTGCGTTATGGCAATTTAAGAGAACAAAATCATTCCAAGAAGAGGATATGATGTAAATGAATATTAAACGACAAAAGATGTTACGTCTTTCATTAAGTTATTTAGTTATCTTCATAATGTGTGCGATTATTTTCTATCCATTATTATGGATAATTGGCTCATCGTTTAATCCAGGGGATAGTTTATCTGGGTCAAGTATTATTCCGAAAAATGCCACGTTAGATCATTATCGCAAGCTACTTGATCTCGATTCAAGTAATTACTTACTTTGGTATAAAAATACTTTAAAAGTTAGTGTAATGACGATGATTTTTTCGGTGTTAGCAATTAGCTTTACTGCTTATGCATTTTCGAGATATCGTTTTGTCGGAAGAAAAAATGGTTTATTAACATTTTTAATTCTGCAAATGATCCCGAATTTTGCAGCGTTAATCGCACTATATATATTAGCTCAGTTAACAGGATTACTTGATACACATCTTGCATTAATTTTAATTTATGTGGGCGGAGCAATTCCGATGAATACATGGCTAATGAAAGGGTATTTTGATACGATTCCGAAAGAGTTGGATGAATCAGCTCGAATGGATGGAGCAGGGCATTTCCGTATTTTCTGGCAAATCATTATGCCGCTTGCAAAACCAATCGTAGCGGTTGTAGCTTTATTCACTTTCATCGGTCCATTTACAGATTTCATTTTAGCGAGTATTATTTTGCGCACACCGGAAAATTATACTTTAGCAGTTGGACTATATGAAATGGTAGCGAAAAAATTTGGTAATGAATTTACGACATTTGCAGCTGGCTCAGTATTAATTGCAATTCCGATTTCTATTTTATTCTTATCGCTGCAAAAATATTTTGTTTCCGGTTTAACAGCTGGAGGTACGAAAGGATGAAAATGGGACATTACGTCCCATTTCTCTTTTCATCTCCCTATAAAAAATTTGTAGGGAGATGAAAAGAGATTTGACATCACATGCGAAAAGATGTGAAATAAATAGTATATTATAGTATAGGAAAATAAAGCTATATCCCTTACAATACATGGAGAGGGAGAAGATAATAATTTTTGCAAGATAGAACGAAGTGATGAAAGTTTGCGGTTTCTCCTATTACTTGCAACGATTGCAAGATAACAATATATGAAAAATGGCAGAGAAGTGAGAGGAGGGGATTTTTATGACAGTTACAATTAAAGATGTGGCGAAGAAAGCAAATGTTGCACCATCGACGGTTTCCCGTGTAATTGCTGATAATCCAAGTATAAGTGAAAAGACAAAGCGCCGTGTTCGAAAAGTAATGAGTGAACTAGGCTATCATCCAAATTTAAATGCAAGAAACCTTGCGAACCAGACAACAAAAACGCTTGGACTCGTTATGCCGAGCTCTGCAAGTAAAGCTTTTCAAAATCCGTTTTTCCCAGAAGTTATAAGAGGAATAAGCTCATTTGCACATATGGAAGGGTATGCGCTCTATATGTCGACAGGTGAAACGGAAGAAGAAATTTTTAATGGTGTTATAAAGATGGTACAAGGGCGTCAAATTGGTGGCATTATTCTTTTATATTCAAGAGAGAACGATCGGATTATTCAATATTTGCATGAACAAAATTTCCCGTTTGTTTTAATAGGAAAGCCATATGATCGAAAAGATGAAATTACATATGTAGATAATGACAATTATACGGCTGCAAGAGAAGTAGCGGAATATTTGATTTCATTAGGGCATAAGCAAATCGCGTTCATTGGCGGTGGCTCAGATTTACTTGTAACGAGAGATCGTTTGGCGGGGATGAGTGATGCTTTGAAACTTGCAGATATTCTATTGCCGAAAGAGTATATTTTACACTTTGATTTTTCAAGAGAGAGTGGTCAACAGGCTGTTGAGGAATTAATGGGACTAAAGCAACCACCGACGGCAATTATGGCAACGGATGATTTAATTGGACTTGGCGTGTTAAGTGCGCTTTCTAAAAAAGGATTTGTTGTACCGAAAGATGTTTCGATTGTAAGCTTTAACAATGCTTTATTATCAGAAATTGCTAGTCCACCACTTTCGACAGTTGATGTGAATATTTATCAATTAGGGTATGAAGCGGCAAAAGCTTTAGTTGATAAGGTGGAGCATTCTGAATCTACTTCAAAATGCATTATTATTCCGCATAAATTATTGAAGCGTCAAACTTGTGATCATTATGCAACAAAAAGCTAAGAGTTTAACTCTTAGCTTTTTTCTTTAGAAAGGCTTCTAAACGGTCACAGCCTTCTTTTAAAGTTTCGATACTGTAAGCATAGGAAAGGCGAAGGTAGCCTTCACCGTATTCGGAAAATGCGGTTCCAGGAACAACGGCTAGCCCAGCTTCTTTTACAAGATCAAGTGCAAAATCAAATGATGAAGATGTTAAATGTCCAACATATGGGAATAAATAAAATGCACCTGTTGGCTTCTCAACCGTTAAACCCATTTGAATGAGTCTATTATACACGTAATCACGGCGTTTTTTGTATTGATAGCGCATCATCTTCGGTGCATCTTTAGCAGCTGTTAAAGCTTCGATTGCAGCATATTGAGCAATTGAAGTAGCGCATGTAACATTGTATTGATGCACTTTTAAAATGTGTTTTGCTAAATAACTTGGGGCAAATAAAAGTCCGATACGCCAACCAGTCATAGAATGTGATTTTGATAAGCCGTTAATGACAATAGTCTTATCACGCATTTCTGGGAAATGAGCGATAGATGTGTGTTTGTCTTCATATACAAGTTCGCTATAAATTTCATCGGAAAGAACGAAAATATTTTTATCTTTTAAGATAGATACAATATCTTCTAATTCTTCTTTTGATAAGGTAACACCAGTTGGATTAGAAGGATACGGTAAAACGACGCATCTTGTTCGTTCTGTAATTGCATTTCGCAGAGCTTCAGCTGTTAAACGAAATCCAGTTTCACGAACATCTATAAAAATAGGAGTTGCACCGCATAGTCGAATAATCGGCTCGTAACCAGGATAAATAGGAGCAGGCAAAATTACTTCCGTTCCTGGTTCTAAAATAGTTCGGAATGTAACATCAATCGCTTCACTAGCACCGATTGTAACAATGGTTTCGTTTTCAGGTGAATAATGTAAATCATAGCGATCCTTTACAAAGTTACAAGCTGCTTCGCGTAATTCTAGTAAACCAGCGTTATGTGTATAGCTTGTATAATTTTCTGTAATGGCCCGTTTAGCTGCTTCTTTTACTAGAGAAGGTGTAGGGAAATCGGGTTGCCCAATTGTTAAAGAGATAAGATTATCATAGTTTTGAATCATATTAGAGAACTGACGGATTCCAGAAATTTGGATGTCCTTCACTCTAGGATTAATGAATTGTTCCATTGTATCTCCCTTTCTTCCGTTTGAAAATTAAGTTCATTTTATCATATTTTCAACTATTACGCTTTGTTTATAAAATTTCCCCCGCTATTTGTGAAAGATAAGAATCGTATCATAAAATTCAGTGGAAGTAAGAAATTATGTGAGGATTCAAATGTCTATAAGAGTATAAGCTGTGTGAGTTAATTAAAGTTTCACTTAAGCATAAACACAAAAAAAGCCGCTGCAAGCGACTTTTTAATAACCGTATTCCCAATCTATTTCATCTTCGTTCCAAAGTACGGAAGATACTTTGCCAAGATGGACAACGGATTCATTTACAGCACATGTACAGTCTTCGTCCCCTGCTTTATGTTGCAATTCTTCGTATACGGATTTTTCAACGTTTTCTAGCACAACCAAATTTTCTTCTTTTAAAACAAGCGTAGTACCCGCCATATTTATCTTCCTCCTACTAAAGTAATGATCACTTATTTGTAAACATAGATAGTATGGATTATATGCTGTATTTTGCGATAGTTGTCCGTCTAGTGAAGTGTTTTTTATTTTCTTTGTAATCCGTATTCATTGTATACTGCACGAAGGAAATTTGGTACAGGGTTTACAATCATTTCGGAAATTTGTAACATTTATTATTAGTTGTTAACAAATAATTAACAAATATGTTAAGAAAAATCAAAATTTTAAAACAAATAGACTTATAAAATGATATAATCATATCAAAATACATATAGGGGATGAGAGGCTATGGAGCTGATTCGTGATTTAATGATCCAAATTGCCATCATTATTTTACCACTATTTTTATATGAAGCGATTCGTTTAAATCGTTATCAAGGAATGCTTCCGAAACCTAATCGCTACTTTATTATGTTTTTATCTAGCGTTACACTCGTTCTCTCCATGACATACTCTATTTGTTTTGGTTCCGTTTGCGGATACAATTTTCATCCAGTCCCAATTGTTAGTGGTTTTTTATATGGTGGGATTGTTGGGCTCATCCCTGCCATTATTTATGTTGCATATGAATGGATTTTTAAGGGGCTTAGTTGGTTGCCTATGGTAGAAGTTATATTTCTTTCGATAATTCCATTATTTTTGTCAAAGAAATGGTCTCTTTTTTCAAGAGATAAGAAGCTAATATTAGCTTTTATGATTGCATCATTTTATGTTCTTGTTTCATTAGTAGTCGGGATGTTGAATGTCCTTTTAGAAACAGGTTTTACACCGTACATATCTAATCTATATAGTGGGTATATATTTGCATCACTTATTATGGTTATGACAATGGTATTTCAAGTTTATTTGACTGAGTATTTAAACGAAAATGCATTATTGCGTACAGAAATGCAAAAATCAGAAAAACTTAATATTGTAAGTGAGTTAGCTGCAAGTGTTGCACATGAAGTTCGAAACCCTCTCACTGTTGTACGAGGGTTTATTCAATTGCTAGAGAGTACGGAAGACGTAAAAAACAAAGATTATATGCGTCTCGTATTAGCTGAACTAGATCGTGCTGAACAGATTATTTCAGATTATTTAAATTTAGCAAGGCCTCAAATTGAAAAAAAAGAACATATTTGTTTATCAGCACAATTAATTGAAATGACAACTCTTATGTCATCATTTGCAGCGATGCAGGGCGTTTATTTGCAAGTTGAGATTTCTGAGAGTCTTTATACTATCGGCGATAAGACGAAATTGAAGCAAGCTATTATGAATGTTGTTAAAAACGGTATTGAAGCAATTCAAGGAAACAAAGGGTATTTAAAAGTAACAGCTATTCAAAAAGATGAATTGATAATAATAAGAGTTAAAGATAGTGGTGTTGGAATGACAAAAGAACAGTTAGTAAGGCTTGGACAACCGTATTATTCTTTAAAAGAAAAAGGAACAGGATTAGGCCTTATGGTAACATTTAGTATTTTACAAGCGCATAATGGCACATTGGAATATAAAAGTGAAAGCGGAAAAGGAACTGAAGCTATTATTATATTGCCAGCTGTACGATATAAGGAATAAAAGTTACCGATAGAAGGTAACTTTTTATTTTTCGTGCATTAGAAAAAGTTACAAAATTTCATTCATTTATTTTTTCTTGTTTTGTTCGAACGAATAAACTTTTAAATGATTGAAAGAAGCTTTGCTCTTTTGAGGCGGCGACTAATCTTTTTGTTTCTTGAATTTCACGAATAACTTGCATAAGTTGTGTATCACGGTTGCTGTCTTTATTGTAAATTTGATTGACAAGTTTATTCATTTTTTCTTCTTGTTTGGATTCTCGCTTATACATATGATTCATTAATAAGTCCATCTTTTCTTTTTGGAGTGCATCTGTTTGAGCGGCGTGAACAACTAGATCTTGTAACATTTTTTCTTGTGAGCCTTCTTTTACATAAACTTGTTGCATTAGTTCATCTAATTTCTCGTCTTTTAAACGATTTTGTGTAATGAGAGTAGAGTTTTGATGAATAATTGCTTCATTTAATTGAGCAAGCATTTCAAGTTTTAGCATGAACTCCTCAAAGTTACGCCCATCTTCTTTTGGTTGCACTTCTTGTTTATCTTGAATAACAGGTACAGGTGGGGCTTCTTTTTCTTTTAAAATAATAGGTATTGTTTCTGAAATGTCCTCTTGTAATGTAGCAGCTCTTTCATGTATAGATTTCAATAGTTTTAAATCATCCAATTTATAAATACGAGCATCAGCTGTTTTTGAAATGATATAACCGTGTTCCTCTAAGAGTTGGCTATATTTTCGGACTATATGTTTTGGGATACCTGTTTTATTTGTAACATCTTTCGTTTTATAAATAGCTTCCATGATAGTTCCTCCCCAAAAAGTATCGTATATATCATTTCAACCTTTTATGAGGACTTCCTTTGAAAAAGAATGTCGGAAGGTTATTAGTTTTCTACAGCATTAGTGAAAAGATGAAGAAAAATGAATGTTTTTGGCGGAATGGAGAGGAAGAGCTAAAATAATGTCTGAAAACATACATAGAAGAAGTTTGTTATAATAACTGAGGAAAAGAAATTGGTAGGAACACGGAGGTACACATGAAGCAATTTAAAGGTATTATCATTTCAATTATTGCAATTCTTTCTCTTTTGGTAGCGGTATATGAAGTACTTGTGCCAGAGGAGACAAGTACTAAAAAAACAACTACGTATGATCAAATTCTAGAGTTCCCGAAAGAACGATATCCAGAGACCGGGAAACATATAACGGATGCTATAAAAGAAGGACATTCGGAAATGTGCACAATTGATCGTAATGGTGCAGCGGATAGAAGGAAATTATCGTTAGCGCCATATCCGACGAAGAAAGGTTATGATCGTGATGAATGGCCGATGGCGATGTGTAAGGAAGGCGGAAAAGGAGCTCATATTGAATATATAAGTCCAGCAGATAACCGCGGTGCAGGTTCTTGGGTAGGGAATAAGCTAGACAAATATCCAGATGGTACGCGTGTGAAATTTGAAGTGAAATAGTAATTGGCATACATTTCATAGTGGAGGAGAGGGATAGTTATGGAATTAACAATTTCATATTCGCAATTAATGATAATGAACTATGATGGTCAGCAGCCTTATGTAGATTGGACTCCTGAAGATTTTGAAAGAGGCTATGCTGAGGTGGATGGAGCTATTATTTTTGAAGCAATCTCTGACTATACTTGTGAAGTGGAAGTTACTTGTGGAAATCATATTGAGAAAGAAGAAGTGGTTAGAACGATATCAGTTCCTTTCACAGTGAAGAATGAAGAAGTATATATAACAAGTATTCTTTCTAATAAATATCATATTCCTATTCCGAACGGGGAATATATGATAGTCTTACAGGCAACTCCTCTTGAAGAGCCATCAGACGATGAATTGTATAAAGTACAATACGACTTCTATTTTGAGAGTGTAGAATAAAAAAACGTGTTATCCTTTTTGAAGGATAACACGTTTTTTATTATGCGTTTGTTTTTAGGAGAGAACGAGCGTCTTTTGCTGCCTGAACCATGTGCTCTAAAGCAGGTATAACTTCCTCAGTTCTTCGTGTTTTTAAACCACAGTCTGGATTAATCCAGAAATATTTAGGGTCACATACTTGTAAAGATTGTTCTACGATTGTGAACATTTCATCTTTACTTGGGACACGTGGGCTATGAATATCATATACCCCTAGACCAATTCCTTTTTCATATGTTGTATGCTTTAATGTATTAATAAATTCTCCATGACTTCTTGATGTTTCGATAGAAATAACATCTGCGTCTAACGCTCGAATTGCATCTACAATATCTTCGAAGTTACTATAACACATATGAGTATGAATTTGTGTTTCATTTTCTACAGAAGATGTTGCTAAAAGGAATGATTGAACTGCCCATGTAATGTATGCATCCCAATCTTTTTCTTTTAACGGCATACCTTCACGAAGTGCAGGTTCATCGACTTGGATTACTCTAATTCCGGAAGATTCAAGTAATTCAATTTCATGACGAAGTGCTAATGCAATTTGATATGAAACTTCTTTTCTTGAAATATCATTTCGAACGAATGACCAATTTAAAATAGTGACAGGTCCAGTTAGCATACCTTTTACTACTTTCTCTGTTAAGCCTTGTGCATATACAGTTTCTTTAATAGTCATTCCACTTATAAAGGCAACATCACCATAAATAACAGGTGGTTTTACGCAACGAGAACCGTATGATTGTACCCATCCGTTTTTAGTAAAGGAGAAACCAGCAAGTCTTTCTCCAAAATATTCCACCATGTCAGTTCTTTCGAATTCACCATGTACTAGTACATCAAGACCAATATCTTCTTGGTAACGAATCCACTTTGCAGTTTCTTTTTCAATGAATTGATTATATTGTTCATTTGTAATATCGCCGTTACGCCACTGTTTACGTGTTTGACGAACTTCAGATGTTTGCGGGAAGCTACCAATAGTTGTTGTTGGTAACAACGGTAATTTTAAAGCTACTTGCTGTAGTTCATATCGTTTTTCAAATGGAAGAGGACGTGAGAAATCATCTTCTTTAAGTGATGTACGTGCCACTTTTACATCTTCACGATTACGTGCAGCTGATGAGCGGATTGCATGATGTGCATTACGATATGTTGTTAAATCGCTACTGATGCTTTCTACACCTTTAGTAAGAGCAGAATGGATAAGGACTAGTTCTTCTAATTTTTGATTAGCAAATGCAAGTGCATCAAATAATTCACTTGTTAAGTGCGTTTCTTCCGTTTTATCAATTGGAGTATGCAATAAGCTACAAGAAGGTTGAACAATTAAACTTTTTGCTGTGATTTGATTTTGTAATGTTGTAAATAAAGAAAGTACATCATCAAGATCAGCTCTCCAAATGTTACGGCCATCTATACAACCGATAGCTAAAATTTTATCAGCTGGGAATCCGTATTTTGAAATAGCATTTACATTACCTTCTTTGCCATGAACAAAGTCTAATCCAATACCGGAAACAGGGAATGTAATAATTTCTTCATAGTTCTCTTCTACACTATCAAAATATGTTTGTAGAAGAAGATTAGCATTTGGAACCTCTTTATGAATAGCTTCGTAAAGTTCTTTCGCTTGATTAATTTCATCTTTTGTTAAAGATGCGAAGATTGGTTCGTCAACTTGAATAATTTGTGCTCCAGCTGCGTGTAATTCAGAGAATAATTGTACATAAGGTGCAACTAGCTCTTTTAAAATAGTGGCAAATTGCTCTTCGTTATAACCTTTTGCTAGTTTTAGGAATGTATAAGGGCCTAAAATAACTGGTTTTCCATCAACGCCTAACTCTTTTTTCGCTTCTTCATATAAACGAAGAGGACGATTGTCTTTTAAAGAGATTTGTAATCCTTCTTCATATTCAGGAACAATGTAATGATAGTTTGTGTTAAACCATTTTGTCATTTCAGAAGCAACGTGATCTTTAGAGCCGCGTGCCATTGCAAAATATACATCAAGGTAAGAGGTAAACTCTGAAAAACGTGACGGGATGAATCCTAACATGTAGGCCGTATCCAGAACGTGGTCATAATATGTAAAATCGCCAACTGGAATTAATTCAATTCCCTTTTCTTGCTGTACTTTGACGTGTTGAAGGCGAATTTCTTTCATTGTCGTTAAAAATTGTTCTTCATCAATTTTATTGGACCAAAAAGCTTCCAATGTTTTTTTCCACTCTCGTTGTAGTCCGATACGTGGATAACCTAAGTTACTTGTTTGAATTGCCATTTTAAATTCCTCCCTAATTGAAAGTAAGCATTTCCGTTTACTCGGAAATACCTATAACAAAAAGCATAAAGGCATAGAAAAATAAGCCTTCCTTTTTGTTCTTAACACCTCATCATCATCCGTGAGTCTATCAGTGTTGTTAAAATAGGCAGGTATCCTGACTTATGCTTCATATAATTTCTTTCACCTTCCCGTTTTCACAGTGGCACAAAAAAGAAATCTCAGCATTTACAGTGGCGGGACCGTGTTGGAGTTTCACCAAACTTCCCTTTTAAACACGAAGTGAAATATTCGTGTACCTATTTTCCTTTTGAAAGGAATTTAACAAGCGATATGATATTGAAACAAATTCTAACACAATTTTCGGAATTTTGTCCACTGTTTTAAAATAAGAAAATTCTAAAGTTTTTTATTTCTTTTTATTCGGAAAATTAAGTTTTTTGATGTTTATTTATTATTAAAATGAGGGTGTTTTGAGTTGCGAGGAATAATTATAGTGTTAAGTTTTTCTAAAAGAGGAGGCACCTCTTTTAGAAAAACTTAATCATTATCTACACCTATTTCTGAAAGACGACCTGCAGTTGCATCTTGTAAGAGCGTGTTTAGCCAACGTAATTCAACATTAATATGCTCAATGACGCTTTGTAGAATATATAGTTGAGCACGAGGAACTAGTTGTTTATTATGATCGTATATCGTTTGCATTGTATGTAAATATAGCATTGTATCATCTCTCTTTTTTTTCAAAATAGGAACTAGAGCTTGTTCGTCGCTAAAGTGAGCGAAAGAGAGTGCTGAATAAATAGGTTTATATATTTGGTTTTTCGCTTCAAATTGTTTTAATAATAAGGTGTGGAAAAGGGCTTTTCCTTCCCCTGTTATATGGAAGATTGTTTTATCTGGTCTATTCGTATCTCTAACAATATTGGTAACGCTAATGGCACCTTGTTTTTCTAATTGCTCGAAGGCGTAGTATAGCGATCCCTTGGCATATTTAATATAACAATCCATTTGTCTTTCTTTCATTATGTGCTGCACTTCATAGGGATGTTTATCTCCTTCGAGTAACAAGCCGAGAATGACTAACTTCATGCTCATGCTGTCTCAACTCCTGTATATAGAAACTTTATATATATTATAAACGGTATATCCTCTTTCATAAAGGGATATACCGTTTCGTTTTTCTATATTAGCTTACTTGTTTTTGTTTTTGCTTTGTTTTTGGTCCTGTTAAAAGACGTTCATTTCCCATAAATAAAATACAAATTATACTTAGCGTAGCTGGGATAAGTGCCCAGAAAAATGTATTAGCAATAGATGTTGCAAGAGCCTCTTTAATTCCGCTCAGTACTTCAGGAGGTAGCTTTTCAGTAGCATTTGGTGATAATAAAAAGCTTGTGTCTCCACCTTTAGGAGCCATTTTTTCTAGTTCAGGAGGGAAGACTGCTTTTAATTTATCAGTGAAAACATGATTTTGAATCGTACCGAAAATCGTGACGCCAAGGGTCATTCCAAGTGAACGGAAGAATGAGTTCGTGGATGTAGCAGAACCGCGATCTCTCATTTCTAGTTTGTGGATAGATGCCATACTTAAAACTGAGAAGGAGAATCCAACTCCAAGTCCAGCAAGCACCATAAACATTGTTACGAGTGTACGAGGTGTTTCCATAGTTAAAGTACTTAGTAAATAAATACCAAGAACGAAGAAAACTCCAGATACTGTCATGATGTTACGATAACTTGTTCGTGAAGCTAATTGTCCACCAGTTTGACTTCCGATTACAGATCCTACCATCATAGGTGTCAAAATTAATCCAGCATTTGAGGCTGAACCACCGAGAACACCTTGAACGAAGATTGGAATATAAACTGTACAGATGATAAAAGCTGCGCCATAGAAAAAGGCAACACCTTGGCTAGCTGCAAATAAAGGTTTTTTAAATAAATGGAAAGAAATAATAGGCTCGGTTGCGTTTCTTTCTACGAAGAAGAAAATAATAAGCAGAATAACAACAGTTGAAAATAAACCAATAATCACATTAGAGTCCCATGCATATTCTTTACCACCAAGTTCTAAAGCAAACATTAAGCAAACGATACTAATGACAAGCGTAATAGCACCAGCCCAGTCAATTTTTTGTTTTCGATATTCTAGAGACTCGCTATAGTATTTAGTAATGAAGAAGAAGGAAATAAGTCCTAACGGAATATTAATATAGAAGACCCAGTGCCAACTTATATAATCTGTAATGTAAGCACCTAATAAAGGTCCGAAAACACTAGATGTTCCGAAAACAGCACCAAATAGTCCGGTCATTTTTCCTCGTTTTTCAGGCGGGAATATATCATACATAATTGTAAATGCGATAGGCATAAGAGCGCCGCCACCAATTCCTTGAATGGCTCTATAAATACTTAGTTGTTCAATACTGGATGCTGTCCCGCAAAGTGCAGAACCAAATAAGAAGAGAATTAATCCGCCAATAAAAAAGCGTTTCCGTCCGTACATATCAGACAGCTTACCGAAAATAGGCATTCCGGCCATTGTTGCTACCATGTAGGCGGATGTGACCCAAACGAATTTGTCGAACCCTCCTAAGTCTCCGACAATCGTTGCCATCGCAGTTGCGACGATTGTGTTATCCATTGCTGCCATTAGAATACCAAGTAGTAAACCAGCAACAACAAATTTTGTTTTACTTGAATCGTTTTTTGATAGTTGTGCTTCCAAAAGTAGCCCTCCTTTAATAAAAATTAAACTAACTTAAGTTTTTTAGTGCAATGCATAAAAAAACTTTATGTACAGTTTGTATCGTTCCTCTTCATTTTATAAAAAATTGCACTGACATGATATAAAGGATGGAAATCATAAATTATATTATAGTCAAATTTGACTAAAAGGCAAATGTTTTCTACCGCCAAATTATTTTATCCCGCTTTAACTGCCCGTTAAACCCCCACTGATTATTAGCTTTCACTTTATTATATTGACCGAAAGAGAGAGGTAAGACTTTATTTTGTTATGTAGTCAAGGAAGGAAATTGTAAAAAAATATTTAATAAAGTATAACCTGTGTCAACCTATTAAAAATGGTTTTTTCTTTATATTGTCGAATAGGATAAAAGGAAAAGAAAAATTTAATATGGTTTGTAACAAGCTAAATATTTTTTCTAAGTGTAGTTTATTGCATCGAGAGGCAGAATACAGTTGTATAGATGATATATCTGGAATGAGGTGAATATATTATGAAAATATGGAAACGAATTTCGGATCAAGGAAGGTATTCTATACCGTTACAGCCGGTTTTGTGGATTGATGGTTCTAAAAAGGACACGGAAGCATCCGATGTAGCAGTCACATTGCAAATCCATAGTATGTATAAAGAAAAATTTTCGTATGAGATGATCTATGATGTTAATGACATACTAATTATTCGACTTGAAGTTGAAAATAAAGGCGTTGAAATGATTTCGCGAGTAGTTGTAAGTCATATGATTCGTGATTATTTCGCGTATATCCCAAACTCTTTAAAAGCAGATAAGGGAATAAGTGAGTTTTTATTTCAGCTTGTAAGGTGGCGAATCGATAATTTATCACCGAATGAAAAGGTAGAATTAATTTGTCAAATAAAAGCAAATAAAGATAAAGCTCCTCCCAATTCATTATTTCAGGCTACATATACATTTCAATATAAAGGTGTATCATATGGACCGCTACAAACAAATGAAGTGGTTGTCAGAAAATGATAAGAAGGAACCTGTGCGAAAGGTTCCTTCTTTAATGAAGATTGTGCTTCTTGAGTAATTTCTTTTGTTCCACTCCCTTTTTTCCAATATAGTTATTTTTGTATCCAAAATATAGAATGAATAGAAATGAAATAACATTTACTATAGCGTCAATTTGATCGTTTGTAATGAAGTTTATTCCGAAAGAGTTAAATAGTAATTTTAATGATAACAAAAAGCCAGCTAGTAAGCGCATAATATCTAATAGATTTTCTTTTTGAGGCATATAGGTCACTCCTTCCTAAAAACGATATATAGTATATATATGAAATAAAATAGAAAAGGTATACAAGCTTAAGTAGAAATGTACATTAAATATGTACATTTTTTATTTTATAGAAAAACATTATTGTTATAGAAACATATATTGGTATAAAAGGGGGAGAGTATGAAACATAAGGGGAAAATTAGTGGATTATTACTTGGGAACACAGTTGCGGTTACAGAATGGATTGCACTTCAGGATGTAATTGCTAAGCTAGATTCGAGATCATTTTTAACCGTCTTTATTATTTATATATTGCAAATGATACTAAGCTATTATTTTGGACATTGGTACGATAAAAGAACGAATACGCGTGTAAATATTGAAGTAGGAGGAATGACGAATAACGATTTTGTCGTTGATTTTTTTGGAAAAGTAGCTGCTTTATCAGAAAGAGATTCTCGTAATATTACAGTGTATATTCTTTCCGTAAAAGAATGGGATGTATTAAAAGACACAGTGCAAGAAAAAAAGTTAGATGAGCTAGTCCAAAGAGTAGAACGTACAATTGTAAAGACAGTTCGAAAAGGCGATGTAGTTACGAGGTGGGATGAAAATAAATATGTTATCGTAGCTGTTGATAATGGCTATGAAAAGTCAACAATAACAAGTAGATTAATCAAAAATATTCAAAATGAAATAGCGAATGATTTATTAAGTGTCACACTATTATTTGGGGCTGCAAGTTATCCTATAGAAGGGAAAACTTTTGAAGATTTGTTTAGAAAGGCACAAAATCAATTGTATAATTATAGAAACTTGCAAAGTCATGAATGAAACTTTGATTTGAAGAAGTATGATATAAAGATTTTTTTGTAACATTTTTTTGTCTTTTGTTACAAGAAAACTTTTTTTTGTAACAAAAGTCTTTAAAAATATATGAAATCAGCATATAATTGTGTGTGGATGTGTCAATGCATTTTGCACAATGTTTTCAGTTTAAAAGTGTAGAGGAAAACATGCTCTACACTTTTCCTTTTTAAGAAATTAAAAGAATCTTTGTAAGAGTTGCGAGGTCCCCTTTGCACTATGTAAAATGGACAAAGAGGTTATTTGATAGAAAGTGAGAAAGGGAATGATAGACGTGAGAGGTCAACGATCATCTTTTATCAGGTGAAACATTATAGTGTTTCTTGCAGTAGGTAAGATTAAGGTAAATACCTTTATGTTTTAAGACATTACATAATTTCAAGTGCGAAAATTGTACAAGCAGTATAAATAATTATTGATGATCTTCGTAAAAAAGATGCGAGCGTGAAATAGATAAAGAAGTTATATGTTTTTCATGGGATTTTTGGCACGATGGTCGTTTATTAATAGGAGGAAAAGATGTTGAAATATAATAAATTAGCAATTGTAACTGCATTATCAATGACTTTACTAGCTGGTTGTTTCGGCCCAAAACCAGAAGAGGAGCTATATGTTGCATTTGAAAATGCTGCCAAGCAAGAAAAAACAATGTTTGAAGATGCGAAAAAATTAGAGTCATTAGAGAAAGAGGGGCAAATATTATATAATCAAATTGTCCAAGAAGGAAAAGATAATAATCAGGCTGTTAAGGATAAGCTTGATCAAGCGGTGAAAAATACAGCTGAGCGAGAAAAAGTTCTTATTAAAGAAAAAGAGGCGTTAAATAAAGCGCAAGAAGAAGTGAAGTCAGCTGATAAGTATGTGAAGAAAATTGAAGATAATAAATTAAAAGACCAGGCGGATAAAGTAAAGAGTACTTATGAGAAACGACATGATTCATTCCAAAAGATGTACGATAGCTATAATAAATCTTTAAAGCAAGAAAAAGAATTATATACAATGCTACAAGATAAAGGTACAAAATTAAAAGATATTAGCGAGAAAGTAAAGTTAGTAAACCAAGCATATAAAGATATTGAGACAGAAAAAGATAAGTTTAATGAATATACGAAATCATATAATACAGAAAAAGTTGCATTCTATAAACAAGCGAATATTAAAATTAAGGAAGATAAAAAATAAAACAGTTTGGCCTAATATGGGCCAAACTGTTTTATTTTTTTGTATAGGTACGGCTATACCATGGAACTGCTTCGCTTAATTTTTTTTCTTGTTTTAATGCTTCAGGACCAATATAATCTTGAAGTGTTTTTTTTGCTATTGTTAAAGATAAGGTTGTTTTCGGATTTCGATAGGAGGATTCAAGGTGACCAAGATGCGGTAGGGTGCGAAAATCATCTTTCGTAGGAGGGATATGGAAAAAATAATCACCTAAACGTATAAGAACATCGGATTGTTGTTGACTAAAACGTGGATTTCTAGAAAAATGTAATCCTTCTTTGATAGCCTTTTTTTCAGTAATTAAGCGTTCTAAAGCAGTCTTTTTTAACCAATATAAGTACTTAGGGTTAGTTGCAGCTTTAGCATGACGATTCACAACGAAAATAGATTGAGCTAGTCTATTAATAGAATGTTGATTATGTAATTGAGATTGGGGTTGTGAAGGTTTCATATTGAATCTCCTTTCAATTTTTCCTTATTATAGCATAAATAAAATGGGTTTTTATTATATGCAAAAAGTAATTGTATATATTTTCAATATTAAAGCAATATTGTTATAAAAAACAACTATTTTGTATAATAGTGATAGAATATGTTTCAGAAATTTGATAATGAAAGAGTGAGAAGTTTGAAAGAAATATTAAAACTACAATATGCCATTATAGACATTGGTTCTAATACAATGCGCTTAGTTATTTATGAAAAACAAAGCGGGGGTTTTTATAAAGAGATTGAAAATACGAAAGTGGTCGCTAGGTTAAGAAATTATTTAGTAAATGGTGTATTAAGTGAAGAAGGAATAGAAGTATTATTACAAACATTATTTCAATTTCAAGAAAGTACACGATTCCATAAGCTGCATCATGTACTTTGTGTTGCAACGGCAACAATTAGACAGGCTGAGAATCAAGAGGAAATTAAAAAACTTGTTGAAGGGCAAACAGATTTTACTCTTAGAGTTTTATCAGAATATGAAGAAGCACGTTACGGTTATTTAGCAGTTATGAATTCCACTTCATTTTCAGAAGGAATTACAGTTGATATTGGTGGGGGGAGTACAGAAGTTACATACTTTCGAAATAGAGAAATTTTAGAATACTATAGCTTTCCTTTTGGAGCACTTTCTTTAAAGCAACAATTTATTCAAGATGATATTCCTACTACAGAGGAGTTAGATGAGATTAGAAGGTATTTATGGTATCAATTCCGAACGCTACCATGGTTAATTGATAAAAAATTGCCTCTTATCGCAATTGGGGGTAGTGCGAGGAACATGGCGAAAATCCACCAAAATTTAATTTGTTATCCTATAGCTGGATTACACTTATACAAAATGAAAGAAGACGATATTAAAAATGTAAAAGATGAATTAAAACAATTATCATTCATAGACCTTCAAAAATTAGAAGGGTTAGCAAAAGATCGAGCAGACACAATTATCCCAGCGGTCGAAGTATTTCATATGCTTGTTAACGTTATAGAGGCATCGGCTTTTGTATTGAGTAAAAAAGGATTAAGAGAAGGTGTTTTCTATGAAGAATTAACGAAAGATTTGGGGATCTCATATTATCCGAACGTAGTAGAAGAGAGTTTACATTTATTGTCATATGAATACGAATTAGACATGGGATTTGTCATTCAACTTATTAAACAAGGAACATTAATCTGCAAACAACTTGAAGGAGCTGGACTCATTTCTATGTCAGCGAAAGACTGGAGAATATTCCATCAAGCAGCGAAAGTATTTAATATTGGAAAATATATAGATGAAGAAGCGAGCCGCTTACATACATTTTACTTACTAGCGAACAAAACAATTGATGGTATGATGCATAAAGATCGAGTTAGATTAGCGCTTATAGCTTCTTATAAATCAAAAATGTTATTTAAACAACATTTGGCACTGTTTGAAGGATGGTTTGATAAAAGTGAACAAAAGAAAATTCGATTATTAGGGGCTGTATTACAATTTTCGGCTGCTTTAAATATACGACAAAGATCGCTTGTTGAAACAATATATATAACGGAAAGTAAAGAAGGTTTAACATTCAGGATTTTATGTGAAGAATCGGCATTGGCGGAAAAAGTTCAAGCGGAAAAACAAAAAAAACAACTTGAAAGAGTATTAAAAACGAATATTAACTTAGTATTCGAATTGAAATGTTAGGTTGTACGGATGTCTTTACAAAAAATTAACACTTTGGAATATTGTAATTTGATAAAATAAAAGTAATTAAATTATATTAAAAAAGTTTCAAAGGGAAGTGTGAAGCGAATGGAATTACTAAAGGGGAATTTAGTAAATTTAAATGATACAGCGTATTATAATAATCGTGAATTAAGCTGGCTAGCATTTAATGAACGTGTACTACAAGAAGCGCAAGATGAAAATAATCCACTATTAGAAAGACTAAAGTTTATTAGTATTTTTAGTTCGAATTTAGATGAATTTTTTATGGTGCGCGTAGCAGGTTTGAAAGATCAAGTAAGTGCGGGATTTAATCAGCCAGAAAATAAAGCAGGTTTAACACCAAAGAAACAGTTAAATAAGATTGCGATAAAATCGCATGAGTTGATGACTGTGCAGTATGAAACGTTTAAAAATTATGTATTGCCAGCGCTTAAACTAGAGGGGATTGAGCGTTTAACATTCCATGATTTGACGAAAGAGCAAAGGGAATTTATCGAGGAATATTTTGATGAACAAATATTTCCGGTTTTAACCCCTGTATCTATTGATGCGTATCGTCCATTTCCAATGTTATTAAATAAAAGTTTGAATTTAGCTACTATTTTATATGATGAGCAACAGGCTGAGGAAGAAAATCGTACGAAGTTAGGAATTGTACAAGTGCCTTCATTACTGGAGCGTTTCATATTTTTACCAAGTGAAGGGCAAAAACATAAATTTATTTTATTAGAAGATGTAATTAGTGGTTTTACTCATAAACTATTCACAGGATATAACGTATCACCTGTTACTCGTTTCCGTATTACACGTAATGCGGATTTAACGATCCATGAAGAAGGTGCACGCGATTTATTAAAAGTAATTGAAAAAGAATTGAAAAAGCGTAAGTGGGGAGCTGCCGTTCGTTTAGAAGTTGGTAAAGAACACATTGATGAAAGAGTGTTAGCGTTATTGTATGATGTGTTAGAAGTAAAAGATGAAGATGTGTACATGATGGATGGACCGTTAGATTTAACATGTTTATTCTCCTTATATAAAAAATTAGCGCCTTTATATGAACATCTAGTATATCCGGCTCTTATTCCTCAACCTCCTCAAGATTTAGGTGATGAGGAAGATGTATTTGAAAAAGCGATAGAACATGATATTTTATTACACCATCCCTTTGAGTCGTTTCAGCCAGTCGTTGATTTTGTCCGTGATGCGGCAGATGACTCGAATGTACTTGCGATCAAACAAACATTATATCGTGTAAGTGGAGATTCTCCAATAATTCAGGCGCTGAAGGTAGCAGCTGAAAAAGGAAAACAAGTGACGGTATTGGTTGAGTTAAAGGCAAGGTTTGATGAAGAGAATAATGTTCATTGGGCTAAAGAATTGGAACAGGCCGGATGTCACGTTATTTACGGAGTAAGTCACTTGAAAACGCATAGTAAAATTACGTTAGTTGTAAGAAGAAGAAACGGAAAAATTGAAAGGTTTGTACATCTTGGAACCGGAAATTATAATGATGCAACAGCGAAGTTGTATACCGATTTTGGATATATTACATCGCGAAAAGACTTTGGTGTAGATGCAACAAATTTCTTTAATTATTTGAGTGGTTATACAAAAAAACCGCATTTTCATCATTTATCTGTTGCCCCGTTTGATATAAGAGAGCAGTTTATGGAGTTAATAGATGAGGAAATCCGTTATCATAGACAATATGGAAATGGATATATTATCGCTAAAATGAATTCGTTAACAGATAAACCGTTAATAAAAAAAATGTATGAAGCATCACAAGCTGGGGTAAGGGTAGAGCTCGTCGTTAGAGGGACATGTTGTTTAAGACCTGGGATTCCAAATGTAAGTGAAAATATTCGTGTAGTTAGTGTTGTTGGAAGATATTTAGAACATAGTCGTATTTATTATTTCCATCATAATGGAGATGAAAAAATATATTTATCTTCAGCTGATTTGATGACGCGAAATATGGAAAAACGAGTAGAAATATCCTTCCCAATTTTAGATATTGAAATGAAAGCGAGAATAAAGGCAATTTTACAGCTGGTTTTAGCTGATAATGTGAAAACACGTGAACAAAATAAAGATGGTGACTATTATTATATAATTAATAGTAGTATAGAAGAAATTGATAGCCAAGTGAATTTATTTAAGATGGCGTATCAAAATACAGACGCTGAATAGTGTGAAAAAAGTAAAAACCTCTTATTGAATTTAAGAGGTTTTTACTTTTTTTCTCTACTCATATATTCTCAAAATGGAAGGATGAGTAGAGAGAATAGTTTTTATTATAGGCGTGTGATGAGTCGGTTCGTTGAGAGAAAAACATTAGAAGAATGGTTGGTTTAAATTAATAATAGTATGGTTGTTGACAAGGCCCTCCGTAACAAGGAAAAGGTGCTGGTGGTGGGAAAGGCGGTGGATAAGGCGGATAAAACGGTCTAGGCCCGAAAGCTAATGCTCCGCCTAGCAGTCCGCCAGCAATTCCAGCTAGAAATGGAACACCGAAAAATGGAAAGAAGCGTGAGTCGCCTGCTGGGCCAAAAGGTGCTGAACGAACTGGGATCGGTTGATAATATGGATACATGAACAAACCTCCTTTACTGGACTCATTTTTATCATATGGTGGACCAAGCGTGGATGAGCGCGTACAAGGAAGGATATGTAAGGAAATAGGCGAATTGTTACGAATGTTGTAGGATGAAGAGTGTAATTTCAGGTTTTGACATAAAGCGGAATGGGACACGTGTTCTTCCAATACCTCGATTGACATAGAGAGTCAAACCTTGAATGTTATAGAAACCTTCAATATATTCTTTTGCAAGCGACGGGGTAATAATAGCACCTAAAAAAGGAATTTGTACTTGTCCGCCATGGCTATGACCAGAAAGTTGAAGATTGATTGGATATGTAGCGATTTGTGGCGCGATATCTGGTTCGTGAACGAGAACAATTGTATAAATATTTTGTTTTGCATGTTGTAAAGTTTCCGCTATTTTTGGTTTACCCAGTAGCATATCATCGAGTCCGAAAATAGAAATTTCACTATTATCCAGTAAACGAATTCGCTTTTCGCTATTTTGCAAAAGTTCAAATCCAGATTCGCGCATGATGTGATCATAGTATTCAGTTCCATATCCGCCATGGTCGTGGTTACCATAAATAGAAAATTTACCGAAGGGTGCCTGTATATTCTTTAAAATGGATGCAACAAAAGAAGCCTCGGTATATGTTTGGTAATCATCAATGAGATCACCAGTAAAAAGGACAATATCTGGCTTTTCAGCATTAATCTTGGAAACGATTTGAGATAAATGTTGGAGAGAGAAATAGTATCCTAGATGTAAATCGCTAAATTGAAGGATCTTCATACCATGAAAACCTTTTGGTATGAGCGGTGATTTAAGTGTGTGTTGCGTAAAAGAAAGCAAATAGGGCTCTATATATTTAGCATAATAATAGCCGATACTTGCGGTTATAAATGAATATAGACAAGTGCGTATTCCAGATTTTAAAAAATTTCTTCTTGTAATTTTCTTCATATACAGGTTACTCGAACCTCCCTTCAGTTTTTTTAAAAATATATTTTAAATACTAAAAAAGTAGTATAGATTACGAAAAAAATGAACGAAAAGAAACCTCTTTACGTTAAAATATCAGAAAAATTGAAAAATATAAAGATTTCTATCAAATAAAGTGATAAAATGAATGTGTATTCATTTTTTTTGGAGGGGATGTATGTGAAAGAGAAGGTAGTTATTATAACAGGTGGATCAAGTGGAATGGGAAAAGGGATGGCGATACGTTTTGCGAAAGAAGGGGCACGTGTTGTTATTACAGGGCGTACAAAAGAAAAGCTAGAAGAAGCAAAGTTAGAAATTGAACAGTTTCCAGGGCAAGTATTATCTGTACAAATGGATGTACGAAATACTGATGATATTCAAAAAATGATTGAACATATTGATGAGAAGTTTGGACGGATTGATATTTTAATAAATAATGCAGCTGGAAACTTTATTTGTCCAGCAGAGGACTTATCTGTGAATGGCTGGAATTCGGTAATTAATATTGTATTAAATGGCACATTTTATTGTAGTCAGGCTATTGGGAAATATTGGATTGAAAAAGGTATAAAAGGAAATATTATTAACATGGTGGCAACATATGCATGGGATGCAGGCCCAGGGGTTATCCATTCGGCAGCAGCTAAAGCTGGTGTATTAGCGATGACAAAAACTCTTGCTGTTGAGTGGGGACGTAAATATGGAATACGAGTTAACGCTATCGCACCAGGACCAATTGAACGTACAGGTGGTGCCGATAAATTATGGATTTCAGAAGAAATGGCTAAGCGTACATTGCAAAGTGTTCCACTTGGTAGAATGGGTACACCAGAAGAAATTGCGGGTCTAGCTTATTATTTATGTTCAGATGAAGCTGCATACATAAATGGAACTTGTATGACAATGGATGGTGGCCAGCATTTGCATCAATATCCATTTTAAAAGGGATGAACAAACGAATGATTTATTCATTTCTTTGTGGTAAAATATGACGAAATTGTGACACTTAAAAGAAATGTGTTTACAAGAGGGGATATATACGTTATATTTAAGACCTCTTTTTTCTTCATAGTAGAATTGCTAATTCCCCTTAGCATTTTACCCCTCTAATCCCTTCAGGAAAACTGAAGGGATTTTTTATTATTTTTCCGTAAATATCGTGTTATAATTTTTGAAAAGTAAAGGGAGGGAAGCACGTTGATAGATGCATTAGATGTAATGAGTAACTTGGATAAAGTCCTTCCTTATTATCAAGCTATTTTTAGTGCTGATGAGCATACAGTAATTGGATATGAAGTTGTAGGACGTATTCAAACAGAAGAGGGCATACAAAGTTTAGCATCTTTCTTCCATGATGATTCTATTCCGAGTGAGTTCCAACTTGAAGCGGATAACATCATCGTAGAAAAAGCGTTAAATAGGTATTTAGAAACGGATCAAAAATTATTATTATTTATACATCGGAATGCTAATGTATTAATGAATGATGAAGATGAAAGTTTACTTCAACTTTTGCTGATGTATGAAGAACAAGGTTTGAACTTACAACGCATTGTTCTGGAAATAACAGAACATGAATGTAAAGAAGATATAGAACAATTTAATCATTTACTCATGTATTATCGTACATATGGTATTCAAATTTCGATTAATAAAGTCGGAACGGGTACAAGTAATTTAGAGCGTATTAGCGTATTAGCACCGGATATTTTAAAAGTAGATTTAACAAATTTAAGGCAAACTGCACTTTTACAATCTTATCAAGATATTTTATATTCCTTATCTTTACTTGCTAGAAGAATTGGTGCGACATTGTTATATGAAGAAATTGATGCTTTTTATCAACTACAATATGCTTGGAAAAACGGTGGTAGATATTATCAAGGTAATTATTTGAAAGAATGTTTACCTGATTTTATTGAAACGAATGTTTTAAAAGAGCGACTTGGTAATGAATGTCATCAATTTATTCTGCATGAGAAGAAGAAGTTGCAAAAAATTTATAATTTAACAGAGATGTTACGTGATCGAATTGGTGATGTTCTGTCAAAACAAAAAAAGAATGAAGATATAAATGATTGGTTATTACAATTTAGCCAAAGCATATCACAATATAGTTTTCGGATATTTATTTGTAATGAAGATGGTTTTCAACAATCGGGTAATGTTATGAAAAAAGATGGTGGATGGATCATTATGCCAGAGTATTATATGAAGAACTGGAGCTGGCGCCCGTATTTTCTAGAAAATATAATGAAAATGCGTTTTGAGAATAAGGCAAGACTTTCAGATTTATATGCTGATATCGAAACTGGTGAAATGGTACGAACATTTTCATTCCCTATTGATGATGAAAACTTTTTATTTATAGATTTATCGTACGAATATTTATATGAAGAAGATGTTTTATTTTAATGCACGAAGAGATTCGTGTATTTTTTTGTTTGTTTTTATCATAAATTGGTAATAGTGAAAATGATGATGAAAATGCTGTCTATCGTTGTAAAGATTTTACGAACGAAATCATCCCTTTCTTTGCATAATCATTGTTACAATGAATACTACAAAGACAAGCTCTTTTAAAAGGAAGGTGAAAAAATGAAGAAATATGGAATATGGTTTGTTCTATTTATATGTGTTGCCTTTCTAGTTGGCTATAGTGTCACAACTGTTTTAGGAAAAGAAGAAGTGAAAGTGGATCGGAAAGAAGTGTTTACAACGATACAAAAAGGTTATGAGACGCAATTTTCAATCCGCGGGAAGCAAATACCTATGAATAAGATGATAGAGACGTTATCACCATATTTTACAAATAATTTCCTTCAAGTTTTTACAGATGAAAACAGTAGAAATGAAAAACAAAGTGGTGAATATTTACTTCCAGCAAAAGAAGCTCCGTTTTCTTTTAATTCAGAAACAAAAATGTCTTATGATGAAGAACATAAAAATTTATATGTCTATGAGCGGACAAAGAGTGGACAATATCAAATTGTGACATTGCAAAAGGATAATGGAAAATGGAAATTAGCAGGGTATCATGAAAGTCAGGAACTGTTGACTGAAATAAAAAGGTTACAACAATTATGAGAATAGGAATAGGTGTCGCCTATTCCTATTCTATACCGAGTAGCTGTTGTAATTTTTCAATTTGAAAACCTGCCACAACTTCTTCGTCAATTACAACTGTTGGAGTTGAATAGGATTCATAGTCATATAAAAGACGATTGCGTGCAGCAGCGTCTTTTTTTATGTCAAATTCTTCATATACAACGTTATTATGTTTTAAAAATTCTTTTACAATGGTACAAGGCGGACAATCAGGTTGTGTATAAACCTCAATTTTTTTCATTGTAATTCCTCCCTTTTTCTGTTGTTTATTATATTCTGCCAGTATAAAAAGCGCAATAAAGAAGTAAAAAGATGCTCTTTCATCTTTTTACTTCTTATTTCGACAAATTTTAGTTGAGTTTCTTGCCAAGAACCTTTATCCTAGATTGTGGAACGTTTTTTCTGTTATGACGGATAGAATGAGTATAGCTGTAAAACCTATTGGTAGGAAGATCAGAGAAAGGAGAGATTTCATGTCTCTACTCCAAGGAATTTTAACTCGACTTGTTAGTCTACAAGAACAAGCTGAAAGCGGTGAAGTAGCACAACGCTATTTTGAAGTGAACGGTGAGCGCAAATGTAGCGTGAAATTTTTCGATAAAAGTGAAATGTATGAGTTAGAAGTGTATCAACAAGGTGAAAAACCTCAAGTGTATCAATTCGATAACATCGATATGGTTGCAATTGAGATTTACGATATCATTTCTTGATACATATAAAAAAGGTACTGCCAAATGGCGGTACCTTTTTTAGTTATATTAATTAATGGGCTATATAGGTAGTAGAAGTTGTAATTTAAGTCGCGATTAAATAAAAGAGTTTTTACAAATGTATATGTATAGGAATTTTTTATTTTTCCTACAATGATAGTAAATATTAATAGGAGGTGCAAAGGATGGAACGCTTACCGATTGTTATTTGTCCTAATTGTCACAGTCATGCTGAAATTAATCACGTATTAACCGCCCAGTCTAATCAAAATGTAATTTATACATGTAGGTTTTGTAATTATGTAATTCGAAATATTGAAACGAATAAAGGGTAGTAAGTTATAATTTTTGTTTTTGTCCCATACAATGAGAATACGAAAAGTCTGTCTAATTGAAAGGACGTGACTATGTGGACGGTGAGTATACATTTTATAATGTTTCAGAGAGACATTTGAATTTTGATATGGTATTTAACCGTATTTGTAGTTTCATTGAAAAGGATCCGCGAAATTTATATCGATTATCTATTGGGACAGACTCACAAGCGCATCAAAAGGATACGAGGTTTATTACGGCGATACATATTCATCGTGTTGGAAAAGGAGCATGGGGATGTTTGCATCATAAATCAGTGAAAAATAAGCCAGCAACGTTGCGAGAGAAAATATATTTAGAAACACAGTTTAGTCAAGAAATCGCCTATCTATTTACTCCCAATCATATACAAGCGATATGGGATTTATTGCACCCATACGCTCAAGATGGAGCAGGATTCATAATGGAAATTCATTTAGATATCGGGAATGATGGTTTAACAAAAGAATTTATTTTAGATATGACGATGAAAATTCAAGCAATGGGATTAACAGCAAAAATTAAACCAGATGCTTATGCGGCATTTAGTTACGCAAACAGATATACAAAATAATGTGAAATGATGTCTATATATTCGCAGTCGTTAAGTATTTCTAACAAAAACTGAATATTACATCTGTTAAATAGACTGAAAAATTTATATAATGAGAGTGATGATGCGAGTGCAAGGAGAGGAGCATATGGAAAAGGAATTTGTTTTAACAAGAGAAGAAGAAAATTTATTGTTGGATATTCTGTTTCAGCAAAATTACGCGAGCGAAATTTTAGCGGTGGAGCTTACAGACATTGAGAATGGTTTAAAACAGACAGATGTGACGCAATATAAAAAAATTACAAGATTGTTTTACCGATTAAAAAATAAAGGGTATTAAGCACTACCGGAATGGTAGTCTTTTTTTTATGTTATATGCTAAAATAGTTATGTATTTTTATTTTTATTAGAAGAATGTCAGGACAAAATAATAATATGAAAACGCTATCATAAAATGTGAATAGGATCGGAGAATATTAGCAGGAAAAAGGAAAAATGGGGGATGTAACATGATTAGTATTCCGAAAGACGAGTTTCAACAAATTCTTGTGAAGGATTTAATGATTTCATCAGATAAAGTAGCACATGTACAAATAGGGAATGGTCTAGAACATGCTTTACTCGTTCTTGTGAAATCTGGATATTCGGCGATTCCTGTTTTAGACCCTATGTATAAACTACATGGGTTAATTAGTACTGCTATGATTTTAGATGGTATTTTAGGATTAGAGCGCATTGAGTTTGAAAGACTTGAGAATATGAAAGTGGAACAAGTGATGAAGGAAGAGATTCCAGTTCTTATGTTAGAAGATTCTTTTGCAAAAGCTTTAGAAATGACAATTGATCATCCTTTTATTTGCGCTGTCAATGAAGAAGGTTACTTCGAGGGTATTTTAACACGGCGGGCTATTTTAAAATTGTTGAATAAAAAAGTGAGACAGCATAATCGATAACGTAGGGAAAGTGACTTCACAGAAAAGGCGAAGTCACTTTTTTTCGTGCATATCAGTTGTGTATGTATTATATTTAAAAAGACATAAAGCATAAGAAAAGTTTGAACTAACAAACCGTTCTAATGTATAAAAGTATGCAATTAAATTAAGGATGAAATGCTTATTAAAATTAGGTGTATGGAAGCTAAGGAAAGAGGGAGAAAGTTGCAAATTGATGATTTTCAAATGATGGTTGTGTTAGCTCAGGAATCAAATATGAGAAAAGCGGCGGAACGTTTATTTGTTTCCCAACCTGCGCTTAGTCAACGATTACAATCTATGGAGAAACAATGGGGAATGAAATTTTTTATTCGTTCACAAAAAGGATTAACAATTACACCTGAAGGGGAAAAAGTTGCAAATTATGCAAAAGAAATGTTACAACGGGAAGAGGGTATTAAAAGTGAACTGGCTCTTTTTAGAACCGAAACATACGGTACGTTAAAAATAGCTGTTGCATCAGTCATTGGGCAATATTGGCTTCCACCTGTTTTGAAAAAATTTGTGCATAAGTATCCTTCTGTGAAGATATCTCTGTTTACTGGCTGGAGTAGTGAAGTGCAAAAGCAATTTTATGAAGGAGACGTTCATGTTGCTATACTGAGAGGATCACAAGAATACAAAGGGCAGAAACAACAATTATTTGAAGATGAATTATATTTAGTCGATAAAGAAATAAAAGATATTTCGATGTTAAAAGAGACAAATAGACCATTTATTCAATTTAAAAGTGATTCGACCTACTATGGACAAATACAAAATTGGTGGTATGGATTATTTTCAAATCCACCTAAGCGAACGATTGTAGTTGACCAAATTGAAACGTGCAAACAGCTTGTTTTAAATGGAATAGGTTATGCTCTTTTACCTTCGACTGTTTTAAAAGAAGTGCAGGAAAATATGTATAAAACACCTGTTCAATTAACGAGAGAAACATGGTTATTGACGAGTGACTCGGCAAGGCAGTTGAAGCAAGTACAAGCATTTTTAGAAATTATAGAAGAAATTCAAATGGAAAAATAAGATTATTGTCTTGCTACTGGCTCTATCGTTTGGTAGAGTAACATTATAAATGGATTTAGGAGGCAACAAGAATGAAAATGATGGACGCTAACGAAATTATTTCGTTTATTCAAAACAGTGAAAAGAAAACTCCTGTAAAGGTATACATAAAAGGGGATTTAAAAGAGGTAACATTCCCTGAAACAGTACAAGCATTTGTAAATAAAAAATCTGGTGTATTATTCGGAGAATGGTCTGAAATTAAGACAATTCTTGATGAAAATAACAAGCACATTGTTGACTATGTAGTTGAGAATGACCGTCGTAATTCTGCAATTCCAATGCTTGATTTAAAAGGTATTAAAGCTCGTATTGAGCCAGGCGCGATTATTCGTGACCATGTAGAAATTGGTGACAACGCTGTTATCATGATGAATGCAACAATTAACATCGGTGCTGTAATTGGTGAAGGTACTATGATCGACATGAATGCAGTGCTTGGTGGACGTGCAACAGTTGGTAAGAACTGTCACGTAGGTGCAGGTGCTGTACTTGCCGGTGTTATTGAGCCACCTTCTGCAAAACCAGTTATCGTTGAAGATGATGTTGTAATTGGTGCAAATGTAGTTGTTCTAGAAGGCGTTACAGTAGGTAAAGGTGCAGTTGTAGCAGCAGGAGCTGTTGTAACAGAAGATGTACCTCCATATACAGTTGTTGCGGGGACTCCGGCACGTGTAATTAAAGAAATTGATGAGAAGACAAAAGCAAAAACTGAAATTAAACAAGAGCTTCGTCAATTAAACCCAGAGAAATAAAAAATAAAAAGCGTAAGAGCATGAATGTGCTCTTACGCTTTTTATAGATAGAGGTGCAAAAATGACAGTAAGCAAATTTGTCCAAGTTCGTAGAGATTTACATAAAATTCCGGAGATCGGATTTAAAGAGTGGAAAACACAACAGTATATTTTAGATTATATAGGAACGCTTCCTAATGAATATTTGGAAGTGAAAACATGGAAAACAGGTGTAATTGTTAAAGTAAATGGAAAAAATCCAGAAAAAATAATAGGTTATCGTGCAGATATAGACGGTCTACCAATTACAGAGGAAACTGGATATGAATTCTCTTCTGTCCATGAAGGAATGATGCATGCATGTGGACATGATTTGCATGCAACAATCGGTTTAGGACTTCTAACAGCGGCTGTAAGCGAAAGAATAGATGATGATCTTGTGTTTATATTCCAACCAGCTGAAGAAGGTCCAGGTGGTGCACTTCCTATGTTAGAAAGCGATGAGTTAAAAGAATGGAAGCCGAATATGATTCTTGGACTTCATATTGCGCCTGAATACTCTGTGGGAACAATTGCGACAAAAGAAGGTTTATTATTTGCGAATACATCAGAGCTATACGTTGATTTAAAAGGAAAAGGTGGACATGCTGCATATCCGCATACAGCAAATGATATGATTGTTGCAGCGAGTCATCTCGTTACACAACTTCAATCAGTTATTAGTCGTAATGTGAACCCTCTTGACAGTGCGGTAATTACAATTGGGAAAATTACAGGTGGTACAGTTCAAAACATTATCGCAGAAAAGTCTCGTTTAGAAGGAACAATTCGAACGCTATCAGTGGAATCAATGAAACGTGTTAAAAGCCGAATTGAGGCAATTGTTGCGGGAATAGAAGCTTCTTTTCAATGTGAAGCTGTTATTGACTACGGAGCGATGTATCATCAAGTGTATAACCATGAGGAGCTAACGAGAGAGTTTATGCAATTTACACGTGAACAAACGACTATGGACGTAATTACGTGTACGGAGGCAATGACAGGTGAAGACTTTGGTTATATGCTTCGAGAGATACCTGGATTTATGTTTTGGCTTGGAGTAAATTCAGAATATGGTTTACATCATGCGAAATTAAAACCAGACGAAGAGGTTATTGAGAAAGCAATTGTATTTTTAAATCAATATGTGAAGTGGAAGGGAAATAGAAAGTGAACTTACTCGCTAATTGTGCAATAGTTTAGAGTGGGGACTTCTTAGTTCAGAGACGAAAACATCTTTCGTATTCGTTAGTGTTAGACATCTTCATACAAATGAGTAAAGTTAAATTTGACGTCTTAATAATGAGCAGGGGGTTTTTAGCCACTGCTCATTATTAATTATTGCTAATAGGGAAGATAATTATTTAACTACCCTATATATGTTTACTTTTAGTATGAAAAGTGTGTAAAATCAATGTGATACATAGAAAAAAGGGTGGGGAATTACGTGCAAATTAGCAGTGCGATTTTATGTTTCGTCTTATATGCATATGTTATTATTGCGGCGGTTTATTTTGGGATAAGTTTTTACGCCTATCGTTTAGCAAATAATAGTGAATATGAAGAAACATACAAATGGGTGAAAAGATATTTGTCACCTGTACTAGAAATTATGAATGGATTTGTTCTTTTTTTATTTATTGGATTAATTGCTTTCTCAACGAGTTTAGTAGGGAATAAGACTACGTTATTTGTACTAGGTATCATTATTTTTATGCTATTAGGAATTCGGATTGGTAATACGGTGTTTTGGAACGAAAGAAAAATAGATGGTTGGACAGGGATGTTTATTCCATGTATGTTAGCTGCAATTGTGACGAATATAGAACATGAATATTATCAATTACATTTTTGGCTTATCATTGTTTTAACAATCCTCTCTGTTTTGTATATAAGTACTGTCGTGCTAACATACATCGCAAATGAAAAAGGAGATGCAAAAGGTGCGCACTTCTTTAGAGGGCGTGCATTATTATGGAGTGTGCCGACGATGGCAGTTATAGGAATTATTGCGATATTAGTAAATGGATATCAATTTACTAATTGGCAATTGTTTTTAGAAACTTGGTGGATCTTCATTGTTTCGCTTGTAGCTTTTTTAGGCGCAACACATTATTTATTCCATCAACATCATTACATATTGGCACTGTTATTCGCATTTACACAACTTTTATTTGCTTTTTTCGGACAAGAAACGCTATTGTTCGTTTTTGAAACATTTAGTTCATTTGGAAATATATTTGTATTTGGTATGTTAATTTTCGGTATCGCGTTTTATTTACAACAGTATTTTTATATGCAAAAACAAAAATAAGAAGTATATACAGGTTTTTGTAGCGAATTTAAAGTATGTTACAATAAAAGTACATAGTATTTGATGTTATTGGAGGAATTCCTGTGGGCGAAAAAGAGAAAGAATTTGCTGTTATTGGGCTTGGCCGTTTTGGTGGAAGTATTTGCCGTGAATTAGCTCAATTAGGTATGGAAGTAATGGCAATTGACTCAGATGAGGATAAAATTAATGAGTTTGCAAATATAGCTTCGCATGCTGTAATTGCAGATTCAACAGATGAGATGGTATTAAAAAGTCTTGGTATTCGTAATTTTGATCATGTAGTCGTTGCTATTGGAGATAATTTGAATTCAAGTATTTTAACAACGTTAATTTTGAAAGAATTAGGTGTGAAAAATATTACTGTAAAAGCTCAAAATGACTATCATGAAAAAGTGTTAAGTAAAATAGGGGCAGATCATATTGTGCATCCAGAACGAGATATGGGAAAAAGGATTGCTAATAATATCGCATCAAGTAATGTGTTAGATTACCTAGAGCTTTCAGATGAGCATAGTATTGTAGAGATTATCGCAAATAAAAAAATTGATGGGCACTCTTTAATTGAATTAGATATTCGTGCGAAGTTTGGTTTGAACATTGTAGCAATTAAACGTGGAAAAGAAGTTATCGTATCTCCTCGAGCTACAGAAAACGTTCAGGCGGGAGATATATTAATTGTAATTGGTCATGACGATGAAGTAGATCGTTTTAAGCATTTTTTAAGATAAGAGAAAAGGACAATGCCGAGGAGGCATTGTCCTTTTTCTTATATTTCCATAATGATTGGTAAAATCATTGGACGACGTTTCGTTTTTTCGTATAGGAATGGTGCTAATGTGTCTGTAATCTCATTTTTAATTTCAGACCATTGTGTTGTTTTTCGCTCCATTACTTTTTCTAAATGTGTTGTAATTAATGTTTGAGCATCGTTGATTAAATCGCTGCTTTCACGCATATAAACGAAACCACGCGAGATGATATCAGGTCCTGCTGCAACTTTAAATTCTTTCATATCAATGCTTACAACTACAATAACAAGTCCTTCTTCAGAAAGAATGCGACGATCACGTAATACGATATTACCGATATCTCCAATACCATTTCCATCGATATAGACAGAGCCAGATGGGATTTTCCCAGCTACACTTGCTTCATCAGAACGTAAAGCAAGAACATCTCCATTATCCATAATGAAACAATTTTCTTCTGGAATACCACAATCATTCGCTAATTTCATATGCATACGTTGCATACGATATTCACCATGAATTGGCATGAAATATTTCGGCTTAATAAGACGTAGCATTAACTTTTGTTCTTCTTGTCCACCGTGTCCACTTGTATGAATATTTGAGAGTTTACCATGGATTACATCAGCACCAGCGCGGTACAACATGTTAATTGTACGACTTACACTAATTGTATTGCCTGGGATTGGTGAAGAAGAGAAAACAACTGTATCGCCAGGGATAATTTGAATTTGACGATGTGTACCATTGGCAATACGTGAAAGTGCTGCCATCGGCTCCCCTTGACTACCTGTACATAACATAACAACTTTATTAGCTGGTAGGCGGTTTAGCTGAGCTGTGTCTATGAATGTATCCTTTGGACACCGGATATAACCAAGGTTTTGTCCGATTTCAATAGCCGCTTCCATACTTCGACCGAATACAGCTACTTTACGATTGTTTTCAACAGCAGCCTCAACAACTTGTTGTAAGCGATGGATATTCGATGCAAAGGTTGCGAATATAATACGACCGTCTACTTTGCGGAATATATCTTGAATACTATCACCAACGCGGCGCTCAGACATCGTAAAGTTTGGCACTTCACTGTTTGTACTATCAGATAAGAGACAAAGTACACCGTCTTTTCCGATTTCGGCCATTTTTGTTAAATCTGCTGGCTCACCTACTGGTGTGAAATCAAATTTGAAATCACCTGTATGAACGACTTGTCCTTGAGGTGTTTTCACAACAACTCCGTATGAATCCGGAATACTGTGAGTTGTACGGAAGAAGGAAACAGATGTCTTTTTAAATTTAATAACATCATCTTCTTGAATTTCATAAAGTTTTGCTTTACGAAGTAATCCGTGCTCTTCTAATTTGTTTTTTATTAGGGCAATTGCTAATTTTCCGCCGTAAATTGGAATGTTTACTTGACGTAATAGATAGGGAATTCCACCGATATGATCTTCGTGACCATGTGTAATGAATAACCCTTTAATTTTATCTTCGTTTCGCACAAAATAAGTGTAATCTGGTATTACATAATCGATCCCTAGGAGTTCGTCTTCTGGAAATTTAATTCCAGCATCAATTATAATAATTTCATCTTGAAATTGAACAGCATATGTATTTTTACCGATTTCACCAAGACCACCGAGGGCAAAAACGGCAGCTTGATCATTTTTTAGGAATTTCATATGACTATACGATCTCCGCTAATATTAAATCAGCGTTTTGTTTTTCATATTCAAGATGAGCACCAGTAACAGACTGAACGAACTCGATATTATATGCGAACTTATTTAATTTTTTACGAACATCCTTTTGAGACGTAGCCTCTAAATATAAAACTTTTGTATTTTCACGTACTGGGACCTCAGTTAATTTTTCTTGATAAAATACTTTAAAAATCATTGGGAAAACCTCTCCTTGTCTATGTTTTGCATTATCTGTTACTTATTATAAAGCAAACAGTCATGATTTTCATGTTTTTTCGAATGAGAATGAAGAAAAAGCCCCAAATGGGCACAATTTAAGCGATTGTCTTCTTACGGACTAAATCGTTTAAATAACGCTTGAGCTTTTTCTTCAGCTTCTTCAGCATGATTACTCCTTCCTTTCCTTATTTTAAACATGCATATTACTAATGATAACTCCGTCTCTCATACAAGAAAGAAGATTAGAAGTGAATAGTGAATCTTGTTCTTTTTAGTATAGTGTAAGTTATCTTGTAGTAACGATTAGTAGCCGTTAGTTATAGATATAGTATGAGGAAGAATAGAAAAGAAAATTCATCCGAACAAGTATCCACATTTTTTCACTAATAGTATATGCACATTTCATAAATAAGGTCAGAAAGTGAACGCTTTCTTCACAGATGTTTAATATGTTATACTTTTTTTTGAAATTTGAAAAGTGATAATCAAAATAGGAATATAGAGTGCCAGAAAGGATTTTGACAAATGAATGATAAAATTGTCTTTTTTGATATTGATGGAACATTATTAGATCATGATAAGAAAATTCCGCAATCTACAAGAGATGCAGTAAGAGATTTACAAGAAAAAGGTGTGCATGTAGCGATTGCGACAGGGCGTGCGCCATTTATGTTTGAAGATATTCGTGAGGAACTCAATATACATAATTATGTTAGTTTTAACGGGCAGTATGTTGTATTTGAGGATGAGGTATTATTTAATAATCCATTACATCCGGATGCTCTACATAAGTTTACTCAGTTTGCAAAACAAGAAGGATATCCACTTGTATATCTTGACCATCAAGAAATGAGAGCGTCAGTGGAATATCATGATTATGTAAAAGAAGGTTTTGGAAGCTTACAATTCGAGCATCCGGCATATGAACCTGATTTTTATGAGAAACGCGATATTTATCAAACACTTCTTTTTTGTGAAGTAAACGAAGAAGAAAAGTTTATTCATCATTATCCAGATTTTCATTTTATACGCTGGCATGCATATTCAATGGATATTATTCCTAATGGTGGTTCTAAGGCAAAAGGGATTGAGAAGTTTATTGAGAAAATAGGATTTAATCGTGAACAAGTATATGCATTTGGGGACGGATTAAATGATTTAGAAATGATTGAAGCAGTAGGAACGGGCATTGTGATGGGGAATGGTCATGAGGATTTGAAAAAACTTGCTAATTATGTGACAAAAGATGTTAATGAAGACGGTATTTATCACGGATTAAAGTGGGCTGGCTTGTTATAAGTAAGTGTGGAACCCATTTCATATAATAAAAAGGCGGAAGGTTAACTTCCGCCTTTTTACTATTATCGCTCGAGAGGTTTTGAATCATCGGGAGCCACAAATGGATTGTCTTTATTAATATGGTCATAGAACATAACACCGTTTAAATGGTCGATTTCATGTTGGAATACAATTGCTGGTAAACCTTTTAATCGCAGTTTTACGTCTTCACCGTTAATCGTTGTTGCCTTTACTGTAATTCTCGTGTAACGAGGGACATAACCAGGTACTTCACGGTCTACAGATAGACAGCCTTCACCATTTTGTAAATATGTACGTTCAACAGAATGACTAATGATTTTTGGGTTAAATAATGCGTAGCTATATAACGTATCGTTCGTATCAGTTACATGAACCGCAATCATTTTCTTTGAAATACCGATTTGCGGAGCCGCTAATCCGATTCCGGGGCGTAAATTATATTTTTCAGCCATTTCAGGGTCCTGGCTATTTATTACAAATTCAATCATTTCTTTAAGAGTATTTGTATCTTCCTCGCTAGCAGGTAAGAAGACCTCTTCTGCGACGTCGCGCAAAATAGGATTTCCTTCACGAATTACCTCATTCATTGTAAGCATATGTAATCTCTCCTTTCTCCTTTAGTCTACCAAAGGAGATAAAAAAAGTCATCGGCAAGTAAGGAAGAGCTACTTGGAAACAAATCTTCTACAGATAAGTTATGTAATAAAAAGAAAAGACGGCAAAGCCGTCTGTTTCTTTCCATAGTTGTTTCATTTTACATTAATTAGCGAATGCAAGCAGCACCAACGATAATTAAAAGGATAAACAACACAACGATTAAGGCGAAGCCGCTTCCAGATCCGCCACAAGAACCGCCATAACCGTAGGAAGGATATGAACAAGTTGTTGGATAGCAATATGAGTATCCGTACATGAGATGACCTCCTTTATCATTTCCCGCTAATACTGCGGTTACTATAATGTATGGAGGAATGATCAGAAATGTATAGGTATTTACCTATAAAAGGAAGAAGTGTTTGTATAATTTTCTTGAGAAGAGAGAAAAACTAAGGAGAATTAAATCGTTTACATATTATTCTAAGAGAAAAAATAAGTTAAAAAGGGAATAATATAACAGCAGGTTATTGCTTACTAATACAGATGTGAAAAATAAAAACACGTTTGTGTAGAGGAAACCGGCATATTATTTATAAAAAAACGTATTCAAAGTAATTGACATCGTAATTAGAATAGTTGTAAACTAAAAAACGTGATCAAGATTGTATTAATATGTTTTTGAAAAAACATTAGTACAGATTGTTAGGTACACAAAATTATTCTCAACCGACAAACAAATTTGTTGGTTTACATTGTTGCGCTTTCAGTCTAGCTAATAGATAGTGAAAGCGTTTCAGAATATGGTTCAAGAGAGGAAGAGGTGAACGGAATGGGTACTAAAACAAAAAAGACCCTATTTAATGTTGATGAGCAAATGAAAGCTATCGCAGCTCAATTTGAAACATTACAAATTTTAAATGAAAAAGGCGAAGTTGTGAATGAAGCAGCTATGCCTGAATTATCTGATGATCAATTAAAAGAATTAATGCGCCGTATGGTGTATACTCGCGTACTAGATCAACGTTCTATTTCTTTAAACCGTCAAGGACGTTTAGGTTTCTACGCACCAACTGCTGGACAAGAGGCTTCTCAATTAGCAAGTCATTTCGCACTTGAAGCAGAAGATTTCATCTTACCAGGATATCGTGACGTTCCACAATTAGTGTGGCACGGTCTACCATTATACCAAGCATTCTTATTCTCTCGTGGACATTTCATGGGTAACCAAATGCCTGAGAATGTAAATGCACTTGCTCCACAAATCATTATCGGTGCGCAAATCATCCAAACTGCTGGTGTTGCGTTAGGTATGAAATTACGTGGTAAAAAATCTGTTGCAATTACTTACACTGGTGACGGTGGTGCTTCACAAGGTGACTTCTACGAAGGTATGAACTTTGCGGGTGCATTCAAAGCTCCAGCAATCTTCGTTGTACAAAACAACCGTTATGCAATCTCTACTCCAGTAGAAAAGCAATCTGCAGCTAAAACTGTAGCACAAAAAGCAGTAGCAGCAGGTATTTACGGAATTCAAGTAGACGGTATGGATCCATTAGCTGTATACGCAGCAACTGCTTTCGCTCGTGAGCGCGCAGTAAATGGCGAAGGTCCTACTTTAATCGAGACTTTAACATTCCGTTATGGTCCACATACAATGGCTGGTGATGACCCAACTCGTTACCGTACAAAAGATATCGAAAACGAATGGGAACAAAAAGATCCAATCGTACGCTTCCGTGCATTCTTAGAAAACAAAGGCCTATGGTCTCAAGAAGTTGAAGAGAAAGTTATCGAAGAAGCAAAAGAAGATATCAAACAAGCAATTGCTAAGGCTGACCAAGCTCCAAAACAAAAAGTTACTGATTTAATGGAAATCATGTACGAAAAAATGCCTTACAACTTAGCTGAACAATATGAAATTTACAAAGAAAAGGAGTCGAAGTAAGCCATGGCTCAAATGACAATGATTCAAGCAATCACTGATGCTTTACGCGTTGAAATGAAAAATGATCCTAACGTACTTGTGTTTGGTGAAGACGTTGGTGTAAACGGCGGAGTATTCCGTGCTACTGAAGGTTTACAAGCTGAATTCGGTGAAGATCGTGTAATGGATACTCCACTTGCAGAGTCTGGTATTGGTGGACTTGCAGTTGGACTTGCACTTGAAGGCTTCCGTCCAGTTCCAGAAATCCAATTCTTCGGTTTCATTTATGAAGTAATGGATTCAGTTTCTGGTCAATTAGCTCGTATGCGTTACCGTTCTGGTGGACGTTGGACTGCTCCAGTAACAATTCGTTCTCCATTCGGTGGTGGTGTTCATACTCCTGAACTACATGCTGATAGCTTAGAAGGATTAGTGGCACAACAACCTGGTCTAAAAGTTGTTATTCCATCTACTCCATACGATGCAAAAGGTCTTTTAATCTCTGCGATTCGTGACAACGATCCAGTTATCTACTTAGAGCATATGAAATTGTACCGTTCATTCCGTCAAGATGTACCAGAAGGTGATTACACAATTGATTTAGGCAAAGCTGACATCAAACGTGAAGGTACAGATGTATCTGTTATCGCTTATGGTGCTATGGTTCATGCTGCATTAAAAGCTGCTGAAGAACTTGAAAAAGAAGGTATCTCTTTAGAGGTTGTGGACTTACGTACAGTTCAACCATTAGATATCGAAACAATCATCGCTTCTGTTGAAAAAACAGGCCGCGTAGTTGTAGTTCAAGAAGCTCAAAAACAAGCTGGTATTGCAGCTAACGTTGTAGCGGAAATTAACGACCGTGCAATCTTAAACTTAGAAGCTCCAGTTGTACGTGTTGCAGCTGCTGATACAGTATTCCCATTCTCTCAAGCTGAGAGCGTATGGTTACCAAACCATAAAGATATTGTTGAAGCTGTTAACAAAGTAATGAACTTCTAATTTTTAGTTTTTCATGTGCAAAAGAAATCAGCACATGCTGGTTTCTTTTGTACATATTCCATAATAATGAAATGAATCAGGGGGCTGAATTCCGTGGCATTTGAATTTAAACTACCAGATATCGGTGAAGGTATCCACGAAGGTGAAATCGTAAAATGGTTTATTAAACCAGGCGATGAAGTAAATGAAGACGATGTACTTCTTGAAGTACAAAATGATAAAGCAGTAGTAGAAATCCCTTCTCCTGTTAAAGGTAAAGTACTTGAAGTACTTGTAGAAGAAGGAACAGTTGCAATTGTAGGAGATACATTAATTAAATTTGATGCTCCTGGATACGAAAACCTTAAATTTAAAGGTGACGATCATGATGAAGCTCCAAAAGCTGAAGAAGCAGCAGTAGAAGCTCCAGCAGCGGAAACTACTCCAGCAGCAACTGCAGAAGTAGTAAATGAGCGTGTAATCGCTATGCCATCTGTTCGTAAATATGCTCGTGAAAAAGGTGTAGATATTCATAAAGTAGCTGGTTCTGGTAAGAACGGCCGTGTTGTGAAAACTGACATCGAGGCATTTGCAAATGGTGGACAAACTGTAGCAGCAACTGAGGCTCCAGCAGCAGTAGAAGCTACTCCAGCAGCAGCGAAAGAAGAAGCACCAAAAGCACAACCAATCCCAGCTGGTGAATATCCAGAAACTCGTGAGAAAATGAGTGGTATCCGTAAAGCGATTGCGAAAGCAATGGTTAACTCTAAGCATACAGCTCCTCACGTAACATTAATGGATGAAGTAGATGTAACAGAACTTGTTGCTCACCGTAAGAAGTTCAAAGCTGTTGCAGCTGACAAAGGTATTAAATTAACTTACCTTCCGTACGTTGTAAAAGCTTTAACATCTGCATTACGTGAATTCCCAATGTTGAATACTGCTTTAGACGATGCTTCTCAAGAAATCGTTCATAAACATTACTTCAACATCGGTATCGCAGCTGATACAGACAAAGGTCTATTAGTACCAGTTGTTAAAGATACAGATCGTAAATCTATCTTTACTATCTCTAACGAGATCAATGAACTTGCTGGTAAAGCACGTGATGGTCGTTTAGCTCCAACTGAAATGAAAGGTGCTTCTTGCACAATTACAAACATTGGTTCTGCAGGTGGACAATGGTTCACTCCAGTTATCAATCACCCAGAAGTAGCAATCCTTGGTATCGGCCGTATCGCTGAGAAACCAGTTGTGAAAAACGGTGAAATCGTTGCAGCTCCAGTATTAGCATTATCTCTAAGCTTTGACCATCGTTTAATTGACGGCGCAACTGCTCAAAAAGCATTAAACCAAATTAAACGTCTATTGAATGACCCACAATTATTAGTAATGGAGGCGTAATAACAATGGTAGTAGGAGATTTCCCAATTGAATTAGATACAGTCGTTGTTGGTGCAGGTCCTGGTGGATACGTTGCGGCAATTCGTGCAGCACAATTAGGTCAAAAGGTAGCGATTATTGAAAAATCTAACCTTGGTGGCGTATGCTTAAACGTTGGATGTATTCCTTCAAAAGCGTTAATCAATGCAGGTCATCGTTATGAGAATGCAATGCATTCTGATGACATGGGTATCACTGCAGAGAACGTAAAAGTTGACTTTACAAAAGTTCAAGAATGGAAAAACGGCGTAGTTAAGAAATTAACTGGCGGTGTTGAAGGCCTTCTTAAAGGTAACAAAGTTGAAATCATTCGCGGTGAAGCTTACTTCGTAGATGCTAACACATTACGCGTAATGACTGAAGATGCAGCACAAACTTATACGTTTAAAAATGCTGTTCTTGCAACTGGTTCTACACCAATCGAAATTCCAGGATTCAAATACTCTAAACGTGTTATCAACTCTACAGGCGCTTTAAGCTTACCTGAAATTCCTAAAAAACTTGTTGTAATCGGCGGCGGTTACATCGGTATGGAATTAGGTACTGCATATGCTAACTTCGGTACAGAAGTTACTGTAGTAGAAGCTGGCGACGAAATCTTAGCTGGTTTCGAAAAAGCTATGAGCTCTGTTGTTAAACGTGCTCTACAGAAAAAAGGTAACGTAAATATCCATACAAAAGCTATGGCTAAAGGCGTTGAAGAAACAGAAACTGGCGTAAAAGTTAGCTTTGAAGTTAACGGTGAAATCCAAACTGTAGAAGCAGATTACGTATTAGTAACTGTAGGTCGTCGTCCAAACACTCAAGAAATCGGTCTTGAGCAAGTTGGAATTAAAATGACTGACCGTGGCATTATCGAAATTGATGAGCAATGCCGTACAAATATTTCAAACATCTATGCAATCGGTGATATCGTTCCTGGACCACCATTAGCTCACAAAGCTTCTTACGAAGGTAAAGTAGCTGTTGAAGTAATTAGTGGCCATGCATCAGCAATCGATTACATCGGAATTCCTGCAGTATGCTTCACTGATCCAGAATTAGCATCTGTTGGTTACACTAAGAAACAAGCTGAAGAAGCAGGAATGACAGTAGCTGTATCTAAGTTCCCATTCGCTGCAAATGGTCGTGCGTTATCATTAAACAGCACTGAGGGTTTCTTACAACTTGTAACGCGTAAAGAAGATGGTCTTCTTGTAGGTGCACAAGTTGCAGGTGCAGGTGCTTCTGATATTATCTCTGAGATTGGTTTAGCTATCGAAGCTGGAATGACAGCTGAAGATATCGCTCAAACAATCCATGCTCATCCAACATTAGGTGAGATCACAATGGAAGCAGCTGAAGTTGCTCTTGGAATGCCAATTCACATTGTAAAATAATTTAAGTAATGTAAATACCCCATCTCTTATTTAAAGAGATGGGGTATTTTTATTTTCATGAAATGACTTGCAAGGTCTTTATATGTACTTGTCGAATGAATATATAATACTTTAAATGAACCGTTAGCATATATGCCGTTATATAATATGTAATTGATTCAAACTTAATCCCATATATTAATAAAATAGAGCATGTCAAAGGAGAAGGTTCCATGAGAATATTACATGTTATATTTTATCATTTTCTATTATGGAGTGGTTTTTCCATTGTATTAACATTATCGAATGGTGATAAGTTTCATTATAAAGTAATTCTCTTTTTCGTATTTCTTTATTTGGCATATGTGATTGCATGTTTTGTATTACACGTAAGAAAGCAGGCGTTATTCCTTACGTGTTCAAATTGCATACTTTTTTTAATCATATTCTCTATTTTTTAAATTAACGTTTATAGAAATACATTGTTCTTCCATTAAATAGTTGTAACTCTCCTTCTAATTTCTTCGCTAGAAAACGGCTAAATTCATTTGCTTTTCCTTTATCACCAAATGTTGCTGTAGTAGGCAAAGAAACCTGAATAAAAGATTGTTCCTTTTCTATTCCAATCCCAACATAAATAGAATCATATCGATCGTGACTCGATTGGAGTTTTAATGTTGTTGCTGATGTATCTAATATTTCATAAGGAAAAGCTGTATTTGTATAAGCATAATTAATTTGATCACCAGTCTTGGAAGTAACGGTTTTATAGTTATGAAAAAGGTGTTTAACATCTTCTATTGAAACAGATTGTTGATTGGATTTAGGTACAAGTGTGATAAAGGCGTGTTGCATACAAATTCCCCCTTAACTTAGTAGAATAATATCATTCTACATCCTACTGAATTTTTTGACAATTAAAAGGAGTATTACTTTTTTTGTTTAATATATTAATGAGTAGGAAGTGTTATTTAGAAAGGTGGAAACTCATGTTTGAAAAATTGTATGATGAGCATGAAAGTGTGAAGGTACGATTTTTAGGATTTATGACGCATGATACACGTTATGATTTTGGAGTTATTTATACAAATATGTTTTTTGGAAAGCCACTTATTGTTTGTATGCAAACAGGGAGATCTACTTTGCTTGGGAGAGATGATGTAGAAAATGTTCCATATATACAGGAAACTTTTAAGTTAGGATCGGAAGAGGAGGCGGAGGAGTTAGCTCAGTTTTTTAAATTTCTTGTTCCGTCTACTTCTTTGCATGCGGAGTATGAAGAATAATTAACAAGAAACAGTCGTACGTATGAGATATGGCTGTTTTTTTTGTGTTAATATCGCATACTAATTTAATTTTAAAATATTTAATGTGTTATACTAAAAACCTATTGACGTAAAAAGTATAACATATTAAAATAAAGACAGAAAGTTAAGCGGTTACAAAAGTTTTTGGGATTATAAACTTAGGGGGAAATGAAAAATGGGAACAATCGTATGTCAAGATTGTGAAGGTACAATTGCACACTTCGAGGATGAGAAAGTAACGGTACTTTACGGGAAATGTGGATCTTGCGGATGTGATCACACAGAACATACAAAAGCCCAATAATTAATAGGAAATTGACAGCTAAAAGTTTTTAGGACCATAAACTTAGGGGGAAATGAAAAATGGAAACAATCGTATGTCAAGTTTGCGAAGGAACAATCGGACATTTTGAGGATGAGAAAACGACAGTACTTTATGGAAAATGTGGTTCCAATTGTGACTGTGCTAGTAGAGACAATGCGAAAGCTTAATCATATATAAGTAGATTATTCTTAAAAATCAGGGGGAAATGAAGATGGGAACAATCGTATGCCAAGTTTGTGAAGGAACAATCGCACATTTTGAAGATGAAAAATCAACAGTACTTTATGGGAAATGTGGATCTCATTGCGAATGTGACCATAAAGAACATACAAAAGCTTAATAATTAAGAAAAAACGCCTACACATGTAGGCGTTTTTTTAATAGATTGTAGTTGTATGTCCGACTGTTGCAACAATTGCATCATCTCTAATAGGAATAAATCCTATTGATGTTTGTGGCGTGTTAGGAGGGGCATATTGGCTCATCATACGGCTATCAATACGAGTAATAAAATCGGTTAAATAAGCTGAAATAAAAGCATAAGGAATCCTTCGTTCATTTAATGAATAAATAATTTCCTCTTTCGTTTTTACGCCTACGCCATGTCCGTAAAAAAAGAAGTTTCCTAGATAGATTGTATTTTCTCCTTGCCACTCAATCGTAGCTGGATTAACTTGTGGGTTTTTAAAGTAAACGAGGTCACCTGGAACGATATCGCCACTCGTTTTTGTTATGAGCTTTAAGTCGCGATCGTAGTCCCATGTATAAAGTAAGAGGTTTGCGAATAGACGGTTGAAAGTTTTTTCCTCATATAATGATAGTAATGCTTTGTAAAAAATGATAATCATTGCGGTGGCACATTCAGTTCCATATAGTTTTCCGTTTTTAAAAATATCTTGGATGGCAATAGAAGGGGCTATGTTTGGGAGTAGTTGAAATCCGCCAAGTGATGTTCTTTCCCAAAACTGAGGGTTGCAAAAAGATTGTTGAAACGTACGAAACTGAAATCCACTTTGAAAAAGTTCTAGCGCGGAAGTAATAATATTAACTCGTAAATTAAGATCAAAGCTGAGTTCATCGGCTGTTCGGAAGGAATAAACTTCTTGATTTCCCGCCATTATGGATAAAATCTGTTGTTTTTCAGCTGCAAATGGCTCATATTCATTTGTGATATAAGGGTGTACAATAGAACGGCCTATCACAATCATAATGGTATCCCCACCTATACGTTACAGATTTCGCGATACGGGAAAGCCTATATTGGACTTTAGACATAGGATGAAAGTATCGCTTTTTCATAGAAAAACATTTATCCCGCTATTTGCGGGCAGTAAGAATTCCACCTCAAAATTCGGCTGGAGCCCTGCTGCCCGTAAACGCCCGATTGGTGAAGGCTAATAATCAGTGGGGATGAACAAAACCCCACTGATTAAAGTTTCACTTTATATTTTGGTAGACTTTAACTACAGACAAGTACAAGTCTTTAAAACGCCAATGTGTTCTTTGAATAAAGATAGCATAGGGAGTTCGATAACCGAATTCAAGCTATCGGTAAAATGATATGTGTCGTCAAGAACAAGACGCTAAAACACCTGAACACGAATCTGTACGGTATGGTATAGTACCGTAGCTCACGAACCTATACGATCTGTTGTGAGAGTGGTGATGGCACACCGCAATCTTGCACGTCAGCAATACCAGAAATGGATTTCGCCTTAGGTAGCAAGAATCCCACTGATGTTAGTCAGCTTGCCCCATTAGGGTGGGAATGTCAAATTCTTTAGTATCGTATGAAAAAAAGAGAAAAAAGGTGAAAGAAAAGCCTATCAACTGATAGGCTTGTACTCTTTAATAACACGTAATGTTTGTAATGTCATATCTTCAGGACCTTGTACAGGTAACCCAGCTTCTAAATTTTTAAGAATATACTCTAAGTTATCTTGTGTAATAATTTCCCCCGGAGTAAAGATTGGAATCCCTGGCGGATAAACCATAACAAAATCAGCTATAATACGACCTGCTGCGTTTTCAAATGGAATGACTTCTGTTTCTGAATAAAAAGCATCTCTAGGAGAAAGTGCTAGCACAGGTATTTCAGGTATTTCTACTTGTACTTGAACACCTTTGTCTGCTCTATTTCTATATGTTGCTGCTAAATCTTGTAAGGCTGTAATAAGTGTATCTGTTTCACTTTCTGTATCTCCAAATGTGATAAGACAAAGTATGTTATATAAATCAGAGAGTTCTACTTCAATGTTGTAATGTTCTCTAAGCCATACTTCAGCCTGATGGCCTGTAATACCTAAATCTTTTACAGATACAATTATCTTTGTAGGATCATAGTTAAAAGTAGCATCTGTTCCTAGCATTTCTTTTCCGGGACAATAAAGATGCTCAATAGCATTAATAGCATCACGAACATGCTCAGCTAATTGTATTGTTTGTTCTATGAGAGCTGTTCCTTCTGTAGCAAGACGTTTTCTAGCAACATCAAGGGATGCTAACAAAATGTAAGAAGTTGATGTAGTCGTAAGCATGCTAATAATGGATTGGACATGCTTTACGTTCACAAGACCTTCTTTTACATTAAGAATAGAGCTTTGGGTTAAAGACCCACCTAATTTGTGAACACTTGTTGCTGCCATATCTGCACCTGCTTGCATAGCTGATATTGGTAGTTCATCATGAAAATGGATATGAACACCGTGAGCCTCATCAACAAGTACAGGAATATCGTAAGAATGAGCTAATTCTACAATCTGCTCTAAATCTGCAGCAAACCCAAAATATGTTGGATTTATAACAAGTAAGCCTTTCGCATCTGAGTGCTCTTCAAGAGCCTTTTTGACAGATTGAATTGTGATCCCATGTGAAATACCGAGCTTCGGATCAATCTCAGGATGCATGAAAATTGGTTTTGCACCTGAGAAAATAATAGCTGACATTACAGATTTATGCACATTCCGTGGCACGAGGATTTTATCCCCAGGACCGCACACGCTCATCACCATTGTCATAATTGCACCACTTGTACCTTGAATAGAAAAGAACGTATGATCTGCACCGAAAGCAGCGGCTGCTAAATCCTGTGCTTCTTTAATCATACCTTTTGGATGATGTAAATCATCGAGCGGCGCAATATTAATTAAATCAATTGCTAATGCATTATGCCCAATAAATTCGCGAAATGTAGGATCCATGCCCTGTCCTTTTTTATGACCAGGAATATGGAATTGAACTGGATTTCGCTTACTGTGCTCAACTAAAGCGGTAAACAATGGTGTTTCGTATTGGGACAATCTATACACCCCTTCTTCTTCGTAATATTTATTAGAGTTTGTTTTATATGATTTCATCTCATTCTAAAAGGAAATTAAGATGACAAACTTTTAGAACTTGACTTGTTTTTCTGCCATTCGCAAAAGCCTTTTTTGGGATGGTAGTCTCACTTTATTCTCTATAAAACAAAAGCATTATATCACCAATAATTATAGATGTATAGAAAAATCGCATTTTCAAGGTGAGTATGTTTAATAGTTATATTTTAAATACTGCAAAGAGGAAGACAATTCCATTGAAATGGATAAATGGTGTATAATGCAGAGTGGCTATAGTGAAGAATAAAAGGTTGTCTTAAAGGTAGCATAATGGAAAAAGAAAGAATACTGAATGAGGTGCAAAAATGGAATATCAATATCCACTTGATTACAATTGGTCAAATGAAGAAATGGTAGCAGTTGTAAAGTTTTATGAAGCGATTGAAAAGGTATATGAAAAAGGAGTTTTGAGAGAAGATTTGATGGAATTATATCGTCGTTTTAAAGAGATTGTGCCATCGAAGGCAGCGGAGAAAAAAATTGATAAAGAATTTCAAGAAGTAAGTGGATATTCTATATATCGTACGATTCAAAAAGCAAAGGAAGTAGCAGAAAAAAAGATTGTTAAAATGTAAAAATATTTTGAAAAATAAAATATGAAGTGCTATAATGTGATAACAACTAAAAACGGACAATATAAATTGTCCGTTTTCTACTATCGATTACAAAGTGCATATAAAGGAAGGAGTGGTTGCATCGTAGATTCAATCTTAGCAAGGAATTGTTCGTTGGTCATTGCTGAAAACTCCTCTGGTGATATATGAATACCGACTAATAACTCTGCTTTTTTCACAGTAGCTAAACGTTCAATCATCTTTTGTAAGTCTTCCGTTTCAAGCGTTTTATGTAGTTTTACACCTGGTTTAGTATGGTCAATGGACCAAACGAAGTCATTTGGAATATTTGTTTTTAAATCATTTAAATGTTCTAAGAAGGCGTGAGCCGTCTCCACTTTTTGTGGACACTCATAGATTAAACCAAAGTATATGAAGGCGTGAGTACCCCATAAACCAATTTGAAAGTGTGGTAACATTTTATATCCACGTTTATTTGTTGAAAAAGCAACCCAAGTATCGTTTGGTGGATTGACTTTGCGGCGTGCATGTTTTGCTACATGGTAGAAAAAGTTTTCATCAGTTTGTTGTGATAAATATTCTGCAAATTGTTCCCCTAAAGCTTCTAGCTTAGGATGAATATTCGTTTTAATTGCGCTCATTCGTTCTTCAAGACCATCAACAGTAAAGACTTCAAAATCAGTTGATGTGAATGTTTGTAGTGTCATGATTGTTCCTCCAACTCCTATTTTGTTTTAATTTTAGCATAGCTTGTACTATTCATAAAAAAAACATCACAAAAAAATTTAAATAAAAAAATATAATTTTGTTGCATAGATGATTTATCCAACATAGTATAGTATAAAACAAAAAATCAGAAAATTGAATCAATTCTAGTCCGAGGGCAGACGAATATTGGGAGGAGGCAAAAAAATGAGACAGGTGATTAATGCGTTAAAGAGAACAGATGCTGAAAAGAGAATTCCGGTGCTACGTTTGGAGCTAGATTATGAATTAGCAACTTTATATGATGCGATGATGGATAACGACAAACAGAAAAAAGAAGAGTGCGTACAAAAATTAGAAGTGTTAAGACTTGAAATGATCCGTTTAGAAGCGTAATAATAGTATATGTATAAATAATTAGTTGGTGCGAACCTTATAAAGGGTTCGTTTTTTCTGTGAACAGTATAGATCGGAGTGTTTAAACATGCAAGAAGTATGGAAAGACATCGATACACACGCGAAACAGTGGATTCGAGAAGCTGGAGAACATTTAATGGCGTCACTGAAAAAAACACTTATTATAGAAACAAAGTCAAATGCAGCTGATCTAGTAACAAATATGGATCGAGAAACGGAGCAGTTTTTAATTGGGAAAATTAAAGAAACATTCCCACATCATAATATTTTAGGAGAAGAAGGCTACGGAGATGAGATTACCTCTTCTAATGGGGTTGTTTGGTTAATTGATCCAATTGACGGCACGATGAACTTTGTTCATCAAAAAAGAAATTTCGCAATCTCAATCGGGATTTATGAGAACGGTATCGGAAAGATTGGTCTTATTTATGATCCAGTTCATGACGAACTATATCATGCGGTAAAGGGAGAAGGGGCTTTTTGCAATGATTTAGCTATTCCCATGTTGGAAAAAGGAACGGTAGAGCATGGAGTTATAGCTTTGAATGCGATATGGCTTACTGATAATCCATTGCTTAATATGGAAAAAATGATGATGCTCGTTAAGAAGGCGAGAGGTACGAGGTCATATGGTTGTGCAGCGTTAGAAATGGTATATGTTGCAACCGGAAGATTAGATGCATATGTGACACCGCGCTTATCACCATGGGACTTTGGCGGGGGACAGATTATTGTAGAAGAAGTTGGCGGTAAAGTGACAACGTTCTTGGGAACGCCTCTTTCTATTGTAGAGAAAAGCAGTGTGTTAGTTGCAAAACCAGGAGTATACGAAGAATTATTACCATTTGTATCGCAATAATGAAAAAAAGTAAGAGGCATAAAGAAGCTTCTTACTTTTTAATGTTATTGCGATTTACGCATTTTTCTTTTTGTTACAAAACCGTATCCAACTGTAACAAATGTGCCGATAATGCAAATAATAATGCCGATGGGACTATTTTCAGCAACCATAATTCCGATACCAATTAAGAAGATAACACCGATAATTGCTGTTAATAAAAAGCGATATTGAATGTGTTCCATTTCTTCACCCTCCAATCTTATTTTACTTTCACAAAAGTAAGAATACAACTATATTTTCATTCTTGATTTTATTTTGATTGCCATTGTATCCCCTTCGCTCTTATAATAGAGAAGGATTAAAAAGACATTAGGAGTTGGACATGTTGAAAAAACGACAAGATTTACGAAATATAGCAATTATTGCCCACGTTGACCATGGTAAAACAACACTTGTTGACCAGTTATTACGTCAAGCGGGGACGTTCCGTGCGAATGAACATATTGAAGAACGCGCAATGGACTCAAATGATCTAGAAAGAGAACGTGGTATTACAATTTTAGCGAAGAATACTGCGATTCACTATGAAGATAAAAGAATTAACATTTTAGATACACCTGGTCACGCTGACTTTGGTGGAGAAGTAGAACGTATCATGAAAATGGTTGATGGTGTTCTACTTGTTGTTGATGCATATGAAGGCTGTATGCCACAAACACGATTTGTTTTAAAGAAAGCTCTTGAGCAAAACTTAACTCCAATCGTTGTTGTAAACAAAATTGACCGTGACTTCGCTCGCCCTGATGAAGTAGTTGATGAAGTAGTCGACTTATTCATCGAACTTGGTGCAAACGAAGATCAATTAGAGTTCCCAGTTGTATTTGCATCAGCAATGAACGGAACAGCAAGCTTAGATTCAAATCCAGCAAATCAAGAAGAGAATATGAAATCATTGTTTGACACAATTATTGAACATATTCCAGCACCAATTGATAACAGCGAAGAGCCACTTCAATTCCAAGTAGCACTTCTTGATTACAATGACTATGTTGGTCGTATCGGGGTTGGACGCATATTCCGTGGTACAATGAAAGTAGGACAACAAGTTGCATTAATGAAAGTTGACGGAAGTGTAAAACAATTCCGTGTAACTAAATTATTTGGTTACATTGGATTAAAACGTCAAGAAATTGAAGAAGCAAAAGCTGGAGATTTAGTAGCTGTTTCAGGTATGGAAGACATTAACGTAGGTGAAACGGTATGTCCGGTTGAGCATGAAGAGGCTTTACCATTATTACGTATTGATGAGCCAACACTACAAATGACATTCCTTGTAAATAATAGCCCGTTTGCAGGTCGTGAAGGTAAATTCATTACTTCTCGTAAAATTGAAGAGCGTCTTCGTTCACAATTAGAGACAGATGTAAGTTTACGTGTAGATAATACAGATTCTCCTGATGCATGGATCGTATCTGGACGCGGAGAGTTACATTTATCTATCTTAATTGAAAACATGCGTCGTGAAGGTTATGAACTACAAGTATCTAAGCCAGAAGTAATTATTAAAGATGTTGATGGCGTAAGAAGCGAGCCTGTAGAGCGCGTACAAATCGATGTGCCTGAAGAATACACTGGTTCTATTATGGAATCAATGGGCGCACGTAAAGGTGAAATGTTAGATATGGTGAATAACGGAAATGGTCAAGTTCGCCTTACTTTCATGGTTCCGGCACGTGGTTTAATTGGTTACACAACAGAATTCCTAACATTAACTCGTGGTTACGGTATTTTAAACCATACATTTGATTGCTACCAACCAGTACATGCTGGACAAGTGGGTGGACGTCGCCAAGGTGTTCTAGTTTCACTTGACACAGGAAAAGCATCACAATATGGTATTATGCAAGTTGAAGATCGCGGTGTAATCTTCGTTGAACCAGGTACAGAAGTATATGCTGGTATGATCGTTGGAGAACATACACGTGAGAATGATTTAACAGTTAACGTTGTAAAAATGAAACAACAAACTAACATTCGTTCTGCGACGAAAGATCAAACTTCATCAATGAAAAAACCACGCTTAATGACTTTAGAAGAGTCATTAGAGTACTTAAACGATGATGAGTTCTGTGAAGTAACTCCAGAATCAATTCGTCTACGTAAAAAGATTCTTGATAAGAGTGAGCGCGAAAGAGCTGCTAAGAAAAAGAAATCTGTTGAAGCATAAAATAATAGAACAGCTACCTTTTATAAAGGTAGCTGTTTTTTTGTTTTTTGTTTATTTTTTTAGAATATTTACTCTTTTTTGTGGACAGTATTTTTTTTGCGAGTTACTCTTGTATTAAGTACATAAAGAGAATTTGTTTCATGAGAAGGGGTGAAAGATAGTGTTAGAAAGAATGTCATTTTTCGCGAAACTTTGTAAAGTTGATGAAAATCCAGAGTTAGGGATGTGGTTGCTTTATGGAACAATAATTTTATTAAGTGCACTTGTATATAATTTAGGATTTGCAAGGAAGCTATCGGTACTAAAAAATATAGTGATATATATTTCTTTAGCAATTGGATGCACGGTATTAACTTTTTTTGCAGTTTTTTTACCCGTTGGAGAGGGGCTCGTTGTAGCGGCAATTGTACTTGGAATTTATAGACTGCGTTTACGTCAAGCTAAACAACAAAAAACAGGGTGAAAAAAGGAGGGGCTTTCATGCGCTCAGTACAAGATGCATTATATAATTGGTTAACAATTAAAACGGTTGCGGAAGCACGTCCAGATGATAGAGCTGCACAAGAAACGTATGTATTATTTCAAAATATGATATATGAAGAGCATAAATTACGAAATGTAGAAGTTGAAAAGAACGAGGAAATGTATTTGATTACATATGAAATTGATGGAGAAATAAGGTGTGCAAGATTTCCGGTAGAAGCCATTGATTGTTTTTTGGATCAGATGAATCGTGAACCAGAAAAATACAAATAAGTCCTTATCTATATGATTAAGGACTTATTTCCGGTTTACCAATCGTCTTCTACTTTTTTATCACGATATAATCGGAAATTACCACTCGCATGGCGTTCCGTAGTACGCTCTGCAATTCGTTCCGTACATTCCATGCACATATATGTATGAATAGGGCGATTACGCAGTTTTTTTGCCATAGGATTTTCGTCATCTAACATATCTTTTTTATCACAAATCATACATTTGACTCTCATTTCGTCACCTCAATACGAATTCTATCAGTATAAGTATATCATGGAAGTATAATGTTTTTGAATAATAGCGGGAAAAAATAATATTTTCGCAATTCGAAAAATAGGTTATGATAAGGATATATAAATAATATTTGGAGGTGGAAATATGGCGAATGTAGTTGAGCCTACATTGACAGGTGATTTAGTACAATCTTTGCGTAAAGAGTGTATCGTTATGATAGCAACAACAGATTTCGAAAAACAAATTCCTAACGTAAGTGCTATTTCTTGGGTATATGCAGTGAGTGAAACTAGTATTCGATTTGCGGTAGATCAACGCTCACGTATTGTGGGGAATATACGGCATAGTGCAGGGGTTGTATTGACTATAATGGCGAATGAATCCGTATTTTCCATAAGTGGTGAAAGTGAAATTTTAACAGATAGAATGGAAGGGATTCCTCTAAAATTAACGGTAGTAGAAGTGAATGTACAAGAAGTTCGTGATGTTATGTTTTATGGTGCGAAACTTGCTACTGAACCAACATATGAAAAAACATATGATCTTCGAGCTGCTAAAAAGCTTGATAACCAAGTATTAGTAGGAATGAAAGAATTATAAAGAAGATGAATAGGAACATCGTTCATAAACTTTTACAAGTGAGTATTGTGATTTAATGTGAAAAATTATAATAAAAAGTAATATATTGAATAGAAATGAATAAAAAATAAAGAAAAGGTTTAATTTCTATGAATTTCGATTCTACCTCGTTTTTACGGTACATATAATTATAACAATGGTTCGTCCATATTTTATGGATGAAACCCTTGTTCTACAAATTTAAAAGTGGAGTCAGGGGGTAACAGGTTGGATAAAATTTATGTGTTAGATACGAATGTACTTTTGCAGGATCCTTTATCTATTTTTTCATTTGCAACAAATGAAGTAGTGATTCCAGCAGTTGTATTAGAAGAGGTTGATTCGAAAAAACGTTATATGGATGAAGTAGGACGAAATGCTCGCTATGTATCTAAGTTAATCGACAAATTTCGCGAAATAGGAAAGCTGCATGAAAGTATTCCGTTAGAAAACGGCGGTACATTTCGTATTGAATTAAATCATCGCTCATTTGTTCAACTGCAAGATATTTTTGTAGAAAAAACAAATGATAATCGAATTTTAGCGGTAGCGAAAAACCTCTCTTTAGAAGAACAAGAAAAAGAGGACGGGAAATCAGTTATTTTAGTAAGTAAAGATGTACTCGTAAGGGTAAAAGCTGATGCAATCGGATTACAGGCCGAAGATTATTTAAGTGACCGAGTAATCGAAGTGGAAAATATATATTCAGGATTTTTAGAAGGGTATATATCAAAAGAACAGTTAGATTATTTTTATGAAAAAGGTGAACTACCTTTATCTGAAATCGCAAATCATCCTTTTTATCCAAATCAGTTTGTTGTAATGAAAGATGCACTAGGGGGTTCTAGTTCTGCACTTGGGATTGTGGATCATTTAGGTAAGAAGGTAAAAAAACTTATTTTTCACAATGAACAAGTGTGGGGGATACGCCCACGAAACGTGCAGCAAATTATGGGATTAGAATTGCTACTTCGGGAAGATATTCCACTTGTAACGTTAACAGGAAAAGCAGGTACAGGAAAAACGTTACTTGCATTAGCTTCGGGACTAATGCAAACGGAAGATTTAGGTTTATATAAAAAACTACTTGTAGCGAGACCAATTGTACCGGTAGGAAAAGATATAGGTTATTTACCAGGAGAGAAAGAGGAAAAATTAAGACCGTGGATGCAGCCGATTTTTGATAATCTAGAGTATTTATTCAACACGAAAAAGCCTGGGGAGCTAGATGCTATTTTAGCTGGGATGGGTTCGATTGAAGTAGAAGCGCTTACCTATATACGCGGGAGAAGTATTCCAGACCAGTTCATTATAATTGACGAGGCACAAAATTTAACGAAGCATGAAGTGAAGACGATATTAACAAGGGTAGGCGAAAAAAGTAAGATTGTATTAATGGGGGATCCTCAGCAAATTGATCATCCGTATTTAGATGAATATAATAACGGTTTAACATATGTCGTAGAGAAGTTTAAAGAACAACGTATTAGTGGTCATGTAAAGTTTGTTAAAGGAGAGCGTTCTAATTTAGCACAACTAGCAGCGGATTTATTATAAAAAGGAGTGAGCTTAAGCTCACTCCTTTTTTGCCTTTTAATTATACAATTTAAATGATTGTAAATTTACGGATGTTACGAATCGGATTTTGTCTATTAGATCCATCATGGAAATATAGATGAACAGGCCCGTCTTCTCGTAATGGTTTACCTTCTTTTGAAAAACCGAGAATAGCTTTATGGGCTGTTTCTAACGGAAGTGTAATTGTATTGTCTGTGGTTTCAATTTCGACATGAGTAGCATCTTCTAAAATTTCAGCATTTTTTAGAAATGGATGAAGTGGTATGCCAAATGTCCCGTTAATAAGCTGTTCTTTTTTATATTTCTTTACACTTTGTTGTATTGGCGGGAAGGCAGCACCATCACGGATTTCGCGATCCCAATGCTCTGAAGTATGTTTTAAGTATGTTTCTAATTCGGATGAGTCTTCTCTAGTTTCATCAAAGTAAGTTGTCAAATCTATTTTTCGATCATCGAAAATCCATACAGTTGGATCGATAGTGATTGGAAAACGAACTTTTCCATTAATAAATAAAATTTCGCTCATTGTTGTTCCCCCATTTGTGTTATACTCCCACTTTTCAGTATAATAGTATTAGGCACTGTTGTCACAAAAAATGTTTCTATTGCAATTTATTAAAACTATCGCTAATATTAATAGATATGAGAGAGTAGGACGGAAACGGAGGGAATCAATTTGGCGTCTGAGACAGTATCAAATCATCAGGAAAAGGCACTAGCCCTTCTACAAGCGGATGCAGAGAAGATTTTAAGACTTATTAAGGTACAAATGGACAATCTTACAATGCCGCAATGTCCATTATATGAAGAAGTTTTAGACACACAAATGTTTGGACTATCCCGCGAGGTCGATTTTGCGGTTCGCCTTGGTCTTATTGGAGAAGAACAAGGGAAAGCAATGTTAGGAGAGCTCGAACGTGAGTTGTCTGCACTTCATGAAGCATTTACAAACAAACAACAATAACGGGTTCAAATAAGGGGGCTCAAACTGAAATAGTTTGGGCTTTTTATTTGTATAATAAAGAAGGAAGAACCTATATACATATGGAATACAACAATAATTAAATTGAAACAGAAAGAGGAAATGAAATGAAAAAAGTATGGAAATCGATGGATTATTCCTTATTACTTCCTCTTGTTATCTTATGTGTGCTGGGAGTTATAATGGTATATAGTTCTAGTTCCATTGTTGCGATTTCGAGGTTTGATAAACCAGCAAATTTCTTTTTTAAAAGACAATTAATGACTTTGGCTGCTGGGACAATCATATTAATAATTATCGCTACTATCCCATATAAAGTGTGGAGGAAACGAATTTTTTTATTGGGGAGTTATGGTATTAGCATTGCATTATTAGCGGCAGCTGCATTTTTCACTAAGACAGTAAACGGCGCAAATGGATGGATATTTGGAATACAGCCTGCAGAATTTGTGAAGATAACTGTTATCCTCGTATTGGCTCATTTTTTTGCGAAAAGGCAAGAAACGAATACGCCTGTTTTGAAAGGATCGGGACCGGTACTTTTTGGTGTTGGTTTAATCATGGTTTTAATTTTAAAGCAAAATGATTTAGGTACCGATTTGTTAATTGCAGGAACAGTAGGAATTATGTTTCTTTGTTCGGGAGTGCGGATTAATTTATGGATTAAACGAATTGTTTTAACTTCTATAGTATGGGTTCCGGCACTATATATTCTCGGTAATTATGCATTAAATCCATATCAAAAGGCACGGTTTTCAGTTTTTCTTGATCCATTTAACGATCCTCAAAATGATGGGTTCCAATTAATAAATTCTTTTATTGGAATTGCTTCAGGAGGGCTAAATGGTCGAGGGTTAGGGAACAGTGTGCAAAAATATGGATACTTACCAGAACCGCAAACAGATTTTATTATGGCAATTATATCTGAGGAGCTTGGTTTTATAGGTGTAGCTGTCATTTTAATCTGTTTGTTACTTATTATTGTTCGAGCATTTAGGATTGCACAAAAGTGCAAAGATCCGTTTGGAAGTTTAATAGCAATTGGAATTGCAAGTTTGTTTGGAGTTCAAACTTTTATAAATGTTGGTGGTATGTCTGGGTTAATACCGCTTACAGGGGTACCATTACCGTTTGTAAGTTATGGTGGTAGTTCTTTATTGGCTAATTTACTTGCAATGGGTATACTGTTAAATATTGCTAGTTATGTAAAACGACAAGAGAAACAACAAAACGAATTGACTAATGAAATAGAACAAGGTGGACCGCATCTTGTTGTTGTAAAATAAAAAACGCATTGAGCTCTAGAGTTCAATGTGTTTTTTATTTTTTTAGGTTTTAAATGTGATACAACATTAATTCTCTTGAAACAAAAAGTATATTACATTTAAGTGAATGTGATATACAATATTGTTGTTAGAAAAGGAAGAGGTATGCTATACTATTTTTGTGAAACAAATTGAACAGAAAACTTATCATTTGTTGAAAAATAAGGTATGATGGATAAAAATAAAGTGAAGCTTTCTAAGTATAATATAATGTAGAAAGTGAAGAACTTCACGCTCTGTAGAGTGTGTATGTATTTTATCTCTAGAGTGGTAGGAAAATAGAGGGGGAAAATCATGACAAAGCTGCAACGTATTCAAAAAGTATTGGTAGCTAACCGTGGAGAGATAGCAATTCGTGTGTTCCGAGCATGTTCAGAACTTGGACTAAACACAGTTGCGATCTATTCTAAAGAGGATAGCGGTTCTTATCATCGCTATAAAGCCGATGAGTCCTATTTAGTTGGGGAAGGGAAAAAGCCAATTGATGCTTATCTAGATATTGAAGGCATTATTGAGATTGCGAAAAGTAATCATGTAGATGCAATCCACCCTGGATATGGTTTCTTGTCAGAAAATATTCAATTTGCAAAACGTTGTGAAGAAGAAGAGATTATCTTTATCGGTCCAAAAAGTAAGCATTTAGACATGTTTGGAGATAAAGTTAAAGCAAGAACACAAGCGCAGCTAGCACAAATTCCAATTATTCCTGGTAGTGATGGTCCAGTAAATTCAATAGAAGAGGTTGAAGAGTTTGCTGAAAAGTATGATTACCCGATTATTATTAAAGCATCCCTTGGTGGCGGCGGTCGCGGTATGCGTATTGTACGTGCTAGTGAAGAATTAAGAGAATCGTATAATCGCGCGAAATCAGAAGCAAAAGCAGCCTTTGGTAATGATGAAGTGTACGTTGAAAAATTCGTTGAAAAACCTAAACATATAGAAGTACAAATTTTAGCAGATGAAGAAGGTAATGTTGTTCATTTGTATGAGCGTGATTGCTCTGTACAACGACGCCATCAAAAAGTAGTTGAAATTGCACCGAGCGTGTCGCTTTCAGATGATTTGCGTCAGCGTATTTGTGATGCTGCAGTAAAGTTAACGAAAAATGTAAATTATTTAAATGCTGGAACGGTAGAATTCCTTGTAAAAGGTGATGAGTTTTACTTCATTGAAGTAAACCCACGTGTTCAAGTTGAACATACGATTACAGAGATGATTACAGGAGTGGATATCGTTCAATCGCAAATTTTAATAGCTGATGGACATGCATTACATAGCAAAATGGTAGGTGTTCCTAAGCAAGAGGAAGTGGTTGTGCATGGATTTGCAATCCAATCTCGTGTAACGACTGAAGACCCACTAAATAATTTCATGCCGGATACAGGGAAAATTATGGCGTACCGATCAGGCGGTGGTTTTGGTGTTCGTCTTGATACAGGTAATAGTTTCCAAGGTGCAGTTATTACACCGTACTACGATTCTTTACTTGTAAAAGTTACTACTTGGGCACTTACTTTTGAACAAGCCGCTGCAAAAATGGAACGTAACTTAAAAGAATTCCGTATTCGTGGTATTAAAACAAATATTCCATTCTTAGAGAATGTAGTAAAACATAGAAACTTCTTATCGGGAGAGTATGATACTTCATTTATTGACGCGTCACCTGAACTATTCTTGTTCCCGAAACGTAAAGACCGCGGAACAAAAATGTTAAATTATATTGGTACAGTAACAGTAAATGGCTTCCCAGGAGTAGGGAAAAAAGAGAAACCAATTTTCCCAGATGCTCGTATACCAAATGTGATACACTCAGAGCCAATGCAAAATGGAACGAAACAAATTTTGGATGAGCGTGGAGCGGATGGATTAGTAAAGTGGGTACAAGATCAAAAGCGTGTACTTTTAACTGATACAACATTCCGTGATGCACATCAGTCATTACTTGCAACTCGTGTTCGTACAAAAGATTTACATCACATTGCAGAGCCGACAGCGAGAATGTTACCAAACTTATTCTCAGCGGAAATGTGGGGCGGTGCAACGTTTGATGTTGCATATCGTTTCTTGAAAGAAGATCCATGGGAACGATTACTAGATCTTCGTGAAAAAATGCCAAACGTTTTATTCCAAATGTTACTTCGCTCTTCAAACGCAGTAGGTTACAAAAACTATCCAGATAATTTAATTCAAAAATTTGTGGAATGTTCTGCTCAAGCTGGAATTGATGTGTTCCGTATTTTTGATAGCTTAAACTGGGTAGAAGGCATGAGAGTTGCAATTGATGCTGTACGAGATACTGGTAAAATTGCAGAAGCGACAATGTGTTACACAGGAGATATTCATGACCCGTTACGTAGTAAATACGATTTAAATTATTATAAAAACTTAGCAAAAGAGTTGGAAGCATCAGGAGCTCACATTTTAGGAATTAAAGATATGGCGGGCTTACTAAAGCCAAACGCAGCATATGATTTAGTTTCAGCATTAAAAGAGACGGTGTCGATTCCAATTCACCTGCACACACACGATACGAGCGGAAATGGTATTTTAACGTATACAAAGGCAATTGAAGCAGGTGTTGATATTGTCGATGTAGCGGTGAGTTCAATGGCTGGTCAAACGTCACAACCAAGTGCGAATACACTATACTATGCGTTGGGTGGAAACGAAAGACAGCCAGATGTTAATATAGACTCATTAGAAAAACTATCTCATTATTGGGAAGATGTACGTAAATACTATGCTCCATTTGAAAGTGGTATGAATGCTCCTCACACAGAGGTATATATGCATGAAATGCCGGGTGGACAGTATAGTAATCTTCAACAACAAGCAAAAGCAGTTGGCTTAGGAGATCGCTTTGATGAAGTTAAAGTGATGTATCGCCGTGTTAATGATATGTTTGGCGATATTGTAAAAGTAACACCATCATCTAAAGTTGTCGGTGATATGGCATTATTTATGGTTCAAAATCACCTAACAGAACAAGATATTTTAGAACGTGGACATGCTATGGACTTCCCAGGATCTGTTGTTGAAATGTTCTCTGGAGATTTAGGACAACCATATGGTGGTTTCCCGAAAGAATTACAAAAAATTATTTTAAAAGGGAAAGAGCCATTAACAGTAAGACCGGGTGAATTATTAGAACCAGTAGATTTCGATGCTTTAAAAGAAGAGTTATTCCACAAACTTGGACGCGAAGTAACAATTTTTGATGTAGTCGCATATGCATTGTATCCAAAAGTATTTATGGACTACGAAAAAGTTGCTGGGATTTATGGAAATGTATCTGTGCTTGATACACCGACATTCTTCTATGGTATGAGACTTGGTGAAGAAATTGATGTGGAAATCGAGCAAGGTAAAACATTGATGGTTAAACTAGTTTCCATTGGGGAGCCACAGCCAGATGGAAATCGTGTGCTTTACCTGGAGTTTAATGGACAACCGCGTGAAATCGTAGTGAAAGATGAAAGCGTGAAATCAACTGTTGCACAGCGTGTGAAGGGGAATCGTGAAAATCCAAATCATATTAGCGCAACGATGCCGGGAACTGTTATTAAAGTAGTTGTAAAAGAAGGCGATGAAGTGAAAAAAGGTGATTCCATGGCAATTACAGAAGCTATGAAAATGGAAACGACGGTTCAAGCGCCATTTAGTGGTAAAGTGAAAAAAGTATATGTAAATGATGGGGATGCAATTCAAACGGGAGATTTACTCATTGAATTAGATCATTAAAATAAAGAAAAAGAGCTGTGCGAAAGCAGCTCTTTTTTGTGTGTAAATAATACCTTGCCGAATTGGCAAGGTATTAAAGTTTTACTTTATTTTGTTTGCTTAGAAGTTGATTCAGTTTCTTTTGCATTGACTGTACTTCTTGTACCTATCATAACTAAATAGCATAGTACAGCAAACAGGCAAGAAATGAAGAGCGAATGTAATAATGCCATTGCTAAACTAGCATTTGTAAATACGACTAAAATCCCTACTATAGCTTGAAGTGTAACAAGGATAAATGAAATAATCCATCCCCAGTATACTACACGCTGCTGCTTGTAATGGCGAATAGCGATAATCATCGCATATAGTATCCAAGCGAAAATTAACATCGCTGCAACTCTATGCCCCATTTGAACCCACTCATGTAGTTGAGTTGGCATAGGTCTATTTTTGCTACATAAAGGGAAGTCTGGACAGGCTAAGGTAGCTCGTTCGTGACGTACTAAAGCTCCTGTGTAGACAACGATATAACTGTAAATTGTTACACCATAAATATGAAATTTCATTTTTTTGTCCATAATAAGTGAACGTGCATCAAATTTCTGATCAATTTCAAAAATAAGACACGTTAACAAGATGACAGAAGCAAATGAAATTAAGGAAATACCGAAATGAATAGCTAATACAGCAGGCATTTGACCCCAAACAACCGCCGCCGCCCCCATTAATGCTTGTGCAACTAAAAATACGAAGGATAAAATTGCTAACGTCTTTGTTTCGCGCACATGTTTATAATATTTCCAGGACAAGATACAAAGAAGAGTAACAAGGATTCCTGCTGATCCAGATGTTAAGCGGTGACTTAGCTCAATAATAGTCTCCATTGATAAATTAGATGGAACAAATTCACCGTTACAAAGAGGCCATGATTTGCCGCATCCTTGGCCTGAACCCGTTTTTGTAACTAAAGCGCCTCCTAGTAAAACTACTAATAAATCGAGACTTGTAATGACTGCTAACCATTTAATAAAGCGTTGCAATCTCTTTCACCATCTTTCTGCTATGAAGTTATTGCGAAATATTTTCATTCCATTATGTATAGAATAAAACGTGCTACAGTCCTATGATATATAAAAAATAATAAAATAGCAAAGAAATGGAGGGCGAGGACAACGTACGTATTATAAAGGAAAAAATGGGATTTAAAATACATATTTTAGGAGGAATTCGGGCTATTTTGAAAAGAAATGGGGAGAATACATGCTAAATATGACAAAATAGTTTATTATAGAAGATAACATCATGTTATGATAAGGATAAATTAGAATAAAGTTTTTTAATGTTCGACACAAAAAGTTCATGTTTTCTTCACAAAATGTTCGGGAAATGTGATTTAATATATTGGAGTATGGGCGTAGATTAGTAGTAGAATGGGTTAACAATATTTCTACTGTAATAATATTGCTATATAGAAGCGGAATATTTCACATGAAATATATGCTTAGAAAGATGATAGGTTTAAGAGGGGGTTAAAGTGATGAACCATGCAACAAGTGAGCTGCATGATGAGTCAGCTGTTTCAATTGTACCGGAAACAACTCGGTTACAAGATTTATCAGCGCTCGTTAAAATGGGGATTGTAAACTCAAATACACTTACTGTATTTACAGGATTTTGGTTGGCTTTACATTTTAATGGATTGAGTGTTATGGACAATCTAGATAAGTTATTTTTCACAATCGTTGGTTCTGCATTAATTATGGCAGGGGTATGTTGTTTAAATAACTACATTGACCGAGATATCGATCCATTAATGGAAAGAACAAAAAACCGTCCAACGGTAACAGGTAAATATAAACCTGGCTTTGCACTTGCATTTGGACTTGTAATTTTACTTCTTGGCTTTGCATTTTTATTACTTACTACACCGATGGCAGTGTTAATCTCATTTATTGGTGCCTTCACATATGTTGTTTTATATACGTTATGGACGAAGAGAAAATATACGTTAAATACTGTTGTAGGTAGTATATCAGGAGCAGTTCCACCTTTAATTGGATGGGCGGCAATTGATCCGTCTTTAAATCATCCAATTGCTTGGATGTTATTTTTAATTATGTTTATTTGGCAAATCCCACATTTCCTCGCATTAGCGATGAAGCGTGTTGATGAATATCGAAATGCAGGAATCCCAATGCTTCCTGTTGTACAGGGATTTGATATTACGAAACGTCAGATTATGATTTGGACAGTATGTTTATTACCACTACCATTTTATATGAGTGGGCTTGGAATAACATTCATGGTAATTGCAACATTGCTTAACATCGGATGGATCGCATTAGGGCTTTATGGCTTCCGTAAGCAAGATGACATCAAATGGTCCGTAAAAATGTTTGTTTATTCCTTGAATTACTTAACAATCTTATTTGTGTCAATGATTGTAGTTACATTCTTCTAAGACAACGACATGATTGGATTTCTTTACGTTGAGATTTACTTTACTTAACTATAAAGTACAATCTAATTCACAAAGAAAGTGGGGGTTGTTTGTATGAAGAAACAGTGGCGACTGCTTTCGTTCGTTTCACTGCTGGCTTTACTGTTAGGGGGATGCGGTAAAGCTTTTCAGTCTACTTTAATTCCGCAAGGGGAAGTAGCAAAAATGCAATATGATTTGCTCTTACTAGCGAGTGCAATCATGGTAGGAGTAGTACTTGTAGTTACTATTATTTTCTTATATGTAATTGTGCGTTTCCGACAAAAAAAGGGTGAGGAAGATTATATTCCAGAGCAAGTTGAAGGAAATCACAAACTAGAAATTATATGGACAGTCATTCCGATTATTCTTTTGTTAATCTTGGCTGTTCCGACTGTTACATATACATTCAAGCTTGCTGATGTAAGTGCGATGGAGAAAAAGAATATTGATAAAGATACTATCGTTGTTGATGTAACAGCGAATCTTTATTGGTGGGAATTTTCTTATAAATCAGAAAAAATAGTAACTTCTCAAGATTTAGTTATCCCCACAGGTAAGAAAGTGTATTTGAATTTGAAGGGTGCCGATATTAAACATTCGTTTTGGGTTCCATCTTTAGCTGGGAAAATGGATACAAATACAGATAATGTAAACAAAATGTGGTTAAAGGCAGATAAATCGGGCACTTATAATGGTTTTTGTACAGAATTTTGTGGCCCATCACATTCTTTAATGCAGTTCAAAGTGAAAGCTCTGGATGAAAGCGAGTACAAAAAGTGGCTTGCTGACATGAAGAAGATTGATGGAAAAAAAGAAGTAGCTTCTACAAAGGCGCAAGAGGGTCAAGAAATATTTAATAAAAGCTGTATTGGTTGTCATGCAGTTGGATCAAATGATAGTAGACCACCTTCTGCTCGTATCGCACCGAACTTAGCAAACTTCGCAGATCGCGATATGGTTGCTGGTATTGCCGAAAATAATGAAGAGAACTTAAAAAAATGGCTCAAAGATCCTGAAAATATGAAACCAGGTAATAAAATGACTGGTAAATATGGCAACTTAACGGATGATCAAATTAATGCATTAAATGCATATTTACAAACGTTAAAGATTGAAAAATAAAGAGGGATCATTTGCGAAGGGGAGGTTGAAAACGTGAGTTCTGTAGCAAAAAAACAGGGGATGGGTGCTGTCATATGGGATTATTTAACGACAGTAGACCATAAAAAGATTGCCATTCTCTATTTAATTGCAGGTGGATTGTTTTTTGTAATAGGTGGAATAGAAGCACTATTTATTCGCCTGCAGTTAGCGATTCCTAACAATGCTTTTCTTGTTGGGGATGCTTATAATCAAGTATTAACGATGCACGGTACAACAATGATTTTCCTCGCAGCTATGCCACTCGTGTTTGCATTTATGAACGCCGCTGTACCACTTCAAATTGGAGCACGTGATGTGGCGTTCCCGTTTTTGAATTCGCTCGGATTTTGGTTATTTTTCTTTGGTGGATTATTTTTAAATTTAAGTTGGTTTTTAGGAGGAGCGCCTGATGCAGGGTGGACATCGTATGCATCTTTAGCTTTAGCCTCTAAAGGACATGGTGTTGATTTTTATGTACTCGGCTTGCAAATATCAGGTATTGGTACATTAATTGGAGGTATTAACTTCCTTGTTACAATTATTAATATGCGCGCGCCAGGGATGACGTACATGCGCATGCCGATGTTTACATGGACAACATTTGTAACATCTTCACTTATTTTATTTGCATTTCCACCATTAACTGTAGGATTAGGACTTTTAATGTTAGATCGTTTATTTGGCACAAGTTTCTTTAATCCAGCACTAGGAGGGAACACGATTATATGGGAGCATTTATTCTGGATCTTCGGTCATCCGGAAGTATACATTCTTATACTCCCAGCTTTCGGAATATTCTCAGAAATCTTCGCCACATTTTCGAAAAAACGATTATTCGGTTATTCCTCTATGGTGTTCGCGACAGTATTGATAGGGTTTTTAGGATTTATGGTATGGGCGCATCATATGTTTACTGTTGGTCTTGGGCCTGTTGCAAATGCTATCTTCTCGGTTGCAACAATGGCGATTGCAGTTCCAACGGGTATTAAAATATTTAACTGGCTCTTTACAATGTGGGGTGGAAGTATTAGGTTTACAACACCAATGATGTGGGCGGTAGCTTTTATTCCATCCTTCGTTATGGGTGGAGTTACAGGTGTTATGCTTGCTTCTGCACCAGCTGATTATCAGTTTCATGATAATTATTTCGTAGTAGCACATTTTCATTATGTAATTGTTGGTGGTGTTGTATTTGGTTTACTTGCAGGTGCGCATTATTATTGGCCACTTATGTTTAATAAAGTATTAAATGAAACGTTAGGAAAGATAACATTTTGGTTATTCTTTATCGGTTTCCATTTAACGTTCTTTATTCAGCATTTCCTAGGTCTAATCGGTATGCCGCGTCGTTACTACACATATCTAGAGGGGCAAGGATTGGAAATGGGGAATATGATTAGTTCTATTGGAGCAGTGTTTATGGCTCTTGGAACGATTGTTCTTTTATTCAATGTAATAAAAACAACGGTATCAAAAGAGAAGGCTGGTCGTGATCCGTGGGATGGACGTACATTAGAGTGGACAATGCCAGCACCTACACCGGAATATAATTTCAAACAGTTACCATTTGTTCGTGGATTAGATCCGTTTTGGATTGAAAAGCGTGAGGGTAATAAAGAGATGACAGCAGCGGAACCGGTCGGTGATATTCATATGCCAAATTCTTCATTTTCACCGTTTATTATTTCTCTAGGTCTATTTATAGCTGCTTTTGGTGCGATGTATATGCAGGGTGGCAAAGATAAATTTTGGTTATTAGTAGCGATTATCGGTTTAATCATTACGTTTGGTACAATGTTCCTTCGTTCAGTAATTGATGATCATGGATATCATATTCATAAGGAAGATTTAGATGATAAGGGGGGCAAGGCGTAATGCATGTAGATGAGAAATTAACGAATGAAACATTTCCAGCAGAGCCTGAAAAAGCAACCCTTGAGGGGAAAAATAAGTTTGTTGGTTTTTGGTTATTTCTTGGAGGCGAAACAGTGTTGTTCGCTTCCTTATTTGGCACATATTTAGCGTTAAAGAACTCTACAAATGGTGGACCAACATCTCAAGAGATGTTTCAAATGCCACTCGTTTTCATTATGACGATGCTTTTGTTAACAAGTAGTTTAACGAGTGTATACGCAATGTATCATATGAAAAATTTTAACTTTAAGAAAATGCAACTTTGGTTACTTATAACAGTGTTGCTTGGCTTAGGATTTTTGGGGTTTGAAATATATGAGTTTTATCATTATACGCATGAATTTAAGCATACTATGAGAAGTAGTGCGTTTGGTTCTGCATTTTATGCTCTTGTTGGTACACACGGGCTCCACGTGTTGTTTGGATTATGTTGGATTTTAACATTAATCTTTAGAAACGCGAAGAGAGGCTTGAATTTATACAACGCACCAAAGTTTTATGTTGCATCAATTTATTGGCACTTTATTGACGTAGTTTGGGTGTTTATTTTCACTGTAGTATATTTGATGGGAATGGTGGGATAAACAATGGCGGTTAAGCAAACGAATAATCCTAAGGTGGATCTTGTTTATCGGAAGAGAAAAAGTGCAGAGGAAATGAAGCACCAAGTTGTTACATTTTCACTAATGATTTTTTTAACATTAGTTGCATTTGCAGCGGTGGCATATCCGAAAACATTTAGCCCGATTTTTTCGGTTCCATTTATATTATTGTTAGCAGTCATTCAAGTTATATTTCAGTTATATTATTTCATGCATATGAGTCATAAAGGGCATGAAGCGGCGAGTTTCTTCTTATACTCTGGATTGTTAATTGGTTTATTAACAATATTAGCCTTTATGACAATTGTGTGGATTTAAACAGTGATAGTAGGGGGCTCTGATTTATCATAGCCCTCTTTGTATATGAAATATAAGGATTTTGAAAAGGTAGGTGTGGAAATGGAAAACTTATGGGTATTTGGTTTTCAAGCTTTATGGAGTCCGATTTTTTTATTATTTATGATCTCGATTCTTATTAGTTATTTTTTAGTTATTGGACCATATAGAACGCGATTTGAAAATGCGACGAAGGTAAGTAAGAAGCAAATTTTTTATTTTACGACCGGGATTGTTCTTTTGTATTTTGTAAAGGGAGGACCTATTGATTTAATTGGTCATATTATATTTAGTGCACATATGCTTGAGATGGCAGTAATGTATATTGCGGTGCCTCCGTTATTACTGCTTGGTATACCCGTATGGTTATATCAATATATTACTTCTTTTAAGTTCGTTCAAATTGTGCTAAAGGTTTTTGGAAAGCCGCTTATTGCGTTGTTGGTATTTAACGGTCTGTTTTCCTTTTATCATTTGCCAGTTGTTTTTGATACAGTAAAACAAAGTCAAATAGCGCATCCTATTTGCCTTGCTATATTGTTTTTTGCAGCAATGATGATGTGGTGGCCGATGTTAAATCCGCTACCAGAATATCAAACTTTAAGTGATATTAAGAAGCTTGGTTATATGTTTGCTAATGGTATTTTATTAACGCCAGCTTGTGCGTTAATAATTTTTGCGACTGCACCATTATTTGCAACATATACAGATCCGGCCGCTTGGATGAAGGCAATGGAGCTCTGTGTACCGGCGGGGACTTTATCAGATTTAAATATAACTGGACCAGAATTTTTACATTGGATGCCGGTAGTAGAAGACCAACAAACAGGCGGTATCATTATGAAAATTGTCCAGGAAATAGTGTACGGTACGATTATCGGTTATGTGTTCTTTAAATGGGCACGTAGAGAGCGTGAAAAGGATAAAGAGCAGTTGCAACAATTGCCGCCGTATTTACAGACTAAGTAAAAAAGTGTATGGGATTCCATACACTTTTTTCTTCTTTGGTTTTAGCTAATTGTAAAAGATTGAATTTTCGAACTTTTTATGTTAAGTTAGTGTAGGCATGTACTAAAGTGGATATAAAACTTACTACTAGCTTTAATGCGTAATAATTCCATATGTAGTGCAAATTTTTTAGAGAATTACAAATTTATCCCGCATTAAGGGGCAGTAAGACTCCCACCTCGAAATTTGGCGACTGCGAGGGAGTTAGGCGGGAGATCAACTGCCCGTAAAAGCCCGATTGGTGTAGGCTAATAATCAGTGGGGGATGGACAAAACCCCCACTGATTAAAGTTTCACTTTATATTGTTATCTTTAATAAACATGAACTATTTTAAGGGGGAATTTAGATGGGTAGTAGTGGAAGCATGGTAAAGCCGATTAGTGGTTTTTTAACAGCGTTAATTCAATATCCAGTACCGGTAGTAGAGTCGCGTGCAGACATTGATAAACAAATTAAACAGATCATAAAAACAATTCATTCAACGAAATCAGGTTATCCTGGATTAGAATTGATAGTATTTCCCGAATATAGTACACAGGGGCTCAATACAAAAAAATGGACTACAGAAGAGTTTTTATGTACAGTTCCTGGACCAGAAACAGACTTATTTGCTGAGGCATGTAAAGAATCTGAAGTATATGGTGTTTTTTCTATAATGGAAAGAAATCCTGATGGTGGAGAACCGTATAATACAGCAATTATTATTGATCCACAGGGTGAAATGATTTTGAAGTATCGTAAGTTAAATCCTTGGGTGCCAGTCGAGCCTTGGAAAGCTGGAGATTTAGGCTTACCTGTTTGTGATGGACCTGGAGGAAGTAAATTAGCTGTTTGTATTTGTCATGATGGCATGTTCCCTGAAGTAGCCCGTGAAGCGGCCTATAAAGGTGCAAATGTCTTGATTCGTATTTCCGGATATAGCACACAAGTTAGTGAACAATGGATGTTAACTAATCGTTCAAATGCATGGCAAAATTTAATGTATACATTGTCAGTGAACTTAGCGGGTTATGATGGTGTATTTTATTACTTTGGTGAAGGACAAGTATGTAATTTTGATGGGACTACTTTAGTGCAGGGACACCGAAACCCTTGGGAGATTGTTACTGCCGAAGTATATCCAGAGCTAGCAGATCAGGCTAGATTAGGATGGGGTCTCGAAAATAATATATATAATTTAGGTTCAAGGGGATATGTAGCGACTCCTGGTGGGGTGAAAGAAAACCCGTATACGTTTGTAAAAGATTTAGCTGAAGGTAAATATAAGGTTCCTTGGGAAGATGAGATTAAAGTAAAAGATGGATCCATTTATGGGTATCCAGTCAAAAAGACGATTCATTCTTAGGTAAGAGAAATAGAACAAGCGCATCGATATGATGCGCTTGTTCTATTTACTCAATAATTTGAAATTCTTTCAACTCTTTTTCAATATTTTGTAGGAGTTGTTCGCTTTTTTGAAGTACATTCGTTGGGAAAATCTCATCATCTCCATATTCAACGCCATGAGGATAATAATGTTTTCCTAATAAGGGTGGCAATAGTTTTACTTGAGCGTGTCTGCCGCCGATGTCACCTTCAACAGCAAATCCTTGTACACGTAAATAATAAATATCCTTTAATATTTCAAATTTATAATCATATGTAACGCGTTCGTAATCCCATTGTCCAGCAAGTACAAAATGATTGTTTTCCATAATCTCAGTTAAAAGAGTTAGATCAACGACTGCATCATTAAAGTTTGTATTTGTAAATTGCATAGAATACCTCCTTATTTTAATGTTAGTACACTATTTTTATAATAGTACGAATAATAAGAAAGTGCAATTCGTATTGCGAGAAAAGGGATAATCCAGACTTTTTTCGTGAAAATATGATATAGTGAAAAGAGTACGGTACACACAAAAAAGGAAAAAAAAGGATTTGTGTATATCTCGATTTTATGATTTGTTCAGGAGGTATATCGTTTGAAGAAATTATTGCGTATCGTAATGATTACATTTTTAATTTTAGCTGTTGATTTATACGGGAAGTTACTCGTGTCACAATATATATTAACTCCATCTCACTCTAAGCAAGAAAATAAAATTGTGAAAAAGAAGAAGCAAGTAAATGAAGAATCCACAGACACTGTTTTAAATATGATTGGTGGGGACTCTGAGAATTTATTAGCGAAGTGGGGCGAACCATCTCGAATAGAGCCTTCTGCTTATGGATATGAATGGTGGGTGTATAATCAAGATTTAGCTCAGTATGTTCAATTTGGAGTTGCTGAACGTAAAGTTGTAACGGCGTATGTTGCTGGTGAGCAAGTTAAGGTGGCTCCCTATCATATAAATGAAAAGTATGAAGAGGTATATAAAAAGAATCCACTTTCACATGAGATTTCATTAAAAAGAGGAAAGAATAGTTATCAATTTGAGTTATCTGATACGGAAGTAATGGAACAACCGCTAGTACCTGTAGAAGATGGATGGGCACAATTATACTTTGATCACTTTACACATGAGCTTGTTGGTCTTCGTTATATGGATGATGAAACGTTATTACGACAAAGACCATATCAACTTGTTTATTCAGGTGAATTAATAGCGGAACAGCCGCTGACACCAGAAAAAATGAAGCAAGTAGAAAATGGAAATATGCAACAAATTCTCGATTTAACAAATATTATTCGAAGTCGTCATCAATTACCGTTGTTAACATTTGACCAACAAACTGCAGATGTTGCATTAGGCCATAGTAAAGATATGAAGGATAATAATTATTTTTCACACGATTCACCTACTTTTGGTACGTTAGGAGATCGCTTGCAAAGTGGGCAAGTGGCTTTTCAACTTGCTGGTGAGAATATAGCGGCGCAACATAGTGATGGAATTGCGGCGGTACAGGGGTGGTTAAATAGTGAGGGTCATAGAAAGAATTTATTAAATGAACAATTTACTGGATTAGGTGTTGGGGTATATGATAAATTTTATACTCAAAACTTTATCCGAAAATAAAATGAAACTCTAATCAGTGGGGGCATCCTTCACTGATTATTAGTCTTCACCAATCGGGCTTTAACGGGCAGTAAGACTCCCGCCTAACTTCTGCGTATTCGTAGAAGTTTAAGGTGGGAGTCTTACTGTCCACAAATAGGAAGATAAAAAGGTGCATGAATCGTCTAAAAATAGGCGAACCATGTGCCTTTTTTTTCTTACAATATAGTAGATATACATGAAGAGGTGAGGATTATGCCAACAACAAAAGGGCCGTTACATCCATCGGTTCAACAGTTTAAAGAGTTTGTAAACCATCACCCTAAAATGGTTCATGAGGTTAGAAGTGGTCAAAAAACTTGGCAGCAATTTTATGAAGAATGGTACTTACTTGGTGAAGAAGATCAAATATGGATAGCGTATAGACCTGATGGAGCACCTGCTTTTTCTTCGGTAAAAGAAAATAAAGAAGAAAAAGAAAATCGAACAGAAGAGGAAAAAACTGCTGATGTGATGGGGCAAATGCTTTCTTTCTTTAAAAAGCTAGACGTAGAACAAATGCAACATCATTTAGCAAATGTAACGAGTGCGATTGGTAGCGTGCAACAAGTTATCCAACAATTTCAAGGAAACCGTGCGCAGCAAGAACAAAGTACTTCTGAAAATAATCCTTTTTTCTTTCAAAAGGATTAGGGGGAAAGAGGATGAGAGCAGAGCTTATGGAGTTTATAAAAGCTGATGAGGATTTAGCTCGCTATATTCGTGAACAGCCATACTGGTATCGGAAATTGACGCGTAACCCAGAAGAAAAAGAAGCTTTTGAGTTAGCTGCCATGCAGCATTTCAAAAAAACGATACCAGATAAAGTGGAAAAATTTCAAAATCAATTGGCCGTTGCTTCAATTATGATTGATATGTTCCAGTATATGAAGCAGCAAAATACGACGTAATTGGAAGGGAAAAACTATGTCCGTTATGCAAAACTTTTGTTACAATAGAATCGGATTATTTAAAAAAGGAGTTGCAGCATGACGGAAATTTGTTTAGTACGACATGGACAAACTGATTGGAACTTTCAAGAGATTATTCAAGGGCGCGAAGATATTCCACTTAACGAAGTTGGGAAGAAGCAAGCGAGTCAAAGTGCAGCTACCCTGCAAGCGGAATCGTGGGATATAATTATAAGTAGTCCGTTAATTAGAGCGCAAGAAACAGCTAAGGAAATTGCTGGGGCTATTGGATTACCATCTATTTTATTAGATGAGCGATTTATGGAACGTAATTTTGGGGAAGCTTCTGGGAAACCAGTTGCGGCCGTTAGAGAGTTAATTGCAGAAGGTAATATAGAAGGAATGGAGCAGGATGAAGAAATTGTAGAGCGCTGTTTTACGGCTTTACAAGAGGTTGCAGCAGCACATGGAGATAAACGTATTATCATTGTTGCGCATTCACATGCAATAAAAGCTATTTTACACGCAATTGCACCAGATGAAATTACATTTAAAACGCCGTTAAAAAACGCATGTATTAGCTACGTGAAAGAGAATAGCGGGAAATGGGATGTTCTTAAATATAATATTGCGGAGCATATTATTGTATAAGAGTGCAAGGGGATTGTATGAAAAGTAGTTAGAATTATATCTTTCTTTTAGGTGAGACACTTCAATTAGTAGTTCTGTTCCAAATGTGTTATGATGAATACTCGGAGGTGTCTCTCATGATTGTAGCGACGCTGGAAAGCGTATTGATTTTAGATAAGGCAGAGCAGCTTGCAAAAGCGATCATCTGTTCAGATATAGCAGAAGATTACCGTAAGTATTATAAGGATTTACAAGAAGATATAGAAGTCCAGACGCTAATTCAGCAATTTACAACGATGAAAGAGCGATACGAAGAAGTGCAACGTTTTGGTAAATATCATCCTGATTATACTTTCGTTTCGACGAAAATGAGGGAATTAAAGCGTTCTGTAGATATGCATGATAAGGTTGCAACCTTTAAAAGAGCAGAAACTGCTTTACAAAAGTTATTAGATGAAGTTAGTGTAGCAATTGGTTCTGAGGTGTCTTCTTCCGTTAAAGTTCCAACAGGAAATCCGTTTTTTGATGCGGGTGGCTGTGGCGGTGGGTGTGGTACCGGAGGCGGTTGTGGTTGTAAAAAAACAGGGTAATTTACCCTGTTTTTTAGAATATAGAAGAAAACGTATACAGAGTTTGTCCTTTAATGTCATAAATTTTTGATTGGTTTTCATAAAATATAAGAATATAAGTTTTTAAAAGGAGAAGATGGAGAAGATTATGTTCGGGCAACGACAAAGTATGATTGTTTATTTACATTCATTGAAACATGCCAAGATTTTAAGGAAATATGGTAACATTCATTACATATCAAAACGTTTGAAATATGCCGTTGTATATTGTGATATGGAACAAATTGAGCATATGATGCAAAAATTGAATAAACTTCCTTTTGTAAAAAAAGTAGAACAGTCGTATCGCCCATTTTTAAAAACGGAATTCGAAAATTCGCGTCCTGATCGGGCAAAAGAATACGATTATAGCTAAGTAAAAAAATCCCCTGCTAAATTTAGCAGGGGATTTTTTTACTTGAAATAACGTGTTATTTCATTGGAGGAATGAAATTGTTCATTCGTAAAATACCAATTAGATGATTAAAAAATAGTTCTTTTTCAGGGAAAGTTGTTGATGGTTTTACAGTAAAGGGAGTAACTTTTTTCCCTATTTGTTCCGCCATTTCTTCAAATAAAACGACACGTTTACTTTTTTTATTTTCAAGTACAGGAATGCCTTCACGACATATGTATAATGGTTGGAAATCACCAGTAGTTGTCGGTTTTAGTATTACAACAAGTGAACACACTTTTTTTTCGTTTTTTACAGTTTCGAATTGTAACATATGTGTTACACGTTCTTGGTTTGTTTTGGCAATTTCAAGTAATTCATATAAGTCAGAGTAGCCTTCTCCGAGTTCTATAAAGCGTTGAATCATATTTTTTCCTCCTCTTTCTTTTACTGTACCACCTGACTTTTTAAATGAAAAGTAGACAAATAAAAAAACCCTGCAAAGCAGGGCCCTTCTAATACTAGTATGTACTACTAGTAAGAAGGCAAAGGGAGAGGAGAAACCGGAGGAAGAACTTATGGGGAAACGTAAGTCTTCTCCGCGGTTGGCAACAACATCGAAAATGATGTTGTTATATTTATTTATGTCCAATCTAAAATGAAGATATACATAATGAAATTAAAATTTATGTTAGGCTTTTTATTTTTCTTTTTTTTATTTTATGATAGGATAAAAAAGGTAAAGTGGAACTGATGTACATAGAGGGTTGTTGCTTGCAAATAGTGAAATGGATATGAAAGAAATAGCGAGCGATTATTTTAACTGAGGTTTTCAATTAGTTAAATAACAGATTAATGAAAAAATGTATGAAATAGTATGAATCGGTAGCGGTTACCGAATTGAAATGAATTTGCTGTAATCGCTCTATAGATTGAAATAAAGGTAGTGACAACAGATGAGAGTAGTTTCAGGAAAATGTAAAGGGCACCCACTTAAAGCGGTACCTGGTAATACAACGCGTCCAACGACAGATAAAGTGAAAGAATCTATTTTTAATATGATAGGTCCTTATTATGATGGTGGTATCGCTCTTGATTTATTTGGTGGTAGCGGTGGTCTTGGAATTGAGGCCATAAGTAGAGGGATTGATAAAGCGATTTTTGTTGACCGAGATAGTAAAGCGATAAAAGTCATTCATCAAAATTTAGAAAGCTGTAGACTACAAGAACAAGCTGAAGTGTACCGAAATGATGCAGAGCGTGCGGTAAAGGCGCTTATAAAGCGTGAAATATCATTCGATCTTATACTAATAGACCCTCCATATAAAGCTCAAAAAATTGTGTCTTTAGTTAGTGTAATGGATCAACATGGATTGTTAAATAAAGATGGCATCATTATGGCAGAGCATGGGGATGACGTGGTTTTACCTGATTCTATAGGAGAGCTTGTAAAAGTACGGGCAGAAAACTACGGGATTACAGCAATTTCGATTTATAAGTATGAAGGTGAGGGGACAGAATGACAAGTATAGCTATTTCTTCAGGGAGTTTTGATCCAATTACCCTTGGACATTTGGATATTATTAAAAGGGGAGCAAAAGTATTTGATGAAGTATATGTAGTTGTTTTAAACAATTCATCAAAAAAACCATTCTTTTCGGTAGAAGAACGCCTAGAGTTAATTCGAGAGGCGACAAAGGATATTCCGAATGTAAAAGTTGATTCACATAGTGGATTATTGGTGGAATATGCAAAAATGCGTAATGCAAATGCAATATTACGTGGTTTGCGAGCAGTTTCTGATTTTGAATATGAGATGCAAATTACTTCAATGAATCGAAAATTAGACGAAAATATCGAAACTTTCTTCATTATGACAAATAATCAATATTCATTTTTAAGTTCAAGTATTGTGAAAGAAGTTGCGAGATATGGTGGGAGTGTAGTAGACCTTGTTCCTCCGATTGTAGAGCGTGCTTTAAAAGAAAAGTTTAAAACCCCGTTAAAGTGAACGGGGTTTTTCTTTATGAATGCGTAAAAACAATAAGATGACATACAAATATAAACAAAATAAGGTGAAGATTGGTCCGTAGTGTATAAATGATGTCCAAATATCAGTTAGTGTATAAGAATGATTCAATAAAAATACGGGAAGATCTTCTTGCGTAGGCGAGAAAGAATGAACTTTTTCATAAAATGGTCCCCAAAATATAAAAGTGAAAATAGGAGCGAGAATACTTTGGATAATTCGAGCTAAAAAATATGGTTTAAAGCGGATATCTGTCTCCGCTAATATGCTTGCTACTTGTGCCTGAATAGAAAGACCGCTAAATGCTAAAATGAAGCTTGTTACCATCGCTTGTTGAAGAAGTGTTGATTCATTAATTTGACTAATCATTTGGCTTCCAAGCGTCATTTCAAAAATACCGGATAATATCGGAATACTAAATTGGGATGTAAGTTGGAAGAATGATAAAATATGTTGCATAATAAAAGAAAGCGCTTCTGTAATTTTGAAAACAGTAATCATTTTATTTAAAACAGAGAATAAAATAATAAACCCACCAATCATGAGCAATGTTTGAATAGAAGAAACGATAGCGTCACCGAGTAGTTTTCCGATTGGTCTTTTTTCTTGCATACGTGTTTGGTGGAGGATGGAAAAAGGGTTTTGAAAGGCACGCTTTTGATTCGTATGTTTGTCTTTTATGTAAGTATCGTTATTACCATAAAAGCGCATAAGTAATCCGACGATAAAGTTACTTATATAATGTGCTGCTGCTAATACGAGTCCTAATTTCGGATTATTGAAAAAACCAATAGAAACCGCTCCGAAAATAAAAAGTGGATTAGAAGAATTTGTGAAAGATACGAGTCGTTCCGCTTCAATTTGTGTTAGTTGATTGCTCTTGCGTAGTCTAGCGCTTAATTTGGCGCCAGCGGGGAATCCTGAAGCCATTCCCATTGCCCAAACAAATCCGCCTACCCCTGGAACACGAAACAGTGGACGCATTAGTGGTTCTAATATAACACCGATAAATTTTACAATACCAATACTGATTAGAAGTTCCGCAATGATGAAAAACGGTAGTAGTGAAGGGAATACAACTTCCCACCATATATTTAACCCGCGAATTGAAGCTTGCAAAGCATCTTGGGGGTGAAGTACAAGAGAAAAGGTTAAAAACAACATTGATATGGTAAGAAAAGCAGTTTTCCATTTTTCGTACATGTAAGAAAATCCCCCTTTGTCCCAAAAACGTTCATTTCAGTATACGTGGATATGTGGTGAATTTAGACCATAAGTATGAAAAAGGAATGAAAAAAATTAAAGGGTGAGAAAAATGAAGGAACCAAAAATCGGTTTAGCGCTTGGATCCGGAGGTGCAAAAGGTTTTGCTCACATAGGGGTAATAAAAGTGTTGAGGGAAGCTGGCATCCCTATTCACATGATAGCAGGTAGTAGTATAGGGGCATTAATTGGTACATTTTATGCAGCGAGTTGTAACGTTGAAAGACTGTATAGATTGGCCGCTGTTTTTAAAAGGAAATATTATTTGGATTTTACAGTTCCTAAAATGGGATTTATTGCTGGAAAACGTATCAAAGATATGATTAAAATGTTTACATATAATAAAAATTTAGAAGAGTTAGATATCCCGACGGCTGTTGTGGCTACTGACATTTTGAAGGGGGAAAAAGTTGTTTTTACAAGCGGTCCGATTGCGGAGGCGGTTCGAGCTAGTATATCTGTGCCGGGGGTGTTTGTTCCAGAGAAAATAGATGGGCGCTTATTAGTGGATGGAGGGGTAATTGACCGTATTCCCGTATCGGTTGTAAAAGATTTAGGGGCTGATATTGTTATTGCTGTTGATGTATCTCCAATTAAGGTGAATGGAGAGGTTACATCGATTTATGATGTGATTATGCAAAGTATTGAAATTATGCAACATGAACTCGTGATGAATCGGCAAATAGCATCAGATTTAATGATGCGGCCAGCAGTAGAACAATTTAGTTCGCGTGCTTTTACACATATTGAAGATATCATTCGGGTCGGAGAAGTGGAAGCAGAAAAACACATTTCAAACATTTATTTACTAATTGAGCAGTGGAAGGAGAAACATAATGTTTAAGCGTTTTCGGTTTATATATGCAATTTTAATAGGGGTTATATTGGCGATGCTACTTGTTTATGTGCGTTTGCCGTATTATGTGACAAAACCAGGTATGGCGGCGAAATTAGCGCCATACGTTCAAGTAGATGGTGGAACGAAAGAGTCTGGTGATTTCATGCTTGTCACTGTCTCAATGGGACCTGCCAATGTGGTGAACTTAATAGCCGCGCAATTTAATAAATATACACACGTTTCAAAGGCGGAAGAAATATTGCAAAAAGGCGAGAGTGATGAAGAATATCAATTTCGCCAAAATTATGCAATGAAAGATTCGCAAAATGCAGCGATCTATAATGCTTATAAACGTGCAAATCGCTCTGTTTCTTTTGAAAATAAAGGTGTACTAGTTGCTGGTGTAGCAAAGGGTATGCCGTCAGAAGGAAAGCTTAAGCTTGGAGATGTTATTATAGCTGTCGATGGAAAAACATTCGACAAGACGGAACAATTTATTGAGTATATGACAGGGAAAAAAGAAGGGGACACAGTAAATATTGAATACAAGCGGGGCGGAAAACAGTTTAAAGAAAATTTAAATGTAAAGACGATCCCTAATGGGAATGGACGCGTCGGTATAGGGGTCTCTATCGTTACGGAAAGAGAGTTAGTAGTAGATCCGAAAGTGAAAATTGATTCCCATGAAATAGGAGGCCCGTCAGCAGGGTTAATGTTTACACTAGAAATTTATAATCAGCTCGTTGAAGAAGATTTAACAAACGGACATGAAATAGCTGGAACAGGTACAATCAATGATAAAGGAGAAATTGGTCCAATTGGTGGTATTCAGCAAAAAGTAGTAGCTGCTAGTGATGCGGGAGCTGAAGTGTTTTTTGCGCCAAATGAAAAAGGTGTAGAGAAATCGAATTATAAAGATGCTCTTGAAGCTGCGAAAGATATTAAAACAAAGATGAAAATTGTACCGGTGGACACACTGGATGATGCATTAACGTATTTAGAAAAAATGGGTAAAACAAAGTAAACCTCTCTGAAGAAGAGAGGTTTTTCTTATAGGAATTTTTTCATTATTTCATCATAACGAATTGGGTGATGCGTTGCGTCTTGTTTTAGCAGTTGTGTCCGCAAAGGTTCTTGCATTATGGAGAAATATACAGCATTTGATTTTCGTTCTATGTCTAAAGTTGGATGTTCGAATGTTTTTGTATGAGTAAGGATTGGGAGTTCTATTTTTTTCTTATTTCTAGAAAGATAAGTTTGTCCTTTTTGTGACATTCCGAGAAGACGGATATACGGCGCATGTTGCTCTATATTTGCTTTGTGTATTTCTTCCTTCGTTGTATTTGTTAAAATATGTGTACAAGCTCTTTGCAATCTAGTCCATGTATAACGTTTTGTTTTTAATGCTTCCATGAATGAATAGAAAGATGAACTGTTTTGTATTTTTGATAAAATACGATGCTCTAAACCTTCTTCCATTTCATATATATGCTGTAAGTCCTCTGAAGACATCGTCATAAGTTTGTATTTAAAAAATGAAAAGTATTTTTCCCAGTTATGTAACGTCCCGTAGTTTTGCTTGTAGTTTTCTAAAAGAGAAGCAGTCATTTTCGGGATAAAAGGCTCAATAGTTGTAGAGGAACTGTTTTCATTAAATAGCTGTTTGCGAATACTTGTTGCACTTGCAATATGTTGATCGTGAAATGTTTCATCATGATAATGAGAGGCGAATCTTTTTATAGTTTGTGCTTGCATCGAACTGTTTTGTAAGAGAATTGCTTTAATGTACTGTAAGCCTAAAATGTTATTTGGTTGTGACATATCTACGTTTTTTTCGGATGGTAAGATGTGTAGAAAGGCTTCAGATGTAGCTTTTGCATAACTATTACCTGCATTCATAAATTGCTTCACAAGACGATTAAAAGTCTCTTCTTCATTTTTTTGTATAGCGATGGTATTGTAGAAATTTTCAGCTTGTCCATCTTCACTACCGAAACAAATTTCAGAAACACCAAGGGCGTTTAAAATCGAAATTGCGCCATTTGCGAAAGTTTCGGCCTTTTGTGTTGCGAATGCATATGGAAGCTCTACAACAAGGTCTACGCCGTTTGTTAAGGCCATTTTAGTACGATACCATTTGGAGATGAGTGCGGGCTCACCACGCTGCAAAAAAGGACCACTCATAACGGCGATAATAATATCAGACTGTGTTAACTTTTTTGTTTGTTGCACATGATAAGCATGACCGTTATGAAAAGGGTTATATTCAACAACAATACCACTGGATTTTATGGTAATCTCTCCTTTCGATGTAGCATCTTTTTGGAAAACGTGATAGTCTATATATTATTTCCTATGATGACTTCATTATAGTGTAAAGAAAAAACATTGACAAATATAAAATGGCTAGCTATAATTTTGTTTGTTGCCTTGAGGTGATATGATATGAAATGGTCCATCCATCAATTGAATAAATTGAGAAATAAAGGATTGACATTAAATGAAATGGTAGATGTAAGTGAGCTAAAAGAGGTCGAGAAAGATATTCGTGAAATTAATCCTGCTCATGTAACAGGAAGAGTTGATTTTGGCTCCGGTAAGTTTACGTTTCATCTACATATAACTGGAAGCATGGTTTTACCATGTTCTCGCTCTTTAGTAGATGTGACATTACCATTTGACATTAAAACAACTGAGGTGTTCCAAACTTCGGAAGAAGAATTTGAAACAGAAGCTGAAATTCATTGTTTAGAAGGAGAAGTACTTGACTTACTGCCCGTAATCAAGGAAAATATACTTTTGGAGATTCCAATGCAAATTTTCAGTGATGATGTTTCTGGTGGAGCACCGATGCAAGGTCAAGACTGGCAAGTGATTTCGGAAGAAAACAAAGAAAAGACTGTTGATCCACGATTAGCAGGACTTGCAAAGTTTTTTGACAAATAATCGGAAGACTGGTTTAGGCCTTCATATGAAAATAACTATTTCTTTTAAGGAGGTGGGAAGAATGGCTGTACCTTTTAGAAGAACTTCTAAAACAGTAAAAAGAAAGCGTCGTACGCATTTCAAATTATCAGTACCTGGTATGGTAGAGTGCCCAAGCTGTGGTGAAGCGAAATTAGCTCACCGTGTATGTAAAGCATGCGGTACTTACAAAGGTAAAGAAGTAATCAGCAAGTAATTGCGGGAAAATAAACGTAGAAGATATCTTCTACGTTTATTTTTTTTTTGTCTTATTCTTTATTTGTTGTATTCTATCTTTTCTAGTAACTGCATATGCTTAATAAAAAATGCATAGGGAGGACTAGAGAGATGGCGACAACAAGACAAGATGCTTGGACTGATGATGAAGATTTGCTTCTGGCAGAAGTAGTACTCCGGCATATTCAAGAAGGTGGAACGCAACTTTCTGCCTTTAAAGAAGTGGGGAGACATTTGTCTCGCACACCAGCAGCATGTGGATTTAGGTGGAATTCTTATGTTAGAAAGCAATACAAAGAACGTATTGAAGAAGCAAAGCAACTTCGTAAAGTAGAAAATTATGAAGTGAAAGAGACAAAGGTATTAGAGCCTACATCAATTACATTGAATGATGTTATTGAATTCTTGCGAAATTATAAAGATGAAAGCTCTTTAATGGTGTTGCAACAACAAATTGAATCGTTACAAACAGAGAAAGAACGTCTTCTGGAGCGATTATCAGTATATGAGGAAGAATATAGAACATTACTTGATTATATCGATCAAAAAAGAAGTGTAATGGTAGCGGAAAGAAATGGCGCTCGCTCGAATGGAGAATTAGAAAAATTAAAGAAATAAAAACAGCTGCGTAACAGCTGTTTTTTTTGTTTCTTATGCAGATTCTTCGTTTGTAATCGCATTCGAATTTGTTTCTGGATGCCAAATATAAAAATCACCATCAGTTACTGATACTGGCTGGAAACTTAATTTATCCCAAAAACCAGATGATTGGATACGTGCTATCGTTTTAATTGGGAATTGTAGTTGTTTCGCATAATTAACAAGCATTTGTCCGAATCCTTGTTTTTGAAAAGTCGGCAATACTTCAAGTTTATAAAGTTCTAGGTAAGTACCTGTAATTTCAAATGGTTCCCCGCCGTTCCTTTTCATATATAGACTCATACGTGCGATTAGCGATCCTCCATAATAGATACCGTAAAATGGAGACTCACTATCATTTTCAATAATGTTTGCTTGTAATTCTTCCAACATGGATAGTTCTTGAGCTCCGCACCCTTTAAATTTTTTAAATTCATCTAATGTTTTATAATTGATGAGCAAGCGTTCAACTTTTGGGAATCCCATTACATCACGTCCTTTTCTTATCTTGTTGAATGCAGAAAAGTTAAAATATTTATAATAATATTATAACTCATTTTTAAATTTTTATGAAGAAGATAGAATATTTCTTTCATTATTTTTTTGAGGATTTGCTAAACTAAGAATAGAACTATGTATATAGGTAGTATATACGTAGTGAAAGAAGAGGTTGCATTTGTTAAAAGATAATTGAATCCTCAACTATGTAATTGTAATTTAATAAGATATAAAGGGGGAAAGGCAAGGGAACTTATATCACTTGTTAATATGAGTTCTTTGTGTGAAGATGAAAATTGGAATTGTTGGACCGGGAGCTATTGGTCTCCTATATACATTTTATTTACAAAAAAGTAATCAAGATGTTACGTTGTTTACAAGAAACGATAAGCAAGCAGAAGAATTAAACTTAACGGGTGTAACTTGTATTAGGAATGGAGAACGTGAAACGGTATTTCCATCTATTTTACCGATAGAAAGTATGCTGGATAAACAGTTAGATTATACATTTATTGCTGTAAAGCAATATCATGTAACTGATATATTACCTTTTGTGCAGGGAGAATCTTCATTAATCTTTTTGCAAAATGGAATGTCACATCTTCACGTTATGCAAAAAATAGGAAATGAACGTATAGCAGTCGGGATTGTGGAGCATGGTGCAAAAAAAGAGGATGGACATACAGTTCGTCATACTGGAATAGGTGTTACAAAGTTTGGTGTAGTGCGTGGTCAATCTAGTTGTTTTAAAAAGGTATTTAATTGTTTTCCTTTTGATTATTTTCCGATTCAGATAGAAGATGATTGGAAGGGGATTATGCGTAATAAATTAGTAGTCAATGTATGTATTAATCCGTTGACGGCATTATTGCGGGTTGAGAACGGGGAGTTAATTTCAAACCCGCTTTTTTATCAAATGATGGAGCAAGTATTTCAGGAAGTTGCATTTCTTGTTAAAGAAGAAGATAAGGAAATGCTATGGAAAATGGTATGCCAAGTATGTGAAAAAACATCCCATAATACTTCATCTATGTTAGCGGACGTAAGAGCGAATAGACAAACGGAAGTTAACGCGATTGTTGGATATGTATTAGAAGAAGCTAAGGAACAACAACAATCTGTTCCGACACTTCGATTTTTGTTCAATGCAATAAAAGGAATGGAATTATAAGTGTTTTTCTTTGCTTTTACGTGAAACATTGAATACAATGTGGGTTGGTGAGAGAACAGGATACGAAAGGAAGAATTATATGGAGATAAAAGAAATCTCTGTTCCACTACAAGGTGTTGTAGCGGACTATATGAACGGTAAAAAAGAGATACAGTCATGTTTTGATTATCTGTTAACAGAGGATGCTTTTAAACAGCGTTTACATGATTTACGTGAGAGAGAGTTTTTCCGTCAAGATTTAGTAACGCATTTATTAGAATATAATACACAATTGCAAGCGGGAGAATTTACAATTCAAAATATAAAAGCGCTTGAAGATGAAAATACATATGTAGTTATAGCTGGACAACAAGCTGGGTTATTAACTGGTCCGCTTTATACAGTTCATAAGATCATTTCAATTTTACAGCTTGCAAAAGAAAAAGAAGAGAGCTTAGGGGTTCGGGTTGTTCCTGTCTTTTGGATTGCTGGTGAAGACCATGATATGGATGAAATTAATCATACATTTGTAACGAAAAATAAAAAAATAAAAAAGACCATTTTTCATGATCGTTATCCGAAAAAGGCGAGTGCTTCTGAGTCTGAGTTTTCTATTGAAGACTGTAGAAAATGGGTCGAAGAGATTTTTAAAACATATCCGGAAACGAATTTTACAAAGGATGTATTACAATTTGTTGATGATGCTTTAGGTAAATCGCATACATATGTAGATTTCTTTGCGCACCTTATTACGAAAATGTTCGCAAATTCTGGTTTAATTCTTGTAGATTCACATCATCCTGCATTAAGAAAATTAGAAGTGCCGTTTTTACAACAAATTATAAGTAAATATAAAGAAATTCAAGTAGGGCTTCGTAATCAACAGGAAGTACTTAAGGAATTAGGATTTAAACCGATTATTGAAACGAAGACAAATGCAGTGCATATATTTATGGAAATTGATAATGAGCGAGTATTGCTTGAAGAGAATCAAGGGAAGTTTATTGGAAAAGATGGAGTGCATTCATTTTCGTATGAAGAATTGATGGAAGAGATGGAAAGAAGTCCAGAACGTTTTAGTAATAATGTTGTAACGCGCCCTCTTATGCAAGAATATGTGTTTCCTACGTTAGCGTTTATTGGCGGTCCAGGGGAGTTAGCTTATTGGAGTGAATTGCAACAAGTGTTTCATACGGCAGGTTTCCAAATGCCACCTGTTGTTCCGCGCCTTACAATTACTTATATGGAGCGAGATATAGCGACAGATTTATATGATTTAGATTTGCAAGAAATTGATCCATTTCTAAATAATATAGATAATCTGCGTGACAATTGGCTTTCTAATCAAATAGAGGAACCGATAGACGAGCGATTTATAGAAGCGAAAAAAGAAATAATGGATATTCATACATCATTACAACAATTCGTGAAAAAAATAGATCCAGGGTTAAATGAGTTTGCTGGGAAAAATGAACTGAAAATTAATGAGCAAATTGAACTGTTAGAAAAAATGTTGAAAAGAAATGTTGAGAAGAAACATGAGGTTCAACTGAATAAATTCCGCCGTTTACAATTTGCGCTTCGTCCATTAGGAGCACCGCAAGAACGTGTGTGGAATGTTTGTTATTATTTAAATCAGTTCGGCCTTGATTTTGTTGACCGGGTAATGGAACAATCTTTTTCGTGGGATGGAAAACATCATGTAATAAAACTATAGAATCTTGCTCTTTTGAGCAGGATTTTATTTTTATTCTGTTGAATTAACTGTGAAGTGAAATATTTCTGAATTATCCATCTTATGTTAATGTAATGAATCGCTATGTATCAGGTATATATATATGACAAAATAGCACAAAATGTAAACGGATTATTATCTTTTTCGACAGGTTTTTGTTTAAATTCCCGCAAAAAATGATAAAATTTAGTATATAATAAAATAAAATAGCGATTTGTATAGCGTACTACCTTGTTGGAAGTTAAATGAGTCGTTCTTTAGTAGCATTTCATCCTCTAGTAGTAAATTGTGTTTGTAGAGTGAGAAATGTATTTAACATAATTAATTGGAAAAAGAGTAGGTGCAGCAATGTTCAAACACGTAACAGTACTTTTGAAAGAAACAGTAGATGGCTTAGATATAAAACCGAGTGGTACATATGTAGATTGTACACTGGGTGGAGGAGGACATAGTTCTTATTTACTATCTCAGCTAACAGATGGTGGAAAGTTAATAGCATTTGATCAAGATGAAATAGCGATTCAAAATGCGAAGGAAAAATTTTCTTCTTATGGTGAACAATTTGTAACAGTGAAGAGCAACTTCCGTTATTTATCTGAAAAACTACATGAATTAGGTATTACAGAAGTAGACGGGATTTTATTCGATTTAGGTGTTTCATCCCCACAATTAGATACACCAGAGCGTGGCTTTAGTTATCATCATGATGCACCGTTAGATATGCGGATGGATCAAGATGCCCCATTAACAGCATATGATGTTGTGAACAGCTGGTCATATGAACAACTCGTAAGAATTTTCTTCCAATACGGAGAAGAAAAATTTTCAAAGCAAATAACAAGGAAAATTGAAGCTTATCGCGAGAATAAGGCTATTGAAACGACAGGAGAATTAGTGGAATTAATTAAAGAAGGTATTCCAGCTCCGGCACGTAGAACAGGTGGACATCCTGCGAAGCGAGTATTTCAAGCGATTCGTATTGCTGTAAATGATGAATTAAAAGTATTTGAAGAAGCGTTGGAATCTGCAATTGATATGGTCAAGCCTGGTGGAAGAGTTAGTGTTATAACATTCCATTCTTTAGAAGATCGTATTTGTAAAACGACGTTTAAGCGAAATAGCACAACGCCGCAATTACCACAGGGACTACCGATTATTCCGGATGAATTTAAGCCGAAATTAAAGCTTATTACAAGGAAACCGATTTTACCTTCTGACATTGAATTAGAAGAAAATAATCGAGCGCGTTCTGCGAAGTTGAGAATCGCTGAAAAACGATAAAAAGGAGAGAGAGGTATGACTAATTTAGCTGTAAAGTATAAACAACAGGCGCAAGAAGAGGTACAAATTCAAGCGCCGCCACAGCAGATGGTTAAGCCAAAAGTTAAAACGAAAATTACAAGAATTGAAAAGCTATTGTACGTAACGTTTATTGGATTTTTATTATATGCCTGTGTAGCTTTTATTGGGAATAAAGCGGGCCTATATCAAGTTAATGTAGAAGCAGCGACGATAGAAGAACAAATTGTAAAAAAACAAAAGGAAAATCAAGAATTGCAGGCTGAAGTAGAGAAGTTAAGTCGTTATGAACGTATCGCTGAAGTTGCAAAAAAACACGGGCTAGAAATTAATGCGAATAACGTGAAAGGCCTAAAGTAAGGCAAATAGGTGTGAAGAAAAGATGAAGAGAAATATGACCAAATTTCATACCAATAAGGGAGCAGGTTATTTTATGATATTTTTCCTCCTGCTCTTTTTGCTGTTATTAGCCCGATTTTTTTACATACAAGTAACAGGAACAGTGGACAATCATGATTTGAAAAAACTTGCTGAGCAGAAACATAGTAAAAAAGGAGTTCTCGAAGCGAATCGAGGAACAATTTATGATCAAAATGGTCATGTACTAGCGCAAGACGCAAATTCTTATAAACTTGTAGCCGAGTTAAAAGGAGCTAACGCCGTTAAGGATAAAGAGGATACTGCAAAGAAAATCGCAGGAGTACTCGGAAAAGATGAAGATAAAATTTTAGCTACTTTAAATAAAGAAGGCAAAAGTCAAGTGGAATTTGGAACATTGGGTAAAGACTTGACGAAAGAAAAGAAAGAACAAATAGAAGCATTGAAATTGCCGGGAATATCTTTTATTACCGAAAATGCGAGAGTTTATCCAAACGGTGATTTTGCATCTTATGTCATAGGTCATGCGAAACCTGATGAAAATGGAATCTCAGTCGGTCAATTTGGCTTAGAAAAGAGTTTGGATAAATATTTAGGTGCTTCTAATGGTGAGGTAGCTTATACAGGTGACCGTAAAGGAGTATCTCTTGACGGTGGGAAAGTGAATGTAAAGGCACCTAAAAATGGAGATAATGTGTATTTAACGCTTGACCAACGTATTCAAAGTTATTTAGAAGACGCAATGAAAGAAGCGAGTAAACATTATGAACCAGAAAATTTAATAGGGATTGTTGCGGATCCGAAGACAGGGAAAATATTAGCGATGTCTAGTAAACCTAGTTATGACCCTAATGATCGTCAAATTAAATATTTCTTCAACGACGCCATTGCAAATGCGTTTGAACCGGGATCAACAATGAAGATTTTCACATTAGCGGCGGCCATTAATGAAGGTGTATACAATGGGCAAGACTTTTATCAGTCTGGTACATATCAAGTTGGTAATCGCAAAATAAAAGATCATAACGGCGGCGCCGGATGGGGTTCTATTACTTTTGATGAAGGGGTAGAGCGATCTTCAAACGTAGCGTTCGCAATTTTAGGGGATCAAAAACTTGGTCCAGAGCGTTTTCGAAAATATATTCACGGTTTTGGATTAGATGAAAAAACAAACATTGATTTATCTGGTGAAGGGTCAAATACAATTTTATTTGATCAACAAATACAACAAGTAACAACGGCATTTGGACAAGGTTCTACAGTTACACCAATTCAACTTGTACAAGCTGCAACAGCAATTGCAAATGATGGTAAAATGATGAAACCTTATACAATTGATAAAATTGTGGATCCAATAACAGGTAAAGTACAGCTAGAGCATAAACCAGAAGAAGTAGGAAAACCTGTTACCAAAGAGACAGCCGCACAAGTAAGGCAATTACTAGAACGTGTTGTTACATCACCGAAAGGAACAGGAACTGCATATAAAGTTGATGGGTATTCAGTCGGGGGGAAAACAGGTACAGCACAAATTCCTGACGGGAAAGGTGGCTATATGACGGGAAGAGAGAATTATATATTCTCATTCTTAGGTATGGCACCGATGGACGATCCGCAACTTGTTGTGTATGTGGCCGTTAAACAACCAAAATTAAAAGATGATGAAAACGGGGCTAAACCTTTAGCTGATATCTTTAAATATGTAACGAAAAATAGCTTAGAGTACTTAAAGATTAAGCCGAATGAAGTAAAAGACCCGAAAAAATATGTGAAAGAACAACAAACTGTCGTTCCAGATGTAACCGGAAAAACGATGGAAGAAGCGAAAAAAACAATTGATAAAGCAAAACTTCGTCCAATCGTATTAGGTGAAGGTAAAGTGCAGCAGCAAGTGCCAAAAGCAACTGAACAAACATTAAAGGGTGATCGAGTCTTCTTAGTAGGAGATAAGCCTATAATGCCAAATATACAGGGATGGGCACTGCGTGATGTTATGAATTTAGCAAAAACATTAAAGCTTAACTTAAAACCTTCTGGTACAGGATATGTAACGGAACAAAGTGTGGCGGAAGGGACATTGTTGCAACCTGGTACAGAATTAGGTGTAACACTCGTACCACCACTTGAACCGCAACAAGAAGCAGAAAAGCCATAATGGTAATAGGGAAGAAGTTCTAATTAAATAAGTACAAGCATATATTGGAACAAGCTAGGCGTAAGGGAGGCTTGTTCCAATATGCGTGTATCAAATGTAACAGTTAGAAAACGACTTATTTTTATACTTATATCGGGTATACTCATTTTCACCATTATCGATATTCGTCTTGGATATGTGCAATTTTTTCTTGGAAATATGTTAACGGATCGTGCGAAGGATTCATGGAGTCGTAATATTACTTTTGAACCAGAGCGAGGGAAAATTTTAGATCGAAATGGTGTGGAGCTTGCTACGAATAAAAGTGCACCGACCGTCTTTGTTGTGCCGAGGCAAATTGAAAAACCAGCAGAGACTGCAGAGAAGTTAGCTGCAGTATTAGGTGTGGAAAAAGATGATGTTTATAAGCGGATTACAAAAAAAGAATCGATTGTAAGGCTTGATAAAGGCGGAAGGAAAATATCGCATGACAAAGCGAAAGAAGTACGCGGATTAAGTTTAAAGGGTGTGTACATTGCAGAGGATTCTATCCGGTACTATCCATTCGGTAATTTTTTATCACACGTATTAGGATTTGCGGGCAGTGATAATCAAGGGCTTATGGGACTAGAGAAATATTATGATAAAGAGCTAAATGGTGATAAAGGTCATGTGCGATTTTTTGCAGACGCGAAAGGACAGAGAATGCCTAACGTTGGAGATGATTTCAAAAAACCAGAAGCCGGTTTGAATTTAGGATTAACAATTGATTCACGCATTACGAGGATTATGGAAAGAGAAATGAATATTGCGGAATCAACGTATAATCCTGACGGTATGATAGCAATTGCAATGAATCCGAAAAATGGTGAAATTTTAGGTATGTCAAGTCGACCAAGTTTTGATCCAGCAGATTTCCAAAGTGTTTCTCCGGAAGTATATAACAGAAACTTACCTGTATGGAGTACGTATGAGCCGGGGTCAACATTTAAGATTATTACATTAGCTGCAGCCTTGAATGAAAATTTAGTAGACTTAGAGAAAGATACATTTTATGATGATGGGGCAGCTGAAGTTGGTGGAGCTAGATTGCGGTGTTGGAAAGCTGGAGGCCATGGTAGCCAAACGTTTTTAGAAGTAGTTCAAAACTCTTGTAACCCAGGATTTATTGAACTCGGTGATCGTCTTGGTAAAGATCGATTGTTTAAATATATTCGCAATTTCGGGTTTGGACAGAAGACCGGAATTGATTTACAAGGTGAAGGTAGCGGGATTTTATTTAATTTAGATAAAGTTGGTCCAGTCGAGCAAGCGACGACTTCATTTGGGCAAGGTGTTTCTGTTACACCGATTCAACAAGTAGCAGCTGTAGCGGCCGCTGTAAATGGTGGAACTTTGTATCAGCCATATATAGCGAAGGAATTTATTGATCCGAAGAATAATCAAGTTGTCAGCAAAAAGACACCTGTTGCGAAAAGGGAAGTTATTTCCAAGGAAACTTCTGAGAAAGTTCGTTACGCATTAGAGAATGTTGTAGCGAAAGGTTCGGGTAAAGGGGCTTATATTGATGGATATCGTGTAGGTGGAAAAACTGGAACTGCTCAAAAGGTGAAAGATGGAAAATATTTAGATAATAACTATATTGTATCATTTATCGGTTTTGCTCCAGCTGACGATCCGCAAATTGTTGTTTATGTAGCAGTGGATAATCCAAAAGGAGTCACTCAATTTGGTGGAGTTGTAGCAGCACCTATTGTTGGGAATATTCTTCGTGACGCACTTCCTGTAATGGGAGTGGAACCGAGAAAAGAGCAAGTTGAGAAAGAATATAAATGGGGCGATACACCAACTGTGGAAGTTCCGAATTTAATTGGTATGAAAAAGAAAGATTTACAAACGCAACTTGTAGACTTGAAGCTTGATATAAGTGGTGATGGTGGGAAAGTAATTAAACAATCACCAGAAGCAGGAGCTAAAGTAAAAGAGGGTTCAAAAGTTAGAATTTACTTCGGGAATTAAAGGTAACTGATTGTGTTTTATGGTACAATTGGTGGAAGTGAGTTCTTTATAGAAAAATTGCTTTATTTGAGACGATAAGTGTCTCATTAATAAATAAATCTATTGATTAGACTATAGTAGCACTTACCTCCTATTTTTATATAACTAGGAGGTAACGTGTTACTTGCTAAAATAAGAGATAAATAAACAATGTAGAGAGGGTTTAGTGAAATGAAGTTGCATACACTTGTATCATGTTTGCATGATTTTCCAGTTGTTCCAACAGAAAATCCAGAAATAACATCTATTGAAGCGGATTCACGTAAAGTGAAAGAGGGAAGCTTATTTATATGTATGAAAGGATATACGGTTGATAGCCATGACTTTGCTAAGCAAGCAGCCGCACAAGGAGCGGCTGCTATTGTTGCGGAAAGACCAATTGATGTTGACGTTCCAGTTGTACTTGTGAAAAATACTTTTCGTTCGCTAGCGGTTTTAGCTGATTATTTTTATGGCCAACCAACACACAAGTTACATTTAATCGGTATTACAGGTACAAATGGAAAGACAACAACATCGCATATTATGGATGAAATTATGCGCGCACATGGTCATAAAACAGGGCTAATTGGAACGATTAATATGAAAATCGGTGATGAAACATTTGAGGTGAAAAATACAACACCAGATGCACTAACACTTCAACAGACATTTTCAAAAATGGTTGAACAAGGTGTGGATAGCACAGTAATGGAAGTTTCGTCTCATGCTTTAGATCTTGGCCGTGTACACGGGTGCGATTATGATGTTGCAGTATTTACGAATTTAACACAAGATCATTTAGACTATCATAAAACGATGGAAGAATATAAACATGCGAAAGGGTTGCTTTTCGCACAGCTTGGCAATAGTTATCATCATAATCGTGAAAAATACGCTATATTAAACAGTGATGATCCAGTAGCAGAAGAGTATATGAGAAGTACAGCAGCTACTGTTGTAACATACGGTATAGATGTTGCAAGCGACATTATGGCACGAGATATCGTAATGACGAGTGGCGGTACAACATTTACACTTGTAACACCGTATGAAACTGTAAATGTTACGATGAAATTAATTGGTAAGTTTAATGTATACAACGTGTTAGCTGCTACAGCAGCAGGTCTTGTTTCAGGAGTGAGCTTACAAACAATTATTGATGTAATTAAAGAGCTTGCTGGCGTTCCTGGACGTTTTGAAGTTGTTGATGGTGGACAAAATTACACAGTTATTGTTGACTATGCGCATACACCTGATAGCTTAGAGAACGTACTAAAAACAGCAAAACAATTTGCAAAAGGCGATGTATATTGTATCGTTGGTTGCGGTGGTGATAGAGATAGAACGAAAAGACCAATAATGGCAAGTGTCGCAACCGAATATGCAACTCACGCAATTTATACATCAGATAATCCAAGAAGTGAAGATCCGAAGGCTATTTTAGATGATATGGTAAATGATGTAAATAGGAATAATTATGAAGTAATTGTCGATCGAAAAGAAGCGATACGTTCCGCTATCTCGAAAGTAAAAGCAGAAGATATTATTATTATTGCTGGTAAAGGGCATGAAACGTATCAAATTATTGGTAAAGAAGTTCATCATTTTGACGATCGTGAAGTTGCTAAAGAAGCAATCACGGAGCGTTTAAACAACGAAGTGTAACAGCATGAGAGGAGGACTACATGTGCTTGAACAAGGTTTATTAGTAACGGCTGGGGTAGCATTCTTAATTTCTGTTGCCCTTTCGCCATTATTTATTCCATTTTTAAGAAAATTAAAGTTCGGACAGAGTATTCGTGACGAAGGACCGAAGTCACACCAAAAGAAATCAGGGACACCAACGATGGGTGGTATTGTCATATATGTATCTATGATGGTGACTACGCTTATTATGGCGATTAAATTTAGCAATTTAGGTGCAGAAGTATCATTGTTATTATTAGTTACATTTGGGTACGGATTAATCGGATTTTTAGATGACTACATAAAAGTAGTAAAGAAAAGAAATCTTGGTTTAACATCAAAACAAAAATTGATTGGTCAGCTTGTAATTGCTATTGCGTTCTTTTTAATTGGAAAAGGGCAAGCATTTCACACTTATATCATGATTCCGGGAACTGATGTTAAATTTGAATTAGGCTGGGCGTATTTTGTTCTCGTATTATTTATGCTTATTGGTGGATCAAATGCGGTTAATTTAACAGATGGTTTAGATGGTTTATTATCAGGAACAGCTGCTATTGCATTCGGAGCATTTAGTATTATTGCTGTAGCTCAAGAACAATTTGGGGTAGCGATTTTCTGTATGGCAGTTGTAGGAGCTGTACTTGGATTTTTAGTATTCAATGCGAATCCAGCGAAAGTATTTATGGGGGATACAGGTTCTCTAGCTTTAGGTGGTGCTATCGCAGCTGTAGCGATTTTGTTAAAACAAGAATTGTTACTCGTTATTATTGGCGGTGTATTCGTAGCGGAAACTTTATCTGTTATTATCCAAGTTATTTCGTTCAAAACAACAGGAAAGCGTGTCTTTAAAATGAGTCCATTACATCATCATTATGAATTATGTGGTTGGTCAGAGTGGCGCGTTGTTGTAACGTTTTGGTCTGTAGGATTTTTATTAGCTGTGCTAGGAATTTATATCGGGGTGTGGATGTAATTGAAAACTGTAACTGAATATCAAAATAAAAATGTTCTTGTATTAGGTATTGCTAAAAGTGGTTATGCAGCAGCTACTTTATTAAAAAAATTAGGGGCAAACGTCATTGTAAATGACGGGAAACCATTAGCGGGTAATGTGCTTGCAGCTGAGTTACAAGCGGAAGGAATGGATGTTGTATGTGGTGGGCATCCATTAGAATTGCTGGAGAGAAACATTTCACTTGTCGTAAAAAATCCAGGAATTCCATATTCTAATCCACTCTTAGTGGCGGCGAAAGAAAAACAAATTCCAATTGTAACTGAGGTTGAATTAGCATATTCCATTTCAGCAGCACCGTTTGTTGGGATTACGGGATCTAACGGTAAAACAACAACGACAATGTTAACGTTTGAAATGTTAAAAGAAGGACAAAAGTACCCAGTTATTGCGGGGAATATAGGTACTGTAGCTTGTGAAGTTGCACAATTGGCGAAGGAAAATGAAGTTGTCGTTACGGAACTTTCATCGTTTCAATTGATGGGAGTGGAATCGTTCCAACCAAAAATTGCAGCCTTTTTAAATTTATTTGAAGCGCATTTAGATTATCACGGGACGAAGAAAGAGTATGGTTTGGCGAAAGCGAATATTTTCAAAAACCAAACTGAAACAGATTATAGTATAATTAACGCAGATGATGCAGATGTCATGGCGTTATCGGCATATAGTAAAGGAAAGAAAGTATTATTTTCGACGACGAAAGAAATTGAAGATGGTGCGTATATAAAAGATAACGTTCTTTATTTTAAAGGCGAAAAAGTAGTTAAAGTAAGTGATATTGTTTTACCTGGTAAGCACAATTTAGAAAATATTTTAGCAGCAATGAGTATTGCTAAATTATTAGGTGTTTCTAATGAAGCAATTACTGCTGTGTTAAAAAGTTTTACAGGTGTAAAACATCGCTTAGAATATGTAACAACGATTAATAATCGTAAATTTTATAATGATTCAAAAGCGACGAATATGCTAGCGACAGAAAAAGCATTATCTGCATTTACACAACCGATTGTATTATTGGCTGGTGGACTTGATCGTGGTAATGAATTTGATGATTTAATTCCATACTTTAAACATGTCAAAGCGATTGTGACATTTGGACAAACTGCACCAAAATTAGTAAGAGCGGCAGAAAAAGCAGGATTAGATGTAATTGAAAGTGTCGATACTTTAGATGATGCAGTAGTGAAGGCGTATGCTCATTCTACCGATGGTGATGTTATTCTTCTTTCACCAGCATGTGCAAGCTGGGATCAATTTAAAACATTTGAAGAAAGAGGAGACATTTTTATACAAGCTGTGCATAAACTTATATAAAGTAAATCAAAACATCAGTAGGCTAACACCTACTGATGTTTTGTTACATAGGGCAAAGGTTCTGCCCAAAGAGGTGGTGTTCATGGGTAATGAAGAAAACGCCTGATTTTATTCTCATCATCGTTACACTTGCATTGTTAACAATTGGAATGATTATGGTTTATAGTGCGAGTGCGGTTTGGGCCTCTTATAAAATGGGGGATTCATTCTTTTTTGCAAAAAGACAATTGTTATTTGCAAGTCTTGGGGTAGTAGCTATGTTTTCTCTCATGAAAATTGATTATTGGGTGTGGCGTACGTATTCAAAAGTAATTTTACTAGTTTGTTTCGTTCTTCTTATTCTCGTTCTTATTCCTGGAGTAGGTCTCGTTCGTGGAGGGGCGCGAAGTTGGATTGGAATCGGGGCATTTTCTATCCAACCGTCAGAGTTTATGAAATTCGCGATGATTATTTTCTTAGCAAAATTTTTAGCGGAACGACAAAAATTAATTACATCTTTTAAACGAGGTTTACTACCGGCTCTTAGTTTTGTATTTCTTGCTTTTGGGATAATTATGTTACAGCCAGATCTTGGTACGGGAACGGTAATGGTTGGGACATGTATTATTATGATATTCATTTCGGGAGCAAGGGTCTTTCACTTTGCAATGTTTGGTTTGCTTGGTGCAGCGGGATTTGTAGGGTTAATCGCATCAGCACCATATCGAATGAAACGCATTACATCATATTTAGATCCGTGGTCGGATCCGCTCGGAAGTGGATTTCAAATTATCCAATCGTTACTCGCAATTGGACCTGGTGGTTTATTTGGGCTTGGGCTTGGACAAAGTAGACAAAAATTTCTTTATTTACCTGAACCACAAACAGACTTTATATTTGCGATCTTATCCGAGGAATTAGGTTTTATTGGTGGTTCATTTGTGTTATTATTATTTAGTCTATTATTATGGCGCGGGATTCGTATAGCATTAGGAGCGCCAGATTTATATGGTACGTTTTTAGCAGTAGGTATTGTGGCGATGATTGCGATTCAAGTAATGATTAATGTTGGTGTTGTAACAGGACTGATGCCTGTTACGGGTATTACTTTGCCATTTTTAAGTTATGGTGGATCAAGTTTGACCTTAATGTTAATGGCAGTAGGTGTATTATTGAATATAAGTCGCCATTCTCGCTATTAAACCCTGTTTAAAAGACAGGGTTTTTCGTGTGTGTGTGAAAATGCAATATGTATATAGAAATAAATACGATTGAATAAGAACAGGGAAGTGGAGGAATCAGTAGTGCGAGTATTAGTAAGTGGTGGGGGTACTGGAGGACATATTTATCCAGCTCTTGCTTTAATTAGAGAAATAAAAAAACTAAATCCTGAAGCAAGATTTTTATACATTGGTACAGAGAATGGATTAGAGAGTACCATCGTACCGAAAGCGGGTATTCCGTTCCAATCTATTGTTATAAGTGGATTTAAACGAAAAATATCTCTTGATAATGTAAAAACAGTGATGCGTTTCCTAAAAGGTGTTCAAGATAGTAAACGATATATTCGTCGTTTTAACCCTGATATTGTGATTGGTACGGGTGGATACGTATGTGGGCCAGTTGTATATGCTGCGGCTAAATTAGGTATTCCGACTATTGTCCATGAACAAAATAGTGTACCTGGTGTAACGAATAAATTTTTAAGTCGTTATGTCGATAAAGTTGCAGTTTGTTTTGAAGCAGCTGCAGAACATTTTCCACAGTCAAAAGTGGTTATGACAGGTAATCCACGTGCATCAGAAGTAATGGACCAAAATGGAATGAAAGGAAAACGTTCGGTAGGACTATCCCTTTCTAAAAAATCCGTGCTTATTTTTGGTGGGAGCCGCGGGGCTAGACCGATTAACGATGCTTTTGTAGAAGCGATTGAACAATTTGGGAATAAAAGTTATGAAGTATTATATGTAACAGGCGAAGTACATTATGATAAAGTTATGGAAGCCGTGAAACAAAAAGGGAATCCGAATAATGTTATTATTAAACCTTTTATTCATAATATGCCAGAGGTACTGACGGGTGTAGATCTTGTTGTTTCAAGGGCAGGGGCTACAACGCTTGCAGAATTAACAGCGTTAGGAAAACCGAGTGTATTAATTCCAAGTCCGTACGTAACAAATAACCATCAAGAAAAAAATGCACGATCAGTTGTTGATAAAGGAGCAGCTAAAATGCTACTTGAACAAGATTTAACATCTGAAACGCTTATTCGTGACATTGATGAGATTTTATTGGATACACAAACATTACAAAATATGAAACTGGCTACTAAGCAACTTGGTATTCCAGATGCAGCAAATAAGCTATATGAAGTAATGAACAAGCTTATTAAAAAATAACATTAGGTGAACGCCCTGCATATTACTGTAATAAGGAGACTTGATATGGGGGAGATTGTCTATGGAACAATTAGTAAAAGAGCTTTTAGAAGCAAATGTTGGTCGCGTGTTAGTTAATGAACCGTTAGCGCGTTACACGACTATGAAAATAGGCGGACCAGCTGATATTTTAATTGTACCAAAGCATGTTGCTGGTATTGAGAAGACTCTAGAGTTAGTAAAGAAGTACAAGACAGGGTGGACTGCAATTGGTCGTGGTTCAAATCTTCTCGTATCTGATCAAGGTATAGAAGGTGTGGTTATTCGTTTAGGAGAAGGATTAGACCATTTAGAAGTCGAAAAACATAGAGTAAGAGTCGGTGCTGGATATCCCCTTATTAAATTGTCAACTTTACTTAGTCGACAGGGATTAGCGGGCCTGGAATTTGCAAGTGGTATTCCAGGAAGTGTTGGCGGTGCAGTGTATATGAATGCAGGCGCTCATAAGTCCGACATATCGAGTGTATTAACGAAAGCTCGTATTTTGTTTGACAATGGAACAATTAATTGGTTGACGAATACCGAAATGGGCTTTTCTTATCGCACATCTGTATTGCAAATGAAACGCCCTGGTATTGTTTTGGAAGCTGAATTCCAATTGGAGGTAGGCGAACGCGAGGGAATTGTAAGAAGCATGCAAAAGAATAAAGAGTATCGCCGTGAAACGCAGCCTTGGAATCACCCTTGTGCAGGAAGTATATTTCGAAATCCAGTCCCCTATTTTGCAGGAGATTTAATAGAAAAATCAGGGCTTCGTGGTTATACAATAGGTGGAGCTCAAATTTCTGAAATGCATGGGAATTTTATTGTTAATACTGGTGTGGCATCAGCGCAAGATGTATTAGACTTAATCGAATTGGTAAAGCGTACAATTAAAGATAAATTTGGTGTTGATATGCATACAGAAGTAGAAATAATTGGAAGATAACGGTTGTTCGTTCCGCTCATTATCATTTATGTTATAATAAGAAGATAAGAACGGCATGAGGAACATGCCGTTCTTTATGTTACATAGGGGGATCGTACATGAAAAATAGTAAAGTGATTAAACTACAAGATCGTGTACCAAAATTAAAGAATCAAAATAAAAAAAATAAGAAACCTGTTAATCATCGGTTAATTTTATACATATCGATTTTATTTTTATTAGTACTCTTTTTAATTTATTTTCGGTCTCCGCTTAGTAATATAAAAAAGATAAGTGTCTTTGGAAATCATTATATGACAGATGAACAAGTTATGAAGGAATCAGGTGTGACATATGATACGAGTTATTTCCGAGTAACAGCACATAAAGCAGAAGAAAACTTAACGAAACGAAAAGAAATTAAAGAGGTAAATGTAAAAAAACGTTTCCCAAACAAAATTGCTGTTCATATCGAAGAATATTTAACAATTGGCTATATAAACAAAGATGGAAAATTACAACCGTTATTAGAAAATGGGAAAACACTCGATGTACTTCCGAACGGAAAGCTTCCAGTTGCAGCACCAATTTTTGAACCATTTAAAGAGGAAAAAATGAAGGAATTAATTGCAGAACTAGAAAAATTAACGCCAACTATTTTAAGGTCTATTTCTGAAATTCGTTATACACCAACGAACGCAAATGAAGATCATCTTACTTTATATATGAATGAAGGATATGAAGTGAGCACCACTATTCAAAATTTCGCAAAGCGAATGGAAGCTTATCCACTTATTTTAAAAACAATTGAACCTGGTAAGAAGGTTTTAATTGACTTAGAAGTGGGTGCATATACGAAGGAACTAGGTGCTGAAGAAAAGAAAGAATAGAATGATAGTTTTTACTGCGTTATTACGTATGAAATGAAACAAACGTTCTTTTATATGGATGCTAATTTGCAAGAATGCTTAATTTGATGAAAAAAATGTAAATTTTCTTAGATTCATACTAGGATTGGTACAAGTTTCACTTTTCTACAAGTACATCTTAGTGTAGACTTATACTTGGCGGTAATCTTTACACTTGAAATATAATTATTTCAAGATAGAGCAGTTATTTACAGGTTACTGCGATATTCTTAAATGAATGTTAAATAAAAATAAGAAAAATATAGGGTTAAAAAAGGGAAACGTATAAAGACGTTGAATATTTTTCTTATAAATAGTAAAGTTGCGATTGTTGTTCCATATATTGAGTTGTATGGTATAAATAAAGAAGGAGGTGCCAAAGAATGAACAGCAATGAAATATATGTTAGTCTTGACATCGGTACATCCAATGTTAAAGTCATCATTGGTGAAATGGTTAATGATAGCTTAAACATTATTGGTGTTGGAAACGTAAAATCAAATGGTTTGAAAAAGGGATCGATAGTTGATATAGATGAAACTGTTCGATCAATTAAAAAAGCAATTGAACAAGCTGAGCGCATGGTGGGTATCCACATTGAGCAAGTTGTAGTAGGTGTCAATGCAAACCAGGTACAGTTGCTCCCGTGTCACGGAGTAGTCGCTGTTTCAAATGAAGATCGTGAAATCGGGAATGAAGATGTCTTACGCGTTCTAGATGCAGCGCAAGTTGTGTCAATTGCTCCTGAACGTGAATTTATTGATGTGGTACCTCGACAGTTCATTGTAGACGGTCTTGACGAGATTAACGATCCACGCGGGATGATCGGTGTAAGATTAGAAATGGAAGGTACACTTATTACAGGCTCGAGAACTTTACTACATAACCTACTTCGTTGTGTAGAAAAAGCAGGTCTTGAAATTGTTGATATTTGTCTGCAACCTTTAGCGGCAGCGACAGTTGCGTTATCTTCGGATGAAAGAAATAGAGGGGTAGCACTTGTTGATATGGGTGGAGGATCTACAACCTTATCTATTTTTAAAGATGGAGAGTTGCAAGCAACGAGCGTATTGCCATTAGGTGGAGATCATATAACGAAGGATATAGCGATTGGGCTGAAAACTTCAACAGAAAATGCAGATCAAATTAAGCTGAAATATGGACATGCTTTTTATGATACAGCATCTGAAGAAGAGATGTTTACGGTTCCTATTATGGGAAGCGATCAAACAGAACAATATTCTCAGTTGGAATTATCGGATATAATAGAGGCTCGTGTAGAGGAAATTTTAATGTTTGTTCAAGATGAAGTGCATAAGTTAGGAGTAAAGCAAGCTGCTTCTGGATATGTACTAACTGGTGGGATAGCTTCTATGCCAGGTGTTCTTGATCTTGCATACGATATTTTACATGAAAATGTTCGTATAGCAACTCCTGATTATATTGGTGTTCGTGAGCCTCAATATACAAGTGGAGTTGGATTAATTAAACATTCTTATCAAAAAGCTAAATTACGTGGGAAAAATGTGCAGGAAAAGCAAGAACATTTTGAACCAGTACCAGCACCAATGCCGGTACAACAGCAACCTGCGAAACAAAAAACTCGTAATCAAAACAATACTAATCAAAATGATGACCGCATGATGTCAAAAGTAAAACGTGCATTCCGTTATTTATGGGATTAAAATTGGACACGAAAAATGAGGTTCTAGGGGGATTTCGACATGTTAGAGTTTGATACTACTCAAGATCAATTAGCGAATATAAAAGTTATCGGTGTCGGCGGTGGCGGAAACAATGCTGTAAACCGTATGATTGAACACGGTGTACAAGGTGTAGACTTTATCGCTGTGAATACTGATGCACAAGCATTAAATCTATCAAAAGCTGAAACGAAAATGCAAATTGGTGGAAAATTAACGCGTGGACTTGGTGCAGGCGCAAACCCTGAAGTAGGGAAAAAAGCTGCAGAAGAAAGTAAAGAACAGATTCAAGAAGCGCTTCGTGGCGCGGATATGGTCTTCGTAACTGCTGGTATGGGCGGCGGAACTGGAACTGGTGCAGCTCCAGTTGTTGCTCAAGTTGCAAAAGAACTAGGCGCGTTAACAGTTGGTGTTGTAACACGTCCATTTACATTTGAAGGGCGTAAACGTGCAACTCAAGCTGCATCTGGTATTGCGTCATTTAAAGAAAATGTAGATACACTTATCGTAATTCCAAATGATCGCTTATTAGAGATTGTTGATAAAAATACGCCAATGTTAGAAGCGTTCCGTGAAGCAGATAACGTATTACGTCAAGGTGTTCAAGGTATTTCTGATTTAATTGCTACACCAGGTCTAATTAACTTAGACTTTGCAGACGTAAAAACAATTATGTCTAATAGAGGTTCTGCTTTAATGGGTATCGGTTCTGGTAATGGTGAAAATCGTGCTGCTGAAGCTGCGAAAAAAGCGATTTCTAGTCCATTACTAGAAACATCTATTGATGGAGCTCAAGGTGTTATTATGAACATTACGGGCGGCGCAAACTTAAGTTTATATGAAGTACAAGAAGCAGCAGACATTGTAGCTTCAGCTTCGGATCCAGAAGTAAATATGATCTTCGGTTCTGTTATTAATGAAGGATTAAAAGATGATATCGTTGTCACTGTAATTGCAACTGGTTTTGATGATAGTGCTTCGACACAACCACCAAAACCAATTATCCGTCCGACTGCGAATCACACGCAACAGCAACAACAACCAGTAGCTCAACCTTCAAAACAACGTGAAGTTAAGCGTGAAATGAAACGTGAAGAGCCGGTTATGCATGATCGTCATACAGATTCAGATGACATCGATATTCCAGCATTCTTACGTAACCGTCGTAGACGATAAAAGAAAAGGAGCTTTCATGCTCCTTTTTTTTGTTGTCTAAATGGAAAAGATCTGCTAAGCAGATCTTTTTTTATTATTTTGCATATGGAGAGCCCAGTCCTATTTTTAAGCCATAAGCTGTGATAAATAAATTGAAACTTTAATTAATCGGGGGTGTTCATCCGAAAATGATTGTTAGCCCGACTCTCACTTAACTTCTGTACTTTTTTATAGTTGAATTTTGAGGCAGGGTCTTACTGCCCGCAAATAGCAAGATAAACTTTGTATATATATAATTCAATTATTATGTATACAAGTAAGAAATTTATATTATTCTATGAAAAATACATTTTTATTTTTTACCGACAGATTATGTCTAGAAATCACAAAATAACAAAAAAACCCCTCCACCAATTGACACACTTTCCTATTGGATATGCATTATACTAGTCTCAACTCAAAAAAAGAGGTGAATTGTTTGGTTGTTTACGCCGACATTGTTTGGTTGTTAAACGCCTGCATTGATTTTCTTTTACTTTTATTAACAGCCACCGTGTTAAAAAAGAGAATCAAAAGATGGAGGCTTGTGTTAGGGGCATTTATAGGTTCAACTATTGTTATTTTCGCCTTTACGCCTTTTGCTTCTATGATGACACATCCAATTATGAAACTATTGTACTCGTTACTTATTGTGTATACAGCATTTGGGTTTTCGACATTTAGAAATTATACACAAACTGTTTTTACTTTCTATTTTGTAACCTTTATGGTTGGTGGAGGATTAATTGGAACGCATTACTTTTTGCAAACGAACGAAATGGTAAATGGGTTAGTTCAATCTAAATCAGTTTCTTACGGTGATCCAATTAGTTGGTTGTTTGTTATTTTTGGTTTTCCAGTAATTTATTATTTTTCTAAAAAGCGTATAGAAAGCGTAGAGGTCACAAAGATACACTATGATCAAATCGTGAAAGTGAAAATTCAATTAGCTGGAGAGGAACTAGAACTAGCAGGTCTAATTGATAGTGGGAACCAACTTTATGACCCGTTAACGAAAACACCCGTTATGATTATGCATATTTCATCATTAGAACATTGTTTGCCAGCTTGGTTAACAGAACAAATTTATTCCAAAACAGAAATTCCTCAAATACCAGAAAATGATTCTGGGTGGGCGACGAAACTACGTTTAATTCCTTTCCGAGCAGTAGGAGTAGAGAATCAATTTTTATGGGCAATTAAGCCAGATTGTGTGCAAGTTCATCATGAAGGTTTGGTTGTTGTAAACAAAGTACTGATTGGATTAAATACACAACAATTATCTACCAATGGAGAGTATCAATGCATTGTACATCCGAAAATGTTGATTTCGCAAAAGATGGTAATTGCTTAATTATGAGAGGCGGGATAATATGGTGAAATTTAAATTTTATTTGGTATACCTTTGGTATAAAGTATTGCTGAAATTAGGAATTAAGACCGATGAAATTTATTATATTGGTGGAAGTGAAGCGTTGCCACCGCCGTTAACGAAAGAAGAAGAGGCAGTTCTTTTGAATAAATTACCAAATGGAGATCAAGCTGCGAGGTCGATGCTTATTGAACGTAACCTAAGGCTTGTTGTATATATAGCAAGAAAATTTGAAAATACAGGGATCAATATTGAGGATTTGATTAGTATAGGAACAATTGGTCTTATTAAGGCAGTGAATACATTTAATCCAGAAAAGAAAATTAAATTAGCAACATATGCATCTCGTTGTATAGAAAATGAAATTTTAATGCATTTGCGTCGAAATAATAAAAATCGTTCGGAAGTTTCTTTTGATGAACCGCTTAACATTGATTGGGACGGAAATGAACTGTTATTATCAGATGTTTTAGGTACAGATGATGACATTATTACAAAAGATTTAGAAGCTACTGTAGATCGTCATCTTTTAATGAAAGCATTGCATCAATTAAATGATCGTGAAAAACAAATTATGGAGCTTCGGTTTGGACTCGCTGGTGGCGAAGAGAAGACACAAAAAGATGTGGCTGATATGCTTGGGATTTCACAGTCTTATATTTCTCGTTTGGAAAAAAGAATTATAAAAAGATTACGAAAAGAATTTAATAAAATGGTGTGAAGAATAAGACCAGTCGGTATCTAGACTGGTCTTATTCTTTTTTGTGCATTAGGAAATATGATATTTGTGAAAAATGATGGAAAAACCATATGCATAAAATCTCCTTCAAAGGAAATACTTTACACTGTACAGCAACTCCCGATAGGAGGGAACACTTTGACGAGAAACAAAGTAGAAATTTGCGGTGTTGATACAGCTAAACTTCCAGTACTAAAAAATGAAGAGATGCGTAAATTATTTCGTGAAATGCAAAGTGGAGAGATAAGCGCCAGAGAGAAATTAGTGAATGGAAACTTACGTCTTGTACTGAGCGTCATCCAAAGATTTAATAACAGAGGAGAATATGTTGATGATTTATTTCAAGTTGGTTGCATTGGACTTATGAAATCCATTGATAACTTTGATTTAGGCCAAAATGTAAAGTTTTCAACGTATGCTGTGCCGATGATTATTGGAGAAATACGCAGATATTTGCGTGATAACAATCCAATTCGTGTATCTCGCTCATTACGAGATATTGCGTATAAAGCGTTGCAAGTAAGAGAAAAATTGATTGCTGAAAATTCAAAAGAACCAACAGCAATGGATATTGCGAAAGTTCTTGAAGTGACACATGAAGAAATTGTTTTTGCGTTAGATGCTATTCAAGACCCAGTTTCATTATTTGAACCGATTTATAATGATGGAGGAGATCCTATCTTTGTTATGGATCAATTAAAGGATGAAAAACAAAAGGACGAGCAGTGGGTTGAAGAACTAGCGTTGAAAGAAGGGATGAAGCGTTTAAATGATCGTGAGAAAATGATTATTCGAAAACGGTTCTTCCAAGGAAAGACACAGATGGAAGTTGCCGAAGAAATTGGGATTTCTCAAGCACAAGTATCACGTTTGGAGAAGTCTGCTATTAAGCAAATGAATAAGACGATTCAAGGATAAGGTCCTCACCAGCTATGGTGAGGCCTTTTTTATAGATAATATTTTGCGCTCATAGTAGAGTGGGGAGGTTCATATAATGAAAATAAAATGGATGTTCTATTAGTAGCGGTTATATACTGTTTATCCACTTCAAAATTCGGCTGAAGTAAGAAGAGCCGGAGCTACCCGTAAAAATCCGATTAGCATGGACTAATAATCAGTAGGGATGGGGAAAATCCCACTGATTAAGGTTTCACTTTATTTGAGAGCGTACTTACGATTTATGATATAAGGGAGAGGATGGAACATGATACGAATTTCGGATTTTCAAATGAAGGATGTTGTAAATATTTCAGATGGAAAAAGACTTGGAAATATTGGAGATATTGATTTTGATATAGACACAGGAAAGATTAGGGCAGTTATTATTTCCAAGCAGACACGTATGCTTGGACTCTTTGGAAAGGAAGTAGAATTTGTGATTCCTTGGGAGCGAATTATGAAAATTGGGGAAGATGTCATACTTGTCAGAGTAGATAATATTAATTCTGTAACAGAATCAATACAAACACCGACAATTTCATAAAGAATATTACAAATTCCTCTTTTTTTTCAGTTGTCATTATGAAAAAATAAAAGTATGGTAAAATAGACAGGAAGTACCATGCTTTTTTCTGTTATTTTAATTAAAAGGAGTCGCTTTATGAGAGAACCATTTAAATATGCGGACGGTATACTGTATTTACAAGCGTGGAAAGAACTTGGAAACATTACTGTTGGATTTACGACAAAAGATGGTGGAGTAAGTACAGGCTCCTTTCATGCGATGAATTTAGGATTACATGTGAATGATATCGTGGAGAATGTTCATGAAAACAGACGCATTTTAGCGAATAAGTTACAAAAACCATTAGAAAAATGGATTTGCTCTGAACAAGTTCATGACCATCATGTTGAGAAAGTAGGACTGCAAGAAAAAGGGAAAGGCGTTTATTCATATGAAGACGGTATTCCGAAAACGGATGGCATTTATACGACTAACAAAGATGTTCTCTTAACATCTTGTTACGCTGATTGTGTTCCGCTCTATTTTTATGCACCATCACATGATATGATAGGACTTGCGCATGCTGGGTGGAAAGGGACTGTAACAGAGATTGCGAAAGAAATGATTCAAAAGTGGAATGCAGAAGGTGTTTCAAGTGATGAAATTCATGTCGCAATTGGTCCTGCAATCGGATCATGTTGTTATGTTGTTGATGATCGTGTATTAACAGCAGCAAAGCAAGTAGTAAACGGATCTGTTCCCTATAAATTAATTTCTGATGGTCAGTATGCAATTAATTTAAAAGAAGTTAATCGTATATTATGTGTACAAGCAGGCATAAAAGAAGAACATATTGTAATGTCATCTCTTTGTACAAGCTGTGAAGAACAATTATTTTTCTCTCATCGTCGTGATCAAGGTAAGACGGGGAGAATGTTGAGTTTCATAGGTTTTAAGGAGGAGTGAAGTAAGTGACAGTGCAAGGAAATTTAGCAGATGTAAACGAAGTAATTAAAGAATCTTGTGTACGAGCTGGACGTTCGATGAAAGATATTAAGCTCGTTGCAGTTACAAAAACTGTAGGGATTGAAAAAACAAGCGAAGTAATTGAAACAGGAATTATTGATTTAGGTGAAAATAGAAATGAAGGTTTCTTACAAAAATACGAGCATTTCGGTTCAAAAGTGAATTGGCATTTTATTGGATCATTGCAAACGAGAAAAGTAAAAGAAATCATTAATGAGATTGATTATTTACATTCATTAGATCGTCTTTCGCTTGCAAAAGAAATTCAAAAACGTGCTGATAAGAAAGTTAAATGCTTTATTCAAGTGAAAACATCATCTGAAGAATCAAAGCAAGGATTGGCGATAGAAGAAACAATTTCTTTTATTCAAAGTTTGCAAGAATTGGATAAGATTGAAGTGGTAGGATTAATGACAATGGCTCCGTTTACAGGAGAAGAGGAAGAGATTCGTCGCTGCTTTAAGGAATTGCGCATGCTACAGACAGAGGTGCAGGAGCTAGAATTATTACATGCACCATGTAAAGAATTATCAATGGGAATGTCAAATGATTACACGATTGCAATTGAGGAAGGCGCTACATATATTCGTTTGGGAACGGTTTTAGTAGGAAAAGCGTAGGAGGAAGGAGAAAGTTATTATGAGTTGGTCAAAAGTAAAATACTTCTTTTTTGACACACCGGAAGAAAAAGAAGCAGCTCAATATAGTTATGAAAAGGAGCAAACAGACATGAAAAAGCAACAAGATCCCCCAGAACAACAAGATGTTCCGTTTGCGAAAGTGCAACCGAAGCAAAATGTAGTGAGTATTGAAACAGCGAAGCAATCTTCAAAAGTTGTTTTACTAGAACCACGTACATATTCGGAAGCGCAAGGCATTTCGGATCACTTAAAAGGTAGACGAGCTGTTGTAATTAATTTGCAAAGAATGTCTACAGATCAAGCTGTACGTATCGTTGACTTTTTAAGTGGTACTGTATACGCTATAGGCGGGGATATTCAAAAAATAGGCCCGAAAACATTTATGTGTACACCTGAAAATGTTGATATCGTTGGTGCGATTTCAGAGTTATTCGGTGAAGAAGAAGAGACAAATATAAAGAGGTGGTAATACGCCATGACAACAGTTTTAACAGTGTTACTTACTGCTATCGAGATTTACTCGTGGGCACTAATTATTTACATTCTCCTATCATGGTTTCCTGGCGCAAAGGAATCAGCTTTTGGAGATTTTCTTGCGCGTATTTGCGAACCGTATTTAGAGCCGTTTAGGAGGTTTATTCCACCATTTGGTATGATTGATATTTCTCCACTTGTTGCTATTGTTGCCTTGAAACTTGCTAGAGGTGGTTTAGTGAGTTTATTCAACTATTTTTTATAGTGTGAGGTTAAATACATGAGCATCTATGAGCATTTTAGACCTGATGAAGAGGTCTTTGTGGATAAAGTATTAGAGTGGAAACAGGCTGCTGAGTACCATCAAGTCAAGTTAACAGATTTTCTTGATCCAAGACAGCAACAAATTGTTTCTATGGTAATAGGGCAAGGAGATGTAGCTGTACGGTTTGATGGTGCGATGCCTGAAGCCGAACGGAAAAGAGCACTAATTTATCCAGATTATCTAGAATTAAATGAAGAGGAATTTCAAGTAGAAGTATTAGAAATTGACTATCCTTCCAAGTTTTTTACGCTAGAACATAGGCAAATATTAGGTGCATTCATGTCGCTTGGTTTAACAAGGGAAAAATGTGGTGATATTTTGCTTCAAGAAGACCGTGCCCAAATTGCAGTTGCCAAAGAAGTTGTATCGTATATTGAAATGAACTTACAATCAATAGGGAAAATGAAAGTCACACTCTCTCCTATACAAGTAGAGAAAATTTTGCGTGTAGGTGAAAAATGGGGAGAAAAATCTGGGACTGTTTCGTCACTTCGTCTAGATGTTTTATTAGCTGAAATGCTACATATATCTAGGCAGAAGGTACAGCCTCTTATAAAAGGTGGCTTAGTAAAAGTCAATTGGAAAACAGTAGAGCAAACTTCGTATGAATGTTTTCCTGGGGATGTTTTCTCGGTTAGAGGGTATGGACGAAGTAAATTATTTTCTGTAGAAGGTAAAACGAAGCGCGACAAATGGAGAGTTTTGTATGGTATACTAAAATGATTGGTTTTTTAGAAGGAAATTCTCTTATTTTGTCGAAGAAAAGATATAATTGAAAGAGGAAATTTAGATAACTACTTGGAGGTGGCGTTGTGCCGTTAACACCATTAGATATTCATAACAAAGAATTTGGTCGCGGGTTTCGTGGCTACGATGAAGATCAAGTAAATGAGTTTCTTGATCAAATCATCAAAGATTATGAATTAGTCATTCGTGAGAAAAAAGCTTTAGAAGAAAAGGTTGCACAATTAGAAGGAAAGTTAGATCATTTTTCTAATATTGAAGATACGCTGAACAAATCTATCATTGTCGCACAAGAAGCTGCTGAAGAAGTGAAGCGTAATGCACAAAAAGAAGCAAAATTAATTGTACGTGAAGCAGAAAAAAATGCAGATCGTATCATTAATGAAGCGTTAGTGAAATCAAGAAAAGTTGCTTTTGATATTGAAGAGTTGAAGAAACAAGCGAAAGTATTCCGAACTCGTTTCCGTATGTTATTAGAAACACAACTTGAAATGTTAAACAACGATGATTGGGATAAACTAATTGAATTAGAAGACGAAGTGGACGAACTGTTGAAAAAAGAAGAAACAGTGTAAGCTTGACGTTTTTCTCATTATTACATATAATTTTAAACAACATATTTATTAAGAAAAACGAAGATAGGGATAAGTACCTTTTTCATACCTTATATAGCGAACTGAGGATGGTGTAAGCTCAGGATAAGGAGATGATGGGAATATCACCCTGGAGTTCCGCGCTGAACAAATTTAGTAAGCGTAGGCGTATATTCGCGTTAAGAATATAAAGAGGACCTTATGCATTTGTATATGGTCTACTAGGGTGGTACCGCGGGAGACTTTCTCGTCCCTTTTTGGGGATGAGAGGTCTCTTTTTTATTCCCTTTTTTAAGGTCTGTCGTTTATATATTTAAGGAGGAATTGAGCATGGAGTACAAAAATACATTACTAATGCCAAAAACAGAGTTCCCAATGCGTGGGAATTTACCAAAACGTGAGCCTGCAATGCAAGAACAGTGGGCTGAAATGAATATTTATGAAAAGGTACAAGAACATACGAAAGGTCGTCCTTTATTTGTACTGCATGATGGACCTCCATATGCGAATGGTGACATTCATATGGGACATGCATTAAATAAAGTGTTAAAAGACTTTATTGTTCGTTATAAATCAATGACTGGATACTGTGCACCATATGTACCAGGTTGGGATACACACGGTTTACCGATTGAACAAGCTTTAACGAATAAAGGTGTAAAACGTAAAGAAATGACAGTTGCTGAGTTCCGTAAGTTATGCGCAGAGTATGCATATGAGCAAGTAGAACGTCAACGTGAACAATTTAAGCGTTTAGGTGTACGTGCAGATTGGGATAATCCATATATTACTTTAGAGCCAGCTTATGAAGCACAACAAATTAAAGTGTTTGGTGACATGGCGAAAAAAGGTTATATCTATAAAGGACAGAAACCAGTTTACTGGTCTCCAACGAGTGAATCAGCTTTAGCAGAAGCTGAAATTGAATACCAAGATAAAAAATCAGCATCTATTTACGTAGCATTCCCTGTAAAAGATGGAAAGAACGTATTAGAAGGTGATGAGAAATACATTATTTGGACAACAACGCCTTGGACGTTACCTGCAAACTTAGGTATTTCTGTTCACCCAGAACTTGAATATGCTATTGTGAAAGTAAATGATGAGAAATATATCATCGCTTCTGAACTATTTGAGACAGTTGCAAAAACGTTAGAGTGGGAAAATGCTGAAGTTGTGAAAACGGTAAAAGGTAGCGAACTTGAGTATACAGTTGCAAAACATCCATTCTACGATCGTGACTCATTAGTTATGCTAGGAGAGCACGTAACAACAGATGCAGGTACAGGTTGTGTTCATACAGCACCAGGGCACGGGGAAGATGACTTCGTTGTTGGTAAAAAGTATGGCTTAGAAGTACTTTGCCCAGTTGATGATAAAGGTGTATTAACAAATGAAGCACCTGGATTTGAAGGCTTATTCTATGATAAAGCTAACAAGCCAATTACGGAAAAATTAGAAGAAGTAGGCGCGTTACTGAAACTAACATTCATTACGCATTCATACCCACATGATTGGAGAACGAAAAAACCAATTATTTTCCGTGCGACAGCGCAGTGGTTTGCATCTATTGAAGCGTTCCGTAAAGAATTATTAGAAGCTGTTGCGGAAACAAAATGGGTACCAGCATGGGGAGAAACTCGTCTTCATAATATGGTTCGTGACCGTGGTGACTGGTGTATTTCTCGTCAGCGTGCATGGGGTGTGCCAATTCCTGTATTCTATGCAGAAAATGGTGATCCAATTATTACAGATGAAACAATTAATCATGTAGCAGATTTATTCCGTGAGCACGGTTCTAACGTATGGTTCGAGCGTGAAGCGAAAGATTTATTACCAGAAGGATTTACACATACAGGTAGCCCAAATGGTGAATTCCGTAAAGAAACAGACATCATGGATGTATGGTTCGATTCAGGTTCTTCTCACCAAGCGGTATTAGAAGAGCGCGAAGACTTACAACGTCCAGCTGATTTATATTTAGAAGGATCTGACCAGTATCGTGGTTGGTTTAACTCTTCATTATCAACAGCAGTTGCTGTAACTGGTAAAGCTCCATATAAAGGCGTACTAAGCCATGGTTTCGTACTAGATGGTGACGGACGTAAAATGAGTAAGTCGATTGGAAACATCGTCGTACCGAAGAAAATTATGGATCAATTAGGCGGAGACATTTTACGCTTATGGGTATCTTCTGTTGACTATCAATCTGATGTACGTATTTCAGATGATATTTTAAAACAAGTAGCAGAAGTGTATCGTAAAATTCGTAATACATTCCGTTTCTTATTAGGAAACTTAGATGATTTTAATCCAAGTGAAAATACAGTAGCGGTAGCTGAACTTCGTGAAGTAGATCGTTACATGTTAGTGAAGTTAAATGACCTAATTACAAAAGTAAAAGATGCATATGAAACATATGACTTTGCTGCTGTATATCATGCAATTCACAACTTCTGTACAATTGATCTAAGTTCATTCTACTTAGACTTTGCAAAAGACATTTTATACATTGAAGGTGCAGATCACGCGGATCGTCGTGCAATTCAAACTGTATTATATGATGTTCTTGTTGCATTAACGAAACTTGTAACGCCAATCTTACCTCATACAGCTGATGAAGTATGGCCATATGTTCCTGGTGCAGAAGAAGAAAGCGTACAGTTAACTAATATGCCAGAAGCTACAGAAGTAGAGGGTTCAGAAGCGTTAAGAGCAAAATGGGATGCATTTATGACATTACGTGATGACGTTTTAAAAGCGTTAGAAGTAGCTCGTAATGAGAAGGTAATTGGTAAGTCATTAAATGCGAGCATTACGCTATATCCGACTGCAGAAATGAAGGCTATGTTAGAGTCTATTAGCGAAGACTTAAAGCAATTATTCATCGTCTCTGAGTATAAACTTGGTGGTACAATTGAAGAAGCGCCAACAGAAGCACCAAAGTATGAGCATACAGCTGTAGTTGTAGCACAGGCGACAGGTGAGACGTGTGAACGTTGTTGGGTTGTTTCAGAAACAATTGGTAAAGATGCAGAACATGAAACATTATGTGAGCGTTGTGCAACGGTTGTTAAAGAAAATTATGTAAAATAATGAAAAAAAGCTGACTGCTCATAATAGCAGTCAGTTTTTTGTTGATGATATATCGAAATAACTTTCACTCTCTTTCCTATGAAGGAAAAATGTGTGTGAGGTAAGCGTGGAAATTTCGGACACACTAATTGTACATTGCAGCTGGGAGGAATGTACACGTGAATGAAATTTATATGGAAATAAAAGAAGAATTGCAATTGATGAGAAAAGAGTTGCAAGATAGACTGGCTAAAGAAGTAATGCACACATACTATATGGAATTTGGGCAAGAACTTGGATACGAAATAAAGGAAGAGACAAAGAAAAAATTGCTATTACATGATATAAAAGAGGATTTAAAAGATGTAGAACGTGCATTGTTTAAAATGGAAATAGATATGTACGGTATTTGTGAAGAAACTGGAAGAGCGATTTCTACAAAGCAAATGAAAACAATGCCGACTGCTCGTACTATTCGTGAATTTTTCTATGAAAAGGTAAATGTATGAATACGCACAACGATATTATGTTACCTTTTTTTAATTTATTTTATTCTTCTACAAAGGTTCATTGTGAAAAGGTAGCAGCTATGCTAAAATTTTGAGGTACACTGTCTTTGTGGGGGAAATGAAAATGATATATTATGTAATAGCGTTATTTGTCATTGCCATCGATCAAATATCGAAGTGGCTAATTGTAAAGAACATGGAATTGGGTACGAGCATTCCGATTATCGATAATGTATTATACATAACATCTCATCGAAATAGAGGAGCTGCCTGGGGTATTTTAGAAAATAAAATGTGGTTTTTCTACATTATTACAGTCATTTTCGTAGCATTTATCGTATTTTATATGAAAAAATATGCGAAAACGGACAAGCTTCTAGGTATTTCATTAGGTCTAATTTTAGGCGGAGCAATTGGCAATTTTATTGATCGTGTATTTAGACAAGAAGTAGTGGATTTCATTCACGTGTATATTTTCTCGTACAATTATCCGGTATTCAATATAGCTGACTCAGCATTATGTATTGGAGTTGTATTAATTATTATTCAAACAGTATTAGAAGGAAAGAAAGCGAAGGAGTAATTGAATGAGTGAAGTAGTACAAGTAACAGTTGCAGAAGAACAAAAAAGCGAGCGAATTGATAAATTCGTTGCAGAAATAAACAGTGAATGGTCACGTTCACAAGTGCAGCAATGGATTAAAGATGCTGTTGTGACAGTAAATGGGAAATCAGTTAAAGGGAATTATAAAGTAAAAGGAAATGATGAAATTACAGTAACAATTCCCGAGCCAGAAGAGTTAGATATTCAACCGGAAGATATGAATTTAGAAGTTTATTATGAAGATGCCGATGTACTAGTTGTAAATAAGCCGCGTGGCATGGTAGTACATCCAGCACCAGGGCATACGAAGGGTACGCTTGTAAACGGACTTATGCATCATTGTACAGACCTATCAGGTATTAACGGTGTAATGCGTCCTGGTATAGTACACCGTATTGATAAGGATACATCTGGATTATTAATGGTTGCTAAAAATGATATGGCGCATGAATCACTTGTAAATCAACTTGTAGCAAAAACGGTAACAAGACGTTATAAAGCGATTGTACATGGTGTAATTCCACATGATAAAGGAATAATTGACGCTCCAATTGGTCGTGATAAAAAAGAACGTCAAAGTATGACTGTTGATGAAAATGGTAAGAATGCAGTTACACATTTCCAAGTGTTAGAGCGATTTAAGGATTTCACACTTGTAGAATGCCGCTTAGAAACGGGACGTACACACCAAATTCGTGTTCATATGAAATATATTGGTTATCCACTTGCAGGAGATCCAAAGTATGGTCCGAAGAAAACATTAGATATGAATGGACAAGCACTTCATGCAGGGATTTTAGGTTTCGATCACCCTCGTACTGGTGAATATATTGAGTTTGAGGCACCGATTCCAGAAGTGTTTGAAGAAGCGCTAAATGTTTTACGGAAATAGTATTGACAAATCATAAGAAAACTGAGATACTGACAACAGTTAAATAATGATCCTTTAACACAGCCCCGTGAGGTTGAGAAGGTAACGGTTTGAAATACTTAGGGTATGTTGTACCCTTTTTTCAAAAGTCCTCTCGCACACGCTGAGAGGACTTTTTTTATACCATTACTCTCACGCAAGAAAAAAAGCTTGGAGGTGTAGAGCATGCAAGAGAAAGCTGTCGTTTTAGATGACCAAATGATTCGCCGCGCTTTAACACGAATTAGTCATGAAATCGTGGAACGAAATAAAGGTGTCGATAATTGTGTTCTTGTCGGAATAAAAACACGTGGAATTTTTATTGCACAACGTTTGGCAGAACGAATTGGTCAAATTGAAGGAAAAGAGATGGAAGTAGGAGAGTTAGATATTACGTTATATCGTGATGATTTAACACTACAATCGAAACATAAAGAACCACTTGTAAAAGGTTCTGATATTCCTGTAGATATTACGAAGAAAAAAGTTATCCTTGTGGATGATGTGTTATATACAGGTAGAACAGTTCGAGCAGCAATGGATGCTCTTATGGATTTAGGTAGACCATCACAAATCCAATTGGCTGTTCTTGTTGATAGAGGTCATCGTGAATTACCAATTCGCGCTGATTATGTAGGAAAGAACATTCCAACATCTAGTGAAGAGCGTATCGAAGTTGATCTGCAAGAGACAGATCAACAAGATCGAGTAAGCATATACGATAAGTAAAGCCCTTTTAAATGTAGTCCTGTGAGGCTGCCAAAGGGTCTTGGCTTTCATATGTCAAATTTGGCATACGAAAGTGTAGGACTCTTTGTGCACAGGCACAAAGAGTTTTTTTATTGCAAAAATTAAAACTGAAGGAGGATGTAACAATGGAGCAAAAGCCAGTGTTAGACATTCATGAAGTACCGAAACCGGGAAAATGGTTATTATTAAGTATACAACATTTGTTCGCGATGTTTGGATCAACAGTGCTTGTTCCGTTTTTAACAGGACTGAATCCATCAGTAGCTTTAATATCAAGTGGATTAGGAACGCTAGCGTTTCTTCTAATAACGAAAGGTCAAGTACCAGCATATTTAGGATCATCATTCGCCTTTATTGCACCAATTATTACAGCAAAAACAGCAGGTGGACCTGGAGCAGCGATGCTTGGAGGAATGCTTGCGGGACTTGTTTACATCTTAATCTCACTCGGAATTAAGAAATCTGGGTCAGAATGGATTATGAAATTACTTCCGCCAATCGTAGTTGGGCCAGTCGTAATGGTAATCGGTTTATCTTTAGCACATACAGCAGTGAACATGGCGATGAACGGTGCGGATGGTAAGTATAGCATTACACACTTTTCAGTAGCATTAGTAACATTAGCAATTACAATCATTTGCTCCATATTCGGGAGAGGATTTTTCAGTATCATACCAGTGCTACTTGGAATCATCGGCGGGTATATATTCGCTTACTTCCAAGGGCTAGTAGATTTAAAGCCAGTAGCTGAGGCAAAATGGTTTGTCATACCAGACTTCACAGTACCGTTTGTAACATATACTCCGGAGTTTTCATGGAAAATTGTACTCTTAATGGTGCCAGTTGCACTTGTAACAATTTCAGAACATATCGGACATCAAATTGTACTTGGAAATATTATTAAAAGAGATTTAATTGAAAAACCAGGTTTACATCGTTCAATCTTCGGTGATGGGATAGCAACATTGATCGCATCACTAATAGGAGGACCACCGAATACAACGTACGGTGAAAACATCGGTGTGCTAGCAATTACGAGAGCATACAGTGTATACTTATTCATCGGTTCAGCAGTGTTCGCAATCATGTTTGGATTTATCGGGAAGATTTCAGCACTGATTCATTCGATTCCAACACCAGTTATGGGTGGTGTATCAATCTTACTCTTCGGTGTAATCGCATCAAGTGGTTTACGTATGATGGTAGACGATAAAACAGACTTAGGTGACAAACGAAACTTAATGATTGCATCAGTTATACTAGTAATCGGTATTGGCGGAGCGGTACTGCACGTAGGTGAATCGTTCCAAGTGGAAGGAATGGCGTTAGCAGCAATTGTAGGTGTACTATTAAATCTACTACTACCAGAGACAAAACAAACAAATAAAACAAAACAATCTAAGCAGATTGCTTCATAAAAATAACCTTTTAATTCAGTCCTGTGAGATAGAAAAGGGTGGCTACTTTAACGCACCCTAGTCTCAAAGACTAGGGTATTTTTATACAGTTATTGTTATATAAATTCAATGGTGTTATCATAAAAAACAGAAAGATGAGGGATGACGATGAGCCATTTGTTAACGATGAGTGAATTATCGGAACAAGAAATTTCAGAAATCCTAAAAGACGCAGAAGATTTCGCGAATGGAAAAGAGAGAAAAACGACAGAGCAAACATTTGTTGCGAACTTGTTCTTTGAGAATAGTACGAGGACGAGATTTAGCTTTGAAGTTGCTGAGAAGAGATTAGGACTTGAAGTATTAGACTTTTCCGCAGATGCATCTAGCGTACAAAAAGGAGAAACTTTATACGATACGATAAGAACACTAGAATCAATCGGAACAAAAGCGGTAGTCATCCGCCATGAGCAAGATCGTTACTTCGATGAATTAAAAGATCAGGTGAATATCCCAATCTTGAACGCTGGAGATGGATGTGGAAATCATCCAACGCAATGTCTACTCGATCTTCTAACAATTAAACAAGAGTTTGGAAGATTTGAAGGTTTGAAGATTGCAATAGTTGGGGATGTTCGTCATAGCCGAGTAGCACGTTCTAATGCAGAAGCATTAACGAAACTGGGCGCGACAATTTACTTTGCAAGCCCAGAAGAGTGGAAAGATGAAGAGAACACATTTGGAACGTACAAGAGTTTAGATGAACTTGTTCCAGAAGTGGATGTGATGATGTTACTTCGTGTACAACATGAGCGTCATGACCATTATGAAACAGACATTATGAAAGAGTATCACGAGCAACATGGGTTAACAGTTGAAAGAGAAAAACGTATGAAAGAAGGAAGCATTATTATGCATCCAGCCCCTGTAAACCGTGATGTTGAAATTGCAAGTGAACTTGTCGAGTGTGAACGCTCACGCATATTCAAGCAAATGGAAAACGGGGTCTACGTAAGAATGGCTGTACTAAAACGCGCATTACCAAATGTATTAGGAGGAATGAAACATGAATTATTTGTTTAAAAATGGTCGTTATATGAATGAAGAAGGAACAATTGTAGCAACAGATCTTCTCGTACAAGACGGTAAAATTGCGAAGGTAGCAGAAAATATTACGGCAGATAATGCTGAAGTAATCGATGTAAATGGAAAGTTAATCGCACCTGGATTAGTAGATGTGCACGTTCATCTTCGTGAACCAGGTGGTGAACATAAAGAAACAATTGAAACAGGAACACTTGCAGCAGCAAAAGGTGGATTTACTACAATTTGCGCAATGCCAAACACACGCCCAGTACCAGATTGTAAAGAACATATGGAAGACCTGCAAAAGCGTATTAAAGAAAAAGCACATGTAAATGTATTACCATATGGAGCAATTACAGTACGTCAAGCAGGTTCTGAAATGACCGATTTTGAAACGTTAAAAGAACTTGGAGCGTTTGCTTTCACTGATGATGGCGTAGGCGTGCAAGATGCAAGCATGATGTTAGCTGCAATGAAGCGTGCATCGAAATTAAATATGGCAGTTGTTGCACACTGTGAAGAGAACACACTTATTAATAAAGGTTGTGTACATGAAGGGAAGTTTTCTGAGAAACATGGATTAAACGGTATCCCATCAGTATGTGAATCCGTACATATTGCCCGGGACATCTTACTTGCGGAAGCTGCAAATTGTCACTACCACGTATGTCACGTAAGTACAAAAGGATCTGTACGTGTAATCCGTGACGCGAAACGTGCTGGAATTAAGGTGACAGCAGAAGTAACACCGCATCACTTAGTATTATGTGAAGATGATATCCCATCGGCTGATCCTAACTTTAAAATGAATCCACCGCTTCGAGGAAAAGAAGATCATGCAGCGTTAATTGAAGGACTATTAGATGGAACAATTGATATGATCGCAACTGACCATGCACCGCATACTGCAGAAGAGAAAGCACAAGGGATTGAAAGAGCACCGTTCGGAATTACTGGTTTTGAAACAGCATTCCCGCTTTTATATACGAACCTTGTGAAAAAAGGAATCATTACATTAGAGCAACTGATTCAATTCTTAACAGAAAAACCGGCTGACACATTCGGTTTAGAAGCAGGGCGCCTAACAGAAGGTAGAACAGCTGATATTACAATTATCGATTTAGAACAAGAAGAAGAAATTGATCCAACAACATTCTTATCAAAAGGAAAAAATACACCATTCGCAGGTTGGAAATGCCAAGGTTGGCCGGTTATGACAATCGTTGGTGGTAAGATCGCATGGCAAAAGGAGAGTGCATTAGTATGAAAAGACAACTTATCTTAGAAGATGGAACAGTATTAATTGGAAAAGGTTTCGGAGGAGAAATCGAAAAGTCAGGTGAGGTTGTATTTACAACTGGGATGACTGGATATCAAGAAACTTTATCTGATCCATCATACTGTGGTCAAATCGTAACATTTACGTATCCATTAATCGGAAACTACGGCATTAACCGTGATGATTTTGAATCAATTCACCCATCTGTAAATGGTTTAATCGTAAACGAAATTTGTGATCACCCATCAAACTTCCGTAATGAAATTTCGCTAAATGATTACTTGAAAGAAAGAAATATCCCAGGATTAGCAGGAATTGATACGAGAAAATTAACAAGAAAAATTCGTCAATATGGAACTTTACGCGGACGTCTTTGCAATATGGATGTGGATGTAGAGGACATCGTTAGCCAATTGAAAGCAACTGTCTTTACAGATCATGTGAAACGCGTATCAACAAAAGATCCATATCCAAGTCCAGGCCGTGGACACCGAGTTGTACTTGTAGACTTCGGAATGAAACATGGTATTTTACGAGAATTAAATAAGCGTGATTGTGATGTAATTGTTGTACCTTACAATACAACAGCAGAAGAAATTCTACGCCTTAGCCCAGATGGAATTATGTTAAGTAATGGACCTGGGGACCCGAAAGATGTACCAGAAGCAATTGAAATGTTAAAAGAAATTATTGGTAAAGTTCCTTTATTCGGGATTTGCCTAGGACATCAATTGTTCGCCCTGGCATCTGGTGCGAATACAAGTAAGTTAAAATTCGGTCACCGTGGTTTAAATCATCCAGTAAAAAATCTTGCAACTGGAAAAGTGGCAATTACATCTCAAAACCATGGTTACGCAGTAGAAGAAGAATCAGTTGGAAATACAGAACTGGAAATTACACATGTTGCTTTAAATGATGGAACAGTAGAAGGTCTTCGTCATACGAAGTTCCCAGCATTTACAGTGCAATACCATCCAGAAGCTTCTGCAGGACCAGAAGATGCAAATGATTTATTCGAAGATTTCTTAGCAATGATTGAAAACTTCAAGAAAGAAGGGGAAGAGTTATGCCAAAACGCCTAGACATTAACACAATTTTAGTAATCGGATCAGGACCAATTGTAATTGGGCAAGCAGCAGAGTTTGATTACTCTGGTACACAAGCTTGTCAATCTCTTAGAGAAGAAGGTTACAAAGTAATCCTTGTTAACTCTAACCCAGCAACAATTATGACAGATACTGCAACAGCAGATAAAGTATATATAGAACCATTAACATTAGAATTCGTAAGCCGTATCATTCGTAAAGAACGTCCAGATGCACTCTTACCAACATTAGGTGGTCAAACAGGCCTAAACATGGCTGTTGAACTTGCGAAATCAGGCATACTTGAAGAGTGCGGAGTTGAAATTTTAGGAACAAAATTATCAGCAATCGAGCAAGCCGAGGATCGTGATTTATTCCGTACATTAATGCAGGAATTAAATGAACCAATTCCATCTAGCACGATTATTCATACGCTGGAAGAAGCACATGAATTTGTAAAAGAAATTGGTTATCCAGTTATTGTTCGCCCAGCATTTACAATGGGGGGAACAGGTGGCGGAATCTGTAATAATGAAGAAGAACTAATTGAAATCGTATCAGGTGGATTAAAACATAGTCCAGTAACACAATGTTTATTAGAAAAGAGTATTGCCGGTTGTAAGGAAATTGAATATGAAGTAATGCGTGATTCGAATGATAACGCGATTGTAGTATGTAACATGGAAAATATCGATCCGGTTGGGGTTCACACAGGTGATTCTATCGTTGTAGCACCGAGCCAAACATTAAGTGACCGTGAGTATCAAATGTTACGAAACACTTCATTAAGAATTATTCGTGCATTAGGAATTGAAGGTGGATGTAACGTTCAGCTTGCACTTGATCCACATAGCTTCCAATACTATGTAATCGAAGTAAACCCGCGTGTGAGTCGTTCGTCTGCACTAGCATCTAAAGCAACTGGATATCCAATTGCGAAGCTAGCGGCGAAAATTGCAGTTGGTTTAACATTAGATGAAATTATAAACCCAGTAACACAAAAAACATACGCTTGCTTCGAGCCAGCATTAGACTATGTTGTTTCAAAAATTCCACGTTGGCCATTTGATAAGTTTGAATCAGCAAACAGAACACTTGGTACACAAATGAAGGCAACTGGTGAAGTTATGTCAATTGGACGTAACTTAGAACAATCATTATTAAAAGCGATCCGTTCTTTAGAGCTTGGCGTTTATCACCTAGAGTTAGACCACTTAAAAGAGCTTGATAAAGAAACTATGAAAAAGCGTATTATAAAAGCTGATGACGAGCGTCTGTTCGTTGTAGCAGAAGCGATCCGTCAAGGTGTAACGAAAGAAGAAATCAACGAATGGTGTGAAATGGACTTCTTCTTCTTACAAAAAGTTGAAAATATCGTAAACATGGAACGCGAAGTAAAAGCGAATGTAGGAAATATGGAAGTGTTACAATCTGCGAAAGAAATGGGCTTCAGTGACCATTACATCGCCAATGCTTGGAACAAAACAGAGCGTGAAATTTACGATATGCGTAAAGAAAGCAATATGACTCCTGTTTATAAGATGGTAGATACTTGTGCGGCAGAGTTTGAATCTGCAACACCATACTACTACAGCACATATGGTGACGAGAATGAATCGATTGTAACAGATCGTAAGAGTGTAGTTGTACTAGGATCTGGTCCAATCCGTATTGGTCAAGGTGTTGAGTTTGATTATGCAACAGTTCACTCTGTATGGGCAATAAAAGAAGCTGGGTATGAGGCAATCATTGTTAATAACAACCCAGAAACAGTTTCAACAGACTTCAGTATTTCTGACAAATTATACTTTGAACCATTAACAATCGAAGATGTAATGCACATTATCGATTTAGAAAAGCCAGAAGGTGTTATCGTCCAATTCGGTGGACAAACGGCAATTAACTTAGCGGCTAAATTAGAAGCACACGGTGTGAAAATTTTAGGAACATCACTTGAAGATTTAGACCGTGCAGAAGATCGTGATAAGTTTGAAGCAGCTTTAACAAAGCTTGGTATCCCGCAACCAGTTGGTAAAACAGCAACGACTGTAGAGCAAGCAGTAGCGATCGCTGACAAAATTGGTTACCCAGTATTAGTAAGACCATCTTACGTACTAGGTGGACGTGCGATGGAAATCGTATATCGTCAAGAAGAATTACTGCACTACATGAAAAATGCGGTTAAAGTTCACGCAGATCACCCAGTATTAATCGACCGTTATATGGTTGGTAAAGAAATTGAAGTAGATGCAATTTCAGACGGTGAGAATGTATTCATTCCAGGTATTATGGAACATATCGAACGCGCTGGAGTTCACTCTGGGGATTCAATTGGAGTATATCCACCACAGAGCTTATCTGAAAAACTAAAAGAACAAATTATTGAGCATACAATTGGGCTTGGAAAAGGTTTAAACATTGTTGGATTACTAAACATTCAGTTTGTAGTATTCAAAGATGAAGTGTATGTAATTGAAGTAAATCCACGTGCGAGCCGTACAGTACCATTCTTAAGTAAAATTACAGGCGTACCGATGGCAAATATCGCAACGAAAGTTATTTTAGGTCAAAACCTTGTAGAACAAGGATATGGAACTGGCTATCACCCAGAAGAGAAGGAAGTGTATGTAAAAGCACCGGTATTCTCATTTGCGAAACTACGCTCAGTTGATACAACATTAGGGCCTGAAATGAAATCAACAGGGGAAGTAATGGGTAAAGATTTAACGCTTGAAAAAGCATTATATAAAGGACTTGTTGCTTCAGGAATTAACATTCCAACGCACGGATCAGTAATCATCACTGTAGCGGATAAAGATAAAGAAGAAGCGCTGGAAATCGCAAAACGCTTCCATGAAATCGGCTATAACTTATTAGCAACAGCAGGAACAGCACAATCGCTAACAGAACAAAACATTCCGGTGCAAGTTGTAAACAAAATTGATTCTGAAGACTACAACTTACTTGATATTATTCGTCAAGGGAAAGCACAGTTTGTAATCAATACATTAACAAAAGGCAAACAACCAGCGCGTGATGGTTTCCGCATTCGCCGTGAATCAGTAGAAAATGGTGTGGCCTGCTTAACATCACTTGATACAACGAGAGCAATCTTGGGAGTATTAGAATCTATGACATTCTCAGCTCATTCAATGAAAGAAATTACGCAAACGAAGCGTCACGAGGTGGTACATGCATGATGCAAAAGCAAAATATGATCGTCGTTAACCAAAAAGAAATCGCAAAAAACATTTACGAATTAGTGCTTCAAGGGGATTTAGTGCAGCAAATGAACGATCCAGGGCAGTTTGTACACATTAAGGTAGCAGAGGGCATTACGCCCCTTCTGCGCCGCCCAATTAGTATTTGTAATGTCGATCAAGACAAGAACGAATTTACAATGCTATATCGTGCGGAAGGACAAGGGACAAAAACATTAGCGAAAAGAAAACAAGGTGAACTTGTAGATGTGTTAGGACCACTTGGTCATGGATTTCCTGTAGAAGAAGCGGAATCTGGACAAACGGCTCTATTAGTTGGTGGAGGAATTGGTGTACCACCACTATATGAATTGTCACAGCGTCTTGTAGCAAAAGGAGTACGCGTTATTCACATCTTAGGTTTCCAAACGAAAGATGTTGTCTTCTATGAAGAGAAATTCGCAGAACTTGGTGATACGTATGTTGCAACTGTTGATGGTACACATGGTACAAAAGGGTTTGTAACAGATGTAATCGATAGCTATGGAATTGACTTTGACATTCTCTACTCATGTGGACCTTTAGCGATGCTTCGTGCATTAGAAGGACGCTATAAGGAGAGAAAAGCCTACATTTCATTAGAAGAACGTATGGGCTGTGGTATCGGAGCATGTTTCGCATGTGTATGCCATTTGCAAGCAGATCCGAGTGGACATTCTTACAAGAAGGTGTGTAGCGACGGACCAGTATTTCCAATCGGGGAGGTTGTACTATGAACAGATTGCAAGTTGAATTACCAGGGTTATCATTAAAAAATCCAATCATCCCAGCATCTGGTTGCTTCGGATTTGGTCGTGAGTATGCACAGTTCTATGATTTAAGTGTACTTGGATCAATTATGATTAAAGCGACAACAGAACAACCTCGTTATGGAAACCCAACGCCTCGTGTTGCTGAAACACCAGGCGGAATGCTAAATGCAATCGGGCTTCAAAATCCTGGATTAGAAAAGGTAATGAATTCTGAATTACCTTTTCTCGAGCAATTTGATCTTCCGATTATTGCAAACGTTGCGGGTTCACAAGCTGAGGATTACGTAGCGGTTGCGAAGGCGATTTCAAAGGCACCTAATGTTCATGCGCTAGAATTAAATATTTCTTGTCCAAACGTAAAAACGGGTGGTATCGCTTTTGGTACAAATCCTGAAATTGCTGCTGATTTAACGAAGCGAGTAAAAGAGGTTTCTGAAGTACCGGTATATGTGAAATTGTCACCGAACGTGGCAAACATTGTGGAAATTGCAAAAGCAATTGAAAATGCGGGTGCGGACGGTTTAACGATGATTAATACATTGCTTGGTATGCGTCTAGATTTAAAAACTGCAAAACCAATTTTAGCAAACCGTACGGGCGGACTATCAGGGCCTGCGATTAAGCCAGTAGCAATTCGTATGGTACATGAAGTAAGTCAAGCGGTTAACATTCCGATCATCGGAATGGGTGGTATTGAAACAGCGGAAGATGTAATTGAATTCTTCTATGCTGGCGCAAGCGCGGTTGCAGTTGGAACGGCGAACTTTATCAATCCGTTCGTATGTCCGACAATTATTGAAGAATTACCAGCATTACTAGATGAATTAGGATTTGATCATATTTCGGAATGTCAAGGAAGGAGCTGGAAGCAAACATGTCACAGTCGTTAATCGTTGCACTAGATTTTCCAGGGAAACAAGAGGTAGAACAATTCTTACACCACTTTGAAGGGGAAGAGTTATTTGTCAAAGTTGGTATGGAGTTGTTTTACAAAGAAGGTCCTGCAATTATTACGTACTTAAAAGAAAAAGGACATAAAATCTTCCTAGATTTAAAACTTCATGATATTCCGAATACGGTAAAAAGCGCTATGCGTAGCCTAGCTAGTCTAGATGTAGATATGGTAAATGTTCATGCTGCAGGGGGAAGCAGTATGATGAAAGCTGCGATTGAGGGATTAGAGGAAGGTAAGCAAGAAGGAAAAGAGAGACCGATTTGTATTGCCGTTACACAATTAACAAGCACTTCGGAAGCTATGATGAAAAAAGAGATTGGCATTGAGAAAACGTTAGAAGAAGCGGTTGCTCATTATGCAAAATTAACGAAAGAAAGTGGACTTGATGGAGTTGTTTGTTCAACACTTGAAGTACCAAAATTACGTGAAGTATGCGGAAATGAATTTGTAACAGTAACACCGGGGATTCGTCTTGCAAGCGATGATGTAAATGACCAAGTGCGCGTAGCAACACCGAAACGTGCGAGGGAACTTGGTTCAAGTTACATCGTAGTTGGACGTAGTATTACAAAAGCAGAAAATCCGCTTGAAGCGTATAAAACAGTAAAACAACAGTGGGAAGGTGTAACAGTATGAAAAAAGAAATCGCATCGCATTTATTAGAAATTGGAGCAGTATTTTTACAACCGAATGACCCATTTACTTGGTCTTCTGGTATAAAATCACCAATTTATTGTGATAATCGCTTAACTTTATCTTATCCAAAAGTACGCCAAGCGATTGCAGCTGGATTAGAAGAGTTAATTAAAGAGCACTTCCCAACTGTAGAAGTTATTGCAGGAACAGCAACTGCTGGTATTGCGCACGCTGCATGGGTAAGCGATCGTATGGATTTACCAATGTGCTACGTGCGTAGTAAAGCAAAAGGTCACGGTAAAGGGAACCAAATCGAAGGAAAAGCTGAAAAAGGTCAAAAAGTAGTAGTAGTAGAAGACTTAATTTCAACTGGCGGTAGTGCAATTACATGTGTAGAAGCACTTCGCGAAGCTGGCTGTGAAGTATTAGGAATCGCATCAATCTTCACATACGAGCTTGAGTCAGGAAAAGAGAAACTAGAAGCAGCAAACGTAGCATCATATTCTTTAAGTGATTACAGTGCATTAACTGAAGTTGCAGCAGAAAAAGGTATGATCGGACAAGCTGAAACGAAAAAATTACAAGAGTGGCGGAAAAATCCAGCTAATGAAGCTTGGATCACAGCGTAACACGAAAAAAGACGACCGCGGGGGAACGCGGTCGTCTTTTTTATATAATTGTTAAAATTTCATGTAAAGAATAGATAGTAGGAACATCACACTTGAGTTGCAAGTTATCCCGATTTAACCATATCCCTTGCATTCCAGCTGCTGTACTACTAATTGCATCTGTTTCTAATCGATCGCCAATATAATAGCAATTTTTCATTTCAAGATTCGATTGTAATACAGTTCTTTGAAAAGTTTCAGGGTCTGGTTTCGATATACCAATTTCACTAGAAGTAAATATATATTTGAAATATTGTAGAATGTTTAGAGCAGTTAATTTTTCGACTTGTTGCTCATAGTCACCATTGCTAATGATACCTAATGAGTGCCCTCCTTGCTGCAAGGTCTGTAATGTATAGTGTACATCTTCAAACGCGGCCCAGTTGTTCTTATATAGTTCTATATATTGATTGAATTTGTGCTGAGATTCCCCGGGTGATAAGTTTACTCCATATGTTTTAAATAAATGATACATTCGCATCCCTTGTTGTTCTTGAAAAGATAATTCTTTGGATAAAAATTTGTTGAAATATTGTTCGGATAATTCATGCCATAGTTTCGTGGCCTCTAATTCATTACCTGAAAAAATAGTATTATATATTTGAAAGAAATCTATAATACCATTTCTTTCAGCAGTCTCATAATCAAGTAAAGTTCCATCGACATCAAAGAAAATCATATTACAATCTCCTCGCTAATAACTATTTAGCGTTTTCTACAACTTCATATCCTCTTACAAACAATAGAGTCATATAAGAAACAATAAATGAGAAGATGCTATACATGCCAACCCAAAAGAAAAATTTTGGAGTAAAGGCGATAACACCTATTATTAAAAAACTAGCAAACGTTACAATCGGCATTACGTAATACGTTTTTGTTCTACGTGTTCCAATAACAGAAACGATAAAGATAAGTAATGGACAAATTAATAAGACGAAAATCAATTCATTCATAGTTATGTCCCCTTTTCTAATTGAAGTAATCTGTTTCTCGTAAACGTTTTGAAATAATTACTCTCTTAATATAATTTCGCTACGTAATACATAAACCCTTTTGAAGGTTAGTATGTTTCAATATTTAACCTAAAAAGGCGTAAGCAAGTATTATCTTGCTTACGTTACAGGATAAACATCGCAACGATCGTGGTGACGATTAAGCCAATCACAACTGGTAAAAAGTTTCGGCGTGCAAGTTCAAACGGATCTACTTTGCATATGGCAGCGGCAGGAATAAGCGCCCAAGGAATTAAAGTGCCACCGCCGGTCCAGATTGCTGCAATTTGCCCGAGTGCTGTTAATGTAGCTGTTCCATGCCCAAGTGCTGTTCCGAAAAGGTTTGCAATCGAACCAGCAAGTGATATACCGGAAAATCCAGATCCATCTAAGCCTGTTATGACACCAACGATAGTTAATGTTCCCGCCGATACATATTGGTTTAAAGGAACAGTTTGAGATAAGGCGATTCCTAAGTCGTTAATGATTCCATGTGAACCTTTCGGTAAATAGTCCCCGATAATTTTCACAAAGCCGCTATCTCCTAAATAAAAGAGTGCAGCAATTGGGATAACTGGACCAAAGATTTTAAATCCAAATTGGAGCCCTTCTATAAAATAATCGGTCGTTTTATTCAGTCCATTACCTTTGTAGGCGATGAGAGAAATGATGATAATCATAATAACAGTCGTCCCGCCGATAAGTGCAGTGGCGTCGCTTCCTTGTAGTTTAAATTGAATCATGCAAAGAATATCTATGGCATATACGATCGGAATACCAATAGCGAGCCATTTTTTTGTCCGAGAAGATAATGAAGTGAGCGTTTTAGAAGACTCAGTTGATGGAATAGATTCTTGTATAGATAAGCCTGTATGAAATTCTTTTCGTAAGAAGAAAAATGCGACGGAAGTTGTCACAATACCCATAACAATAACGAGGGGAACACTGGCTGAAACAACGCTGGAAACAGGAAGACCAGCAGCGTCTGCAGTTAATTTCGGTGCACCTTGAATTACGAAGTCACCAGATAAGGCGATGCCGTGTCCGAATAAGTTCATAGCGATTGCGACTCCAATTGGCGGAAGGCCGACGCGTACAGCGACTGGTAATAAAATGGCCCCCATTAAGGCGACAGCTGGAGAAGGCCAAAAGAAAAAGGAAATTGTCATCATTAAAAGACCGATAATCCAGTAGGCATGTGCAGGTGTACGAATCATCTTTGTAAATGGTGAAATCATCGTATCATTTATGCCGGTATGAACGAGTAGATTGCTCATTGATACGATAATGGAGATGATTAATATAGTTGGTAATAGTTCGGTAATGGCGTAAATGAAACTTTGAAAGATACCACTAATGGCAAGAGGGATAGAACTTGTAGCGGTTAATGCTAATAAAAAGATAAAAACGATACAAATGATCGTCGTATCTTTTCTAAAAATAAAAAAGGTAATAATAGTGAGTAAACAAAGAACATAGAGAGCATGTAAAAGCGTTAATTCAACTCCCATAACATTCACATCCTTTAGGCGTTCGTGTAGTTCATTGTATGAAAGCGGTGAAGGTATGTGAGTATAGGAAAAAGAAAAAAGTGAAATTTCATGTATCGTAATGGTAAGGAGTAGAAATGGATGTTAAAATACAATTAATCCTAAAAATGGAATTAAAGGAGGTCTTATGCGCAAAGAAATTGGATTTTGGGGATTTATCATATCTTGTAGTCTATTAATCATTTTAAATCTGCTTACAAACAATGAATGGATAAGTATCATACCTGTTCTCGGGTTTGTTTTTATACTGTTATATCGTTGGGATGACATGAAACAACATGGTAAGAAAAGTATTGGAATTATGATAGGTATCATTGTTGTTTGTTCATTTGTCGTAGGGGTTATTTTAATAGAGGGCCAAAAGCAAATGGAGAAAATGTCTATTTTTCAAGATTGGATGTCTTCTGCGAAAGGTCTTTATCTTGTAATTGTAGTCGTTATTTTTCTAAGAGTCATGATAAGAATAGCAAGTTACATATTAAAGGAGAAGTAGAATGGGGGAGTACGAATGAGAGAGAAAATAGGGTAACTAACTGTTACGATTTATTTAACCAATTATAACCAAAGTTAATTAAATATATCAGTAAGCCCTGCTAGTCAAGTGATTGGCTAGTAGTGAGGGTTAACTGCGGGCAATCCCTAAAGCTGATTGAACTACAACGTGGCTAGAAATGGCGAGCGTGAATGTCGCGAAAGCAGAAAAAATCAATCAGATCGTGCAAGGTTAAATCCTAAACACTAGAACAATGGGTCTTCCGCCTCGAATCATCTAAGTCAAAATTGATAAGATGAACGTTCAACGACTATCTCGTATAACTGACGAGAGTACATCACAAGCCTATGGTGGTGGAAAAATCCTCTATCTTTAAGTAGATAAACATATAGTCTGCGCTCATGTGAAAACATGAGAAGTTCATAAGAGAACTGGCTAAGGAATTGCGCCCTTAGTTGAACAAGATAAATTTTATTGAATCTATCAAACTTCATTGAATTTATCGAACGTATGTGCCACGTTAGGTTCAATGAGGTGAGAATAATAATGAAATTTTCACGAGTTAGTCAAGTATCGGAATTAACAGGTTTGCATCCGAGTAGTCTCAGGAGAATGCTGGTGGAACACGCTACTATTCAGAAGAATAAATCTTTCATTATCCGAAAGGTGAGTGCCCGAATAATCGCACAGTAAAGGAGTTAAATTCTGATGATATTGGCGAAGAAAGTCAGACTGATTCCAACGCCTGAACAAGAAAAAGTGCTTAGAAACCATGCTGGAGCTTCAAGGTTTGCTTATAACTATTGTAAAAGAATGAGTGATAGATACTATAAGCTATTCGGAAAATCTGTTTCACAGTTAGCTTTACAGAAACGATTTACAAAGATCAAGAAGCGAAAGCGATATGAGTGGTTAAATGACATCAACGCACAAGTTCCCAAACAGGCTTCAAAAGATTTTGACAAGGCGCGAAAAAATTCGTTCAAAAAGTACAAAAATGTCTATCACACTTCTTATAAAACCAAAAAAGATTTAATCCAAGGATTTTATGCCAATTATGAAAGACTGATTATAGGAAAGAAAGTAGTTCATATTCAGTCTATTGGAGAAGTGAAAACAAGCCAACAACTACCAAGAAACAAAAAAACATCAAATCCAAGAGTTACATTTGATGGTCGTCACTGGTGGATTAGTGTAGGGTTCAAAGAAGAATTCGAACCACAAGAACTAACCAATGAGTCGATTGGTGTGGACGTTGGTTTAAAAGAGTTGTTTGTAGCTTCTAATGGTACGAAAGAACGAAATATAAACAAAGATGCTAAGGTTAAAAAACTTTTGAAAAGGAAAAAGTCAGCGCAAAGAGATATGTCTAGGAGATTTAAAAAAGGTGTAAAAATTCAATCTGCCGGATATGAAAAAGCTAAAACTGAGCACCTGCGGTTATCTAGGAAAATTACGAATATCCGAAATAACCATATCCATCAAGCAACAGCTAAATTGGTGAAAACCAAACCAATGAGAATTGTTGTGGAAGACTTACCTATCTCAAACCTGTTAAAAAACAAAAAACTATCGAAAGCATTTTTATTTCAAAAATTAAACTTCTTCTTTCAATGTTTGTCATACAAGTGCGAGAAGTATGGCATTGAGTATGTAAAAGCTGATAAATGGTTCGCCTCAAGCAAGATTTGCTCATGTTGCGGAGTAAAATACGACCATTCAGTTCAACCAGAAGGACAGTGGAGTTTAAAAATACGTGAGTGGCGTTGTGTTGGGTGCAATAGCCATCATGATAGAGATTTAAATGCTTCGATAAATTTATCAAGATGGGTAAAATAAAAGCTTGATAATAGGAGGTAACGATACTGCCTCGTGTGGAGTGTTATACCCCTCGTCCCTTCGGGGTTGCGAGAACACGATGAAGCACTAACTTGTGTAAATTTGATTGAATTGCATAGATTTAGTTAAGTTTATCGTATCGGTATTATGGTGTGCTCGTTTGTTTACTATTATCAGTTATTTCAGGGCAATTTCTTAAAAGTGAATGGGTGCCAGTTATATTATGTATAGGAGTATTGATTTTTGCACCTATGTATCGCTGGAAGGAATGGAAAGCATATAGCCGAAAAAAGAAAATTGTTTTCAGCATCGAGTTTGTCATTATAATTAGCACAATTCCGTTTTTGTTATTGAAAGGAAATGAGATAATAGATGGAATTGTAATGTTTCAAGGGTGGTTATTTATTGCGAAATTGCTATATTTAATATGTATATTAATGTCGGTAGCGGTAATCGCTAAAAAAGTAAACGAAAAGCTATTCGCTGATGAATAAAAGAAAATGCCACCTTATTCGGTGGCATTTTTTTCTATGATTTTAACAAGGGATAACAATTAGTTCCCGATTTGATTTTGTAATAACTTCATATCCGTCTTTTGTAATGACGATATCATCTTCAATTCTACAACCGCCCCAGTTCGGTATGTAAATACCAGGTTCAACGGTAACAACCATACCTTCTTCTAAAGTAGCCTTACTTTCTTGGGATAGGCGAAGAGGTTCATGTATTTCTAACCCAAGACCATGACCGGTAGAGTGTCCAAAATATTGACCGTATCCATGTTCTGTAATGTAATCTCTCGTTATATCATCGATACTTTTCGCAGTTTCCCCAGGTTTAATTGCTTCCGTCCCACGTTTTAACGCTTCTCGTACAACATTGTATATCTTTTTGAATTCTTCTGATGGTTCCCCAATTGCTACAGTACGTGTTATATCGGAACAATATCCATCGTAAAGTGCACCGAAATCTAATGTAACGACGTCGCCTCGTTCGATTATTTTATTTGATGCAACTCCATGAGGAAGTGAAGAACGAACACCAGAAGCTACAATGATTTGAAATGAAGAGGATGTAGCCCCTTTTTTTCGCATGAAAAATTCTAACTCATCTCGTACATCATTTTCACTTATTCCTGGTTTTAGAAACGTAAGGATGTGGTGAAATGCTTCGTCAGCAATATTAGCTGCGATTTTCATTGTTTCTATTTCAGGCATGTCTTTAATAATACGAATATTTTCGATGATTTCGCACACTTGAACCATTTCCGCATGTACGTATTTTTGTAAGTTTTTATATTGTTGTAATGTCATGTTATTTTCTTCAATTCCAAGTTTTTGAATGTTTAATTTCGATACTTGATTTGCAACTTCTTTCTCTAAATTTCCTTTATGCATAACAATTTCAGCGTCTTTTATTTGTGATTTCGCTTGATCTACGTAGCGAAAATCAGTTATAAAAACCGCTTTATCCGCAGAGATTAAGACGACGCCAGCGCTGCCTGTAAAGCCTGTTGCATATTGGCGATTTTCTTTTTTTGTAATAAGTAATCCGTCAATTTCATATTTTTGTAGTTGATTTTGGATTTTATTAATTCTTAAAGTCATGTTAATTTCCCCCTTTTCACAGTATTGAATAAAGCAAATAGCGTGCCAAAATATATATTTGAGGAAAAAAGATAGTAGGAACTACATATGTTTTAGGGGAGATGAAAAATTAGCCCGCTATTTGTGAGAGGCGGTTTGTTCATAAAATCAAGATTACTTCAATAATCAGTGGGGGGATGAAAAAATATTGATTGGAGGTGCACTTTATATACATACTGTAAAAAAATTTATACAGATGTGAAATGACACTGTCAATTTTTTTGACAATATTGAAGGGAAGAAAGATGTTATGAATGAGTGAATGGATATATGAACTGAATTGAAACCATATAAAAAATGCGTCGCTAGCAAGCAACGCATTTTTTAATATTTACGCTTTTAATTTCATTACTGTATCAGCATCTGGTGTTACATATAATGTTTGTTGATTGTCATATGTAACAAATCCAAGTTTTGCACCGCTCGGTTTTTTGACATGGCGTACCTTTGTGAAATCTACAGGAACAGAACTAGAATCTTTTGCTTTACTGTAATAAGCAGCGATTTTAGCGGCCTCGTGTAAAGTCTCTTCCGTAGGTTCAAGAGAACGAATGACAACGTGGGACCCAGGTATGTCTTTCGTATGTAACCAAATTTCATCACGACGGGAGAATTTCGTTGTTAAATAATCATTTTGCTTATTGTTTTTACCGACGAAAATTTCTGTTCCATCACTAGCTAAATATTTGTCCAATACCGGTTTTGTCGGTTTTTTCTTTGTGTTGTTCTTCTTACGATTACGTACATAACCTTCTTCGGCCAGTTCTTCACGAATCTCTTCAATATCTTTTGAAGAAGCAACCTCCATTTGTTGAAGTAAGCTATCAAAATAAAGAATTTCTTCATTTGTTTTTTCGATTTGTTCTTCTACAACAACAACTGAATTTTTTGCTTTTTGATATTTTTGGAAATAGCGTTGTGCATTGTCGGATGGTGTTCTTAAAGGATCTAATGTGATTTTTACAGTCCCACCATTTTCGTCGTAATAGTTAACGACTTCTATCTCTTTATCACCTTTTTTCAAAGCGTACATATTGGCTGTAAGTAGCTCTCCAAATAGTTGGTATTTATCTGCTTTTCCGGCATCTTGTAATGTTTTTTCTAGTTTAATTAGCTTCTTTTCGTTTTTTGTTTTTTCATTTTGCATAAAGCGTTCTAAATCGTGAGCTTGTTGTTTTACACGATCGCGCTCTGCTTTACCAAAGAAGAAACGATCTAATAATTCACTAACAGATGAAAATGTTTTTTCGTTTCCTTGTAAGTGAGAAAGAGGGAATAGGTAAAAGAACTCTTTTCCATTTGCTGTTATCATTGCTGGCACGTACTGATGTGTTAGCAAAGGTTTTTGCAAGCTGAAGAAAGCTTCAGATAATGCTTTTTCATTTGCCATACCTGCTTTTTTTACAACTTCTTTTGCAAATAATGGGGAAATTCCCATGAATGCTCCGACAAGTTGTTTGTCCATGTTGCCAGATAAAAAGTCTAGCGGTTTAATAAAATCATTTTCTGTTTCGATAAGAAGCGGATTAATTTTATGTTGTGCCGGTGGGGCAACATATTCAGCTCCAGCATATACAGTACGATGTCGGTTTACCGCTAAAGAAACGTGTTTTAAGCTATCTAAAATAACATTTGTTTTCGTATCTACTAAGATAATATTACTGTGTCGTCCCATTATTTCGATTACTAATGTTTTTACTGATTCGTCACCGATTTCATTGCGACTGCGGACTGTAATTTGAATAATACGTTCTAAGTCAATTTGTTCAATTTTTTCAATAAATCCACCTTCTAAATGTTTGCGAAGAAGCATACAAAACATCGGCGGTAGCGCTGGTGAATTGTAGTTTTGATTTGTTAAGTGCATACGCGCATATGTAGGGTGAGATGAAAGAATTAGCTTTTGGTTTTTTCCGTTTGCTCGAATATGTAATAAAACTTCATATTTTGAGGGTTGATATATTTTTGAAATTCTTCCTGTTTGAAGAGAATTTGCAATTTCATGTGTAATTGCTCTTGTAAATAATCCATCGAATGCCATGAATGAACACTCCTTTCTAACTAAAAGTTAATTATAGCATTTTTTTGGACGAGGCTGAATAAGCTTTCATTAGAGTATGTCTGGAATCAGGAGGTCGATGGCAGGATGAACTGGTATGAAATGCGAGCACATGAAGTGGAGGAAAGAACGAATACGAATGTGGAGGTAGGTCTTACAGAGCAAGAAGCAGAGGGCCGATTAAAGAAATTTGGTACAAATGAATTGCAAGAAGCAAAGCGGCCTTCTGCGCTTATGGTGTTTTTAGCGCAATTTAAAGATTTTATGGTACTTGTTTTATTTGGTGCTACAATTATTTCAGCTTTTTTAGGAGAGTATATTGATTCGATTGCAATTGTTGCAATTGTTATTATTAATGGTGTCCTCGGTTTCTTTCAAGAGAGGAAAGCTGAAAAATCGTTGGAAGCTTTAAAAGAATTGGCAGCTCCTCAAGTTACTGTACTAAGAAATGGGAAGTGGATAAAAGCGCCGTCAAAGGCGCTTGTACTAGGTGATATTATTAAATTTTCTAGTGGTGACCGTATTGGCGCGGATGTTCGCCTTGTGGAATCTTCAAGTTTATATATTGAAGAATCGGCTCTTACAGGAGAGTCATTGCCTGTACAAAAGAAGGTAGAGGCGTTACAAGGCCAAGATGTTTCAATTGGTGATCAAAAAAACATGGCATTTATGGGGACGATGATAACGAGAGGTGCTGGAACAGGGGTAGTCGTAGCAACTGGAATGAATACAGCTATGGGGCAAATTGCAAATATGTTGCAAAATGCTGAGCAAATGGAAACGCCATTACAAAGAAGATTAGAACAGCTTGGAAAAATTTTAATTATTGTTGCTCTTATTTTGACGGCTCTTGTTGTACTAGCTGGTGTATATCAAGGGAATGAAGTGTATCACATGTTTTTGGCTGGGGTTTCGCTTGCTGTTGCAGCTATTCCAGAAGGATTGCCAGCTATCGTTACGGTTGCGCTATCACTTGGCGTACAGCGTATGATTAAAAAGAGGGCAATTGTGCGAAAGTTGCCAGCTGTAGAAACGTTAGGCTGTGCTTCTGTTATTTGCTCAGATAAAACAGGAACAATGACACAAAATAAAATGATGGTAACACATATGTGGTCAGGCGGAGAATTGTGGAAAGTAACAGGTCAAGGCTATGAGCCAACAGGTTCGTTTATGAAAGGTGAAGCAGTAATTGACCCTACTAAGACGAAATCACTGTATCAACTACTTACATTTGGCTGTTTATGTAATAATGCGAATGTTATTCAAAAGAAAAAGACGTATGTGTTAGATGGAGATCCAACAGAGGGAGCTCTCGTTGCTGCTGCAATGAAGGCGGGAATATCACGTGAAGCTCTTAAAGGAAAGTTTGAAGTCATTCGTGAATTTCCTTTTGATTCAACTAGAAAAATGATGAGCGTTATCGTTCGGGATCGTGAAGGCAAAAAATTTGTTATTACAAAAGGAGCACCAGATGTTCTTTTGCAAATGAGTCAAACAATTTTGTGGGGAAATAAGCAGCAGCCTTTAAGTGAAATGTATCGAAAAGAAGTGCAGGCAGCGATTCATAGTTTAGGAAGTCAAGCTTTACGAACGATTGCGGTGGCATTTAAACCGTTAAAAGCTACAGATTCAATTGAACATGAAAGAGAAGTCGAGCAGGATTTTATGCTTGTTGGAATACAAGGAATGATAGATCCACCAAGACTAGAAGTGGCGCAAGCGGTGAAAGAGTGTAAGGAAGCTGGTATTAGAACGGTAATGATTACGGGAGATCATAAAGTGACGGCAATGGCAATTGCGGAACAGTTAGGGGTTTTACCGGCGGGTGGACGCGTTGTTGAAGGTGTAGAACTTGCGAATATGGATGTAGAGGCATTAGAAGATATTGTAGAAGATACGTATGTATTCGCTCGTGTGTCTCCTGAGCATAAATTAAAAATCGTTAAGGCGCTGCAAAATAAGGGACATATAGTAGCTATGACAGGTGATGGAGTGAACGATGCTCCAGCTATTAAAACAGCTGATATAGGGATTGCAATGGGAATTACAGGGACAGATGTTGCAAAAGAAGCTTCGTCACTTGTGTTGTTAGATGATAACTTTGCTACGATTAAATCGGCGATTAAAGAAGGTAGAAACATATATGAAAATATTCGGAAGTTTATTCGGTATTTGTTAGCATCTAACGTTGGTGAAATTTTAGTTATGTTATTTGCGATGTTACTTGCACTGCCATTGCCGATGGTTCCAATTCAAATTTTATGGGTGAACTTAGTTACTGACGGTTTACCAGCGATGGCATTAGGTTTGGATAAGGCTGAAGGAGATGTGATGAAGAGAACACCACGCCATCCGAAAGAAGGGGTGTTCGCTAGAGGGCTTGCGTGGAAAATTATAAGTCGTGGTTTTCTAATCGGAGCAGTGACATTAGTAGCGTTTATCATTGCATTTAACCAGCATCCGAATGAATTGAAGTATGCACAAACGGTAGCCTTCGCAACATTAGTACTGGCTCAGCTTATTCATGTATTTGATTGTCGTAGTGAACATTCTATATTTCACCGCAACCCGTTTGGAAATATATATCTAGTAGGGGCGGTTATTATTTCTTTACTGTTAATGCTTGTAGTTATATATTATCCACCATTACAGCCGATTTTTAGCACAATGCCGATACAAGCACGAGATTGGTTGTTAATTGGCGGATTATCATCTATTCCGACCTTCTTATTAGTAGGGTCCTTATTAACAAGAAAAAAGGAGAAAAAGAAAAAGCCGCTGTTATATAAGAAGGGATTAAACTTGAAATAGTCAATGATATGAAAATATGATATAATTTACAGAAGGTAGTAGAGTTGCATCTCTATTACCTTTTTCATTGAGTTATTTCATGGCTTGGATGTGATAAAGATGATTTGTAGTATGACAGGATTTGGAAGATCGAAGGTAGAAAACGATACTTTTCAAATAACAGTAGAAATGAAGTCGGTGAACCATCGTTTTTTAGAAATGAGTATTCGGCTTCCGAAGCAAATGATGGCGTTTGAAGACAAGATTCGTAAAATAATTGCAAAGCAAGTTCGCCGTGGACGTATTGAAGTGTCTATTAGTATAACAGGTGAAGGGCTTGTTGAAAGAAAATTAACTGTGAATTGGGAACTTCTCAAGCAGTACCAATCCATTATGGAAGATATAAAAGGGAAATTTCAATTACAAGATTCTATTACACTCGGGCAACTAATGGGAATGCCAGAAGTAACGGCAGTTGAAGAAATAGAAAATGTAAATGAACAATTTGAAACCGGTTTATATGAGGCTGTTCGCCAAGCTGCTCATATGTTGAAAACGATGAGAGATGGCGAAGGAGAACGATTACATAAAGATATAGCATATCGTTTGCAAGAGATTCATAATTGTGTAAATGCAATTATTCCACATGCACCAATTGTTACACAAAAATATCGTGAACGATTAGAAAATCGCTTAAAAGAATTACATAATCAAGATTTAGATGAACAACGATTGTTGACAGAAGTAGCAATATTTGCAGAGCGTTCAGATATTCACGAAGAATTAGTTCGATTACAAAGTCATTTAGATCAATTTCGTGAAGCACTGCAAATTACAGAGCCTGTTGGAAGGAAAATGGACTTCATCGTGCAAGAGATGCATAGGGAAGTTAATACGATAGGTTCTAAGGCAAATGACTTAACAATTTCAAAATATGTCGTAGAAATGAAAAATAACCTTGAAAAAATTCGTGAACAAGTACAAAATATTGAGTAGCTTTCAAAAAATATATAAAGTTATACGTGGTGGAGAAATCGGATAGACTTACTAGGAGGCGCAAACTATGGCCATGCGGTTTTTAAATATTGGATACGGAAATATTGTATCTGCTCATCGAATTATTGCTATTGTAAGTCCGGAGTCAGCTCCTATTAAACGGACAGTACAGGAAGCGCGTGAACATAATGCTTTGCTTGATGCTACGTATGGGAGAAAAACAAGGGCGGTTATTGTTATGGATGATGGGCATGTAGTATTAAGTCCAATTCAGCCAGAGACGATTGCACATCGTTTGAATAATAAAGAAGATTTAAGTGAGGAAGGGTAGGTTTTACATATTTATGAGAAGTAGAAGAGGATTGCTCATCGTTCTTTCGGGACCTTCTGGTGTCGGGAAAGGAACGGTTCGAAAAGAGCTGTTTAGCCATGAAGACACACGTTTTCAGTACTCTATTTCAGTAACGACACGTAAACCGCGTGAAGGTGAAGTAGATGGTGTGGATTATTTCTTTAAAGAGAGAGAAGAATTTGAAGAAATGATCCGTAATGAAAAGTTACTTGAATGGGCTGAGTTCGTTGGTAATTATTACGGAACACCGATTGATTATGTTGAAAAAACGTTACAAGAAGGAAAAGATGTGTTCTTAGAAATTGAAGTGCAAGGAGCAATTCAAGTTAAGAAAGCCTTCCCAGCAGGTGTATTTATTTTCTTAGCACCTCCAAGTTTATCTGAACTAAAGAACCGAATTGTCGGCCGTGGTACAGAAACTGAAGATGTTATTGAAAATCGTTTAACTGTAGCGAAAGAAGAAATCGAAATGATGGACGCTTATGACTATGTTGTAGAAAACGATCAAGTTGAATTAGCTTGCGACCGAATTAAAGCAATTGTGGTTGGTGAACATTGCCGCCGCGAAAGAGTGGCAAAATACTATAAAGAAATGACGGAGGGTCTATAATTATGTTAAATCCATCAATTGACTCATTATTAACAAAAATCGATTCTAAATATACACTTGTAACAGTAGCTGCAAAGCGTGCACGTGAAATGCAAATTGCTGACAATTGTGTTATTGAAAAGCCTGTTTCTTATAAATGTGTAGGTAAAGCATTAGAAGAAATCGATTTAGAAGTATTAAAATATGTACCAAGCGATGACACAATAATTGATTAAGACATTCTTTTCGACAAATTAAAACATAGACTTTATAATTTTCTATGTAACGGTAACAACCTATTTACAAGTAGGTTGTTATTTTTTTATGATAGGGAAGAAATAATCGTAAAAAGGTGGAACAACATATTGGTACTGACGAGCTGAAAATTCTATTTCAGTAGAATAAGTTTGAAAAAGAAAGAGGACGAGTCATATGCTAAAAGGGAAAAAGATACTTCTATGTGTAACAGGAGGCATTGCAGTTTTTAAAGCAGCTGCGTTAACGAGTAAATTGACACAAGCGGGTGCTACTGTAAAAGTAATGATGAGTGAATCGGCAATGAAGTTTGTTACACCTCTTACATTTCAAGCGCTTTCTCGCCACGATGTATATACGGATACGTTTGATGAAAAAGACTCAGCAGTTATCGCTCACATTGATTTAGCGGATTGGGCAGATGTTGTACTTGTGGCACCTGCTACAGCGAATTGCATTGGAAAGTTAGCTGGCGGTATTGCTGATGATATGATTACAACTACTTTGTTGGCTACTACAGCTCCAGTTTGGATTGCGCCTGCTATGAATGTGCATATGTATGAAAATAAAATTGTTCAAAAAAATATGATGACGTTAAAAGCGTTAGGATATACATTTATTGAGCCTGGCGAAGGCTTTTTAGCATGTGGTTATGTAGCTAAGGGAAGACTGGAAGAACCTGAAGTGATTATTAGAAGGTTAGAAGAGGTTTTCTCAGAACAAAAACCATTGCAAGGAAAGCGAATATTAATAACGGCTGGCCCGACACGTGAAAAGATTGACCCAGTCCGTTTTATGACGAATTTTTCTTCTGGAAAGATGGGGTATGCGATCGCAGAAGTTGCAGCAAGCTTAGGTGCTGATGTCATACTTGTTTCAGGACCGACAGCATTAGAGTCACCATTACATGTCACAACAATACAAGTAGAATCTGCACAAGATATGTTAGAGGCAGTCCTTCAGCATTATCAGAGTGTGGATGTTGTCATCAAAACAGCAGCCGTTGCAGATTACCGTCCGAAATATGTTCATGATAATAAAATGAAAAAGAAAAATGGCGATGCTGTAATTGAATTAGAAAGAACAGTGGATATTTTAAAAACGTTAGGTGAGAAGAAGGACCGACAGTTACTTATCGGTTTTGCAGCTGAAACGACAAACATAGAGGAATACGCAACGAGAAAATTACGTGAGAAAAATGCAAATATGATTGTTGCGAATGACGTGAAAGCGCAAGGAGCTGGGTTTGGTACGGATACAAATATTGTGACAATGTATAGAAAAGATGGAGAAATCATTGAGCTGCCACTTTTAACGAAGAAAGAAGTGGCTCGTGAAATATTAAAGCAAATAGAAATGATGTTAGAAGATGATTATGTATGAAGTTTGCAAGTGTAATTGTTGATGTACCTGCACGTCAAACAGATCGACCGTTTGATTATATTATCCCTAAAAAATGGGAAGATATCGTGCAAACAGGAATGCGTGTAGTAGTCCCATTCGGTCCGAGGAAATTGCAAGGTTTTATTATTGGCATAAAGGATTCGGTTGAACTAGAAAGTAAAAAGTTAAAAGCGTTGTATGAAATATTAGATGTCACTCCGGTTTTAAATGATGAATTATTAAAACTTGGGTATTGGCTTACAAGTGAAACGTTATGTTATATGATTTCAGCTTTTCAGGTGATGCTTCCGACGGCGATCAAAGCAACATATAAAAAGCGTCTGCAACTTCGTAACCGAGAAGAAGTAGCACCAGAAATTCTTTCTTTATTTCAAGGGAAGGAAACGATAGATTGGGAAGCTATCGAAGCACAGCCACACCTATATCGCACTATTCAACAAGAAATTAAAAATGGTACGACTGAAGTGGTTTATCAAGTAAAGGATAAAGTGCAGAAGAAGAAACAAAGAGTAGTTCAACCGGAGTTGCCGGCAGATAAATTGGAATTAGCAGCATTTGAACTGAAAAGTAAAAAACAACAAGATGTACTCTATTATTTTGTAGAAAACTACAAAAGTGTACCGTTAAAAAATTTAACAGAAGAATTACAAATAACAGATGCTCCAATAAAAGCACTTGTTAAAAAGGGTCTAATCTCAGAAAAGTATGTAGAAGTATACCGGAGTCCGTATGACGATGATGATTTTGAACAAACGAAACCATTTCCGCTTACTGAGGAACAAAAACAAGTAATTACACCGATTTTGTCATCAATTACAAATGAAACTTACAATCCATTTTTACTATATGGTGTTACAGGAAGTGGTAAGACTGAAGTGTATTTACAATCTATAGCAGCGGTGCTCGAGAAAGGAAAAGAAGCAATTGTGCTTGTTCCTGAAATTGCGCTAACGCCCCAGATGGTAGATCGCTTTAAAGGTAGGTTCGGTTCGCAAGTTGCAGTTCTTCACAGTGCGCTTTCTGTTGGCGAGAAATATGATGAATGGCGAAAGATATTAAGAAAAGAAGTGAAAGTTGTAGTTGGTGCGCGTTCAGCTATTTTTGCTCCATTCGAAAATTTAGGAATCATTATTATTGATGAAGAGCATGAATCAAGTTATAAGCAAGAGGATAACCCAAAGTATCATGCAAGAGATGTAGCAGTGTGGAGAGGACAATACCATAAGTGTCCAATCGTTCTCGGAAGTGCAACGCCGACACTTGAATCGTTTGCTAGAGCGAAAAAAGGTGTCTATGGGTTGCTTACAATGGAAAAACGTATGAACAAACAAGCTTTGCCGACTGTAGAAATTGTTGATATGCGTGAAGAGCTTCGTGATGGAAATCGCTCAATGTTTTCAAAGGCACTGCATGAAAAAATAGCAGATCGATTAGAAAAGAAAGAACAAATGGTTCTCTTTTTAAATAGAAGGGGTCATTCTACGTTTGTGATGTGCCGTGATTGTGGGTATGTCGTACAATGTCCGCATTGTGATATTTCGTTGACATATCACAAAATGAACCATCGTTTAAAATGTCATTATTGTAGTCATGAGGAAAATATGCCAACGGAGTGTCCTGCTTGTAATAGTACGTATATTCGTTTCTTTGGTACAGGGACGCAAAAGGTTGAAGAAGAAATCACAAAACTATTCCCTGAGGCGCGGGTCATTCGAATGGATGTGGATACAACAAGCCGTAAAGGAATGCATGAAAAATTATTAAAGGCGTTTGGTGAAGAGAAAGCAGATATATTACTTGGAACACAAATGATTGCAAAAGGGCTTGATTTTCCGAAGGTGACGCTTGTTGGCGTTTTAACGGCGGATACGATGCTTCATCTACCTGATTTTCGGGCGAGTGAAAAGACGTATCAGCTATTGACACAAGTGAGTGGACGTGCAGGAAGACATGAATTGCCAGGGGAAGTTGTAATTCAAACGTATACGCCGGAACATTACAGTGTAGAATTAGCAAAGAATCAACAATATGATGTATTTTATGAGCACGAAATGCAAATGAGGCAAATGAGACAATATCCGCCATATTACTACGTTGTACTTGTAACTGTATCTCATCCGGAATTATTAAAGGCAGTCCAAGTGACGGAAAAAATTGTCGGTCATTTACGAACGCATTGTTCAAGGCAAACGATGGTGTTAGGGCCGGTTGCTTCAGCAATTCCAAGGATAAAAGATAGATATCGTTACCAATGCATGATAAAATACAAACGGGAACCAAACTTAAAGAACGTGCTCAAAATGGTAAATGAACATTATCAAGCAGAAATGCAAAAAGAGCTACAAATCTCAATTGATTTTAATCCAACAATGTTAATGTAGCGGAGGGAAATATGGCAGTTTTAGAAATTGTAAAGCATCCAAATGAAGTGTTAGAAACACCATGCGAAAGAGTAATTAACTTTGATAAAAAGTTAGTGAAATTGTTAAAAGATATGCATGAAACAATGTTAATTGCAGACGGAGTTGGTCTAGCTGCGCCACAAGTGGGTGTAAGCTTACAAGTTGCTGTTGTTGATATAGGTGATGATACGGGTAAAATTGAATTAATTAATCCTGTTATTTTAGAAAAACGTGGTGAACAAGTAGGTCCCGAAGGCTGCTTAAGCTTTCCGGGACTTTATGGTGAAGTGGAGCGCGCAGATTACATTAAAGTACGTGCACAAAATCGTCGCGGTAAAATATTTTTATTAGAAGCGGATGACTTCTTAGCGCGTGCAATTCAGCATGAAATCGATCATTTACACGGTGTTTTATTTACATCTAAAGTGAAAAGATATTATGAAGCAGGCGAATTAGAATAGGTTTAAAAGGAGCGGTTTTTGAATGATGAAAGTAGTATTTATGGGGACACCGGACTTTTCTGTGCCGGTGCTTCGTCGTCTTATCGAGGACGGATATGACGTAGTTGGTGTTGTAACGCAACCTGATCGTCCAGTTGGTAGAAAAAAGGTTTTAACACCTACTCCTGTTAAAGTAGAAGCGGAGAAACATGGTATTCCAGTAGTACAGCCGTTAAAAATTCGTGAAAAAGACGAATATGAAAAAGTATTAGCACTAGAGCCAGACTTAATTGTAACAGCAGCATTTGGACAAATCGTACCGAATGAAATTTTAGAAGCGCCAAAGTATGGATGTATTAATGTCCACGCATCATTACTTCCAGAACTTCGCGGTGGTGCACCAATTCATTATGCGATCATGGAAGGTAAAGAGAAAACAGGTATTACAATTATGTATATGGTAGAAAAATTAGATGCTGGCGATATATTAACGCAAGTAGAAGTAGAAATTGAAGAGCGTGAAACAACAGGTTCATTATTTGATAAGTTAAGCGAAGCAGGAGCACACCTTTTATCTAAAACGGTTCCTTTACTAATTCAGGGTAAACTAGAACCAATTAAACAAAGTGAAGCTGAAGTGACGTTTGCATATAATATAAAACGTGAGCAAGAGATAATTGATTGGACAAAAACAGGTGAAGAAGTATACAATCACATTCGCGGATTGAATCCATGGCCAGTTGCTTATACGACTTTGGCAGGACAAGTTATTAAAGTATGGTGGGGAGAGAAGGTCTCTATTACAGAGAAAGCTGAACCAGGTACAATAGTAGCTCTTGAAGAAGATGGATTTGTTGTTGCAACAGGGAACGAGGCAGGCGTTAAAATCACTGAATTGCAACCATCTGGTAAAAAGCGTATGAGTTGTTCACAATTTTTACGTGGAACAAAACCTGAAATTGGTACGAAGTTAGGAGAAAATGCATGAGACAAAATGTTCGTGAGTTAGCTCTGGATGGCTTAATTCAAGTAGAAAAAAGTGGTGCATATAGCAACTTACTTTTAAATAATTTGATTGAAAAAAATACAATTGACAGAAAAGATATTGGTTTATTAACTGAAATGGTATATGGAACAATTCAACGTCGTGACACACTAGATTATTATTTACAACCATTTTTAAGAAAAAAGGTTGAAGCGTGGGTAAGAGTGTTGCTTCGCCTATCTCTATATCAAATGCTATATTTAGACCGAGTTCCAGAAAGAGCGGCTATTCATGAAGCAGTTGAGATTGCAAAGCGTCGTGGGCATAAAGGGATTTCAGGCATGGTGAATGGAGTATTGCGTTCAATTCAGCGAGAAGGTGTACCTTCGTTAGAAGAAATTGAAAATCCAGTAGAACGACTTGCGATTGCAACGAGCCATCCAATGTGGCTTGTACAAGAATGGGCATCCGAATATGGTTTAGAGACAGCAGAGAAAATGTGTGAAGTAAATATGTTGCCACCTGTACCAACAGCACGTGTAAATGTTGATAAAGTAACGGTAGAAGAAGCGGTTGCGTTATTAGCTGATGAGGGTATAGAAGCAAAACGTGGCGAATTGTCAGAGGATGCAATTCAAATTGAAAGAGGAAATGTCGCACATACAGAAGCGTTCAAAAAAGGTTTCCTTTCTATTCAAGATGAAAGCTCAATGCTTGTAGCACGTGCTTTAGAACCGAAAAAAGGAGATACAGTTCTAGATAGTTGTGCTGCTCCTGGCGGAAAAACAACTCATATTGCAGAGCGTTTGGACGGAACTGGTAAGGTAATGTCGCTTGATTTACACGCACATAAAGTACGTTTAATTGAACAACAGGCGAAGAGACTCGGTTTAGAAAATATAGAAACGATGGCTTTAGATGCTAGAAAAGTTCAAGAGCATTTTGCAAATGAATCTTTTGACAAAATATTAGTAGATGCACCATGTTCTGGATTTGGTGTTATTAGACGTAAACCTGATATTAAGTTAGGTAAAGATAAGGGCGATAGTGAAAGGTTATCAACGATTCAACTTGCGATACTAGAAAAAATAGCACCATTGTTAAAACAAGGTGGTCGCCTTGTTTATAGTACGTGCACAATTGAAAAAATAGAAAATGAACAAGTAATAAAGCAATTTTTACAAGAGCATCCTGAATTTGAATGGGATACTACGATAAAAGATCGCATGCCAGAAAAGTTAAATCCGTATATTGATGAAGGTCAAGTACGAATTTTACCGCATTATTTTGCAACAGATGGCTTTTATATTGCTTGTTTAAGAAAGAAGGTGTAGCATCATGGAAACGACTGTAAAAAAACAAAAGAAAAATCTAGAAACAAAGAAACCATCAATTTATTCTTTACAACTTCATGAAATGCAAGATTGGTTAAAGGAACAAGGAGAACCTAAGTTCCGTGCAGGACAAATTTTTGATTGGCTATATAAAAAACGTGTAAAAAATTATGAGGATATGTCAAACCTTGCTAAAGGATTGCGCGATAAATTGTCGAATTCCTTTGATATTACTACTTTAAACACTTTAGTAAAACAAACGTCTTCGGATGGAACGATTAAATTCCTATTCCAGTTATACGATGGATACTCTATTGAAACTGTACTAATGCGACATGAATATGGAAATTCCATTTGTGTAACAACACAGGTGGGTTGCCGCATTGGCTGTACGTTCTGTGCTTCTACACTTGGTGGGTTAAAACGAAACTTAGAGGCTGGAGAAATTGTAGCGCAAGTAGTAGAAGTTCAGCGTGCGCTTGATGAAACAGAAGAACGTGTAAGTTCTCTTGTTGTTATGGGAATTGGAGAACCATTTGATAATTATGATAACTTAATGTCATTCTTACGCATTGTAAATCATGAAAAAGGAATTCATATTGGTGCAAGACATATGACAGTTTCAACAAGTGGAATTGTTCCAAAAATTTATAAGTTCGCTGAAGAAGATATGCAAATTAATTTTGCGATTTCATTGCATGCTGCAAATACAGAGATACGTTCAAAATTAATGCCGATCAACCGTGCTTATAAGCTACCTGATTTAATGGAAGCTGTTAAATACTATGTAAATAGAACAGGGCGTCGTATTACATTTGAATATGGCTTATTTGGAGGAGAAAATGACCAAGTTGAGCACGCGGAAGAACTTGCTGCGCTCTTAAAAGGTGTAAAATGTCATGTAAACTTAATTCCGGTAAACTACGTGCCAGAACGTGATTATGTACGTACGCCACGAGAGCAAATTTTCTTATTTGAAAAGACGCTAAAAGATCGTGGAGTGAATGTAACCATTCGCCGTGAACAAGGTCATGATATTGATGCAGCCTGCGGTCAGTTGCGTGCAAAGGAGCGCAAAGAAGAGACGAGGTGACTAGATGAAAGCCGTGTTTCTATCGGATAAAGGAAAAGTTCGTCAACATAATGAAGATAGTGCAGGAGTTTTTCGCAATTTAGATGGAAATATTTTAGCGGTAGTAGCAGATGGAATGGGAGGTCATCGAGCTGGCGATGTAGCTAGCTCGATGGCTATTCAATTATTCCATGATTATTGGAAGCAAACGCATAATATGAATGAGCCTAAAAAGGTAGAAAAGTGGTTACATACTAACGTTGGAATTATTAATGAGCGCATATATGCTTACTCTCAGCAACATGTAGAATGTAATGGCATGGGAACAACGGTTATCGTGGCGATTTGTACACCTAGTTTTGTAACAATAGGTCATATAGGAGATAGTCGTTGTTATATGGTATCAGAGGGAGAAATATCGCTTGTAACGGAAGACCACTCACTTGTAAATGAACTTGTTAGGCACGGTGAAATTTCAAAAGAAGATGCAGAATATCACCCGAAAAAGAATGTTCTGTTAAGAGCGTTAGGAACAGAAGAAAAAGTCGGACTAGATGTTAAAACATTGGTGCTCGAAGAAGACGATCAATTGCTTCTTTGCTCTGATGGATTGTCTAACAAAGTCCCTATGGCTGATATGCAACAAATTTTACAATTGAATGAACAGCTCGAGGCGAAGGGAGAGCATCTCATTCAATTAGCAAATGATCGTGGTGGAGAAGATAATATTACCCTCGTTATTATTGATTATACGGATTCGACAAACGAAAGTAGGTGAAGTGCAACGTGCTGATTGGAAAACGCTTAAATGACCGTTATAAGCTGCTGAAAATGATTGGCGGTGGAGGAATGGCCAATGTATATTTAGCTCATGATGATATACTTGGTCGAGATGTAGCGGTAAAAATATTAAGACTCGACTATTCAAATAATGAAGAGTTTATTAAACGTTTCCATCGAGAAGCGCAATCTGTTACAACGTTGTCGCATCCAAATATTGTGAATATGTATGATGTTGGGGAAGAGGATGATATATATTATCTTGTAATGGAATATGTACCTGGGCGAACATTGAAGCAATACATAATTGATCGAGGGATGTTACCGATAGGAGAGGCTCTTGATATAATGGAGCAGTTAACGTCCGCTATGGCACACGCCCATCATTTTGAGATTGTACATCGTGATATTAAACCGCACAATATTTTGATTCGAGATGACGGAGTGGTCAAAGTAACAGACTTTGGAATTGCGACAGCTACAAGTGCAGCAACGATTACACATACAAATTCGGTGCTCGGTTCGGTGCATTATTTATCACCAGAACAAGCGCGCGGTGGTATAGCGAATAAACAATCAGATATTTATTCACTTGGGATTGTTATGTTTGAATTGTTAACAGGAAGACAACCGTTTTCTGGTGAATCTGCTGTTGCAATTGCGTTAAAACATTTACAAAATGAAATGCCATCTCCAAAAAGATGGAATGAAAATATTCCACAAAGTGTTGAAAATATTATATTAAAGGCAACTGCGAAAGATCCGTTCCATCGATATCAATCTGCTAACGCGATGAAACGAGATATTGAAACAGCACTATACCCAGAACGAATAAATGAACAACCATTTTACATACCAGAAGATATGGAAGCAACGAAAGCGATTCCAATTATTCAACAAGAACAACTATTTCAAAATGTAAGTGATGAAACGATTGTATTAAAAGGAAGTAAAGTGGATGAACAAGTAAGAAAAGAAGAGACCAAATCAGGTAAGAAGAAAAAGCGAAATAATAAATGGCTGAAAGTTTTAATTACAACATTTTTACTTTTAGTGATAGGGATAACCTTAGCACTTACTGTTATTCCAGGCTTCTTTATTCCGAAAGATGTGAAGGTTCCTGATGTGGCTGGTATGAAATATACGACAGCTGTAAATACATTAGTTGAAAAAGGTTTTGAAGTTACTGAACCTAATCTTGTATATACAGATGATGTTGAAGCCGGAAAAGTGATAAAAACAGATCCTATAGCAGGAAGAGTAGTGAAAGAAAACTCTAAAATTACTATCTATCAATCAGGTGGGAAAAAGAAAAATAAGATGCGTGATTTGACAGGAAAAGATTTCGAGAGTATAAGAGCTGAGTTAGAAGAAAAATATAAACAAGTTACAATAAATTATATTGAAAATGATAAGCCGAAAGGTGAAATTGTAGAGCAAATACCAACGCCTGATCAAATGGTTATAGAGGCAGAACAAGAACTGAAAATTTGGGTAAGTAAAGGACCTTATCAAATAAGACCAGGTGATTTTTCAGGATGGACTGAAAATAGTGTAAAAGGTTATTTAAATGAAAGAAAGCTTGTTTCTGATATAAAAAGAGAGTATTCAGATACGGTTGATAAAGGTCTTGTTATTTCACAGTTACCAAAGCCTGGGACACCTTTAAAAGAAGGAGATAAAGTATCGATTGTTATCTCCGATGGTCCGAAGCCTAAAGTGACGAAAACGATAAAAGTGGATAACATTTCTATCCCATATGAAGCTTCTGCAACAGGTGAAAAAAAGCCGCAAACAATAGAAATTTATAAAGAAGATATGCAGCAAAAAATGGATAAACCAGTTGAAACGAGAACAATTACTGAGTCAGCGATTATTTCTTTAGAATTTGTAATTCAAGAAGGTGCAAAGGGACACTATAAAATTGTCCGAGATGGAGTAACGATTATGGACAAGGAAGTACCATATCCAGCTCAATAATAGTGAATTCCATCGTCCTTATATAGAAGATGGAATTTATTACTCTTGCCTGTTATGCTGTCTACATCGTGGACTGTATAACAGGCAAAAATATATGATTCAAAAAGCTGTAAAAGTGATACTGTTGTAAATAATATTTCAAATTTGATGGTAGATTAAATATATGAATCTGGATATATATTTGGTGGGCTTTGAAATAATTGTTTAAAGAACGCTAGTCTATTCATATTTAATTGCAGTTTCATTTTATACAAAATAAAGGAGAATTATATGCCAGAAGGAAAAATTGTAAAAGCTCTAAGTGGGTTTTATTATGTGCAGAATGAGGAAGGGATTACACAATGTCGTGGGCGTGGTGTATTTAGAAAGAATAAAATTACGCCACTTGTAGGAGACCAAGTTGTTTTTCAAGCGGATAATCCGAGTGAGGGTTATGTGTTAGAAGTATTTGATCGGAAAAATGAACTTGTTAGACCTCCTATTGCTAATGTTGATCAAGCTATTCTTGTTTTCTCAGCGGTAGAACCAGATTTTAATCCAGGACTGTTAGATCGATTTTTAGTATTAATTGAATATCATAACATCAAACCAATTATTTGTATTAGTAAGATGGATTTAGTAGATGAAAAAATGAGAGAAACTGTTGAATCTTATGCAAATGATTATCGTGAAATGGGTTATGATGTGTTGTTTACTTCTATAAATACATCGAAAAGTATTGATATTCTGAAACCATTCTTAGAAGGTTGTATTTCCGTCGTTGCAGGCCAATCTGGTGTTGGGAAATCTTCAATGCTAAATGTATTACGTCCAGATTTAGAATTGAAAACTAATGATATTTCTTCACATTTAGGACGTGGAAAGCATACGACAAGACACGTAGAATTAATTACAGTTGGAAGCGGACTTGTTGCGGATACACCTGGTTTTAGTTCGCTTGATTTCATAGATATAGAGGTAGAAGATCTTACATATTGTTTTCCAGAGTTGAAAGAAGCGAGCCAATACTGTAAATTTAGAGGGTGTACACACCTTGCTGAACCGAAATGTGCGGTGAAAGCTGCGGTTGAAGAAGGAAAGATTACCGAATATCGTTATAAGAATTACAAACAATTCGTAGAAGAAATTAGAGAGAGAAAGCCGAGGTATTAGTCATGATTAAAATTGCACCATCGATTTTATCAGCAGATTTTTCAAGATTAGGGGAAGAGATTAAAGATGTAGAAAAAGGCGGAGCTGACTACATTCACGTCGATGTAATGGATGGGCATTTCGTACCAAATATTACGATTGGACCATTAATTGTAGAAGCAATCCGTCCGATTACATCATTACCGTTAGATGTACATTTAATGATTGAAAATCCTGATAACTATATCCCAACTTTCGCAAAAGCGGGAGCGGATATTATTACTGTTCACGTAGAAGCGTGTCCTCATTTACATCGTACAATTCAGTTAATTAAATCTCATGACATTAAAGCAGGGGTTGTATTAAATCCGCATACTCCAGTTTCAACGATTGAGCATGTATTAGAAGATATAGACATGGTATTACTTATGACAGTAAACCCTGGATTTGGCGGACAGAAGTTTATTCATTCTGTATTACCGAAAATCAAACAAGTTGCAGAAATGGTTAAAGAGCGAAATCTAGAAGTGGAAATTGAGGTTGATGGTGGTGTCAACGCTGAAACGGCAAGACTTTGTATTGAAGCAGGAGCGAATGTTCTTGTAGCGGGATCAGCAGTATACAATCAAAAAGACCGCGGTGAAGCAATTCGTGTAATTCGCGGATAAAGAACGAACCTTTATCCTAGTGAAGCTTCTAGTTCATTAAGACTTCACTATTTATACATGTTAGAGTGACAAATAAGGAGAAAGGCAATCTACCGAATGGCAGATTGCCTTTTTACAATAGAAGGGGAAGGAAAAATGATTATTCATATTTTAGCGGGAGGACCTGCAGAATACTGCGCAGATTTTTCTCGGTATGAAAATGAAGAAGTAGTTTGGGCGGCCGTTGATAGAGGAGTGTACCGTTTGTTGAAAAGAGGGATCACTCCGGCTGTTGCGTTTGGAGATTATGATTCAGTTACTGATGAGGAATTAGCATGGATGAGGCAGCAAACAAATGAATTACATATTGTCCCGCGAGAAAAAGATCAAACAGATTTAGAAATTGCAATTAGCTGGGCTTTAGAACAGAAACCAAAGTTAATTCGTATTTTTGGTGCTACTGGTGGAAGACTTGATCATGGTTTAGCAAATATTCAGATGCTTTTAAAGGGATTAGAAGTAAACATAGAAATGTGTATTGTGGACAATAAAAATGAAATAATGGTGAAAAAGTTTGGTATGTATATAATTGAAGGAAACGAACATTTTCCATACGTATCATTTGTACCAGTTACTGAAAGGGTAGAAGGTATTACACTTCACGGTTTTAAGTACCCTCTTACTAATAAAACAATAGAGTGGGGATCGACACTTTGTATTAGTAATGAACTCATTGAGGAAAAAGGTAATTTTTCATTTACTTCTGGCATATTAATGATGATAAGAAGCACTGATTGAAGAAACAATTTTGCTCCTTGCATCATATAGTGAACAAGTGGAGTAATGGGGATTAGGAGGGAAACCATGAGATTTTATACAATTAAGTTACCTAAATTTCTTGGTGGAATTGTTCGTGCGATGTTAAATACCTTCAAAAAAGACTAAAAAAAGCACCTATTACCGGTGCTTTTTCCAATGGTATAATAAAAAAAGAGCCTAGCGGCTCTTTTTTTTATTATTAAACACGTTCGATTTTGCCAGATTTTAATGCTCTAGCAGAAACGTAAACACGTTGAACTTTTCCGTCGATGCGTACGCGAACTTTTTGAAGGTTAGCGCCCCATTTACGTTTTGTAGCGTTCATTGCGTGAGAACGAGAGTTACCAGAACGAGCTTTTCTTCCAGTGATAGCACAAACACGAGCCATTTATATTTCCCTCCCTTAACTACCGTAACATACGTAATTTTTCAATGTTAGCCTTTTATGCGATGCTAAAAACACTACTATAATTTAACACAACTAAAAAGAGAATGCAACACCGTAGGAAAAAGAAATCAAGAAAAAATACTTGACACTATATGTCAATGAAGAAAAGGTGAAATCAAGAAAAATTGCTTGACATATTATAGTGGTACATGTTGTATAATAACAATGGACTATTTTGCTCATCATAAAAAAATGTAATTTAAAACATAAAATATGAGAGTGAAAAAGAAAGAACGATGGAATTTTCTTTAAAAAGATTATATGATAGTAACTAAAGTAGTCTAGCTCACTTTCACCATTTATGAAGGGGGAAACGAGATGTCAATTGAAATTAAAACGAAGTACGGTCAAATTGATATTAGTACAGATGTAATTGCAACAATTGCTGGAGGTGCCGCAGTAGATTGCTACGGTATCGTAGGTATGGCATCAAAAAATCAGTTAAAAGATGGATTAACAGAAATTTTACGAAAAGAAAACTTCACTAGAGGCGTTATTGTTCGTAAAAATGAAGATGAAGTACATATTGATATGTATATTATTGTGAGCTATGGTACGAAAATTTCAGAAGTAGCACATAACGTGCAGACTAAAGTGAAATATACATTAGATCAAACTGTAGGACTAGCAGTAGATTCTGTAAACATCTACGTACAAGGAGTTAAAGTAATAAACTTGTAATGTGCATTAAGGAGGAAAATCTGTGTCAATTCAAAAAATTGATGGAAAACGTTTATCACAAATGATCATTCAAGGAGCCAATAATTTAACAAATAATGTTCAGCTTGTTGATGCATTAAACGTATTCCCAGTTCCAGATGGCGATACCGGTACAAACATGAACTTATCAATGACTTCAGGCGCGCGTGAAGTGAAAGCAAATCCTTCACAGCATGCTGGTAAAGTTGGTGTAAGTTTAGCCAAAGGATTATTAATGGGAGCTCGTGGTAACTCTGGGGTTATTTTATCTCAGTTATTCCGTGGTTTCTCTAAATCCATTGAACAAAAAGAAGAATTAACGACAGTTGATTTTGCTGCAGCTTTAGAAGCTGGAGTAGAGGCAGCTTACAAAGCGGTTATGAAACCAATTGAAGGAACGATTTTAACGGTTGCAAGAGAAACGGGTAAATATGCAGTGACAGTTGCGAAAAAACAGCGCGACTTTGTTTTGTTTATGGAAGACGTTGTAAAAGAAGCGAACGCATCGTTAAATCGTACGCCAGATTTATTACCTGTATTAAAACAAGTTGGCGTTGTAGATAGCGGTGGTAAAGGTCTTGTTGTTGTATATGAAGGGTTTTTAGCTGACTTAAAAGGAGAAACGATTTCTTCTAATATGCCTGCCCAATCATCTATGAATGACATGGTACGTGCAGAACATCACCGTAGTGTACAAAGCCAATTGAGTACAGAAGATATTAAGTATGGATATTGTACGGAATTCATGGTGAAATTAGAGCCTGAAAAAATGAAGGAACATAATTTCTCTGAACAAAAATTCCGTGAAGATATTAGTGTGTACGGAGATTCACTACTTGTTGTATCGGATGATGAGGTTGTAAAGGTTCATATTCATGCGGAACATCCTGGAGATCCTATGAACTATGGACAACGTTACGGTAGTCTAATTAAGATCAAAGTAGAAAATATGCGTGAACAGCATACTGCTTTATTAGATGAACCTACCATGGTACCTGAACAAACGAATCAGCCAATAGAGAAACAACCGTATGGTATTGTAACTGTAGCTATGGGATCGGGTATTAAAACTCTATTTGAGAGCATTGGTGCAACGAAAGTTATCGAAGGTGGCCAAACGATGAATCCGAGTACGGAGGATATTGTGAAGGCGATTGAAGAGGCGAATGCTGAAAAAATCATCATCTTACCAAATAACGGGAATATCGTGATGGCAGCAGAACAAGCAGCGTCAGTTGTAGAACAAGAAGTTATTGTTATTCGTTCAAAAACAGTTCCTCAAGGTATGGCTGCAATGTTAGCATTTAATCCAGTTGGAACGCTAGAAGAGAATGAAGAAAACATGAAAGAAGCTTTAGCTCATGTGAAAACAGGTCAGATTACGTATGCTGTTCGTGATACGGAAATTGACGGTGTAGCGATTCAAAAAGATGATTTCATGTGTATTGCAGATGGAAAAATTGTATCTACAAATGCTGAGAAAGTAGGAGCTGCAAAGCAATTACTAGAAGCGCTAATTGATGAGGATTCTGAAATCGTAACGATTCTACAAGGTGAAGATGCAACAGATGAAGAAGTGGCTAAATTAGTTGCGTTTGTAGAAGAGAACTTTGAAGATGCAGAAGTAGAAGTACATGCAGGGAACCAACCGGTGTATTCTTTCATCTTCTCTGTAGAATAAGAAAAGATTCGATTTGAAAATAAATGGGTTACTTACTTGCTAATGGATAAGAAATAGTGATATGAAGTTTATTACTAGTTTTTATTCAAAAGGCTAGCATATTGATGATAGAAAAGAGCCTTGCTGCTAATAGTGAGGCTCTTTTCTTACGTATTGTACAACTTTGTTTTATCCCGCTATTTGTGGGTGGTAAAACTTCCACCTCCTATATTCGGCTGGAGCAAAGAAGTTAAGTGGGAGAATAACTGCCCGTAACCCCCCAATGATTATAGTTTCACTTTATATAGAGGGATTAGAGTAGTTTCTCTTAGAATGCCTATGATAGAATATATAAGGTGAAAGAGAGCGATTACAGATGTCAATGATATTAATGGATAATCAATAGAATGAATCAAAGAAAATAATGTGACGGAGCGTGAGAATCTTGAATGAAGTTGTACAAGTTCCTGTTACGGATGTAAAGGGAATCGGAGGAGAAACATCTGAGTTGTTACACGAGATGGGAATTTATACAGTTTCTCATCTATTAGAACATTTTCCGTACCGCTATGAAGACTATGCGATGAAAGATCTTGCTGAAGTAAAGCATGACGAGCGTGTAACGGTTGAGGGGAAAGTTCATAGTGCTCCTTTACTGCAATATTATGGGAAGAAGAAGTCACGTCTTACAGTTCGTGTTCTCGTCGGTCGTTATTTAATTACAGCTGTATGTTTTAATAGACCATACTATAAACAAAAGTTAAATTTAGATGAAACGGTAACGATTACTGGTAAATGGGATCAGCATCGCCAAACAATTGCTGTATCAGAACTGAATTTCGGACCGGTTGTACGACAACAAGAAGTAGAACCTGTATATTCAGTGAAAGGAAAACTGACAGTAAAACAGATGCGCCGGTTTGTTGCACAAGCATTTAAGGAGTATGGAGATTCTATAGTCGAAGTGTTACCAGATGGTTTGTTAAATCGATATAAATTATTATCACGCTATGAAGCGCTCAGAGGGTTACATTTTCCAGTGGGACAGGAAGACTTAAAGCAAGCGCGTCGCCGTTTTGTATATGAGGAGTTTTTCTTGTTTCAGTTGAAAATGCAAACATTACGGAAAATGGAAAGGGAAAACTCGAAAGGGACGAAAAAGGAAATTTCATTAGTAGAATTGCAAGATTTTACTGATGCGCTTCCGTTTCCATTAACTGGCGCACAACGCCGGGTTGTAGATGAAATAATGAAAGATATGATATCTCCGTACCGAATGAATCGATTATTGCAAGGGGATGTAGGTTCTGGGAAAACAGTTGTGGCTGCGATTGCTCTTTATGCGGCGAAATTGGCTCATTATCAAGGTGCTTTGATGGTTCCTACAGAAATTTTAGCCGAGCAACATTATCAGTCGCTCGCGGAGACGTTTTCACATTTCGGTATGAAGGTTGAATTGCTAACAAGTTCTGTTAAAGGTGCGAGACGTCGAGAAATTTTGTCGAGATTAGAACAGGGAGAAGTAGACATCCTTGTTGGAACGCACGCTTTAATTCAAGACGAAGTTATATTTCATAGGTTAGGTCTCGTTATTACCGATGAACAGCATCGATTTGGTGTGGGGCAGCGCCGGGTTTTACGTGAGAAAGGTGAAAGTCCAGATGTATTGTTTATGACGGCGACCCCAATCCCGCGTACGTTAGCTATCACTGCATTTGGAGAGATGGACGTTTCTATTATTGACGAAATGCCAGCTGGTAGAAAGGTAATCGAAACGTACTGGGCAAAACATGATATGTTAGATCGTGTCCTCGGCTTTGTGGAGAAAGAGATAAAAAAAGGAAGACAGGCATATGTTATTTGCCCTCTTATTGAAGAGTCTGAGAAGCTTGATGTACAAAATGCTATCGACTTACATAGTATGCTGACTCATCGTTATCAAGGGAAATGCCAAGTTGGATTAATGCATGGGAGACTATCATCTCAAGAAAAAGAAGAGATAATGGGACAGTTTAGTGAAAATAAAGTGCAAATTCTTGTGTCGACAACAGTTGTTGAAGTAGGCGTGAATGTACCAAATGCGACTGTTATGGTTATTTATGACGCGGAACGTTTCGGTTTATCGCAGCTCCATCAGCTGAGGGGGCGTGTTGGGCGTGGTAGTGAACAATCATATTGTTTATTAATTGCGGACCCGAAATCAGAAACGGGAAAAGAAAGAATGCGCATTATGACTGAAACAAATGATGGATTTGTATTGTCAGAAAAAGATTTAGAGTTACGAGGTCCTGGGGATTTCTTTGGAAGTAAGCAAAGTGGTCTACCAGAATTTAAGGTTGCTGATATGGTACATGATTATCGGGCGTTAGAAACAGCAAGACAAGATGCAGCGATACTAGTTGATTCAGAAGCGTTTTGGCATAATGATCAGTATGCTTCGCTGCGTACTTATCTTGATGGGACAGGTGTGTTCCAGGGAGAGAAGCTCGATTAAAAGTAGTCTGCAAAAGTTTTTGTTGCATTCTACTTTTAATGATTATATACTACTTTTAGTACCTAGTCATAAAAATGGATGGTGCGGTATGAAAAAAAGAAGAAGTAAAAAAGAAAGACAAGAATTATTACAACAAACAATAGAAACGAATCCTTTTATAACGGATGAAGATTTAGCGGAAAAATTTCAAGTGAGCATACAAACTGTTCGTCTTGATCGTATGGAATTATCTATTCCTGAATTAAGAGAACGAATTAAGCATGTGGCTACAAAACAACATGAAGAAGATGTGAAATCTTTACCGTTAGAAGAGGTTGTCGGAGAAATTATTGATATAGAATTAGATAGACATGCGATTTCTATCTTTGAAGTAAAGGTGGAACATGTATTTAAAAGAAATCAAATTGCTCGTGGGCATCATTTGTTTGCACAAGCAAACTCACTAGCTGTTGCGGTTATTGATGAAGAATTAGCTTTAACTGCAAAGTCCACCATTCGATATATTCGTCCTGTAAAATTAGGAGAGCGTGTTGTTGCAAAAGTACGTGTTGAAGATGTAGAGAATGATAAAGGACGGACGGTTGTCAAAGTGCGTAGCTTTGTTGGAGAAGAACTTGTCTTTACAGGCACTTTTGAAATGTATCGATCTAGTAATTATAGTGAGGAAGGTAACAACTTATGAAAATCGCAATAGATGCAATGGGCGGCGATCATGCACCAAAGGCTGTAGTATTAGGAGCAATGAAAGCTATTAAGGAATACTCAGATTTACATATTACGTTAGTAGGGAAAGAAGAGGGGATTCGTCAATATTTAACGAGTGAAGAGCGAATTACTATACTTCATACGGACGAAAAAATCGAATCGACAGACGAACCAGTAAGAGCGGTTCGTCGAAAAAAACAAGCTTCAATGGTACTAGCGGCGCAGCAAGTAAAAGACGGCGTAGCGGATGCTTGTATATCAGCAGGTAGTACAGGAGCTTTGATGGCAGCTGGATTGTTTGTTGTTGGCCGTATGGAAGGAATTGAACGACCAGCTTTATCGCCTACAATGCCAACTGTTGATGGAGAAGGTTTTGTTATGTTAGATGTTGGAGCCAACGTTGATGCAAAACCAATTCATTTATATCAATATGCAGTAATGGGCTCTGTTTACGCAGAGAAGGTAAGAGGAATTAAAAATCCACGCGTTGGACTTTTAAACGTTGGAACAGAGGATGGTAAAGGAAACGAGCTTTCAAAACAAGTCTTTGCTATGCTCAAGGATGCACCAATTAATTTCGTTGGAAACGTTGAATCAAGAGATTTATTGCAAGGTGTAGCAGACGTTGTTGTATGTGATGGTTTTACGGGTAATGTAGCGCTAAAATCATTAGAAGGAACAGCACTTGCGTTATTTTCTATGTTAAAAGAACAATTAATGAGTTCGTTTACGAGCAAATTAGCAGCAGCGGTATTAAAACCAAAACTTATGGTATTGAAAGATAAAATGGATTATTCGGAGTATGGAGGAGCGGCGTTGTTTGGATTGAAAGCTCCTGTCATTAAGGCTCACGGTTCTTCTAATGACCAATCGATATTTAGTGCGATCCGTCAAACGAGAGAAATGGTAGCGAAAGAAGTAATTCCTACAATTTCAAGTGTAATGGAGAAGGAGCCGCTTCAATAAGAGGAGGATTTGAAATGGGAAAAATAGCATTTCTTTTTCCGGGCCAAGGTTCACAGGCAGTTGGAATGGGTAGACAGTTAGCGGAGAATAATAAAGAGGTTGCGAAAGTGTTTGCAAAAGCGGATGAGGTTTTGCATGATTCTCTTTCAGAAGTGATTTTTGAAGGACCGCAAGAAAATTTAACATTAACGACAAATGCGCAGCCGGCACTATTAACAACGAGCTTTGCAATTTTAACAGCTTTGAAGGAGTATGATATTACACCTGATTTTGTCGCAGGACATAGTTTAGGTGAATATAGCGCTCTTGTAGCTGCTGGTGCATTAACATTCGAAGACGCTGTATATGCTGTAAGGAAACGCGGGGAATATATGGAAGAAGCTGTTCCAGGCGGGGAAGGTGCAATGGCAGCTATTTTAGGTGCGGATCCGGATATGCTGAAACGAGTTACAGAAGAAGTAACAAGTGAAGGATACGCAGTACAAATTGCTAATATGAATAGTACGAAGCAAATTGTTATTTCTGGAACAAAGCAAGGAGTAGAACTTGCTTCTCAAAGAGCGAAAGAAAATGGTGCTAAAAGAGCAATTCCGCTCAAAGTAAGTGGACCGTTTCATTCCTCGCTTATGAAACCAGCTGCTGAGAAATTCCAAAGTGTTTTAAATGAAATTACAATTCAAGACACGAATATTCCTGTTATTGCAAATGTTACGGCAGATGTTATTACGCGTGGTACAGATATTCAAGAAAAGCTAATTGAACAGCTCTATTCGCCTGTATTATGGTACCCATCTATTGAGTATATGGTGAATCAAGGGGTAGATACATTTATTGAAATCGGACCTGGAAAAGTACTTGCTGGTCTTATGAAGTCGATTGATTCTTCAGTGAAAGCATATGCGGTATATGATGAAGAGACATTAAAAGATACCATTTCAAATTTGAGAGGAGAAAGCTGATGTTAAAAGGGAAAGTAGCATTAGTAACTGGTGCTTCACGTGGGATTGGTCGTGCGATTGCTATTGATTTAGCGAAACAAGGGGCAAATGTTGTAGTAAATTATGCTGGTAATGAGCAAAAGGCGAATGAAGTAGTTGATGAAATAAAGAAATTAGGTTCAGATGCCATTGCAGTAAGAGCAGATGTTGCAAATGCTGATGATGTTACTGCAATGGTGAAACAAACTGTAGATACGTTTGGACAAGTTGATATTCTTGTAAATAACGCTGGTGTAACAAAAGATAATTTATTAATGCGTATGAAAGAAGAAGAATGGGATACAGTTATTAATACAAACTTAAAAGGTGTTTTCTTATGTACGAAAGCAGTATCGCGCTATATGATGCGTCAACGTCATGGACGTATTATTAATATCGCTTCTGTTGTTGGTGTAACAGGAAACCCAGGACAAGCAAATTATGTTGCTGCTAAAGCTGGTGTAATTGGATTAACAAAAACATCAGCAAAAGAATTAGCGAGCCGAAATATTACTGTAAATGCAATTGCTCCAGGGTTTATTGCGACTGATATGACGGATGTATTAGATGAAAATATAAAGGCCGAAATGTTAAAATTAATTCCTGCAGCTCAGTTTGGAGAAGCACAAGATATCGCAAATACTGTAACGTTTTTTGCTTCTGATCAAAGTAAATATGTTACAGGTCAAACGTTAAATGTTGATGGCGGTATGGTAATGTAATAAAAGAATCGATTTCACCTAGTTTTTTTGGACAATATTTTATATAATATTTGAGGGGAGGTGAATAGAATGGCAGATGTTTTAGAGCGTGTAACCAAAATTGTCGTTGATCGTTTAGGAGTAGAAGAAACTGAAGTAGTACCAGCTGCAAGCTTCAAAGAAGATTTAGGCGCAGACTCCCTAGATGTAGTAGAACTTGTAATGCAATTAGAAGATGAATTTGAAATGGAAATTTCTGATGAAGATGCTGAAAAGATTGCTACTGTTGGCGATGCTGTGACTTACATAGAGAGTCATCTATAATGCTTAAGTGAAGTCCCGTTTTTTAACGGGGCTTCTCGGCTTATATCTGGAGGGACCTATGCCGTACCGAAAACATAAAGAAAAAAAATACGAAGCAAAATATCGTGAAGCTTTTAAAGTATTTCAAGAAAAGATAGGTATTACGTTTACAGATGAAAAATTATTGATTCAAGCATTTACGCATTCATCGTATGTGAATGAGCATCGAAAAAAACCGCATGAGGACAATGAGCGTCTGGAGTTTCTTGGCGATGCTGTATTGGAACTCACTGTATCACAGTATCTGTTTCAAAAATATCCGACAATGAGCGAAGGAGAGTTAACAAAACTACGTGCAGCTATTGTATGTGAGCCATCTCTTGTTCGTTTTGCAAACGAAATGTCATTTGGTAGCCTTGTTTTATTAGGGAAAGGTGAGGAAATGACGGGTGGACGTGAACGACCAGCTTTATTAGCGGATGTCTTTGAAGCGTTTATTGGTGCCCTTTATCTTGATCAAGGGCTAGAAACAGTTTGGGGATACTTAAAAGAAGTTGTATATCCAAAAATTAATGAAGGTGCTTTTTCTCATGTGATGGATTATAAGAGTCAATTGCAAGAATTGATTCAGCGTGATGGTAGTGGCAATATTGAGTATCAAATTTTGCAAGAAAAAGGACCGGCCCACAACCGAGAATTTGTGTCCCGTGTAACTTTAAATAATGAGGCATTAGGTCTTGGTAGTGGTAAGTCAAAAAAAGAGGCAGAGCAACAAGCTGCTGCAGAAGCATTGAAAAAATTAAAAGAACAATCATGAGGAATCCCCCTTTGAATGAGGGGGATTCCTTATGCATAGAATGAAACTTTCCTTTTATTTATAAATAAAAGGAGTGGGAAATCCGTATAGTAGGTTGTTTTCGTACAGACAACGTTTACAACAACGGAGAATAGGAGGAAGGCCTTTCGTGTTTTTAAAAAGATTAGAAATAGCAGGATTTAAGTCTTTTGCTGAGCGGGTATCTGTCGATTTTGTTCCAGGTGTAACTTCTGTAGTAGGACCTAACGGGAGCGGGAAAAGTAATATTACTGATGCAATTCGCTGGGTACTTGGTGAACAATCTGCAAAGTCATTACGCGGTGCAAAGATGGAGGATATTATTTTTGCCGGCAGTGATACGAGAAGAGCGGTTAATGTTGCTGAAGTTACATTAACTTTAAATAATGAAGACCAACGCTTACCGATTGAGTATAACGAGGTGTGTGTAACGCGTCGTGTATCTCGTTCGGGTGATAGTGATTTTTATATTAATAAACAGTCTTGTAGATTAAAAGATATTATTGATTTATTTATGGACTCTGGTATGGGAAGGGAAGCTTTTTCGATTATTAGCCAGGGGAAAGTCGAAGAGATTTTGAGTAGTAAATCAGAAGAACGTCGAGGTGTATTTGAAGAAGCTGCGGGTGTGCTGAAATACAAACTTCGTAAAAAGAAAGCTGAAGGGAAATTGGCGGAAACACAAGAAAACTTAAATCGTGTACAAGATATTATTCACGAATTAAGTAGTCAAGTAGAACCACTAGAAAGACAAGCTTCTATTGCGAAAGATTATCTTGAGAAAAAAGAAGAATTAGAGAAAGTAGAAGCTGCGCTTATTGTACATGAAATTGAAGAATTACATGAAAAGTGGGAAGCGCTTCGAAATCAATTTGGGCATAATAAAGATGAAGAAGCTAAAATGTCGGCGAACTTACAAAAAAGTGAAGAAGAGCTTGAGGAATTACGCGGGCAATTACAAGCCGTTGATGAATCTGTAAATTCCTTACAAGAAGTTCTACTTCTGTCTAGTAAAGAACTAGAAAAACTAGAAGGGCAACGCGAGCTGTTAAAGGAAAGAAAGCAAAATGCAACGACACATTGTGCGCAGCTTGAAAAGCTAATTGTTGAGTTAACAGAGAAAACTACAAGTTATGATGGCGAAATTGAAACAAGTACAGAAGCTTTAATGCAATTTGTGAATCAAGTAAAAGAATTGGAGAAGAAATTGCATGATAACGAGCAATTACTTGCGACTTTTGCTGAGAATTTAGAGGAACAAATTGAGAATTTAAAAGGTGACTATATTGAACTTTTAAATCAACAAGCAAGTCTTCGTAATGAATTATCTATGATTGAAGAACAATCAAAACAGCAAAACTCTAAAAACGAACGACTTGATGAAGAAAATGAAAAGTATGTACAGATGCGTGTGGAAATTACAGCGAAAAAGGCGAAACTTGTAGACAGTTATGAGCAAGCGAGGGAGAAAATAGCTGACATTATTTCTAACATACAGAAGACAGAAACGGCACTTGGGAAATGTAAGTCACAGTATAGTGAAAATGAAACGAAACTGTATCAAGCGTATCAATTTGTGCAACAGGCGCGCTCTCGGAAAGAAATGTTAGAAGAGATGCAAGAGGACTACTCTGGCTTCTATCAAGGGGTACGTGAAGTATTAAAGGCTAGAGAAAATAGACTACAAGGTATTGAGGGAGCTGTTGCAGAACTTCTGACTGTGCCGAAAGAATATGAAATCGCAATGGAAATCGCCCTTGGGGCAGCGATGCAACATATCGTAGTACAAACAGAAGAGCATGCTCGTAATGCAATTGCATTTTTAAAGCAAAATAAACATGGCCGTGCAACGTTTTTACCTCAAGCTGTTATTAAAAGCCGATCGCTATCATTTGATCAATTACGCATTGTGAATCAGCATCCATCGTTTGTCGGTGTAGCGGCAGAACTTGTGCAGTACAATAATAAATATGAGAATGTAGTTTCAAGTTTATTAGGTACCGTTGTTGTTGCGAAAGATTTACGCGGAGCAAATGAGTTAGCGAAACAACTGCAATACCGCTATCGTATTGTAACACTCGAAGGTGACGTAGTGAACCCGGGTGGTTCTATGACGGGTGGAGCTGTAAAACAGGCGAAATCCTCTTTATTGGGACGTCAACGTGAACTTGAAGAGTGGACTAAAAAACTAACTGACATGGAAGAAAAAACAACAAAGCTAGAAAACTTTGTTAAAGCAGTAAAGCAAGAGATTCAAGAAAAAGAAGTACAAATACGAGAGCTACGCCAAGGTGTAGAGACCGAACGTGTAGATGAACAGAAGCTAAGAGAAGAAATTAATCGTTTAGAATTAGATGAACATCGTATTAATGATCGTTTATCGATTTACGATTTAGAGATTGAAGGATTTTTACAAGATCAAGTAAAAATGCAAGGGCGCAAAGAAGAGTTAGAAAAGATTTTAGCGACTCTTCAAGCTGAGATTGGGGAATTAGATAGTAAAATCGTCGTTTTAACGAAACAAAAAAGTGAACAATATTCTTCAAAAGAAAAAGTTCAGAAGGAAATGACGGAGCTAAAAGTACAAGCTGCTGAACAACAACAACGATTGTCTAATCAAAAAGAAAAAGTCGAACGATTGACGAAGGAAAAAGAAGAGACTGATGCGACGCTTGTAAAAACGAAAGAAGATTTAGCGTTCTTAAAGCAAGAGATGACATCTAATTCAAGTGGCGAAGAACAAATTACGAATATGATTGAGAAGAAAGCGTATGATCGTAATCAAACTTCGGAGTTAATTCGTTCTCGTCGTGAACAACGCGTATCATTGCAAGAAAGAGTCGAGCATTTAGAGCGCGGTGTGAAAGAAACAATAGGTAAACATAAATATATTCTTGAGATGCTGAAAGATCAAGAAGTGAAAATTAACCGACTTGATGTAGAGCTGGAAAATAGATTGCAACATTTACGTGAAACATATACTATTTCATTTGAAGCAGCAAAACTTAAGTATACAATGATGATGCCTGCAGAAGATGCACGTAAAAAGGTGAAACTAATTAAACTATCCATTGAAGAGTTAGGCGCAGTAAATTTAGGGGCAATTGATGAGTATGAACGTGTAGCAGAGCGCCATACATTCTTATTAGAGCAAAGAGATGACCTAGAAGAAGCGAAATCGACATTGCATCAACTTATTACGGAAATGGATGAAGAGATGAAAAAACGCTTTTCTACTACGTTCGAAGGGATTCGAACAGAGTTTCAATCTGTATTCTCTGAATTATTCGGAGGTGGAAGAGCGGATTTAGTAATGACAAACCCAGAAGATTTACTAAATACGGGTATTGATATTGTAGCGCAACCACCAGGGAAGAAACTACAAAATTTAGGTTTACTTTCAGGGGGAGAGCGTGCTTTAACTGCAATTGCGCTCTTATTTGGTATTTTAAAAGTACGCCCAGTTCCATTCTGTGTTCTAGATGAAGTGGAAGCAGCTCTTGATGAGGCAAACGTTGCTCGTTTTGCGCAGTATTTAAAGAAATTTAGTGATGAAACGCAGTTTATTGTAATTACACACCGAAAAGGTACAATGGAAGAGTCTGATGTATTGTACGGTGTAACAATGCAAGAATCAGGGGTGTCGAAGCTTGTTTCTGTTCGTTTAGATGATGGCGAAGAACTTGTTGCAAGTAGATAGGAAGGATGGGAAGTATGAGCTTTTTAAAAAAATTAAAAGAAAAAATTTCAAAACAAACGGATACGGTAACAGAGAAGTTTAAACAAGGATTAGAAAAAACGAGAAATTCATTTGCTGATAAAGTAAATGACTTAGTGTACCGTTACCGCAAAATAGACGAAGATTTCTTTGAAGAATTAGAAGAAATTTTAATTAGTGCGGATGTCGGAGTTTCGACAGTGATGGAATTAATTGATCAGTTGAAAGAAGAAGTGCAACGTCGTAACATTCAAGATCCGAAAGAAGTACAGGCTGTTATTTCTGAAAAGCTAGTGGGCATTTACAAAGGTGACAGCGATTTTAGTAATGAAGTTAATATACAAGAGGATCGATTAACAGTAGTTTTATTTGTTGGTGTGAATGGTGTGGGGAAAACGACGACGATTGGTAAGCTTGCACATAAATTTAAATCAGAAGGTAAGTCTGTCCTATTGGCGGCAGGAGATACATTCCGTGCTGGGGCGATTGAGCAATTAGAAGTATGGGGCGATCGTGTTGGTGTAGAAGTAATTAAGCAAGGATCAGGATCTGATCCAGCGGCTGTTATGTATGATGCTGTACAAGCGGCAAAGGCCCGTAAAGTGGATGTATTGCTATGTGATACAGCGGGACGCTTACAAAATAAAGTAAACTTAATGAATGAGTTAGAGAAAGTGAAGCGTGTAATTGAGCGTGAAGTACCAGGGGCTCCTCATGAAGTATTACTTGTTATTGATGCAACAACAGGGCAAAATGGTTTAAGCCAAGCGAAAACATTCCGTGAAGCAACGAATGTTACTGGTATTGTTTTAACGAAGTTAGATGGAACTGCTAAAGGTGGTATCGTCTTAGCGATTCGTAACGAAATGGATGTTCCGGTGAAATTTGTTGGGCTAGGAGAGCAAATGGATGATCTGCAACAGTTTGATCCAGAACAATATGTTTATGGTTTGTTTGCGAACGTAGTAGAAACAGAAGAAGTGTAAGTGAAAGAAGTGGTATTTCCGCTTCTTTTTTTATAAAAATATGTGATGTTAAGAAAAAAACTTGACACTCTTTTATACTCCATGTAAACTAAGTCATGTAAAGGGAAATCACTTAACAAAGGATGATCCAACATGCTCGAGAAAACAACGAGAATGAACTATTTATTTGATTTTTATCAATCGTTGTTAACGCAAAAACAAAGAAGTTATATGTCGCTTTATTATCTAGATGATTTATCTCTTGGTGAAATTGCGGAAGAATTTGATGTAAGTCGCCAAGCCGTGTATGATAACATTAAACGGACTGAAGCGATGCTTGAAGAATATGAAGATAAATTAGTATTACTTCAAAAGTTTCAAGAGCGACAGCGACTTGTTGCAAAGCTAAAACAGCTACTCAGCGAAGAAGAGCATGTGAATGAAGAAATGAAACAAGTTGTTGAAGCTATCGAAAAATTAGATTAGGAGGGCGGCAATATGGCATTTGAAGGATTAGCCGACCGACTTCAACAGACAATGCAAAAAATCCGCGGCAAAGGAAAAGTTTCTGAAGCCGATGTAAAAGAAATGATGAGAGAAGTTCGTCTAGCTCTTTTAGAAGCGGATGTTAACTTTAAAGTAGTAAAAGATTTTATAAAGCGTGTGTCTGAGCGTGCTGTCGGACAAGATGTAATGAAAAGTTTGACACCTGGACAACAAGTAATTAAAATCGTACAGGAAGAACTTACAGAACTTATGGGCGGAGAGCAAAGCAAAATTGCTGTTGCTAATAAGCCACCTACTGTTATAATGATGGTTGGTCTGCAAGGTGCGGGTAAAACAACGACGACAGGTAAGCTTGCAAATTTGCTTCGTAAAAAGCATAATCGTAAACCGATGCTTGTTGCAGCGGATATTTACCGTCCAGCAGCGATTAAACAGCTTGAAACATTAGGGAAGCAATTGGACATGCCTGTTTTCTCTTTAGGAGATCAAGTAAGTCCGGTTGAAATTGCGAAACAAGCGATTGCGAAAGCAAAAGAAGATCATCACGATTACGTTTTAATCGATACAGCGGGTCGCCTGCATATTGATGAAGAACTAATGGGTGAATTAGCGAAAGTCAAAGAAGTTGCGAAGCCGGATGAAATTTTCCTTGTTGTCGATGCGATGACAGGACAAGACGCGGTAAATGTAGCACAAAGTTTCCATGAACAGTTAGGATTAACAGGTGTTGTACTAACGAAATTAGATGGTGATACGCGCGGTGGTGCGGCATTATCTATTAAGGCTGTAACAAATACACCAATTAAATTTGCTGGTATGGGTGAAAAACTAGATGCAATTGAAGCGTTCCATCCAGAACGTATGGCATCCCGTATTTTAGGGATGGGCGACGTCTTAACATTAATTGAAAAAGCGCAAGCTACAGTTGATGAAGAGAAAGCAAAAGAACTTGAGCAAAAAATGCGTACGCTTTCGTTTACGCTTGACGATTTTCTAGAACAACTTGGACAAGTGCGTCAACTTGGACCACTTGACGAATTGTTAGGAATGCTTCCTGGTGCAAATAAAATTAAAGGGCTGAAAAATGCACAAGTTGATGAAAAACAAATTGGGCATATTGAGGCAATTATTCGTTCTATGACTAAAGTAGAACGAGAACAACCGGAAATAATCAATGCTAGTCGTAAAAAGCGCATTGCCAAAGGTAGCGGTACAACGGTACAAGAAATCAATCGTCTAATCAAGCAATTTGATGATATGAAAAAAATGATGAAGACGATGACGGGAATGCAAAAAGGTAAGAAAAAAGGACTAGGTGGATTGAAGTTTCCATTCATGTAAGGAAAAAAGATGGCTCTGTTAAGAAAAAATACTTTACAAAGCAATAGTCTTTTTGCTAATATAATTATCTGTGTGAAATAAATTCGGAGGTGCTTTATAAATGGCAGTTAAAATTCGTTTAAAACGTATGGGAGCTAAAAAAACTCCTTTCTATCGTGTAGTTGTTGCAGATTCTCGTTCTCCTCGTGACGGACGTTTCATTGAGGAAATCGGTACTTACAATCCGGTTGCTCAACCAGCGGAAGTTAAGATCAACGAAGAAGCAGCATTAAAATGGTTAGGAAATGGTGCTAAACCATCTGATACAGTTCGTAACCTTTTCTCTAACCAAGGTATCATGGAGAAATTCCACTTATCTAAACAAGGTAAGTAATTGAGGCAATGACAATGAAAATGTTAGTCGAGACAATTGTTAAACCTCTTGTGGATCATCCTGGAGATGTAAAAGTTACACAGGAACTTTGCAACGGAGAAATAAAGTATCGATTAACTGTACATCCTGAGGATGTTGGAAAAGTCATTGGAAAGCAAGGGAAAGTTGCGAAAGCGATTAGAATGCTCTTGTATTCAGTGGGACATCATAATGATGAGAACGTCACACTGGAAATTCAATAAACGTAAAAAGGGCGAGGAGTTATTTCCTCTCCCTTTTTTAACATTTAAAGAGAAATTGCATGTTCCATATATAAAATGGAAATGCTTAATTTATATAGAAACCAGGGGTGACATACTATTTATGACAAAGTGGTTTAATGTAGGGAAAATTGTAAATACTCATGGCGTAAAAGGAGAAATTCGTGTTATTTCTCGTACTGATTTTCCAGAAGAGCGATATAAAGTAGGGAACACGCTATACATATGGGATGAGAAAGGTACAGACTATCTTACAGTGAAGGTAACTTCTCATCGTCAACATAAGACATTTGATTTATTAACACTTGAAGGATACAACAATGTAGATGAAGTAGAGAAGTTAAAAGGTTCTTTAATAAAAGTACCAGAAGAGCAGTTAGGCGAACTAGCTGAAGGCGAATACTACTACCATGAAATTATTGGTTGCAACGTTGTAACGGAAGAAGGAGAAGCGTTAGGGACAATCAAAGAGATTCTATCTCCTGGTGCGAATGACGTTTGGGTGATTAAACGTCCAAAGGGTCAAGATTTGTTAATTCCTTATATTGATGACGTTGTACTTCAAGTTAACATTGAAAATAAATTAGTAACCATTCATGTAATGGAAGGGCTACTATAATGAAAATTGACATTTTAACATTGTTTCCAGATATGTTTACGGGTGTATTTGGGTCTTCAATTTTAAAGAAAGCACAAGAAAAAGAAGCGGTAGAGCTTCGTGTTGTCAATTTTCGTGAGTATACAACTAGTAAGCATAATAGTGTAGATGATTATCCGTATGGTGGGGGCGCTGGTATGGTATTAACCCCACAGCCTATCTTTGACGCAGTAGAAGAGTTAACGAAGGAAACAGACCGTAAGCCGAGAATCGTCTTAATGTGTCCACAAGGAGAGCGTTTCACGCAGAAGAAGGCAGAAGAGCTTGCTGGAGAAGAGCATGTTATTTTTGTATGTGGCCATTATGAAGGATACGATGAACGAATTCGTGAGCATCTTGTAACAGATGAGATTTCTATTGGGGATTACGTATTAACGGGTGGAGAATTGGCTTCTATGGTAGTCACTGACAGTGTTGTACGTCTTTTGCCAGGAGTGCTTGGGAATCAAACGTCACAAGTGGAAGACTCTTTTAGCACAGGTTTGTTAGAACACCCACATTATACACGTCCTGCTGATTTTCGTGGTATGAAGGTACCGGATGTACTAATGTCAGGAAATCATAAAAACATTGATGAATGGCGCCATAAAGAGTCACTACGTCGTACGTACACACGTAGACCGGATTTACTGGAAGAACGAGAATTATCTAAGCAAGAAGAGAAATGGCTGGAACAGATTAAAGAAGACCGATAAGGGCTTGATATATTTTCTATTGCAACAGTCCTAGCAATATGCTATTATAACATTTGTGCTACTGAAATCAGTAGCCGTATTAACGATGTTCCGCTGTAATTTAATAAGACTTTATAAGAGCATCTGTTTAAAGGAGAGAATTTAATATGCAACAATTAATCACAGAAATCACAAAAGGCCAATTGAAAACTGACCTTCCTTCATTCCGTCCTGGAGACACTTTACGTGTACACGTAAAAGTAGTTGAGGGAACTCGTGAAAGAATTCAGCTTTTCGAAGGTGTTGTAATTAAACGTCGTGGTGGCGGAATCAGTGAAACATTCACAGTTCGTAAGATTTCTTACGGTGTAGGTGTTGAGCGTACATTCCCAGTTCACACGCCAAGAATCGCGAACATCGAAGTACTTCGCCGTGGTAAAGTACGTCGTGCTAAGTTATACTACTTACGTAACCTTCGCGGTAAAAAAGCACGTATTAAAGAAATTCGATAAGACATGTATGGGAGCTTGTAAATACACAAGCTCCCTTTTTCCAATCTATATGAAATTTTGGTATAATACGAGCAGCTTACATAACAGTGGAGGGGAAAGCATGAAGAAAGAGAAGAGCTCACTTTGGGAATGGATCAAAGCAATTTTGATTGCTGTTGTATTAGCGGGCGTAATTAGACAGTTTTTCTTTGCCCCAATTCTCGTAGACGGTGTATCGATGTCGCCGACTTTACATGACCGTGATCGAATGATTGTTAATAAAATTGGCTATCACATAGGTGATCCGAAACGCTTTGATATTATTGTATTCCGAGCGACGGAAGAAAAAGATTATATTAAGCGTATTATTGGCCTGCCAGGCGACGAAATCGAATACCGTAATGATAAACTATATGTTAACGGGAAACCTTATGAGGAGCCGTATTTAGATAAGCAGAAAAAACAACTTGCTGACGGACCGCTTACATATGATTTTACTCTTGAAGAAATGACAGGAAAGAAAACTGTTCCAGAAGGTCAATTATTTGTTTTAGGCGATAATCGTCGTTTTAGTAAAGATAGCCGTTCGATTGGTACAATTTCAATGGACCAAATGATAGGTAAAGCAAATATGCTATATTGGCCGTTAAAAGATGCACGTATTGTGAAATAAAAGAAAAAGAAGGTGGCAACATGGTAATTCAATGGTTCCCAGGACATATGGCAAAGGCTAGACGCCAAGTAACAGAAAAATTAAAGTTAATTGATGTTGTAATTGAGCTTGTAGATGCTCGATTACCTTTATCTTCTCGTAATCCAATGATTGATGAAATTATTACACATAAACCAAGGCTTGTTGTTTTAAATAAAGCGGATATGGCGGATGATCGTCTTACAAAGCAGTGGATTGCATATTTTGATGAAAGAGGTCAAAAGGCAATTTCAATTAATGCGCAAGCTGGACAAGGTATGAAAGAAATTGCAGCAGCTTGTAAAGTTCTTGTCAAAGAAAAATTCGATAAAATGGTTGCTAAAGGTATTAGACCAAGAGCAATTCGTGCTTTAATTGTAGGTATTCCAAACGTTGGTAAATCTACACTGATTAATAAATTAGCGAAGAAAAATATAGCAAAAACAGGAGATCGTCCTGGTGTGACAACGGCCCAGCAGTGGATTAAAGTTGGGAAAGAAATGGAATTATTAGATACACCAGGTATTTTGTGGCCTAAATTTGAAGATGAATTAGTTGGTCTTCGTTTAGCGACGACTGGTGCAATTAAAGATTCTATATTAAATTTACAGGATGTAGCTATTTATGCGTTACGTTTTATGGAAAAACATTATCCAGAACGTTTAAAAGAGCGATATAATTTAAATGACATTCCAGAAGAAATTGTGGAGTTATTTGATGCGATTGGAAAAAACAGAGGTTGCTTAATGGGCGGCGGAATGATTGATTATGATAAAACATCTGAGCTTATACTTCGTGAGCTTCGTGGTGGAAGATTTGGAAAAATGACGTTTGAAACACCAGAAGAGTTTGCAGAGCAGGTAGAAGATGTGGAAAAAGTAGAAGAAGTATAAGACGTGCGTTTGTACGTCTTTTCTTTTTGGTTACGTTTAAAAGGAGTGTAAATAGATGCAAAAAATGACTATTCAAGAAGCTGAATGTTTGCTGCAAGAAATTATGAATGAAGAAGACGAGCGTTTTCAAATGTTAGTGAAAGATGAGCGAAAAGGTGTTCAAAAACTAATTTTGAAGTGGTATAAACAAAAAGAGTTAGCGCAAAAAGAAAGAGAAAAATTTCTAGAAATGTCAAAGTACGAAAATGAGTTACGTGAAAAAGGGCTCACATACATTGCTGGTATTGATGAAGTGGGTCGTGGGCCGTTAGCAGGACCGGTTGTGACGGCGGCTGTCGTCCTTCCGGAAGATTTTTATATTCCAGGATTAAATGACTCGAAAAAATTAAGTGAAGCGAAACGTGAGCGTTTTTATGATGAAATTAAAGAGCATGCAATTGCGATTGGAGTTGGAATTATATCACCACAAGTTATTGATGAAATAAATATTTATCAAGCGACGAAGCAAGCGATGTTAGATGCGGTTGCTAATTTATCGTGTACACCAGAATATTTATTAATCGATGCGATGAAGCTTCCTACATCAATTCCGCAAACATCAATCATTAAAGGTGATACGAAAAGTGTCTCTATTTCAGCTGCATCTATTATTGCGAAAGTGACGAGAGATCGTATGATGAAAGAGTTAGGAGGAAAGTATCCTGCATATGGATTTGAACAACATATGGGATATGGGACGAAACAGCATTTAGAAGCGATTGAAGTACATGGAGTATTAGAGGAACATCGAAAATCATTTGCGCCAATTAAAGATATGATTAAAAAATAAGCTGTATATTCACAGCTTATTTTTTATTTTGGTATATAAACATTATTATTTTCGAAAAAGAATAAAGCGATTTCAGTTTTCTGACACTTTATTGTAGACAGCGTGCCAATCATCTTATACAATGGCAATGTAATGTTTTTTAAACATTAAAAAACTTTTCGAGTAAAACAGGAAAACAGGGGAGGATGGGACCATGAATATCCATGAGTACCAAGGTAAGGCAGTCCTTAGAAGCTATGGGGTTAGCGTTCCGAACGGGAAGGTTGCATTTACAGTAGAAGAAGCTGTAGAAGCAGCGAAAGAATTAGGAACGGAAGTATGTGTAGTTAAAGCGCAAATTCACGCTGGTGGACGCGGCAAAGCTGGCGGTGTAAAAGTTGCGAAAAATTTAGAAGAAGTTCGTACATATGCAGAAAGCATTTTAGGAACTACACTTGTGACGCATCAAACAGGTCCTGAAGGTAAGGAAGTAAAACGCTTACTTATCGAAGAAGGTTGCGATATTAAAAAAGAATATTATGTAGGTCTTGTATTAGATCGTGCAACTTCTCAAGTTGTTTTAATGGCATCTGAAGAAGGTGGAACAGAAATTGAAGAAGTAGCAGAAAAAACGCCTGAAAAAATCTTTAAAGAATATATTGATCCAGCAGTAGGTTTACAAGGTTTCCAAGCGCGTAGAATCGCGTTTAACATCAATATTCCAAAAGAACTTGTAGGACAAGCTGTGAAGTTTATGATGGGCTTATACAGTGCGTTTATCGAAAAAGATTGCTCTATCGCTGAGATTAATCCACTTGTTACAACAGGTGACGGTAAAGTTATGGCGTTAGATGCAAAATTAAACTTTGATTCTAATGCGTTATATCGCAATAAAGATATTTTAGAACTTCGTGATCTTGAAGAAGAAGATTCAAAAGAAATTGAAGCTTCTAAATATGACTTAAACTACATTCCTTTAGATGGAAATATCGGTTGTATGGTTAATGGTGCAGGTTTAGCAATGGCTACAATGGATATCATTAAACATTACCATGGTGACCCGGCTAACTTCTTAGATGTTGGTGGCGGCGCAACAGCTGAAAAAGTTACAGAAGCATTCAAAATTATCCTTTCTGACAAAAATGTAAAGGGTATCTTCGTTAACATTTTTGGTGGCATTATGAAGTGTGATGTTATCGCAGAAGGTGTTATTGAAGCGACGAAGCAGGTAGGTCTTGAGTTGCCTTTAGTTGTACGTCTTGAAGGTACAAACGTAGAGCTAGGAAAGAAAATTTTAAATGAGTCTGGTTTAAATATTGTTGCAGCAGAATCTATGGCAGACGGTGCACAAAAAATTGTTTCACTAGTGGGCTAATAGAAAGCGGGGGAGAAAAATGAGCGTATTAGTTAATAAAGATACAAAAGTTATTGTTCAAGGTATTACAGGTTCTCAAGGGTTATTCCATACAAAGCAAATGATTGAATACGGTACGAAAATTGTAGGTGGTGTAACACCAGGTAAAGGTGGCACTGATATTGAAGGCGTACCAGTATTTGATACAGTAGAAGATGCTGTGAAAGCAACAGGCGCAAACGCTTCAGTTGTATACGTTCCACCCGCTTTTGCGGCTGATGCAATTATGGAAGCAGTTGATGCAAAGGTTGATTTAGTAGTATGTATTACTGAAGGAATCCCTGTATTAGATATGGTAAACGTAAAGAGATATATGGCGGGTAAACATACACGTTTACTTGGACCAAACTGCCCTGGTGTCATTACACCTGACGAATGTAAAATTGGTATTATGCCAGGATATATTCACAAAAAAGGTCATGTTGGTATCGTATCTCGCTCTGGTACATTAACGTATGAAGCTGTACATCAGTTAACGCAAGAAGGTATTGGCCAATCTACTGCTGTAGGTATCGGGGGAGACCCTGTTAACGGTACGGACTTTATTGATGCGTTAAAAGCATTTAATGAAGATGAAGAAACGCATGCTGTAATTATGATTGGTGAAATCGGCGGTACGGCAGAAGAAGAAGCAGCAGAATGGGTACAAGCTAATATGACAAAACCAGTTGTAGGCTTCATTGGTGGTCAAACAGCGCCTGAAGGCAAACGTATGGGTCATGCTGGGGCGATCATTTCTGGCGGCAAAGGAACTGCTGCTGAAAAGATTAAAACAATGGAAGCTTGTGGTATTAAAGTAGCGGAAACACCAGCTGTTATGGGTGAAACATTAATCTCTGTTTTAAAAGAAAAGGGATTATTTGAGACTTGTAAAAACTACTAATCTTTTTGAAAGACACCTTCTTATTAGAGGGTGTCTTTTTACACATTTTTTGTTTACATAATAAAAATTATGGGTAAGGAGAATTGAGATGAAAAGAGAACGTTTATTGCACCTTCATTACATGTTGTCGGATCATTGGAAGGCGATGGAGAGACTACTATATGTTGATCCAGAACTGAAGGAAATATACACTTTTAGTCCGAAACAATTTGAATATTACGCTGGAATATCCTCGAAAAAATCTTTAGAACTAGTAAATTTTCTTCAAATTTCAAATCTCCAACAATATGTATCCCAGTTAGAAAAAAAGAGAATATTTTATATAACAATATGGGATAAGGACTATCCACAATTACTGCGAGAAATACAAGATCCCCCTTTTGTTTTATACGGAAAAGGAGAAAGAGATTTTCTAAATAAAGTAAATAAATTAGCGATTGTTGGAACGAGAGAACCGTCTTTATATGGAAAGGAGAGTATGAAGTTTATTTTACAACCTTTACTTGAAAAAGAATGGCTTATTGTTAGTGGGTTTGCAAGAGGGATAGATACAATTGCTCATGAAGTTACAGTAAGGCAGCATTGCCCGACCATTGCAATATTAGGACACGGATTATCTTATATGTATCCAAAGGAGAATAGAGGTTTATATGACACGTGGAAAGATTATATATTGTTATTGACAGAGTATCCGCCCCATTATGTGCCGAAAAAATGGTATTTTCCAAAAAGAAATCGAATTATTAGCGGTATAAGTAAAGGTGTTTTAGTTGTAGAAGCAAAAACGAGAAGTGGATCCCTTATTACTGCAGACCTTGCGCTAGAACAAAATAGAGAGGTGTTTGCGCTTCCTGGACCTATATTTATAGAGAGTGCAGCAGGAACGAATCATCTAATTCAACAAGGCGCCAAGCTAGTAAGAAATGCGGAGGATATCCTTGAAGAAATTTTAAATTAACCATATATTTTTATGTTTTTATTAAACAATTATTGACAAATGGTAGATTGTCGCTGTATGGTATATTCATTCTTGATTGACAAAAACAAGAGAAATCAATAAGATTGATGAAGACTTGAATCCACCTCTTAAGGAGGCACTAGCATGTCAGATTACCTCGTAATCGTGGAGTCGCCTTCTAAGGCGAAGACCATTGAAAAATATTTAGGGAAAAAATACAAAGTCGTCGCGTCCATGGGACATGTCCGCGATTTACCTAAAAGCCAAATGGGGATAGAAGTAAAGAATAACTTCACTCCGAAGTATATTACCATTCGTGGTAAGGGTCCCGTTTTAAAAGATTTAAAATCAGCGGCAAAAAAAGCAAAGAAAGTCTATCTCGCGGCCGATCCGGATCGTGAAGGAGAAGCAATTGCTTGGCATTTAGCAAATACGTTAAATGTGGACGTTGAATCAGATTGCCGAGTTGTATTTAATGAGATTACAAAAGATGCAATAAAAGAATCATTTAAATATCCTCGTGCAATTAATATGGATTTAGTAGATGCACAACAGGCAAGGCGTATACTCGATCGTCTTGTTGGTTACAATATTAGTCCTTTATTATGGAAGAAAGTAAAAAAAGGATTAAGTGCAGGACGCGTACAATCTGTAGCAGTTCGTTTAATCATCGAACGTGAAAAAGAAATTCAAAGTTTTGAACCTGAAGAATTCTGGACAATTAAAACAGAATTTGTCAAAGGGAAAGACACATTTGAAGCAAGCTTTTACGGTGTAGATGGTGAAAAAGTTCAATTAACGAACGAAGCACAAGTGAACGAAATAATCGAAAAGATGAAAGATAATGCGTTTTCGGTTGAAAATGTAACGCGAAAAGAGCGAAAGCGTAACCCTGCATTACCGTTTACAACATCTTCCTTGCAACAAGAGGCAGCGCGTAAGTTAAATATGCGAGCAAAGAAAACAATGATGCTTGCACAGCAGCTGTATGAAGGGATAGATCTTGGAAAACAAGGGACTGTAGGTCTTATTACGTATATGAGAACTGATTCAACACGTATCTCAGAAACAGCTCAAACAGAGGCTCGTGATTACATTACTGAGGCGTTTGGTGCGGAATACATAGGAACAGAGAAGAGGAAAGAAACGAAAAAGTCGAAAGCACAAGATGCGCATGAGGCGATTCGTCCTACTTCGGTAATGAGAAAGCCAGAGGAACTAAAAAGTTTCTTAAGTCGTGATCAACTCCGTTTGTATAAACTGATTTGGGAGCGATTTGTTGCAAGTCAAATGGCATCTGCTATAATGGATACTGTTACAGCGAAACTCATTAATAACAATGTTCAGTTCCGTGCAAGTGGATCAGTTGTAAAGTTCCCAGGATTTATGAAAGTGTACGTAGAGTCGAAAGATGATGGTGCGGAAGAAAAGGATAAGATGTTGCCACCGTTAGAAGTAGGTGAAACTGTATTTTCAAAAGATATAGAACCAAAGCAACATTACACACAGCCTCCGCCGCGTTATACAGAGGCTCGTCTAGTAAGAACACTTGAAGAGCTTGGAATTGGGAGACCGTCTACTTATGTACCAACACTTGAAACAATCCAAAAACGAGGATACGTTGCTTTAGATAATAAACGCTTCGTTCCGACTGAGCTTGGTGGAATAGTAATCGAACTTATTTTAGAGTTTTTCCCAGAAATCATTAACATTGAATTTACTGCCAATATGGAGCAAAGCCTTGATGAAGTAGAAGAAGGAAATGCAAATTGGGTGAAAATTGTTGATGATTTCTACGTAGGATTTGAACCGCGCTTAGAAAAAGCGGAAAAAGAAATGCGTGAAGTGGAAATTAAAGATGAACCAGCTGGGGAAGACTGTGAATTATGTAGTCACCCGATGGTCTTTAAAATGGGTAAATATGGGAAGTTTATGGCTTGTTCAAATTTCCCGGAATGTCGTAATACAAAACCGATTGTAAAAGAAATCGGTGTTACTTGTCCGAAGTGTGATAAAGGGCAAATTATTGAACGCCGTAGTAATAAAAAGAAACGTCTTTTCTACGGATGCGGTACGTATCCAGAATGTGACTTTGTATCTTGGGATAAGCCGATTGGTCGTAAATGTCCGAAGTGTGAAGGTATGCTCGTAGAGAAAAAGTTAAAAAAAGGCGTGCAAGTACAATGTATTTCGTGTGATTATGAAGAAGAACAACAAATGTGAGCGTAACTGCTCACATTTTTTTCGGGAAGAAAAGGAAAGGTGATATATATGACAACACAAGTAGTAAACGTCATTGGCGCAGGTCTTGCAGGAAGCGAAGCAGCTTACCAAATTGCAAAGCGTGGTGTCCAAGTAAAATTATATGAAATGAGACCAGTAAGGCAAACACCAGCTCATCATACAGATAAATTTGCTGAATTAGTATGTAGTAACTCACTTCGCGCAAACACATTGACAAATGCTGTTGGTGTTATTAAAGAAGAAATGCGTCTAATGGATTCTGTCATTATTCGTGCAGCTGATGAGTGCTCTGTACCAGCAGGAGGTGCTTTAGCTGTAGACCGTCATGAATTCGCGGCGAAAGTGACTGAATATGTGAAAAATCATCCGAACGTAACTGTAATGAATGAGGAAATCACTGAAATTCCAGAGGGACCAACTGTTATTGCGACAGGTCCACTTACGTCTCCGGATCTTTCTGCACAATTAAAAAAACTAACAGGTGAAGATTATTTTTATTTCTATGATGCTGCAGCGCCAATCGTTGAGAAAGACAGCATTGACATGAATAAAGTATATTTAAAATCCCGTTATGATAAAGGTGAAGCGGCATATTTAAACTGTCCAATGACAGAAGAAGAGTTTGATCGTTTTTATGAGGCTTTAATTGCTGCTGAGACAGTGCCTTTAAAAGAATTTGAAAAAGAAATTTTCTTTGAAGGTTGTATGCCAGTAGAAGTTATGGCAAGTAGAGGAAGACAGACGTTAGTATTTGGACCGATGAAGCCTGTTGGGTTAGAAGATCCGAAAACAGGGAAAACACCGTATGCGGTTGTTCAGTTACGTCAAGATGATGCAGCAGGAACATTATACAATATTGTAGGCTTCCAAACACATTTAAAGTGGGGACCACAAAAAGAAGTGTTACAGCTAATTCCAGGACTAGAAAACGCAGAGATTGTACGTTATGGTGTAATGCATCGTAATACGTTTATTAATTCGCCTAATTTGCTTCGTCCAACATATCAATATAAACAACGTGATGATTTATTCTTCGCTGGTCAAATGACTGGTGTAGAGGGTTATGTTGAATCAGCAGCATCAGGATTATTAGCGGGTATTAACGCTGCTCGACTTGTACAAGGTGAAGAGCCAGTTGTATTACCACCTGTAACTGCAATGGGAAGTATGGCGAATTATATTACTGCGACAAATGCGAAAAACTTCCAGCCAATGAATGCAAACTTCGGTTTATTTACACCGTTAGAGAAGAAAATTAAAAAGAAACAAGAGCGAAATGAAGCATATGCTACACGCGCTTTGGAAACAATTCAAAATTTTGTAAATATTTAATTAAATTTCTTGCAAAGGCTACTAAGTTGTGATACGATTTAGTAGCCTTTATTGAGGTGAATTATATGGATGTGAATGTGAAGAAATTGTTACAATTATTCGTTGGATATTTACAAATTGAAAGAAATTATTCAAAATATACAATTGCAAGTTATCAAAATGATTTAGAACATTTTGTGCAATTTATGGAGCGAGAAGGCATATCCTCTTTTTTAGATGTTACATACGCGGATGTTCGTTTATACTTGACGACGTTGCACGATCAGAAGTTAGCCCGTAAATCTGTCGCAAGGAAAGTATCAAGCTTACGAAGTTTATATCGTTTTTTGATGCGTGAAGGTTATCAAAAAGATAATCCGTTTGCACTTGCGTCACTTCCCAAGAAAGAATTGTCAATCCCAAAGTTTTTATATGCTGAAGAGTTAGAGGAATTGTTTGAAGTTTCTGATACAGAGGCACCATTAGGTCAAAGGAATCAAGCTTTATTAGAGTTGATGTATGCAACTGGGATTCGTGTAAGCGAATGCGTTAATTTGCAACTTACCGACATTGACTTTGCAGTGGGAACAATTTTAGTGATGGGAAAAGGGAAAAAACAAAGATATATTCCGTTCGGAAGCTATGCACAAGATGCTTTAATTACTTATATAGAGAACGGAAGAAAACAGTTAGCTCAAAAGACTGAAGAACAATCTCATATGGTATTTTTAAATGCGAAAGGTAAGCCGTTAACAGATCAGGGTGTACGTTATGTTTTGAACGAACTCATTAAGAAAGCTTCACTTACAATGCGGATAAGTCCCCATATGTTAAGGCATACATTTGCTACACATATGTTGGATGAAGGAGCGGATTTACGTACTGTGCAGGAGCTATTAGGTCATGAGAATTTGTCAACCACACAAATTTATACGCATGTCTCTAAAGAAAGATTGCGTTCTGTGTACATGAAGCATCACCCGCGGGCATAAATTGCTTTTAAGGCTATAAAAACATATAAAGGAGTTTTTTCTATGGGAAATTTCCACGCTACAACGATATTTGCAGTTCATCATAATGGAGAATGTGCAATGGCTGGAGATGGTCAGGTAACGATGGGGAATGCTGTTGTAATGAAACATACAGCTCGCAAAGTTCGCAAACTTTTCCAAGGGAAAGTTTTAGCTGGTTTTGCAGGATCAGTTGCTGATGCATTTACTCTTTTTGAAATGTTTGAAGGAAAATTAGAAGAGTATAATGGCAACTTGCAGCGCGCTGCAGTTGAGATGGCGAAACAATGGCGTGGTGATAAAATGCTACGTCAGCTAGAAGCAATGCTCATTGTCATGGATAAAACAACGATGCTCCTTGTTTCAGGTACAGGAGAAGTGATTGAACCAGATGATGGTATTTTAGCAATTGGTTCAGGCGGACATTATGCACTTGCTGCTGGTCGTGCTTTAAAGCAACATGCAAGTGAACATTTAACAGCGAAACAAATTGCGAAGGCCAGTTTAGAAATTGCAGGCGATATTTGTGTTTATACGAACCACAACATAATTGTTGAAGAATTGTAGAATCGTAAGGGAGGCATTTTATATGCATTTACATTTTACTCCGCGTCAAATTGTGGAAAAATTAGATCAATACATCATCGGTCAAAAAGATGCAAAGAAAGCGGTTGCTGTAGCTCTACGAAATCGATACCGTCGCAGTAAATTAGTTGAAAATTTACGTGATGAAATTGCACCTAAAAACATTTTAATGATTGGACCGACAGGTGTTGGTAAAACAGAGGTAGCACGGCGAATGGCGAAACTCGTTGGAGCACCTTTTATTAAGGTTGAAGCGACGAAATTTACAGAAGTTGGATATGTGGGTCGAGATGTAGAGTCGATGGTCCGCGACCTTGTTGAAACGTCTGTTCGTATTGTGAAAGAGGAAATGGTAGTTAAAGTTCAAGATAAAGCAGAAGAGCAAGCGAATCAACGTCTTGTTGAAATTTTAGTGCCGAGTCCGGAGAAACAATCTGGATTTAAAAATCCATTAGAAATGCTTTTTGGTGGTAATCAAAATTCAAACCAAACATCTGATGCACAGGAAGATGATGAAATCGAAAAGAAACGTCAAGATGTGGAAAGAAAGCTTGCGGCAGGCCTTCTTGAAGATGAAGTGATATCGATCGAAGTGACGGAACAACAGTCTTCTATGTTTGATATGTTGCAAGGAACTGGCATGGAGCAAATGGGAATGAATTTCCAAGATGCACTAGGAAGTATCATGCCGAAAAAAACGAAAAAACGTAAACTTTCTGTAAAAGAAGCAAGAAAACTCTTGACAAATGAAGAGGCACAGCGCTTAATTGATATGGATGAAGTTACACAAGAGGCTGTTTATCGTGCTGAACAGCTCGGGATTATTTTTATCGATGAAATTGACAAAATTGCTGGTAAGCAGTCGAATAGCGTAGATGTATCGCGTGAAGGTGTGCAACGTGACATTTTACCGATTGTAGAAGGGTCGAATGTAGCAACGAAATACGGATCAGTAAAAACGGATTATATTTTATTTGTTGCAGCTGGAGCGTTCCATATGTCTAAACCGTCGGATTTAATTCCGGAATTGCAAGGGAGATTTCCGATTCGAGTAGAATTAACAAAATTATCGGCGGATGATTTTGTTAAAATATTAATCGAGCCTGACAATGCGCTAATTAAACAGTACACGGCGTTATTAGCGACTGAAGGTATAGAAATTGAATTTTCAGACGAAGCTATTCGTAAGATTGCTGAGATTGCTTATCAAGTTAATCAGGATACAGATAATATTGGAGCGAGAAGACTTCATACTGTTATGGAGAAGCTCCTTGAAGATTTATCGTTTGAGGCATCTGAAATTACGTTAGAGAAAATAACGATAACACCTCAATATGTTGAGGAAAAATTAGCGACAATAGCTAAAAATAAAGATGTGAGCCAGTTTATTTTGTAATAGTGTCATCAGGTGACTCGCCCTAGTTTCCAAGTGATGAAAAAATATGTAAGTAACATGTAGGAGGAAATTTTGAAATGGAATTATTAGCAAAAACGAGAAAATTAAATGCGTTATTACAGAGCGCAGCAGGAAAGCCTGTAAACTTTAGAGAGATGTCTGACACAATGTGTGAAGTAATTGAAGCGAACGTGTTCGTTGTAAGTCGTCGCGGTAAATTATTAGGATATGCGATTCACCAACAAATCGAAAACGAACGTATGAAGCACATGCTTGCAGAGCGTCAATTCCCAGAAGAGTATACGCAAAGTTTATTCAATGTTACAGAAACATCTTCAAATTTAGGTGTGGATAGTGACTACACAGCATTCCCAGTAGAAAATAGAGAATTATTCGGTCAAGGTTTAACTACAATCGTACCAATCGTTGGTGGCGGTGAGCGTCTAGGTACACTAGTGTTAGCTCGTCTTGGTCAAGAGTTCTTAGACGATGATTTAATTCTTGCTGAATACAGCTCAACTGTTGTAGGTATGGAAATCTTACGTGAAAAAGCAGAAGAAATCGAAGAGGAAGCACGTAGTAAAGCTGTTGTTCAAATGGCGATTAGCTCATTATCTTACAGTGAGTTAGAAGCAATCGAGCATATCTTCGAAGAATTAAATGGAACAGAAGGTTTACTTGTTGCAAGTAAAATTGCTGATCGCGTAGGAATTACTCGTTCGGTAATCGTAAATGCACTACGTAAATTAGAAAGTGCTGGTGTTATTGAGTCTCGCTCTTTAGGTATGAAAGGAACATACATTAAAGTGCTAAACGACAAGTTTCTACAGGAACTTGCTAAATTAAAAACAAACTAATTTATAAAAAAACTCTCCGCGCTTGAGGAGAGTTTTTTGTTTTTTCAAGTGAATGATTTTGCTTACGTAAGGCGTCATGACAACATTCATTAGAAAACTATTAATTAACCTTCAATTCCTTGCTTAAAGGAATTGAAGGTTGGTAATACTAGGATTTGAGCGTGAAAAAAAGAAAGTTTTACATTGTTCGCATTTTCGACTTGATTGTAATATTTCAGTATGATATAGTAAGCAGTGGTGTCAGTACAAAGTACACACGTTTACTGATTTAAGTGTTGGTGCTACGTTCGTAGTTTCGCTTAGAGATGAAGTAAACGGAGGATATCAAAAAAACCATTTAGGAGGAACTAAATTATGTCAGTAATTTCTATGAAACAATTGCTTGAAGCTGGTGTTCATTTCGGACATCAAACTCGTCGTTGGAACCCAAAAATGAAGCGTTACATCTTCACAGAGCGTAACGGTATCTACATCATCGACTTACAAAAAACTGTGAAAAAAGTTGAGGAAGCTTACAGAACGATGCGTGACATCGCTGCTGAAGGTGGAGACATTTTATTCGTAGGTACTAAAAAACAAGCACAAGAAGCTATTAAAGAAGAAGCAACTCGTGCTGGTATGTACTTCGTTAACCAACGTTGGTTAGGTGGAACTTTAACAAACTTCCAAACAATCCAAAAGCGTATCAAGCGTCTTAAAGATATCGAAAGAATGCAAGAAGATGGTACTTTCGAAGTACTTCCTAAGAAAGAAGTTGTTCAACTTAAAAAAGAGTTAGAGCGTCTTGAGAAATTCTTAGGCGGTATTAAAGATATGAAAGGTCTTCCAAGTGCATTATTCATAGTAGACCCTCGTAAAGAGCGTATTGCAGTTGCTGAAGCACGCAAATTACACATTCCAATCATCGGTATCGTTGATACAAACTGTGATCCGGACGAAATCGATCACGTTATTCCAGCAAACGATGATGCAATTCGTGCTGTAAAACTTCTTACATCTAAAATGGCAGACGCGATCCTTGAAACAAAACAAGGTGAAGAAACTGTTACTGCGTAACAAATTTGGAAAGGTGATAAGGGGTTCGGCCTTTTATCACCTTTTTTAAGGTATAAACACCTTTATAAAAGGTATAAATACATATTTTAGGAGGATGAAAAATATGGCAATCACTGCACAAATGGTAAAAGAACTTCGCGAAAAAACTGGCGCAGGTATGATGGACTGCAAAAAAGCTTTAACAGAAACTAACGGCGACATGGAGAAAGCAATTGACTTCTTACGTGAAAAAGGTATTGCGAAAGCTGCTAAAAAAGCAGATCGCATCGCTGCTGAAGGTTTAACTTTCATCGAAACAAACGGTAACGAAGGTTTAATCTTAGAATTAAACTCTGAGACTGATTTCGTTGCGAAAAACGAAGGTTTCCAAGCGTTAATTAAAGAATTAGCTGCTCACTTATTAGCTAACAAACCTGCTAACGTTGAAGAAGCTATGGCTCAAACAATCGAAGGCGGCAAAACAGTAGAAGAGCACATCAACGAAGCAATCGCTAAAATTGGTGAAAAACTTACACTTCGTCGTTTCGAAATCGTATCAAAAACTGATGCTGATGCATTCGGCGCTTACCTACACATGGGTGGACGTATTGGTGTATTAACAGTTCTTGAAGGTTCTACTGACGAAGCAGCTGCTAAAGATGTAGCAATGCACATCGCAGCAGTTAACCCTAAATACATCGACCGCGATGCTGTAACAGCTGAAGAAGTTGAGCATGAGCGTCAAGTATTAACACAACAAGCTTTAAACGAAGGCAAGCCTGAAAAAATCGTTGCGAAAATGGTAGAAGGCCGTCTTGGCAAATTCTTTGAAGAGATTTGCTTACTTGACCAAACATTCGTTAAGAATCCTGACATGAAAGTTCGTCAATTCGTTGAGTCTAAAGGCGGAACATTAAAAGGATTCGTTCGCTACGCTGTTGGTGAAGGTATCGAAAAACGCGAAGACAACTTTGCTGAAGAAGTAATGAACCAAGTAAAAGGTAACAACTAATACAGATTAGGGAACACATTGTGTTCCCTTTTTTAAAATAAAGATGTAAGCAATTGGAGGTTCATTATGAGTAAACCGAAATATAATCGTGTCGTTTTAAAGCTGAGCGGAGAAGCTTTAGCTGGCGAGCAAGGATTTGGAATTAACCCAGCTGTTATTAAGTCAGTTGCGGAACAAGTGAAAGAAATTGCAGAACTTGATGTAGAGGTTGCTGTTGTTGTTGGTGGCGGTAACATTTGGCGTGGGAAAATTGGAAGTGAAATGGGCATGGATCGTGCAGGAGCAGATTACATGGGCATGTTAGCAACAGTTATGAATTCATTAGCTCTTCAAGATAGCTTAGAGAATATTGGAATTCAAACTCGCGTACAAACTTCAATTGAGATGCGTCAAGTGGCAGAGCCTTACATTCGTCGTAAAGCAATTCGTCACTTAGAGAAAAAACGTGTTGTTATCTTTGCTGCAGGTACAGGTAACCCATACTTCTCTACAGATACAACAGCAGCATTACGTGCAGCTGAAATCGAAGCGGACGTTATTTTAATGGCGAAAAATAATGTGGATGGCGTATATAGTGCAGATCCATCTATTGACCCAACAGCTACGAAATACGAAACACTTACTTACTTAGATGTATTAAAAGCAGGTTTAGGTGTAATGGATTCTACAGCTTCTTCTTTATGTATGGATAATGATATTTCATTAATTGTATTCTCGGTTATGGAAAAAGGTAACATTAAACGTGCCGTTTTAGGCGAAAATATTGGAACAGTTGTAAGGGGGAAATAAATTATGGGACAACAAGTATTGAAGTCTTCAAATGAAAAAATGGAAAAAGCAGTTGCTGCTTATTCTCGTGAATTAGCAACAGTTCGCGCTGGTCGTGCAAGCTCGTCTGTATTAGATAAGGTACAAGTTGATTACTATGGTGCACCAACACCAGTTGTGCAATTAGCGAACATTACAGTTCCAGAAGCACGTTTGCTTGTAATTCAACCTTATGATAAAACTTCTATCGGTGATATTGAAAAAGCAATTTTAAAAGCAGATTTAGGCTTAAACCCTTCTAATGATGGAACTGTAATTCGTATTGCATTCCCTGCATTAACAGAAGAGCGTCGTCGCGATCTTGTAAAAGTTGTGAAGAAATATGCTGAGGAAGCAAAAGTTGCTGTTCGTAACGTACGTCGTGACAGTAATGATGACCTTAAGAAGCTTGAAAAAGCTGGCGACATTACAGAAGATGATTTAAGAGGATATACTGAAGATATCCAAAAAGAAACAGATAAATATATTGCAAAAGTTGACGAAATCGCAAAAAACAAAGAAAAAGAAATTATGGAAGTGTAATAGCGATAATTTCGCAAATATGACCCTCTTCTTAAGGGGGTCTTTTTACACTTTTAGGCATACGTCTGCTTGTTGGAGGGTATGAATGATGTTTAAAAAGTTTCCTTTTTTTAAAAGTAAAAAGGTCACATCGTTTGATCATCTCATTGAAAAAGTGAAAAAAGGATATATCCCAGAACATATTGCTATTATTATGGATGGTAATGGAAGATGGGCAAAGAGAAGAGCCATGCCTCGCATTGCTGGTCATCATGAAGGTATGCAAGTTGTGAAGAAAATCACAAAATTTGCAAGTAAGCTTGATGTGAAAGTATTAACTCTTTATGCTTTTTCGACTGAGAACTGGAAAAGACCGAAAAAAGAAGTTGATTATTTGATGAAGCTTCCAGAAGAATTTTTAGGTGCATTTTTACCAGAGTTGATTGAAGAAAACGTACAAGTCCGAGTAATAGGGCAAAAAGATCGTCTTCCTACGCATACGCGCAGAGCGATGGAAAAAGCCATGGAAGATACGAAAGAGAATACGGGATTAATTCTTAATTTCGCGTTAAACTATGGAAGTCGAGATGAAATCGTTTCTGCTGTGCAACATATGATGAAAGATAGTGAGGAAGGAAAAATTCGTTCGGAAGAAATAAGTGAAGAAAAGATTTCTTCTTACTTAATGACGAGTTCTTTACCTGATCCAGAGTTGTTAATCCGTACAAGCGGAGAGCTACGTATTAGTAATTTCATGTTATGGCAAATTGCTTATTCGGAATTTTGGTTTACAGATGTGTATTGGCCAGATTTTACCGAAGAACATTTGCTAAATGCGATTACAGACTTTCAACATAGAGGGCGCAGATTCGGAGGCGTGTAGAAAGAGAGGGTTTGGTAGTGAAACAGAGAATTATTACTGGAGTGATTGCTGCCGCGCTATTCATTCCCATCGTAATTTACGGTGGCGTGCCTTTTACAGTTTTAGTGTATGCACTTGCTTCTATAGGTTTATATGAATTAATTCGTATGAACAAGCTTACGCTTATTTCGGTACCAACAGTTTTAGCTGCAGTATTATTGTGGATTATTTTAATTCCGAGTAGTGCATCAGAACTGTTTACGTGGATTGGATTAGGTAAATTAGAAATCACATTTGTGATTGTTTTATTACTTTTATCATATACAGTCCTTTCTAAGAATACATTTACTTTTGACAATGCTTCATTTTTACTTATGGCAACGACATATGTTGGAATGGGATTCTTATATTTAAATGAAACGAGAATATTAGGAATCAAATATGTGTTCTGTGCACTATTTGTCATATGGGCAACTGATTCAGGTGCATATTTCATAGGGAAAGCATTTGGAAAAAGAAAATTATGGCCAGAAATTAGTCCGAATAAAACGATTGAAGGTTCATTAGGCGGTATTGTTTGTGGAATTGTTGTTGCACTTGTTTACAATATGTTCTTCCCAGTTGAAGCGAATGTAGGAGTTTTAATCGTTCTGACGATTATCATTTCTATTTTTGGACAAATTGGTGATTTAGTGCAATCTGCATTTAAACGCCATTATGGTGTAAAGGATTCAGGTACAATTTTACCTGGACATGGTGGTATTTTAGATCGAACAGATAGTTGGTTATTTGTGTTACCAATTCTATACTTCTTATTACAATACAATTAATAAATGAACGAGGGGTTGGAGTCATGAAAAACATTAGTTTACTAGGTGCAAGCGGATCAATCGGTACACAAACATTAGATGTGTTACGCTCGCACCCAGACCAATTCCGTCTCGTTGCTTTTTCTGTAGGGAAAAATGTTGATTATGCAGTAAAGGTAATTCAAGAATTTTCCCCGCAAATTGTCTCTGTGCAAAGAGAGGAAGATGTTTTAAAATTACAAGCTGTTTCTGGTAATACAAAAGTAGTATATGGTAGCGAAGGCTTATTAGAAGTAGCGCTGCACCCAGATACAGAAATTGTAGTGAATGCTGTTGTAGGGAGCGTAGGGTTGTTACCGACACTCCGCGCAATTGAGGCGAAAAAAACAATTGGAATTGCAAATAAAGAAACGTTAGTAACTGCAGGGCATCTTGTAATGGAAGCAGCACGAAAACATAATGTATCGTTACTTCCAGTAGACAGTGAACATTCAGCTATTTTTCAATGCTTGAATGGTGAAAATGAAAAAAGAATCTCTCGCTTAATTATAACTGCTTCAGGCGGAAGTTTTCGTGATAAAACGAGAGATGAATTGCATCAAGTGACCGTAGAAGATGCACTTCGTCATCCAAACTGGTCAATGGGTTCGAAAATTACAATTGATTCTGCTACAATGATGAATAAGGGGCTAGAAGTAATTGAAGCACACTGGCTTTTTGGTATCCCTTATGAGCAAATCGATGTTGTTCTACATAAAGAAAGTATTATTCATTCTATGGTTGAATTTGAAGATCGTAGTGTAATGGCACAGCTTGGCTCACCTGATATGCGAGTACCGATTCAATACGCGCTTACATATCCTGATAGATTACCTCTTTCAGACACGAAACAGTTAAATTTATGGGAAATGGGAACATTGCATTTTGAGAAAATGAATCAAGAGCGTTTCCGTTGTCTACGTTTTGCGTATGAAGCTGGAAAGACAGGTGGAAGTATGCCGGCTGTAATGAACGCGGCAAATGAAGTAGCTGTTGAAGCTTTTTTACAAAAGAGAATTGGTTTCTTAACAGTGGAAGACCTCATTGAAAAAGCAATGCACCATCACACTGTCATTGCACGTCCGAGCTTAGAGGAAATTCAGGAAATTGACGCAGCCACAAGACGGTTTGTGATGGAACAAATTTAGCAAAGGTGGTTATGGAATTGAATACAGCGATTGCCTTTATATTAATTTTCGGTGCACTCGTATTTTTCCATGAGCTAGGGCATCTATATTTCGCAAAAAGAGCAGGTATTTTGTGCCGCGAGTTTGCGATTGGTTTTGGTCCGAAAATATTCTCATTTGAAAAGAATGAAACGGTGTATACGATTCGATTACTGCCCCTTGGTGGCTATGTAAGAATGGCTGGCGAGGATGCGGACACAGTTGAGTTAAAACCTGGAAAAAAGGTTGGGCTTGTATTAAATGAAAAAGACGAAGTTGTGAAATTAGTTTTTGACGGACATGAAAAATATCCAAATGTTCGTGTCATTGAAGTCGAACAAGCTGATTTAGAGCATAATCTTACAATTTTGGGTTATGAAGAGTACGAGGAAGAGCTGCAAACATTCCGAGTGAATGAAAAAGCTCGTATCATTTCTGCGGGAGAAGAAATTCAAATCGCTCCGTACAATAGACAATTTGGCTCTAAAAAATTGGGCCAACGTGCTCTAACAATCTTTGCAGGTCCTGCAATGAACTTTATTCTAGCATTTGTTATTTTTGTGATTCTTGGATTTGTACAAGGAGTTCCTGTTGACAAACCGATGGTCGGAAAAGTAATGGAGAATAGTGCTGCAGAACAAGCTGGATTAAAAGAAAACGATACAATTCAAGCAATCAATGGGAAGAACACTAGTACATGGAAAGATGTTGTAACGATTGTACGTGAAAACCCAAATAAAGAAATTACGTTACATGTAAAGCGTGATAGTGAGCAATTTAATGTGAAAGTAACACCAACGCTTGATAAAGAAGGAAAAGACGAAGTTGGTAGAATTGGTGTTTATTCTCCTGTAGAGAAAACAGTGATGGGTTCTATTAAATCAGGGTTTGAACAAACATACGAATGGACGAAACTAATTTTTGATTCTCTTGTGAAATTAGTAACGGGTCAATTTTCTATTAATGAGTTGTCAGGTCCAGTAGGAATTTATAATCTAACAGATCAAGTTGTAGATTATGGATTTACGCGTGTACTAAGTTTAGCGGCAGTTTTAAGTATTAACCTTGGTTTATTTAATTTATTACCAGTCCCAGCTTTAGACGGTGGGCGTTTGTTCTTCTTCTTAATTGAAGCGTTACGAGGAAAACCAATTGATCGTCAAAAAGAAGGAATGGTTCACTTTATTGGGTTTGCATTATTAATGTTGCTTATGTTAGTTGTAACATGGAATGACATCCGTAAGTTTTTCTTGTAAAATAAGAAGAAGGTTATAATGAAATAGAGCTCATAGAATAAAATCCCTCACCTAACTCGAGGTGAGGGGTTTTATTGCGTGTAAGAGTAAAATGAAGAGGTGCGAATAAATGAAACAAAGTATGGTATTCAGTCCTACATTACGTGAAGTTCCAGCAGATGCTGAAATTAAGAGTCATCAATTATTACTTCGCGCAGGGTTTATGCGTCAAAATGCTTCTGGTATTTATAGTTTTCTACCATTTGGTTTAAAAGTGTTACACAAAGTAGAACGTATTGTTCGTGAAGAAATGGAGCGCGCAGGGGCAGTAGAACTATTAATGCCAGCTATGCAAGCTTCTGAATTATGGCAAGAATCAGGCCGTTGGTATTCTTACGGATCAGAATTAATGCGTATGAAAGATCGTAATGCTCGCGAGTTTGCGCTAGGGGCAACTCATGAGGAAGTAATTACAGATCTTGTACGTGATGAAATTAAATCATACAAAAAATTACCATTAACATTATATCAAATTCAAACAAAATTCCGTGATGAGCAAAGACCACGTTTCGGTTTATTACGCGGAAGAGAATTTTTAATGAAAGATGCGTATTCTTTCCATGCAACACAAGAAAGTTTGGATGAAGTATATAGCGGTTTATACAAAGCGTATTCTAATATCTTTGCTCGTTGTGGTTTGAATTTCCGTGCAGTTATAGCTGATTCTGGAGCAATGGGTGGAAAAGATACACACGAATTTATGGTGTTATCTGATGTAGGTGAAGATACAATTGCGTATTCTAATACATCTGATTATGCGGCAAATATTGAAATGGCTCCTGTTGTTGCTACGTATACGAAGAGTGATGAAGCCGAAAAAGCACTTGAAAAAGTAGCAACTCCAGATCAAAAAGCTATTGAAGAAGTATCTGCATTCTTAAATATCGCAGCGGAAAAATGCATTAAATCTATGGTGTTTAAAGTAGATGCGAAATTAGTAGTAGTACTTGTTCGTGGCGATCATGAAGTCAATGATGTAAAAGTGAAGAATGTATACGGAGCTTCAGTCGTTGAGCTTGCTTCACATGAAGAAATAAAAGAGTTATTAAACTGTGAAGTGGGTTCTTTAGGACCGATTGGTGTTACAGGGGATATCGAAATTATCGCTGACCATGCTGTAGCATCAATTGTCAACGGATGTTCAGGAGCGAACGAAGAAGGATTCCATTATGTAAATGTAAATCCAGAACGTGACTTTAAAGTAAGTCAATATACAGATTTACGCTTCATCCAAGAAGGAGACCAATCTCCAGATGGAAATGGAACAATTCTTTTCGCACGTGGAATTGAAGTTGGTCATGTATTCAAATTAGGAACTCGTTATAGTGAAGCAATGAACGCAACGTTCCTAGATGAAAACGGAAAAACAAAACCACTTATTATGGGTTGTTACGGTATCGGTGTATCTCGTACAGTGGCAGCAATTGCAGAGCAGTTTAATGATGAGAATGGTTTAGTTTGGCCAAAATCTGTTGCACCGTTCCATGTGCATGTAATTCCAGTGAATATGAAATCTGATGCACAACGTGAAATGGGTGAAAATATCTATAACTCATTACAAGAGCAAGGATACGAAGTATTACTAGATGATCGTGCAGAACGTGCAGGTGTTAAATTTGCAGATGCAGATTTATTCGGCCTTCCAGTTCGTGTTACAGTTGGTAAAAAAGCAGATGAAGGTATTGTAGAAGTGAAAGTACGTGCTACAGGCGAGTCTGAAGAAGTGAAAGTAGAAGAACTTCAAACATATATTGCTAATATTTTAAAATAAGAAGAGGTACCTCGTAATGAGGTACCTTCTCTTTCTTTGTAAACGTATTTTGTAAAAGAAGAAGGAAGAAATCTTTCTTTGTAGTACGTTTCAATTTATAATAGCAAATGGAAGGAGAGTGCTTATGTCATTAACAAATGAACAACAAGAGCGATTTCAAATTTTGCTCCAACAGTTGCAAATACCAGAAGACCTTATAAATCAATATTTACATGGCGGTGGTATTGAAAAGCTAGTTATTGATAAAGCGAATAAAAGTTGGCATTTTGACTTACAAGTGCCACGTATTTTGCCGACAGAATTATATGAGTTGCTAGAAACAAAGCTTAAGCAATCATTTTCTCATATTGCAAGAACAACATTTGCATTAGAAGCAGAGAATAAACAATTTACAGAAGAAGAAGTGAAGGCATATTGGCCGCTTTGTACAGAACGAATTACATTTTCACCTATGTTCGCGTACTTAAAGAAGCAACTTCCGCAGGTCAATGGCGTGAAGTTGCTATTAAATGTGAATAATGAGCTGGAATCTACTACTTTAAAGAAAAACGTTGCGAAACCAGTAGGTGATCAATACGAAGCTTTTGGATTCCCGCGTTTTCAGTTAGACACACATATAAAGCAAAATGCAGAAGAAATGCAAAAGTTTCGTGAGCAAACACAGGAAGAAGATCGTCAACGAGTTATACAGGCTATGGAAGAGATGGCTAAAAGGCAAGCTGAAGAAAGTGATGTTGTTCATGAAGGACCAGTTGTGCTTGGTTATCTTATTAAGCCAGATGAAGAGATTACGCCGCTGCGTGAAATTCAAGATGAAGAAAGAAGAAAAACCGTTCAAGGGTATGTTTTCCATGTAGAGACGAAAGAACTTCGTAGTGGACGTACATTATTAACTTTAAAGATAACTGACTATACGGACTCTATTATGATTAAGATGTTCTCACGTGATAAAGAAGATATCCCGATGTTACAATCCTTGAAAAAAGGAACTTGGGTAAAAGCGCGTGGTTCAGTTCAAAATGATACATTCGTGCGCGATTTAGTTATGATTGCAAATGATATAAATGAAATAACGGGACCTTCTCGTAAAGATAAAGCAAAAGAAGGGGAAAAAAGAGTAGAACTTCATCTTCATACTCCAATGAGTCAAATGGATGCTGTTACTTCTGTTTCTAAGCTCGTTGCCCAAGCCGGAAAATGGGGGCATGAGGCTATTGCAGTTACAGACCATGCTGTTGCACAGTCGTTCCCAGAAGCATATTCTGCTGGTAAAAAGGCTGGAGTTAAAGTTCTATATGGTGTAGAAGCAAATTTAGTTAATGATGGTGTGCCGATAGCATATAACGAAGCGCATCGTCTACTTGCAGAAGAAACATATGTTGTCTTTGACGTTGAGACAACAGGGTTATCTGCTGTATATGATACAGTCATTGAGTTAGCTGCTGTAAAGATAAAAGGTGGAGAAATTATTGATCGCTTTGAATCTTTCGCAAATCCTCATCAACCATTATCGGCGACGATTATTGAATTAACAGGCATTACAGATGATATGTTAACTGATGCACCAGAAGTGGACGAAGTGTTTAAAAAGTTTGAGGAATGGATGGGTGACCATACACTTGTTGCTCATAACGCAAGCTTCGATATGGGCTTTATTAACGTAGGTTTTAAAAAGGCTGGGATAGAAAAAACGAAAAATCCAGTTATTGATACGTTAGAACTTGCACGGTTCTTATTCCCAGAAATGAAAAATCATCGATTAAATACGATGTGTAAAAAGCTTGATATTGAATTAACGCAACATCACCGTGCGATTTATGATACAGAAGCAACGGGATATTTACTTCTGAAGATGTTAAAAGATGTGATTGAAAAGGGATTTGAATATCACGATCAACTAAACGATAGTATGGGACAAGGGGATGCGTATAAACGTGGGCGTCCAAGTCATATGACGTTACTTGCCACATCAGATGTTGGGTTGAAAAACTTATATAAACTTGTTTCATATTCTCACCTGAATTACTTTTATCGTGTACCACGTGTACCACGATCACTATTAAAAAAATATCGCGAAGGCATTTTAGTAGGAACAGCTTGTGACAAAGGTGAAGTATTTGAAGCTATGATGCAAAAAGCGCCTGAAGAAGTAGAAGAAATTGCACAGTTTTATGATTACATTGAGGTTATGCCTCCAGAAGTGTTACGTCATTTAGTGGAACGTGAACTCGTTCGAGATGAAGGACAGTTAAAAACAATAATTTCTAACTTAGTAAAACTAGGTGAGACGTTAGATAAGCCAGTTGTTGCTACTGGGAATGTGCATTATTTAGATCCAGAGGACGCGATATATCGGAAAATTTTAGTCAGTTCGCAGGGAGGAGCTAATCCGTTAAATCGCCATTCATTACCGCCTGTACATTTCCGTACAACAAATGAAATGCTAGATTGTTTTTCATTCTTAGGTGAAGACAAAGCAAAAGAAATTGTTGTGACAAATACAAACAAGATCGCATCATTAATTGGTGATGTTCGTCCAGTAAAAGATGATTTATACACACCGAAAATTGAAGGTGCTGATGATGAAACACGTGATATGAGCTATGTAATGGCACGAAGTATCTATGGAGATGAACTACCGGAAATTGTAGAAGCTCGTTTGGAAAAAGAATTGAAAAGTATTATTGGACATGGATTCGCTGTTATTTATTTAATTTCACATAAGCTTGTGAAAAAATCGTTAGTGGACGGTTATCTAGTAGGTTCGCGTGGATCGGTAGGTTCATCATTTGTTGCAACGATGATGGAAATTACAGAAGTAAACCCATTACCACCGCACTATGTATGTCCAAAGTGTAAACAATCAGAGTTCTTTAATGACGGTTCTGTAGGTTCTGGTTTTGATTTACCAGATAAAGAATGCCCAACATGTAATGTTCCATATGTGAAAGATGGGCATGACATTCCTTTCGAAACGTTCCTTGGATTTAAAGGGGATAAGGTACCGGATATCGATTTGAATTTCTCCGGAGAATACCAACCACGCGCCCATAACTATACGAAATTACTGTTCGGTGAAGATTATGTATACCGCGCAGGAACAATTGGTACGGTTGCGGAAAAAACCGCTTATGGGTATGTGAAAGGTTATGCTAATGATCATAACTTAACAATTCGAAATGCAGAGATTGATCGCTTAGTTGCGGGATGTACAGGTGTAAAGCGTACGACCGGACAGCATCCAGGTGGTATTATCGTTGTACCAGATTACATGGATATTTTTGACTTTTCACCAATTCAGTTTCCGGCTGATTCAATAGGTGCTGAGTGGAGAACAACGCACTTTGACTTCCACTCAATTCATGATAATTTATTGAAACTTGATATATTAGGACACGATGATCCGACTGTTATTCGTATGCTTCAAGATTTAAGTGGTATTGACCCGAAAACAATCCCAACGGATGATCCAGAAGTAATGAAAATTTTCTCTGGTCCAGAATCTTTAGGGGTAACGGAAGAACAAATTAACTGTAAAACAGGTACACTTGGTATACCAGAGTTTGGTACGAAATTCGTAAGACAAATGTTAGAAGAAACGAAACCAACAACGTTTTCAGAGCTTGTCCAAATTTCTGGACTGTCCCATGGTACAGATGTATGGTTAGGTAATGCGAATGAATTAATTTATAATGGTACGTGTACACTGAGTGAAGTTATCGGTTGTCGTGATGACATCATGGTATATTTAATTTATCAAGGCTTGGATCCATCATTAGCCTTCAAAATCATGGAGTCGGTGCGTAAAGGTAAAGGTGTACCAGAAGAATGGGAAGAGGAAATGAGAAATAACAATGTACCAGGTTGGTATATTGATTCATGTAAGAAGATTAAGTACATGTTCCCTAAAGCCCATGCGGCTGCTTACGTACTTATGGCTGTGCGTATTGCATACTTTAAAGTACATTTCGCACTTTTATTCTATGCGGCATATTTTACAGTTCGTGCAGATGACTTTGATGTAGAGGCGATGGCGAAAGGTTCAGCATCCATACGTGTAAAAATTGATGAAATTGCACAAAAAGGATTGGATGCAGCACCGAAAGAGAAGAGTTTATTAACGGTACTAGAAATGACACTTGAAATGTGTGAGCGTGGTTATTCATTCCAAAAGGTTGATTTATACCGCTCGCATGCAACCGAATTTATAATTGATGGGGATACTTTAATTCCTCCATTTAATGCAGTTCCTGGTCTTGGTACAAACGCAGCTTTCAGTATTGTTGAAGCTCGTAAAAATGGTGATTTCTTATCAAAAGAAGACTTACAGCAGCGCAGTAAGGTTTCTAAAACGATTATTGAGTATTTAGATGGTCAAGGTTGTCTAGGAGATTTACCGGATCAAAACCAATTGTCACTGTTCTAATAGGTAGGAAAAATCTTTGCAAATCAACATTTGCTATGGTATACTATAAACCGAGATAACCATGTCATGTATATTTTGTGAAAAAGAGAGTGGGGAAACCCACTCTTTCGTGTTACTATCTACATTTTGCTTATGTAGATAGTAATGATATTTCTGTCGTATATACATATTTTGTTACAAGTTTTACTTCTTAAATTTGGTAATACTAAGACAGATATTCCCTGCTTAACGGCAGGGGCTTTTGTTAGCTAACGAGAAAGAATAAGATAGACCGTCTTTATGAACGGGATCTTTTCTTGTAAATGGTACATGGCGGCAGGAAGGAGGCTGTTTATGGATAAGAAAGTCACAGAAATTGTAGAAGCATTTGCGCAGCCAATCGTTGAAGAGTTAAATCTTGAACTTGTAGATGTAGAGTATGTGCAAGAAGGACAAGACTGGTTCTTACGCGTATTCATTGATTCTGAAAAGGGAGTCGAAATTGAAGAATGCGGTGCGGTAAGTGAACGTTTAAGCGAAGCTTTAGATAAAGAGGATCCAATTCCTCATCTTTACTTTTTGGATGTATCATCTCCTGGAGCGGAACGCCCATTAAAGAAAGAGAAAGACTTCCAGCAAGCGGTAGGAAAACAAGTGGCAATTAAAACATATAAGCCGATTGATGGTGAGAAGATGTTTGAAGGAAAGCTACTTTCCTACGACGGTACTACAATTACACTACTATTAACAATTAAAACACGTAAAAAAGAAATCCAAATTCCAATGGATAAAGTTGCAAATGCGCGACTTGCTGTTACGTTTTAGTAAGAAGGGGGATCTTCATGAGCACTGAGTTGTTAGATGCTTTGCTCGTATTAGAGTCAGAAAAAGGTATTAGCAAAGATATTATTATTGATGCGATTGAAGCAGCATTAATCTCTGCTTATAAACGCAATTTTAACCAAGCACAAAACGTTCGTGTGAGCTTTAACCCAGAAGTGGGAACAATTCAAGTTTTAGCACGTAAGGACGTTGTAGATAATGTGTTTGATCCACGTCTTGAAATCTCTGTAGAAGAGGCAAGACAAATTAATCCAAACTACCAAGATGGTGACGTACTAGAAATTGAAGTAACGCCAAAAGATTTTGGTCGTATTGCAGCACAAACTGCAAAACAAGTTGTAACACAACGAGTTCGTGAGGCGGAACGTGGTGTAATTTATTCAGAATTTAGTGATCGTGAAGAAGACATTATGGTTGGTATTGTACAGCGCCAAGATGCTCGTTTCATCTATGTAAGCTTAGGTAAAGTAGAAGCTTTATTACCTGTAAGTGAGCAAATGCCAAATGAGCAATATAAACCACATGATCGTATTCGCGTATTTATTACAAAAGTAGAAAAGACAACAAAAGGACCACAAATTTACGTATCACGTACACATCCTGGTCTTTTAAAACGTTTATTCGAAATGGAAGTTCCAGAAATTTATGATGGAACTGTAGAAATTCGCTCTGTAGCACGTGAAGCAGGCGACCGTTCTAAAATTTCTGTATATGCAGAGAATATCGATGTTGATCCAGTAGGTTCTTGTGTAGGACCGAAAGGACAACGTGTACAACGCGTTGTAGATGAACTAAAAGGTGAAAAGATTGACATCGTTCGCTGGTCGAATGACCCAGTTGAATATGTTGCAAATGCTTTAAGTCCATCACAGGTTGTTAAAGTACTTGTAGATGAAGCAGAGAAAGCAACAACTGTTGTTGTTCCAGACCACCAGCTTTCATTAGCGATTGGTAAGCGTGGACAAAATGCGCGTCTTGCAGCTAAATTAACAGGCTGGAAAATTGATATTAAAAGTGAGTCTGATGCGAAACAACTTGGTATTGTGACAGAAGAAGATAGCGTAATCGCATTCGGATTCGATTCAGCTGAAGACGAAATCGAATAGAGGTGATGAGTATGAGCAATCGAAAAGTTCCGTTACGAAAATGTATTGCGACGCAAGAGATGAAATCAAAACGAGAGCTAGTTCGCATTGTTCGTTCCAAAGAGGGCGAAGTGTCTATTGATTTATCAGGAAAAAAATCAGGACGAGGTGCATATTTATCAAAAGATAAAGAAAGCATTATTCAAGCCCAAAAGAAAAACATTTTGGAACATCATCTAAAAGCGAAAATCGACAGTTCTCTGTACGAAGAGCTTCTTGAGCTTGTTGAGAAGGAGTCGAAATAAGTGTCTGATTGGAAATCATTTTTAGGACTAGCAAACCGCGCTCGAAAAATTATTTCGGGTGAAGAACTCGTTTTAAAAGAAGTACGAAGTGGCAAAGCAAAGCTAGTATTGCTTTCTGAAGATGCGTCAGCGAACACTACAAAACGTATCATTGATAAAACCACGTACTACAACATACCAATGAGAAAAGTCGAAAATCGACAACAATTAGGGCATGCGATTGGGAGAGACGAGCGAGTCGTTGTAGCTGTTTTAGATGAAGGCTTTGCGAAAAAGCTACGTAGCATGCTCGATACAAATTACCGGGGGTGAAGGTATGAGTAAAATTCGAGTACATGAATATGCAAAAAAAAATAATATCTCAAGTAAAGATCTTATGACAAAACTAAAAGAGATGAATATCGAGGTTTCGAATCATATGACAATGTTAGAAGATGAAGTAGTAAACAAATTAGATAATCAATATAGCGCTGGAGCGGAAAAACCTTCTGTTGCAGATGAGTTTGAAGTAGAAGAGAAAGTTGTTCGCAGTAAAAAGAACAGCAATAAGAATAAGAAAAAAGGCAAAGCAAATGAAGATAAACGTCAAGATAACTTTGCTGGAAGACAACAAACACCAATAGTAGAAACACCAGATAAAATCACTTTCTCTGGAAGCCTTACAGTAGGTGACCTTGCTAAAAAGTTAAGCAAAGAGCCATCTGAAATTATTAAAAAGCTCTTCATGCTAGGAATTATGGCGACAATTAACCAAGACTTAGATAAAGATACAATTGAGTTAATTGCTACTGATTACGGTATTGAAGTAGAAGAAGAAGTAGTTGTAAGTGAAACTGAATTTGAAACATTCATCGATGAGCAAGATGATGAAGAAAACTTAAAAGAACGTCCAGCTGTTGTTACAATTATGGGACACGTTGACCATGGTAAAACAACATTGCTTGACTCTATCCGTAATTCAAAAGTAACTGCTGGCGAAGCTGGTGGAATTACTCAGCATATCGGTGCATACCAAGTTGATGTAAATGATAAGAAAATTACGTTCTTAGATACACCAGGTCACGCGGCATTTACAACAATGCGTGCTCGTGGTGCACAAGTAACAGATATTACAATTCTTGTTGTTGCAGCTGATGACGGTGTTATGCCACAAACAGTTGAAGCGATTAGCCATGCGAAAGCAGCTGGAGTACCAATTATTGTTGCTGTGAATAAAATGGATAAACCAGCGGCAAATCCTGATCGTGTAATGCAAGAATTAACAGAATATGAATTAGTTCCAGAAGCTTGGGGCGGAGACACGATTTTCGTACCAATTTCTGCGATTCAAGGCGAGGGAATTGACAACTTACTAGAAATGATCCTTCTTGTGAGTGAAGTAGAAGAATATAAAGCAAATCCAAATCGCTATGCAGCTGGTACTGTAATTGAAGCACAGCTTGATAAAGGTAAAGGAACTATCGCGACATTACTTGTTCAAAACGGTACACTTCGAGTTGGAGATCCAATTGTTGTTGGAACATCATTCGGTCGTGTTCGTGCAATGGTAAGTGATATTGGTCGTCGTGTAAAAGTTGCTGGTCCGTCAACTCCTGTTGAAATTACAGGTTTAAATGAAGTGCCACAAGCGGGAGATCGTTTCATGGCATTCGCTGATGAGAAGAAAGCTCGTCAAATCGGTGAATCACGTGCACAAGAAGCGTTAGTTGCACAACGTGGTGAGAAATCTAAATTCAGCCTGGAAGATTTATTCCAACAAATCCAAGAGGGCGATGTAAAAGAAATTAACTTAATTGTGAAAGCAGACGTACAAGGTTCTGTAGAAGCAATGGCAGCATCACTTCGTAAAATTGATGTTGAAGGCGTAAAAGTGAAAATTATCCATACAGGCGTAGGTGCGATTACAGAATCTGATATTATTTTAGCTTCTGCATCTAATGCAATTGTAATTGGATTTAACGTACGCCCAGATGTGAATGCGAAGCGTACAGCTGAATTAGAGAAAGTTGATGTTCGTTTACACCGTATTATCTATAAAGTAATCGAAGAAATTGAATCAGCAATGCAAGGTATGCTGGATCCAGAATTCGAAGAAAAAGTAATCGGTCAAGCGGAAGTTCGTCAAACATTCAAAGTAACAAAAGTTGGAACAATCGCAGGTTGTTACGTAATAGACGGTAAAATTACACGTGATAGTGGCGTTCGTATTATCCGTGATGGCGTAGTAGTCTTCGAAGGAAAACTTGATACGTTAAAACGTTTCAAAGACGACGTAAAAGAAGTTGCACAAAACTATGAGTGTGGTATTACAATTGAGAGATATAATGATCTTAAAGAAGGGGACATCATTGAAGCATACGTTATGGAAGAAGTGAAGCGATGATTATCGCTTCACTCTCATTCGAGTGTATGATTTACGATGTGCATTCTTTAAAAGAGAAACGAGCAATTTTGCAACGTGTGTTAACTCGTGTGAAACAGCGCTATAATGTAGCTGTTTCTGAAGTTGGGCATCAAGATGTATGGCAACGTACAGAAATTGCAATTGTTTCCGTATCCTCAAATCGTGTTGTCTGTGAAAAAGAAATGAATCGTGTACTTGAGTATATCGATTCATTTCCTGAAATTGAACGTACGATAACACATTTGGAATGGTATTGAATGAGGTGAAGAGTTATGAAATTACGTGCGAACCGTGTGGGCGAGCAAATGAAAAAAGAATTAGGCGACATTATCAGTCGTAAAATTAAAGACCCACGTATTGGATTTGTTACAGTAACAGATGTACAGGTAAGTGGAGATTTACAAATTGCTAAAGTATATATTTCTGTTTTAGGTGACGAAGAACAGAAAGAAAATACATTAAAAGGTTTAGCGAAGGCAAAAGGCTTTATTCGTTCAGAAATTGGCCAACGTATTCGTCTTCGTAAAACACCGGAAATTTCCTTCGAGTTTGATGAGTCTATTGGATATGGTCATCGAATTGATACACTTTTACATCAAATTAATAAAGACGGTAAACGTGAAGAATAATGGATAGACATTTGTCTATCCATTTTTTCAATGTAAAATAAGTTTTGCATAATTGCAATTACTATAAAAGAATAACGATGAGGTGAGTATATGGAAGGTGTAGTATTATTACATAAGCCAAAGGGAATGACATCACATGATTGTGTGTTCAAATTAAGAAAGATATTGCGTGAGAAACGAATTGGTCATACAGGGACACTGGATCCAGATGTAACAGGAGTATTACCTATTTGCGTTGGGCGTGCAACAAAAATTGCGCAATTTTTAACAAGTGAAACAAAAACATACGAAGGTGAAGTGACATTAGGATTTTCAACAACAACAGAAGATGCTTCTGGTGAAGTTGTGGAGAAACAAGATGTAAATCGTGTCATTACACGTAAAGAAGTAGAAGAGGTACTAGCGGAATTAACAGGGACAATTGAACAAATGCCGCCGATGTTCTCAGCTGTAAAAGTTAACGGGAAAAAACTATACGAATATGCAAGAGCAGGACAAGAAGTTGAACGTCCAGTTCGTACAATTACAATTCATGAATTTGTATTACTTGATGAACGTGAAGTTTTTGAAGGGGAAAATATTTCATTTCGTTTCCGTGTAACGTGTAGTAAAGGAACATATGTAAGAACACTAGCAGTAATGATAGGTGAAAAACTTGGATTTCCATCACATATGTCTCACCTTGTAAGAACAGCATCTGGTGAATTTTTACTAGAAGATTGCATATCATTTGAAGAAATTGAAGAAAACGTGCAAAATGGAACAGTAGAGTCTATTTTCATCTCAATTGATGAGGCGCTAAGTAAGTTTCCAAAAATGGTTGTAGATGAAAAGCAAGCTGAAAAAATAAAGAACGGTATGTTCTTAAAGAATGAATTAGAAACAACAGCACCATTTATTACAGTATTTGATAAAAATAATCGTTGCTTAGCAATTTATGAGCATCACCCAAAACACCCTGGAATGCTAAAGCCAATGAAAGTACTTGTGAATAATCAAGAACTAAAGCTATAATGAATTATTGGAAGGATTATTACAGAAAAAGGTGAATTCAAGCGTGAAACTTATTCATTTAACTCATCCACATGAACAAAATAAAATAGAATTACCACCTACTGTAATGGCATTAGGATATTTTGATGGCATTCATTTAGGACATCAACGTGTGATTCGAACAGCGAAAAAAATAGCGGATGAAAGAGGATGTAAAAGTGCTGTCATGACGTTCCATCCACACCCATCTGTTGTATTAGGAAAAAAAGAAGCGCATGTGGAGTATATTACACCGATGCGCCTTAAAGAAGAAATCATCGCAAGTTTAGGAATTGATATCTTATATGTGGTGAAATTCGATGAGCCATTTGCTGGATTATTACCACAGCAGTTTGTCGATGAGTATATTATTGGTTTAAATGTAAAGCATGTAGTAGCAGGCTTTGATTATTCATATGGACGTTTAGGAAAAGGGAAGATGGAGACTTTACCATTTCATGCAAGAGGGGAGTTTACACAGACCGTGATCGAAAAAGTTGAATATCAAGAAGAAAAAGTAAGTTCTACTTCATTACGAAAGTTAATTCGAAACGGTGAAATGGAACAAATTCCATCTATTTTAGGGAGAGCTTACACGGTAGAAGGAACAGTTGTACACGGTGATAAGCGTGGACGTCAAATTGGTTTTCCAACTGCAAATGTAGGTTTAAGTGATGAATATTTGTTGCCACCTGTAGGTGTATATGCGGTAAGGTTGAAGGTTCATGATGAATGGTATGATGGTGTGTGTAATATCGGATATAAACCAACTTTCAAAGAGAATGAGCGTCAATTATCTATTGAAGTGCATCTATTTGAATTTAATAAAGACATATACGATCAAAGTGTTACAGTGGAATGGCACATGCGTATAAGAGAAGAAAAAAAGTTTAATGGAATTGATGAGTTAGTTGCGCAAATCGCTCAAGATAAAAAGGTTGCCGAAGAATATTTTGCGAGCGTAAAGAATATACTTGCTTTTTCAAATGAAAAGTAGTATTCTATGTTATGTACTTTATGACAACCATTACTTGGCATTGCGACTCACCGATGCTTGCTAGGTAACTGGGGGTTTAATTATTAGGAGGTGAAATAGGATGGCTTTAACACAAGAGCGTAAAAACGAAATCATTGCACAATTTAGAACTCATGAGACTGATACTGGTTCTCCAGAGGTTCAAATTGCTGTCCTAACGGAGCAAATTAACACTCTAAACGAGCACTTACGTACTCACAAGAAGGATCATCATTCACGTCGTGGTCTATTAAAGATGGTTGGTAAACGTCGTAACTTACTTACTTACCTTCGTAATAGCGATATCACACGTTACCGTGAATTAATCACAAAGCTTGGCTTACGTCGATAGTCAAAGAAGCGGGAATATTCCCGCTTTTTTGTTAGGTAAAAATATATCTTCTACTCTTTATAGCTTACTTAATTTTCGGCAATACTAGAGGAAAGAATATTGTGATATACTACCCATTTACATAGAAGAATTGAATATTTTAAATTGAGAGGGGTACTTAAATGAGTCAGGAAAAGCAAGTCTTCTCGATAGATTTAGCTGGTCGTCAGCTAACAATTGAAACAAGTCAGCTTGCAAAACAAGCAAACGGAGCAGTATTAGTAAGATATGGCGACACAGCAGTTCTATCTACAGCAACTGCATCAAAAGAGCCAAAAAATGTAGATTTCTTCCCGCTTACAGTAAACTATGAAGAGCGTTTATATGCAGTTGGAAAAATCCCAGGCGGTTTTATTAAGCGCGAAGGCCGTCCAAGTGAAAAAGCAATTTTAGCAAGTCGTTTAATTGACCGTCCAATCCGTCCACTTTTCGCAGATGGTTTCCGTAATGAAGTACAAGTTGTCAGCATCGTAATGAGTGTTGATCAAGACTGTTCTTCTGAGATGGCAGCTATGCTTGGTTCTTCATTAGCATTATCTATTTCAGATATTCCATTTGAAGGTCCAATCGCAGGTGCGACAGTTGGTCGTATTAATGGCGAGTTCGTTATTAATCCAACAGTAGAACAGCAAGAACAAAGTGATATGCACCTTGTTGTAGCTGGTACGAAAGATGCAATTAACATGGTTGAAGCAGGAGCGGATCAAGTACCTGAAGAAACAATGTTAGAAGCAATTATGTTTGGACACGATGAAATTAAACGTCTAATTGCATTCCAAGAAGAGATTGTACAAGCTGTCGGTAAAGAGAAAACAGCAGTGAAACTTTATGAAGTGGATGCTGATTTGAATCAAGCTGTACGTGAAATGGCTGAGACAGATATGCATTCTGCAATTCAAGTGCACGAAAAACATGCACGTGAAGATGCAATTAGCGTAGTGAAAAAGCGTGTAATTGAGCATTACGAAGCTCAGGAAGCTGATGCTGATACATTAGGACAAGTAAGTGAGATTTTATATAAAATTGTAAAAGAAGAAGTACGTCGTCTTATTACAGTTGAAAAAATCCGCCCAGATGGTCGTAAAGGTGACGAAATTCGTCCTTTAGCATCAGAGGTTGGCATTTTATCTCGTACACATGGTTCTGGTCTATTCACACGTGGACAAACGCAAGCATTAAGTATTTGTACATTAGGTGCATTAGGCGATGTGCAAATTTTAGATGGTCTAGGTGTAGAAGAGTCAAAACGCTTTATGCACCATTATAATTTCCCTTCATTTAGTGTTGGTGAAACAAGACCAATGCGTGGACCAGGTCGTCGTGAAATTGGTCACGGTGCACTAGGAGAACGTGCTCTTGAACCTGTACTTCCATCTGAAAAGGATTTCCCATATACAGTTCGTCTTGTATCTGAAGTATTAGAATCAAATGGTTCAACTTCACAAGCGAGTATTTGCGGTAGTACATTAGCGATGATGGATGCGGGTGTACCACTTAAAGCACCAGTTGCTGGTATTGCAATGGGTCTAGTGAAATCTGGTGAGCATTACACAATTTTAACAGATATTCAAGGAATGGAAGACCATTTAGGTGATATGGACTTTAAAGTAGCAGGTACTGCAAAAGGTGTAACTGCACTACAAATGGACATTAAAATCGATGGTTTATCTCGTGAGATTTTAGAAGAAGCATTACAACAAGCGAAAGTTGGTCGTATGCACATTTTAAATCACATGTTATCTGTTATCGCGGAACCTCGCATTGAGTTATCTGCGTATGCTCCGAAGATTATTACAATGGCAATTAACCCAGATAAAATTCGTGATGTTATTGGACCAAGTGGTAAACAGATCAATAAAATCATTGAAGAAACTGGCGTTAAAATTGACATCGAGCAAGATGGTACAGTATTCATTTCATCAATTAATCAAGAGATGAATGAAAAAGCGAAGAAAATTATCGAAGATATCGTTCGCGAAGTACAAGTAGGCGAAATCTACTTAGGAAAAGTTAAACGCGTTGAAAAATTCGGTGCGTTCGTTGAATTATTTAGCGGTAAAGATGGACTTGTTCACATTTCTGAACTTGCACTTGAGCGTGTAGGTAAGGTAGAAGACGTTGTGAAAATCGGTGATGAGATTTCAGTTAAAGTTATCGAGATTGACAAACAAGGTCGTGTAAACTTATCTAGAAAAGTATTGCTAAAAGAAGAGCAAGAAAAAGAAGCAGCTAAAGAAGAAGCAGCTAAAGAAGAAAACGCACAAGAGCAACAATAAGTGAAAGCCAGTTTAGCTGGCTTTTTTTGTTATGTAAAAAATGTGATTCATTTAGATTTTTATGTGAGTATAGGTATAGTTTTCATCATAACGCTCAAATTAACAAAGATAAGAAGAAAATGGTTTCTTTTTTATAGTTAATGGGAGGGTTTATATGAAAGCTCGTATATTAGCGTACATATTTATATTTTCTTTATATATGGGTTGTGGCTCTTATTCCGTTTTTGCGCAGGATAACTTGCATGAAGAGATTCAAAAGCATGTAAAACAGTATGAGATTATGCCGCAAAATGCGATGATTGATAAGATTTGGAAGGCGACGCCTGGGTATAATGGAAAACAAGTGGATATAGAAGCGTCCTATAATAATATGAAGAAAATCAAGAAGTTTGATCAAAAACAACTTGAATTTAAGGAAGTATCACCGAGTGTTCACTTAGAAGATTTACCACCAGCTCCCATTTATCGAGGACATCCACATAAAAAGATGGTGGGATTAACAATTAATGTGGCCTGGGGTAATGAGTATTTGCCACGTATATTAGAGATATTGAAAAAACATGATGTGAAGGCGACTTTCTTTTTAGAAGGACGCTGGGTGAAAGAAAACTTACGATTTGCCAAAATGATTGTCGATGCAAATCAAGAAGTAGGAAATCATTCTTACACACACCCTAATATGAAAACGCTGTCTACAGATGAAATACGAGATCAATTACAAAAAACGAATCGAATGATAGAAGCAGCTACAAATCAGAAAGTGAGATGGTTTGCTCCGCCAAGTGGAAGCTTTCGGGATGAGGTAGTAAAAATAGCGGATGATTTCCAAATGGGGACGATTATGTGGACTGTAGATACAATTGATTGGAAGCGGCCAGAACCGGGTGTGCTATTGCAGAGAGTAATGCGAAAAATACATCCAGGTGCTATTGTGCTAATGCATCCTACTTCATCTACAACAGAAGCGCTAGATACTATGATTAAAAATTTAAAGGAACAAGGATATAAAGTGGGGAATATTACAGAATTACTAGATGAAAAACGTGTGGATTAAATACATTTGCATGACATTCATCTCTAAACTTGTTATCATTAAATAATAGCAATTATTTAGAGAAACTGGCATTAGGAGGAAAGTTTTTGATTAAAAAATATACGTGTAAAAATGGTGTAAGAATTGTTATGGAGAATATACCAACTGTACGCTCGGTTGCGATTGGTATATGGATCCACGCAGGTTCAAGAAATGAAAATGAAAAAAATAATGGGGTTTCGCACTTTTTGGAACATATGTTCTTTAAAGGGACAGAAACGCGAAGTGCAAGAGAGATTGCAGAATCATTTGATAGCATTGGTGGACAAGTAAATGCTTTTACTTCAAAAGAATATACATGTTACTATGCGAAAGTGCTAGATGAGCATGCTAAATATGCATTAGATGTTTTAGCAGATATGTTCTTTAATTCAACATTTGATGAGGAAGAACTGAAAAAAGAGAAGAATGTTGTATGTGAAGAAATAAAAATGTACGAAGATGCGCCAGATGATATTGTGCATGATATGTTAACGAAAGCGACATATGAAACGCATCCGCTTGGATATCCTATTTTAGGAACAGAAGAAACGCTTGAAACATTTACAGGTGATACGTTACGTCAATATATGAAAGATCATTACACACCTGAAAATGTTGTTGTATCAATTGCAGGGAATATTGATGAAGCATTTTTACAAACTGTAGAGCAATATTTCGGTAGTTACGAAGGGACAACAAATCGTGAACAAGTACATAGCCCAATTTTCCATTTCAATAAAGTAGCACGTAAGAAGGAAACAGAACAAGCTCATTTATGTTTAGGATATAAAGGCTTGCAAATGGGACACGAAGATATTTATAACTTAATTGTATTAAATAATGTTTTAGGCGGTAGTATGAGTAGCCGTTTATTCCAAGAAGTACGTGAGCAACGTGGGTTAGCGTACTCAGTATTTTCTTACCATTCTTCTTATGAAGATACAGGTATGTTAACACTTTACGGTGGAACAGGTAGTAAACAATTAGATACACTGTATGAAACAATGCAAGAAACGTTAAATACGTTGAAAAATACAGGTATTACAGAAAAAGAGCTTGTTAACAGTAAAGAACAATTAAAAGGAAACTTAATGTTAAGTTTAGAAAGTACGAATAGTCGTATGAGCCGTAATGGTAAAAACGAATTGCTTCTTCGTAAACATCGTTCTCTTGATGAGATTATTGAAAGTGTAAACACTGTAACAAAGCAAAATGTAGACGAGTTAATTCGCAATATGTTTACCGATGAATTCTCTGCGGCACTTATTAGTCCGGATGGAAAACTGCCAAAAGGAATGAAACTTTAATCGATCTTGTAATTCATTCGCTTTCGGCAATAACCGTATCTCTTTTATATGAGATACGGTTATTTTTTTTATATATGCAGAATAGGTACTTATTATAGGATAACCTTCATAAAAAGTAGGATAGGGGGAGATTTAATGCGTTTAAGTGAATTAAGTGGCAAAGAGATTGTGGATTTAGAAAGAGCAGAAAAAATGGGAGTTTTAGGTCATGCAGATTTAGAAATTGATGAGAGAGATGGAAAAATACAAGCGCTTATTATACCTGCTGGGAAATGGGGAGGTTTTAAAAGAGAACAGCAAGAAGTGAGAGTAGAATGGAGCAAAATAAAGAAGGTTGGAAATGATATGATACTTTGCGATCTTACGAACCATTCAAGATCATAGTGAAAGATGACCATTTTGGTTGTCTTTTTTTTATCTTTATATAAAGAAAATAAATCACGTGTGCATTTTGTTTTTCAATCACCTCAAACGCGTACATTACATATGATGTGGAGGAAAAAGAAAAAGTAGGCATTTTTCTTATAAATGAAAGAAAAAGAAGGTGAATTAGGGAATGTTGACTGAGATGCATATTGCTGTCATAGGAGGAGATGCACGGCAGCTAGAAGTAATTCGCAAGCTAGTCGAACTGGACGCGAAACTTTCATTAATAGGGTTTGAACAGTTAGATCATGGCTTCACAGGGGCAGCAAAGGAAAGTATACAAGATTTAAATTTCACTTCTTTAGATGCGATTATTTTGCCGGTTGCAGGGACGAATGCCAGAGGAGAAGTAGATACTATTTTTTCAAATGAAAAAGTTTCCATAACGAAAGAACAAATTGAAAAGACGCCAGAAAACTTCACTATATATTCAGGTATTGGTACACCTTACTTGGAAAATCTTGTAGCTACTACAAATCGCAAACTTGTAAAATTATTTGATCGTGATGATGTTGCAATCTATAACTCTATTCCGACCGTAGAAGGTACACTAATGATGGTTATTCAACATACTGATTACACAATTCATGGATCGAATGTAATGGTTTTAGGATTTGGTAGAACTGGTATGAGTGTTGCAAGAGCCTTTCAATCATTAGGAGCACATGTCAAAGTTGGAGCGAGACGTTCGGAACATATTGCTCGTATTACAGAAATGATGTTTTCTCCTTTTCATATGCAAGACATAGAGAAAGAAGTAGGTAATATCGATATTGTTATTAATACAATTCCGCATCTCGTTGTGACAGCGAATGTTATTTCAAAAATGCCAGCTCATACGCTAGTTATTGATTTAGCTTCTAAGCCAGGTGGCACGGACTTTCGCTATGCGGAGAAGCGTGGAGTGAAGGCACTATTAGCACCTGGTCTTCCTGGGATTGTTGCACCGAAAACAGCAGGACAAATATTAGCGAATGTTCTTTCTCAGTTATTAATAGCAGATGCAATCGCAAAGGAGGATGATGAGAAATGAGTTTGAAGGGAAAACGAATTGGTTTCGGATTTACAGGCTCACATTGTACGTATGAAGAAGTTATGCCACATTTAGAGAAGTTAATTGCAGAAGGTGCAGAAGTACGTCCCGTTGTTTCTTATACTGTCCAATCAACAAATACTAGATTTGGCGAAGGGGAAGAATGGATTAAAAAGATCGAAGAAATAACCGGTTTTAAGGCAATTAATTCAATCGTTGGCGCAGAGCCACTAGGACCGAAAATTCCACTAGATTGCATGGTGATTGCACCACTAACAGGGAATTCGATGAGTAAATTTGCAAATGCAATGACAGACTCTCCAGTATTAATGGCAGCAAAAGCGACGCTTAGAAATGGGAAGCCTGTCGTGTTAGCTGTTTCGACGAATGATGCTTTAGGGCTTAATGGAGTAAATCTAATTACACCAACAAGGTGACGACAAAGCATAAACGCTTATATGTCGCCATCTTGAGGGAGTTTAGGGTAAAGCACAAGTTCGAAATCATCGAGCCTTTGCCACTTTTCTTTCTTATAAACAGCCTTTTCTAAAACCGACTTTAGGAGGCTGTTTTTCTTTTTGGGGTCATCTGTTTTAAAGTACAAATCAAGAACATGCTCCACTTGAGGTATTGTATCTTTCTTTACTTTTTCCTTCTTAATTTCTGTTTTAATTTCTTTCTTTAAGTTTTCCATCGTGGAAGTAATTTCATTGATACGGTCGGAAATGACTTGCGAACGTTCTAAAAACATATCGACGGTGTAAACGCCACGCTCTAATAAATCGTGTAAATTATTTTTTTGTTTCTGGACATCCACTAATTCTTTTTCAAGCTTTCTTAATGCAGCTTCATTCATTTGAATAACTTGTGTTTCTTTTAATTTGTCACCTTGCTTATGTGCTTCAAAATCAGCTTTATAATTGATATACCATTCTTTTAATGCCTCGAGTAAACGCTTCTCGATTAATTCAGTATAGCTTGATTTGTTTTCACAGCCACGGTGTTTACAATCCATCGTTTCTTTTCGGTTCTTCGGATAACGTTGGACCATACTATAACCACATTTACTACATTTAATAATGCCAGCTAGTGGATTTTTAATTCCGTTCGTATTGTAAGGAACGTGATACCTTGAATTTAATTTTTCTTGAACTTGCTCAAATAAGCTTTCAGGTATGATAGGCTCATGTTTACCATCAGCAATAATCCAATCTGATTTATCTTGTCTTGCACAGCTACGTTTCACAGCGTCAGGACGTTTTACTTCTTTTCGTTTTTGCCACGTTACTTTTCCGATGTACACATTGTTTTTTAATATATCCAAGATGCTATAAGGATTCCATTCATTCCCTAACTTACTCTTATAGCCAAGATCGTTTAACTTGTTCCTAATTGCACTCGCACCCATATCCTCATTTGCATACCAATCAAATATCATCCTTACAACAGAAGCTTCTTCTGGATCAATCGTTAACGTACGCTCTCGCTTATTTAAACGGTGGATATCATATCCGAATGGTGCATGTGTGCCAAGGTAATTCCCAGCCTCTACACTTGCGACACGGCCGCGTTGCATACGACGTGTAATAATCTTTAACTCCTTCCGTGCCATAAACGCTTCAAATTCGCTGTATTCTTCGTCCCACTCATCATTAAGGTCATAAGTCTTCCTAGGTGTCATAATCTTCGTATTCGAGCGTTTAAACGTCTCTAAAATGATTCCTTGCTCTTTCATACCACCACGACCTAAACGGTCCATATCCATACAAAGAACAACATCATATTTATTGTCTTCAATTTCTTCAAGTAGTGCTAACATTTCAGGACGTTTCACTAAGCTCTCGCCAGAAACAATTTCCTCACGGACAGATAAAACATTTAAGTTCATTTCCTTGGCAATTTTCAGCAGGGTAGAGCGGTGTTTTGCTAAAGTTTCGCCTTCGCCGCGATCCTCAGCTTCGAGATCGGCACGGGATTTTCTTAAGTAGATTGCGGTTTTCATCGTTAGACCTCCTTGTTAATATCTAATATACGAAAAATGGGCAGATGGAAGAAGTAAAAAGAAAGCTCCTGAAAAGGAGCTATAATAAATTTATTTTGAATTTATATTTACATTGATATCTATGCGTGCATTTGTTTCGGCGTTGGTACTTTCATTACTTTGTTGATTTGAATTTACATTTAGGCTTATATTTTCTTCAATAATTTGATCGGTTGGCATATCAAATTTTTTATATTTTAAATAAACTTCAGAAGAAAAATCGCATACATAGAATGTTTCTTCTGAAGTTGCAGAAGTTTCATAAAGAACAGTTCGATCTTCATCAATAATATATGCATGGATAAGCTCGAGCTTGCTGAATTCCTCTTCATCTATAGTAGTTACGATATACTTACTCTGAGGTGTGTTTCTAGTCTTATAAAGGGATTTCATTAGAATTAGACTATATAATAAAACCAGTGGAATTATAATGAATAATGCCGACCAAGATTTATATGTTGTTACAATTAGTAATGAAGGTATGTACCAAAGTAGGCTAAGTATTACATTTACTAGGCCTATACTCTTAACAAGAGTGTATTTTTCTGTAGGAATTGTTTTTCTACTGGCATAATAAACAGTAAACATAAACATTATGGTTGAAAGGATTACAAGGATACTTATCCAACCAGTCATAGCATTAACAGTAGATTTAGATAAGGAAATAAATTGTGAAATAGTAATCAATGGATAAAGATAAAAAGCAAAAAATATTAATAAGGCCTCCATTATAAATTTAAAATCATTTTGTTTCTCTCGTTCAGCTTTACTTATAAAAAGTTTATCAAATTCATTTGTAGTCCTATATTTAAGGACAAATTGATATATAACTACAAGAAAAGTAAGGGTAGCGGCTAATCCTCCTAACCCTTTGAGTACATTGGATATATCACTCATAAAAATCATAACTCCTTTTGATAATTTAATAAAACGTTTATTGCTGTAAAGAATCAGTAATAAACGTTATACATTATTGGACAGTAACAAATTTCGTAAAGAATGCCTTACGCTTTGCCTTATCATACACGTATGGATCGTTAAACTTTTTAACCCAAGACTTGTCTTCAACTTTTAAATCTTCAATCTTAAATCCAAGATATGAATTCAAAGAATTTCTATCCAAGCTAGTACTATATGTTTTCCCATCGAATGGAAGAGTCATTTTTACCGTATTTAAATCTGGAAACTGTCTAAGTAATCTAGCTGGTTCACTTATAAACATTTTCTCAATAGCATCTCCAGTTGAAAAATATTGTTTATATTGTTCTTCTGTAACGTTGCTATCTGGTTTTGCTAATTTATAAGATGTAAATGAATCATGGAATGTAATTTCAGCTTCTTTATTATTAAGCTTCATATCCTTAATAAAATTTCCACCTCTGATATTTTGGGCATAGGAGATGAACTCTTTTTGTTTTTCTTCAGCCTTTTTTTGTTCCTCAGCTAATTTCTTCTCTTCAGCTTTTAGTTTATCCTCAGCTTCTTTTTGCTCTTTAGCCTTTTGTTTCTCTTCGTTTTTTAGCTTTTCATCAGCTTCTTTTTGTTCTTTATCTTTTTGTTTCTCTTCAGCTTTTAGTTTATCCTCAGCTTCTTTTTGCTCTTTGGCCTTTTGTTTCTCTTCGTTTTTTAGCTTTTCATCAGCTTCTTTTTGCTCTTTAGCCTTTTGTTTCTCTTCGGCTTTTAGCTTTTCATCAGCTTCTTTTTGCTCTTTATCTTTTAGTTTCTCTTCGGCTTTTAGTTTCTCTTCAGCTTCTTTTTGTTTCTCTTCGGCTTTTAGCTTTTCTTCAGCTTTTTGTTTAGCTAGAATTTCTTGTTTTTCTTGTGGTGTCATGTTCATGTTAACTACAATTAATGAAATGATAGATAAAACAAAAGCTATACCTGTAAGTTTAAAATATTTCTTAGTGGTTGGTTTCTTTTTTAAACGAAACACCAATGATGTAATTAGTAAAATGAACGTGGCTATCATTGCTATTGCAAATAAAAATGAGAAAAATATTTTCATCTATGTAACTCCTAACTTATAAAGTTGTATTTTAAATTCATATTAATAGGTTTTTAAACGAGCAAAACTTTCTGGAATTCCATAGATTTCAGCTACTTCTTGAATTGATAGATTAGTATCTTGATATTCAGAAATCATTTCATCAGGTAATAAGAGCTCGACTGCAAATGTATTTGCTTCAATTTCTAATCGATCTACAGAATACAGAGTTTTATTTCTTAAAAATGGAGTATTTGCTTTTGGGTGTAATAGGGCATGTCCAAGTTCATGAGCACACACAAAGTGTTGTGTAGTTTCGTCGATTTGATTATTAATATGAATGAATTTAAAACGTTTATATGTGTTGTAAAAACCAAGAGTATTCCCAAGGTCTTCAAACAACACTATAATATTTTTTCGTCTAGAAATTTCAAATGGATTTGTTGTTTCATGTTTTTCTACGATTTTAAGTGCGTATTCTTTAATGTCCATTTTTTGCTCCATTCATTATTCCTTATACTTGTTTGGAGTGAATTTTTGTTTTGCTAATTGTTTTGCCATGCGCATTGAGTTCTCCAGAGAAATACGAATCATTTCTTTTGTATGGTCGTCTATTGGTTCTCCATCAAACATTAACGCTTCATCACTGTTTTCTAAATCCTTTAATGTTTTTTCTAAGTCACGTGCAATATCACGACTATCTTTTTTTGTTAAGTCAGGCAGTGTATTGGATACTCTTGATTCATCTTCTCTTCCTAATAAATAATCTGTTGTTACCCCTAAAACATTAGCTAAATCTTTTAGCATTTCGTTTGAGGGAGTGCTATGACCATTCTCATAGTTACTAATGGTGCCTTTAGTTGTATTTACTTTATTGGCTAATTCTTGTTGAGTGAGTTTACGTGTTTTACGTGTTTCTTTTAATCTTTGTTTCAACATTTTTAGCACCCCCCGTTAATAAAAAAGTACAAATATATTGTACATTATATAGATGAAACATCAAAATTTGTACAAGAAAATTGTACAAATGCATTGAAGTACAAGAATCTTATACTTATAATAAAAGTACAAATAACTTATACAAGGAGCTAGACAGTGAACAAAAATATCAAGTTAATTAGATCTAGGAAAAAAAGTAAGTTAACGAAACAAGATCTTGCAGGTAGAATGCAAGTTACAAAATCTACAATAAGTAATTGGGAAAATGGCTATAGTAATCCAAATCTTGAAAAAGCTATAAGGTTGGCTGCTATTCTTGGGTGTGATGTAAAAGATTTAATTTGATGCATGTGAGTACAAGAATCTTATACTTTTTGACTAGGAAGTAGGTGAGAAAATGCCATCAACTAACATGGCAGTACCAACAGATCCGTCGCATAAACATATAAAAAGCACTTCAAGAGGTGACACCATGAGCCAACAAGAAGAATATGCGGCGACTTATGAATTTGGAAAAACGAAAGTCCATGTTGTGGCTCCTGAGCCAAAATCGCAAAAAGATATTGATAAACTCCTTCAAGCATATTACAAGGCTGGTTGGGCCATCATCAAAGAAATGCAAGTGAAAGAAAACATTGAGGAATAATTCCTCTCTTTTTACATGAAAAATAGACAAGTTACGCATGTACTACATTTATTATAACCATTTGAAAACTAAATATGGAGGCGAACAGATATGGGAACAAGCATATACTGCAATTCAGCAATAGGGGAATTATTACAGAATGCTAGAGAATGTTGTGATAATGTTCAGCTGAAAACGAAGAAAGGACTATCTAAGTATCTTGGCATTACACATGAACGCTTAACTCGTATTGAATCTGGACTTTCTAAACCAGAATTTGAGCTTGCGATGGATTGGTGTCATGCAACAGGAGCAAAATTAAATCAACAAGCAATTAAACATATTTATGGTGTTGGATTACCGCCTACAGATCCACGATTAACTCAAGATGTGAATTTACAATTGATGAATTACATTAAACAAGCTGAAGAGGGGATTTTAGCAGCGAAGGAAATCATGAACTTACAAGTTGCAACAAGGTCATGGAAGCTTGATGAAAAGAAGAAACATGAATACGCAGTTCATGCAAAAGAAATCTTCGATACAATCCAAGCTACTCAGTGTGTAGTACAAGTTCTTGAACAAGTTCATTTTGGCATTATGGAACAAATACAAAGAAGTTGGTTGCAAAAGGCTATGTCAGAGAACGTTATTATTCAATCGGTGGATAGCTTAATGGCTTTAACAAAAATGCTGTAAAGGAGGAAGAAAAATGACAGTAGATTATAAGAAACCAAGTTTAAGAGAATATAAGGAATTAATTTGCTATGATGCAAAACTAACTGGTGAAATTAAAATAGCGAAAACACTTGGTGAGGATTCAAAGTCAGTTGCGTTAAAGCAAGAGAAGAAGTTAGTGGGAATTCGAATTAAAATTATTGAAGCATCATTCATTTTAAAACATAAATGGGCAAAAGAAAAAGCTACCGCCTAGACAACAGTAGCTCTGAAAAATATCATAAAGCAATTATAGCATTATATAAATCATTTGGACAAGCCACTGTGCTTGTCGTTATGACCAAAAAGGGATTCTTCCTCCCTATACCCCTACAATGTTCCTTTCTGGTTGTAACGATGCGTACAGCATCAATTTAATTAGAAAGGAGATGTAATTCATGAATGATAAAAACAATCGTCTTCATGATCTAGTTCTTCCAGGGGATTTCTCATTCGCTAATAAACTTCATAACTGTATGGCTGCATGTATTCATAACATGTTTAATGCAGAATCAACCGAAGAATCAAATCACTGGGAAGAAGAGCTGGAGCGATGTATGAGGGAATTTAAAATGCTTCGTGATACAAAAGAAGAACATGAGGCATCAATGAGTTATCGTGTAGTGATTAAAGATTTAAGAGCAAGAGGAGTTAACGCCTCATTAGTAAGACGTAGAAAATAAAAAAATCTATCACTTAGCAGAGTGATAGATAAATGGTTTTGCAAAAGATCTTAGGATTAATTATATCAAATTAGCATTCGTATAACAACGGAGTGTGCTACATGCTTTTAAAAAAATCATTATATAGAGTGTTGTTGAATCCTAAAGTGTTTCAACAAGCAACATCAGAGCAACACCTAATTTACTTAGTAAAACAATATCTCAAAATAGGATACAAGAATTATCGCTTATTACGTGTAGAGGACGGATTCGCGATATGTAAACGGGAGGATGAATAATATGGCAGTTTATAGACCAGTACACGTTTCATTTTGGCAGGATTCATTTGTTTTAGATCTTACACCGGAGGAGAAGTATTTCTACTTATATTTGATGACAAACAGTAAGACGTCTCAATCAGGAATCTATGAGCTTCCACTTCGTATTATTGAAACTGATACAGGATACAATCGTGAAACTGTTATGAAGCTATTAGAACGTTTTGCAGAGTACGGGAAAATTAATTACAACCAAAAAACAAAAGAGTTGTTCTTAATCAACTGGTTAAAATTCAATCCGATTAAAAATGTGAACATTGAAAAGTGTGTATTAAAAGAAATTCAATCTGTGAAGGATCAGGATTTTTTAGTTGATTTCTATGAAACCTGCTTGGAATTAGAAGTGCAACAAGAATTTAAGATTCCAAGAATTAAGGAGTATTTATCAGTGCGTTTGGAGGGGCTTATAAGGGGCTTCCAAGACCCTAGCAAGGAAGAAGAAAAAGAAAAAGAACAACAACAAGAAAAACGCGTAAGCGCGGAAGAAGTTGTTGAGGTTAATCCGATTTCTTTTTACGAACAAAACTTTGGACTGATTACACCTTTTATTGCAGATGGTATTCATGCATGGATAGATGATTTAAATGCAGAGCTTGTTGTAAAAGCTATGGAAATCGCTTTAGAGAAAAATACAAGAAACATGAATTACGTAAATACAATTTTACGAGATTGGCACCTTAAGGGATTGAAAACCGTAGCGGACGTTGAAGCAGCTGATAAAGCATTTCGTAATCAACGATTAGCAAAAGGGCAACAAAATATTCAGGCTCCTTATCAACAAAAAGGCTTATCGGAATCTACTAAAAACGTAATACAGCAGCAACAATCATGGGAGAAAAACATTCCAACGGATGAAGAACTTGCAGCGCTTAATCAAAAAAGTGGGTGGATGGTTCAATGAGTAACGATATGATTCGTAACACAGAAGCTGAACAAAGTGTTTTAGGTAGCATTATCCAAGAAGGCGATTTAATTAAAGATTGCCAGCTAAAGGCAAAACAGTTTTCTTTACCAACACACCAAGTGATTTTTAAAGCGATGAGAGAGTTAGAGGATGCTGAGGTTCCAATAGACCTTGTCGCTCTCATGGGGAAATTCGATGAAAGCTTTATGAACCAAATTGGCGGAATTGGATTCTTTGTAAACTTGACAGAAGTTGTTACCACAACAAAAAACTTTTCGTATCACGAAGGTTTAGTAATTGAGGCGTGGAAGATGCGACATGCTCAAGAGGTTGCTGGCAACTTATATAATCGTCTTCAGCATGAAAGAGATATAAGTGCTATTAGTACATCGATTGATGAATTAAGTGCCATTGAGGAAACTGGTTATTCAGATGAATTTAATCTAAAGGAAACCCTAGTTGATCTGTATAAGAATATGCAAATTGATGTAGGAGATTTAACCGGTATACCAACTGGTTATGACGACTTAAACAGAATGACAGCAGGACTACAAGAAGGCGATTTAATTATTGTCGGTGCCCGTCCTTCGATGGGGAAAACAGCATTTGTATTAAACATTGCTTTCCATGCAGCGAGTGCTCATACAGCAACAGGGGTCTTTTCTCTAGAGATGGGCGAAGAACAGTTACTTAAGCGTATGATCTCAAGTACTGGAAATATAGATGCTACGAAATTAAAGAACCCTAAAAAGCTATGTAATTTAAAGGATTGGGAAAAGATTAGCCAAGCAATGGGGTTAATAAATGATTTGCCGTTAGAAATATACGATAAAGCCAATGTAACGATGCAAGAGATTTACGCAAAGACTAGGAAACTAAAGCGCAAATACCCAGACAAAAAGGTGCTAGTCGCAATTGATTACCTGCAGCTTATTGTAGGTGATCCAAAGCACAAAGGAAATCGCATGCAAGAGATTGGTGAGATTAGCCGTAAGCTAAAACTTATGGCAAGAGAGCTAAATGTATGTGTGGTTGCACTATCACAATTAAGTCGTGCTGTTGAGAGTAGACAAGATAAAAGGCCGTTACTTTCGGACCTACGTGAAAATGGTCAAATTGAGCAAGATGCGGACTTGATCGCATTCTTATATCGCGAAGATTATTATGACCGTGAAACAGAAAATAAAAACATAACGGAAATCATTTTAGCGAAACAGAGAAATGGCCCAGTTGGTGTTGTTGAACTAGCATTCATTAAAGAATTTAGTAAGTTTGTAAATTTAGAGCGTAAGTTCAATCATCAACAGGAGGCCTGATCATGTTGTTACGGCAAGAATTGGAACATAGAAAATTAGCAATTATCCGTAAATTATCAGTGATGGGATTATCGGAAATTAACGGACAAGCATTAGATCAACTAACATTAACGCAGCTAGAGGGAATATTACTCGCAAGCTTGCAAGTATTGGAGGGAACCAATGATGCCAAAGCAACTAACAATCTTTGACGTGGAACAAGTTGTATCATTTGATCCTAAGAAAGCTCACATTTACCGTTTGAATTCAAAACTACGGTATGCAGATGTAGTTGTTCAAATACCACGTCAAGCAAAAGCAATCGATGAATTAAAACCAACGATAGCGCCTGATGAGCGTTATGAGTTATTTGAAGATTACGCGATGGGGATTTGGCGTTATAAGCGAGCGGAGGATAAAGAATTTGTATATGAAGAAGCTGAAGATATGTGTAAACGGGCAAGGGATAACAAAGAGTCGATTCCGATACGGCTTCATTTATCACTTGAACAATCATTTGTTCCAGAAAATGTTGTGCGATATTTGTAGACAAACAAAAAAGCCGAGATTGCTCCCGACTTACTTCGACAAAGTAATTATAACATATGGGAGTGATCTTGGTGGGAATCAGAAAAGAAAATCTTGTAGAAATGACAGCTGAAATAGATTTGAAAATAAACGGAATATATGTTGTTAAAAATGGTCAAGTCCAACTAATAGAACCACCTCAAGGTGGATTTGGTGAACAATCATTTGTATATCAAAGCGGAAAAGTAATTCGGATGGAAGAACGGAAAACACAGTTGTTATAATCAAATTTGAATTTTGTTAAGAAATATGACTTCAAGCAACGATAATTAAATGGGAAAAAGAGCATCATAACTGAAATGAAAAAGCCCTGCACACAGGGCATCTAAAAAGATACCTTAGCAATAACGACGACTAGGGGGATGTATTAACTAAGGTATCTGGATGGATGGTTACATACTAAGTATGCAATCAAGAGCATTGTTGAATGTATTGGGTTATTCAACAAGTTCAGAATAACATGAAATTTCCGCTAATTCATCCGGTAAATTTGTCCAAAAAAGATGCTTCTATAAAAGTTTTTCACCTAAGAAATGGATTCATAGATCTTAACAAAAGCGTTATTTGATAAAAAATAATAAGAAAGCCTTAGCTTTCTTATTATATGTAAAAGGTCATATGTTTTTTATCCTCTGTATAGTACTCTAAGCGGTTTTGCAAAGTACCAGTGTGGAATTCAAACTTATGGCCATCCGGGTCTGTAAAGTAAAGAGATCTTTGGTCCCTCTCGTCTCTTTCTCGACCAGGTAAAATATTAACTTCATTTTGAATTAATATTTCTTTTAAATGATCTAATTCTTCATTTGTTACAGTAAAGGCTATATGTGTATAAGATTGCTTAATTTCATTTCTTGGTATATCTTCTTCAACATTTAAAGCAATCCATAATCCATTTAAATCAAAATACGCTAATTTTCTACCTGTTACTAATAATTTTGCTTGAAGTATTTTTTGATAGAATTTAATAGATTTTTCCAAGTTTGAAACAGAAAAACAAATATGATTAATACCTTGTAGCATACGAAGCGCCCCCTATAATTAAACGATTTTTAATATTTTTATATAAAGATTATATAAGTTTAAGAGCGATTTATAAAGAATTACTACAAAATAGTTATTTTAATTAAAAGAGCAGCTAGCAAAAGCTAACTGCTTGTTAAAAAAAGAATCCACTCTAGGTTATTTACTGCTAGAGTTTCAAGAAATAAATGATTAAATTAATTTAATTTTTCAATTACAATCGAAGCATTTATATTTGTTTGTGTTCCACCTGCTAAAGTCTGCAAAGTAACTGCAGCAGCGGAAGTATGATTATTAAGGGTAAGAATATCATCTGCGGCTAAAGTGAGAACTGTTTGCCCATTGTTTTGTTGAGTTCCTGCACCTGATCCATAAACGGAGTTGGTAACGGGAGCCCCGTTTAAAAAGAGTGCAAATTGATTAGGCTCAACTCCTGATACAGAAAAAGAAATTTTATAATCTCCAGCATTAATAACTGTCATCTGAGAAGTTCCAAGAGTATGAGTAAAACCGGATGTGATTGTGCCGTGTGAATTAAAAAGAACAGGTGCTTCTAAGGCAACAACTTGAGCTGCTGTATTGAAAACATAAGCATACTGAGATAAGCCAGATGTTGTAAGTCCAGAAGGCCCGGTTGGCCCAGAAGGTCCTGTCGCTCCAGTTATTCCGGTCGGCCCCGTAGGTCCTGGAGGTCCACCAGAAGGTCCTGTTGCTCCGGTTATTCCGGTCGGCCCCGTAGGTCCTGGAGGTCCACCAGAAGGTCCTGTTGCTCCGGTTATTCCGGTTTGCCCCGTAGGTCCTGGGGGTCCACCAGAAGGTCCTGTTGCTCCGGTTATTCCGGTCGGCCCCGTAGGTCCTGGAGGTCCACCAGAAGGTCCTGTCACTCCAGTTATTCCGGTCGGCCCCGTAGGTCCTGGGGGTCCACCAGAAGGTCCTGTCACTCCAGTTATTCCGGTCGGCCCCGTAGGTCCTGGAGGTCCACCAGAAGGTCCTGTTGCTCCGGTTATTCCGGTTTGCCCCGTAGGTCCTGGGGGTCCACC